>CAYFMA010000030.1:33824-41714 GCA_964344085.1 uncultured Mycobacterium sp.
GGACGGTATGCACATCGCCTGGGTGGGCGGGCGCAGCGACGTCAGTCCCGTCGACGTCAACGTGCTGACCGTCGGAGGCACCTCGACGGCGTTGGTCAAGGGCACCAACGCGTTCGCGGTCACCTACGACGCCGACGGACGGGCGATCCTGTTCACCAACGGTGACGCGAACGGAAGTCTTTTCGCCTCAACACCGTTCGCGTTCCGGTCCGGCGGTATCTACGCCGTCGATCCGCCCAACGGCCCCGCCGCTCTGCTGACCGGGACCGGTCAGTACGCCGACATCCAGGCACTGCCGAATGGTGCGGTGGGGTTCAGCGAGTGGAGCGCCGATCAGCAGACGCGCTCGATCCGGATCCTTGAGCGTCCCTCGAAGGTCGAGACGGTCGTCGAGACCCCCGGTGGGGCGCCGGCGCCGGCCTGGCGCGGCGACAGGCTGGCGTATGTGGGCACGGCGGCGGACAAGCCACTGATCGTGCGAAAAGGGGAGAAGGAAGAACGCCGGATCGACACCGGCGTCGACGGGTTCAGCTGGGCCGGTTAAACCGGGGGATACGCAGGCGTGCCGGTCCAGTCGGTGCCGCGCAGCGCCCACGGCAGCCAGCTGAAGAAGTACTCGATCTCGTCGGACGCGTCATAATCGGGATTCGGATCCACCACAAACCTCCATTGCTACGTCCGACTGCGGTGTGAGTCTAGCCCGGCGCCCCCGGAGACGCTGCTGATCGCCGACCATTGCCTAAACTGTCCAACCAGTTGATAGGGAGGGTGCCATGCCGCCGGAGAACGGGTCGAGCCGCCGCGAGGAGTTACTGGCCGTCGCCACCAAGCTTTTCGCTGCTCGCGGGTATCACGGCACCCGAATGGACGACGTCGCCGACGTGGTGGGGCTGAACAAGGCGACCGTCTACCACTACTACGCCAGCAAGTCGCTGATCCTGTTCGACATCTACCGCCGGGCCGCGGAGAACACGCTGGCCGCCGTGCACGCCGAGGAGTCCTGGACAGCTCGTGAAGCGCTCTACCAGTACACCGTGCGGCTGCTGACCAACATCGCCGAGAACCCCGAGGGTGCGGCGGTCTATTGGCAGGAACAGCCCTACATCACCGAGTGGTTCACCGATGAGCAGGTCGCCGAGGTCCGGGAGAAGGAGGATCAGGTCTACCAGCACCTCGCCGGCCTGATCGACCGCGGCATCGCCAGCGGCGAGTTCTTCGAGTGCGACTCCCACGTGGTCGCCCTCGGCTATATCGGTATGACGATGGGCGCCTACCGGTGGCTGCGTCCGGACGGGCGCCGGACCGCCAAGGAGATCGCCGAGGAGTTCTCGACCGCATTGCTGCGCGGCCTGATCCGCGACGAGCGGATCAGGGTCGAATCCCCGCTGGGCGCTCCGGCCACGAAGGCTGCCGTGGGGATACCGACGAATCAGGCGGTGCTCTGATGCCCTTGGTGAGCAAGACCGTCGAGGTCGACGCGCAGGCGGCCACCATCCTGGCCATCGTCGCCGATTTCGAGGCCTACCCGCAGTGGAACGACGAGGTCAAGGCCGTCTACGTGCTGGCCCGCTACAACGACGGCCGGCCCAGCCAGTTGCGCATCGACACCGAGATCCAGGGCCAGCAGGGCACCTACATCCAGGCCGTGTACTACCCGAGTCCGGTGCAGATTCAGACCGTCATGCAGCAGGGGGACCTGTTCAGTAAGCAGGAGCAACTCTTCTCGGTGGTGGAGATGGGGCCGATGAGTCTGCTCACCGTCGACCTCGACGTCGAGACCTCCATCCCCGGCGTGCCCAGCCTGATGGTCAAGAAACTCGTCAACGACGCACTCGATCATCTGGCCGGAAACCTGAAGAACCGTGCCGAGCACTTGGCCGGATAGCGGATTGGTTCGTTTCTCCTCGCGTCCGCGGTGTCGTGCCGCAAGCTAAGACGTGATGGACGCGCTGAGCACCGAACAGCCATATATCTCCCGTCGGCAGAACTGGATCACCCACCTCAACCGGCATGCGCTGATGAGTCCGGACGCGACCGCGATCCGCTTCGCCGGCCGCACCATCACCTGGGGCGAACTTCAGCACCGCGTGCACCGATTGGCGTCGGCGTTGCATCGCCGCGGCGTCGCCGCCGGCGACAGGGTGATGATCCTGATGCTCAACCGGCCGGAGTTCGTCGAAGCCTGTTTGGCGGCCAATCAGCTTGGGGCCATTGCGGTTCCGGTGAACTTCCGTCTCACTCCGCCCGAGTTGGCCTATCTCGTGGAGAACTGCGGTGCGGCGGTGCTCATCACCGAGCCGATGCTGGCGCCGGTCGCGGCCGCCGTGCACGAACTCGCCCCGCTGCACCACCTGATCGTCGCCGAGGCGACGGCTGCTGATTCCCTGTCGGACTCCGTTCTCGGCTACGAGGACCTCGTCGCCGAGGAGGGCGAGGCCGCACCGCCCGTCGACATCCCCAACGACGATCCGGCACTGATCATGTACACCTCCGGCACCACCGGGCATCCCAAGGGCGCGGTGCTCACGCACTCCAACCTCGCCGCCGAGGTGATGATCGCGAACTACACCCGCCCACCCGACCTCAACAACGACGTCGGCTTCATCGGGGTGCCGCTGTTCCACATCGCCGGTATCGGCAACGTGATACCCGCGATCACCCTCGGTTCGCCGTTCGTCATCTATCCACTCGGGGCGTTCAACCCCGGCGAACTGCTCGACGTCCTCGAGGCCGAGAAGGTCACCGGCATCTTCCTGGTGCCGGCGCAGTGGCAGGCGGTGTGCGCCGAACAGCAGGCCCGGCCCAGGGCGCTGCGCCTGCGGACGTTGTCCTGGGGTGCCGCGCCGGCCTCGGAGACCCTGCTGCGTCAGATGAACGAGACCTTCCCGGGCTGCAATATCGTCGCCGCCTTCGGCCAGACCGAGATGTCCCCGGTGACCTGCATGCTCCTGGGCGAGGACGCGGTCCGGAAGATCGGCTCAGTCGGCAAGGTCGTGCCCACCGTCGCCGCCCGCGTGGTCGACGACGATATGAATGACGTCCCGGTCGGCGAGGTGGGCGAGATCGTCTACCGGGCCCCCACCCTGATGGCGGGCTACTGGAACAACCCGGCGGCAACCGCCGAGGCCTTCGCCGGCGGCTGGTTCCACTCCGGGGATCTGGTCCGGATGGACGCCGAGGGCTACGTCTGGGTGGTCGACCGCAAGAAGGACATGATCATCTCCGGCGGGGAGAACATCTACTGCGCCGAGGTCGAGAACGTCCTGGCGGCTCACCCGTCGATCGTCGAGGTCGCCGTGATCGGGCGCCCGGACCCGAAATGGGGTGAGGTGCCGGTCGCGGTGGCGGCGGTCTCCGACGCCGGACTGCGACTCGAGGACCTCGAGGGATTCCTCAATGAACACCTGGCCCGTTACAAGCAGCCGAAGGTGCTGGAGATCGTCGAAGCGCTGCCCCGGAATCCGGCAGGCAAGGTCCTGAAAACCGAGCTCAGGAACCGTTTCGGTGCGGGTCTGAAACAGACCGGAGGTCAATAGTGCCGTTGCGATGTACGGCCCATAAGCCGTCGGGTACATTCCTGTGGTCTTTGTTACTACCTATCGGTAGGGAGACGGACATCACTCATTCGGGGCAGGGAGGCCATGTGTCAGGGAGCGTGACCCCGTGACCACGATGAGCTTCATCCGCAAGCGCTACCAGGGCCCCATGCAGGCCATGGGTGGCTTCTTCAAGATGTGCGTGCTCACCGGCAAGGCGCTGGCCCGGCCGTTCGAGTGGAAAGAGTTCATTCAGTACAGCTGGTTCCTGATGACGGTCGCGCTGCTGCCGACCTTCGCCATGTCGATCCCGCTGACCGTGCTCATCATCTTCATCTTCAACCTGCTGCTCCAGGAGTTCGGCGCGGCCGACGTCTCCGGCGCGGGCGCGGCCCTGGCCTCGGTGACCCAGCTCGGCCCACTGGTGACCGTGCTGGTGGTCGCCGGCGCCGGATCGACGGCGATCTGCGCCGACCTCGGCGCCCGCACCATCCGCGAGGAGATCGACGCCCTCGAGGTGCTCGGCATCGATCCGATCCACCGCCTGGTGGTGCCCCGTGTGGCCGCCGCCATGTTCGTGGCCGTTCTGCTCAACGGCGCGGTGATCACCATCGGCCTGGTCGGTAGTTTCCTGTTCGGCGTTGGGCTGCAGAACATCTCAGCCGGCGCCTATCTGCAGACCCTCACCCTGGTGACGGGTCTGCCCGAGGTCATCATCTCCATCGCCAAGGCCTTGACCTTCGGTCTGATCGCCGGCCTGGTCGGCTGCTACCGCGGCCTGACGGTGGGCGGCGGCGCCAAGGGCGTGGGCATCGCGGTGAACGAGACCCTGGTGTTGTGCGTGGTCGCGCTCTTCGCGGTGAACGTCATCTTCACCACCATCGGCGTTCGATTCGGAACGGGGCGATAGATGGCGACGACAGCGGCACCCTCACGGTTCCCGGCGGTACCGGGCAGCCTCGAGAAGCTGGCCAGCATCCCCAGCCGTGTGCTCACCAGCAGCGGCAAGGTGGCCTGGTTCACCTGGGAGGCCGTCAAGGAGATCCCCCACGCGATGCGGTACTACCGCAAGGAGATCATCCGGCTGATCGCCGAGACCGGTATGGGTGCCGGTGCCATGGCCGTGGTCGGCGGCACCGTCGCGATCGTCGGTTTCGTCACGTTGTCGGCCGGCTCGCTGATCGCCATCCAGGGTTTCGCGTCGCTGGGCAACATCGGCGTCGAGGCCTTCACCGGCTTCCTCGCCGCCATGGTCAACGTCCGCCTCACCGCACCGGTTGTCACCGGTGAGGCGCTGGCGGCAACCGTCGGCGCCGGCGCCACCGCCGAACTGGGTGCCATGCGCATATCCGAGGAGATCGACGCCCTGGAGGTGATGGGCATCAAGTCGATCTCCTATCTGGTGTCCACCCGGCTGGTGGCCAGTTCGGTTGTGATCATCCCGCTGTACGCGATGGCGCTGATCATGGCGTTCGCCTCGGCTCAGCTGACCACCACACTGCTCTACGGGCAGTCCAGCGGCACCTACGAGCACTACTTCCACACGTTCCTTCGGCCCAGCGACGTGTTCTGGTCGTTCGTCGAGGTCATCGTCATCGCGGTCATCGTGATGATCAACCACTGCTACTTCGGCTACAACGCCAGCGGCGGCCCGGTCGGCGTCGGCGAGGCTGTCGGCCGGTCCATGCGGGCCTCACTGGTGGTGGTCCAGTTCGTCGTCCTCGGAGCATCGTTGGCGCTGTACGGCACCGACCCGAACTTCAATCTGACGGTGTAGCGGCGATGACGGCTCCCCTGAACCCTCCGCGCACCCCGCCGCTGAAGCTGGCGGGTCTGATCCTGCTGCTGGTCGCCGCGATCGTGGTGACCTTCATCCTGCTGGAGTTCCGCGGCAAGCTGACCCCCAAGACCAAGCTGACGATGGTGTCCAGCCGTGCCGGTCTGGTGATGGACCCGCAGTCGAAGGTCACCTACAACGGCGTCGAGATCGGCAAGGTCACCCAGGTCCTTCCGACCATCCAGGACGGCAAGCAGGCCGCCAAGGTGGTCATGGAAGTCGACCCCAAGTTCATCAGCCTGATCCCGGCCAACGTCCAGGGCGACATCCGGGCCAGCACGATCTTCGGCAACAAGTACATCTCGCTGTCCTCACCCGCCAACCCGGTGTCCAAGCGGATCAGCAGTTCCGACGTCATCGACGCGCGCAGCGTCACCACCGAGTTCAACACCCTCTTCGAGACCGTGACCGGTATCGCCGAGAAGATCGACCCGGTCAAGCTCAACCTGACGCTGTCGGCCACCGCCGAGGCGCTCACCGGTCTGGGCACGAAGTTCGGCCAGGCGATCGTCAACACCAACGAGGCGTTGGACAACATCACCCCGCGCCTCGGCCGGCTGCAGGTACTCAACCAGAAGCTGTCCGCTGTGGCCGACGTCTACACCGCGGCGGGCCCCGACTTCTGGGACGCGATCGACAACGCGATGACCACCGCCCGCACGCTGAACAACCAGCGCGGGGATCTGGACGCGACCCTGCTGGCGGCCGCCGGGTTCGGCAACAACGCCGGCGACGTATTCGAGCGCGGCGCACCGTATTTCGTGCGCGGCATGTCCGACCTGGTGCCGACCTCCACGCTGCTCAACACCTACAGCCCCGAGTTGTACTGCATGGTGAAGAAGTACGCGGACGTGCTCCCCGCCGCGCTGGCCGGCTTCGGCGGCAACGGATATTCGCTGGCCGACCGCGCCGAACTCATCGGCGCTCCCAACCCGTACGTCTATCCCGACAACCTTCCGCGGGTGAACGGCCGCGGCGGTCCGGGCGGGGCGCCCGGCTGCTGGCAGGACATCAACCGGAACTTCTGGCCGGCGCCGACCCTCGTCGTGGACGACGGCGCGGCGCTCGCCCCCTACAACCACTTCGAACTCGGTCAGCCGATTCTCACTGAGTACGTCTGGGGCCGCCAGGTGGGGGAGAACACGATCAACCCATGAGTATCCGGAACACGGCGATCAAACTCGCCCTCTTCTCATTCGTGCTGTTGTTGTGCAGCGCTCTGCTCATCGTGGTGTTCGGTCAGTTGCGCTTCCAGCGCTACAACACCTACACCGCCGAGTTCAGCAACGGCAGTGGCCTCAAGGCCGGACAGTTCGTCCGGGCCGGCGGCGTGGAGGTCGGCAAGGTCTCCAAGGTGCAGTTGGCCGACAACTCTCAGCGTGTGATCGTCGACATGAAGGTCGACAAGTCGCTGCCGCTGTACCAGTCGACCACCGCGCAGATCCGCTACGCCAACCTCATCGGCGAGCGTTTCGTCAACCTCGATCGCGGCACCGGCGAGGGCGCCGACCGGGTTCTGCCCGTCGGCGGCTTCATCCCGGTGGCCCGCACCCAGCCCGCTCTGGACCTCGATGCCCTCATCGGTGGTTTCAAGCCGCTGTTCAAATCACTCGATCCGGAGAAGGTCAACAACATCGCCAGTTCGCTGGTGACGGTGTTCCAGGGCCAGGGCGGCACGGTGGCCGACATCCTGCGCCAGACCGGAGAGCTGACGTCCTCGCTGGCCGACCACGACAAGGCCATCGGCGAGGTGATCACCAATCTCAACACCGTGCTCACCACGGTCAACAAGCATCAGGAAGCCTTCGACCAGACGGTCAACAATTTCGAGGTGCTGATCACCGGGCTGAAGAACCGGGCTGATCCGCTGGCCTCTTCCATCGCCGACATCAGCACCGCCTCCGGCACCCTGGCGAGCATCCTCAGCGACAACCGCCCCCAGTTGCAGTCCACCCTGGGCCACCTCGAGACGATCCAGTCGGCCTTCGCGGACAACCCGGACAAGCTCGACAAGCTGCTCACCGAATACCCGCCCGCGATCAATCTGATCGGCCGCGTCGGCGGTATCTACGGCGACTTCTTCAACTTCTATCTGTGCGACCTCACCCTGACGCTCAACGGCCTCCAGCCCGGCGGCCCGGTGCGGCAGGTGCGGATCACCAAGCAGCCCACGGGGAGGTGCACGCCGCAATGATGACTCTCCAGGGATCCGACCGGATCAAGGTTGGCCTGCTCGGCCTGCTCATCCTGCTGATGGTGATCGGGGTGGGCCAGAGCTTCGCGAGCATCCCGATGCTGTTCGCCAAGCCCATGTACTACGCACACTTCGCCGACGCGGCCGGTGCGGCTCCCGGTGACAAGGTGCGCATCAGCGGTATGGACGTCGGCCAGATCAAATCGCTGAAGATCGAGGGCGACCGCGTCCGGGTCGGCTTCACCCTCGGCGATCACCGGATCGGATCCGACAGCCGGCTGTCGATCCGCACCGACACCATCCTGGGTAAGCGCGTCATGGAG
>CAYFMA010000031.1:0-40080 GCA_964344085.1 uncultured Mycobacterium sp.
CCGCCGTCGCAGCAGGGTGGTCTCGACCAGGGCGTTGGTGTGTCCGCCGTAGCGACGGCGGATCAGCGCGATATCGGCCAGCCGGGTCGCGTCGGTCAGTGAGTGCCGGTTGACCTCGGCGAGCGCGGCTGCACCGTCGTCGCTGATCAGATAGGCGACATCGCCGAGGTTCAGGACGGCTTAACCCCGGTGATCATGACGTTGTAGAACCAGCCCTTGGGCACGACGTGCCGCCAGATGTTGGCGTCGACCCAGGACAGCGTCGTCCAGCTCCGGAAGGCGAAACGCGCCCAGTTCCAGCCGAGCTTTCCCGGCGGCACGGTCGACTCGAATGTGCGCACCGGCCAGCCCAGCATCGCGGCGGTGAATTCCTCGCTGGTGGTACGCACGTCGACCGCACCGGCGGCCAAAGCCATCCGTTCCAGATCGGCCGGGTCGAAGGTGTGCAGATCGACGATCCACTCCAGGGCGGCGGCACGGGAGTTCTCGTCGAGTTCGGACTGGGGACGCCGCCAGCTCTCCAGACCCGGCAGCTTCATCGCGCGAACCGTCGTCTTCCAGGTGAGGTCTGCAAGCCGGCGCGCATAGGCGTTGCCCACCGTGGTCGGCTCGCCTGCGAATACGAATCTGCCGCCGGGCTTGAGCACCCGAACCACTTCGCTCAGCGACTTCTCCACGTCGGGAATGTGGTGCAGCACAGCGTGTCCCACCACCAGATCGAACGTGTCATCGTCGTAGGGAATGCCTTCGGCGTCGGCCACCCTGCCGTCGATGTCCAGACCCAGCGACTCGCCGTTGCGCACCGCGACCTTGACCATTCCCGGGGACAGGTCGGTCACCGAACCGCGGCGGGCCACCCCGGCCTGGATCAGGTTGAGCAGGAAGAAACCTGTTCCGCAGCCGAGTTCCAGCGCACGGTCGTAGGGCAACTTGCGCAGTTCCGCGGTCGGGACGATCGCGTCGAACCGGCCGCGGGCGTAGTCGACGCAACGCTGGTCATAGGAGATCGACCACTTGTCGTCGTAGCTCTCGGCCTCCCAATCGTGGTAAAGGACCTGAGCAAGCTTGGAGTCCTTGAGAGCCGCCTGCACCTGCTCCTCGGTGGCGTGCGGATTCGGAGCCGGGTCGTTCATGAAGGGCAGCCTAACCCGTCGATCCGGGCCTTCGTCTCGGCCACCGCGGCCGCGGGGACCCCCACGAACCGCTGCGCCCAGGTCACCGCCGCGTCGTACACGCCGTCCGGAGAGACCAGTTCGTCGATCAGGCCGAGTGCGAGCGCCTCCTTGGCGCCGGCGAACCGGCCGCTGAACGCCAGTTCCTTGGCCCGGGACGGACCCACCGCCCGGACCAGGCGGGCGCAGCCTCCGGTCGCCGGCGCCAGTCCGGCGAGGACCTCGGTGGCGCCGAGTTTGACGTTGTCACCGCAGACCCGCCAGTCGGCCGCCAGCGCCAGACTCAGGCCGGCCCCCAACGCGTATCCCGTCACCGCCGCCACCGTCGGCTTCGGGATGGCAGCGATCGCCTCCAGTGCCGCCTCGCGCACCACGTCGGCCGCCTGCACCTCCGGCGCGTTCAGCGTCCGCAGTTCGGCCACATCGTCTCCGGCGGAGAAGATCTCGTGACCGCCGAACAGGATGACCGCGGCGATATCCTCCCGCCCGGACACCTCGCGCGCGGCGTCAGCCAGTTCGCGGTAGCACTGCCTGGTCAGAGTGTTGGTGGGTTCACGGTCGAGCACCACGGTCCCGATGCCCGGATGCTGATCGCTGAGATGAACGCTGACGAACTCTCGCACGTTTTAGAAGCTGCCCTTCAGCCGGCCACCCCGGTGCCGGGCCGCGTTGTAGCGGTCGCTGTCGAAGAACTCGATCTCCCAATTATCTTTCAGCACAGTGAGTTTCGGCTGAACCTTGGCGATCTGACGTTCCAGACCCAGGACCTCTTCGACGGTGCGGCCGGTGAGCGAGTCCAGCTGGCTCCAGGTCGGGGGCAGCAGCAGAGCTCGACCTTCGGCGAAGTCCTCGATGGCATCCTCCGGCCGGGCCCAGCCGGCCTGATCGGACTCGGTGTTCTCACCGTCGGCTCGCTGGCCGTTCGGCAGTGCCCCGACGAAGAAGTAGGTGTCGTAGCGGCGGGTCCGCTCCTCTTTCGGAGTGACCCAGTTGGACCATGGCCGCAGCAGGTCGGCGCGCAGCACCAGTTTCTCCCCGCGCAGGAAATCGGCGAAGGAGAGGGTGCGGTCGTCGAGTGCGGCGCGGGCCTGGTGGTAGACCGAGGCGTCGGCGACGATCGAGTCCGGGTCGTCGGCCGGTCCGGCGAACAGCACGCCGGACTCCTCGAAGGTCTCCCGGGCGGCCGCGCAAACCAGTGCCTCGGCCAGATCGGACTCGATGCCGAAACGCTCAGCCCACCAGTCGGGCTCCGGTCCGTACCAGGCTCCGTCGGCCCGCAGACTCACGCTGCGATCACGCTCGTCGACGCCGCCGCCAGGGAACACGGTCATACCGGCGGCGAATTCCATCGCGGCGTGGCGACGCATGAGGAAGACGGAGATGCCCTTTGAGGTGTCGCGCACCAGCATCACGGTGGCCGCCGGACGGACCGGCAACGGCTCGGGTTCGCTCATGCGCGCCTCCTGTGGGCCGCGCGACTGCGCGCACGGCGGGCGAAGTAGCGGCCATCGATGGTGTCCACCGCGATGGACTGGCCGAATGCCGCCGACAGGTTCTCGGCAGTCAGGACGTCGTCGAGCAACCCGGCGGCGAGCACCGCGCCCTCCGACAGGATCAGGCAATGGCTGAACCCGGGGGGGATCTCCTCGACGTGGTGGGTCACCAGCACCAGGGCCGGGGCGTCAGGGTCCGCGGCCAGGTCGGCCAGGCGGGCGACGAGTTCCTCACGGCCGCCGAGGTCCAGCCCGGCGGCGGGCTCGTCGAGCAGCAGCAGTTCCGGATCGGTCATCAGGGCGCGGGCGATCAGAACCCGCTTGCGCTCCCCCTCCGAGAGGGTGCCGTAGGTGCGGTCGGCGAGGTGTTCGGCGCCGACACTCTCGAGGGTGTCCACTGCGCGCAGATAGTCGATTTCCTCATAGTCCTCGCGCCACCGGCCCAGCACCGCGTAGCCGGCCGAGACCACGACGTCGCGGACCAGTTCAGCGTCCGGAACCCGTTGCGCCAGAGCCGAACTGCTCAGTCCGACCCGCTGGCGAAGTTCGCTCATGTCAACGCGGCCGAGCCGCTCCCCCAGGACGATCGCAGTCCCCGAGGACGGGTACTCCATGGCCGCCGCCATCCGCAGCAGCGAGGTCTTTCCAGCACCGTTGGGACCGACGACGACCCAGCGCTCGTCGAGTTCGACCTGCCAGGTGACCGGGCCGACCAGCAACCGGCCGTCGCGGCGCAGGGCGACGTCACGGAAGTCGATCAGCAGATCCGGATCGATCCGGTCGTCGGTCTCTGGTGGCACCAGACCATCGTGCCGTATCGGGCCGGCCATTACTGCGGCGGGATCTCGACCCGCCGCACCCCGCCGTCGACGGCGTCGGCGGCCTCGATCTCAGCACGGGTCACCCCGAGGATGAACAGCACCGCGTCGAGGTAGGGATGGCTCAGTGAGGCGTCGGCGACCTCCCGCAGGGCGGGTTTGGCGTTGAAGGCCACACCGAGTCCGGCGGCGTTGAGCATGTCGATATCGTTTGCGCCGTCACCGACGGCCACCGTCTGCTCCATCGGAACCCCGGCCTGCTGGGCGAAGTCCCGCAGCGCCCTGGCCTTTCCAGCCCGGTCGACCACCTCGCCGACCACCCGTCCGGTCAGCTTGCCGTCGACGATCTCCAATACGTTGGCCGCGACGAAGTCCAGCATCAGTTCATGGGCCAGCGGGTCGATCACCTGCCGAAAACCTCCGGAGACCACACCGCAGTGGAATCCGAGCCGACGCAACGTGCGGATGGTGGTCCGCGCACCGGCGGTCAGTTCGAGTTCGGCGCCGACCTCGTCGATCACCTCGGCCGGCAGCCCGGCCAGGGTGGCCACCCGCTGGTGCAGCGATTCGGCGAAGTCGATTTCGCCGCGCATGGCGGCTTCGGTGATGGCGGCGACCTTCGCCCCGGCCCCGGCCCGTTCGGCCAGCATCTCGATGACCTCGCCCTGGATCAGGGTCGAGTCGACGTCGAAGACGATGAGCCGTTTGGCCCGCCGCTCCAGGCTGTAGCGCTCCACGGCGATGTCGATGCTCTGGTCGGATGCCAGCCGGGCCAGGTTCTCCTGCAGCCTGCCGTCGACGTCCGGTGGAGCCGAGACCCGCAACTCCAGTCCGGTCACGGGGTAGTCGGAGATACCGCGGATGAAGTCGATGTTGACCCCCAGTACGGCCAATTCGCGGGCCACCGCACCGAAGGCCGCCGCGGTGATGGGCCGGCCGAGCACCACGATCGTGTGCGTCGACGGGTCGGCGATGACCGGGACGTCGTCGCTGCGCTCGATGGTGACGTCGAGACCCAACCGGTGGATGGTCTCGGTGACGGCGGTCCGCAACGTGTCTCCGGCCGCGACGTCGGGGACCCCCGACACCAGCACCCCGAGGGTGAGCCGGTCGCGGATCACGACCTGTTCGACGTTGAGCAGTTCCACCTGGTGGGCGGAGAGCACCTCGAACAGGGCGGAGGTGACACCGGGCCGGTCCACCCCGGTGACGGTGATCAGCACCGACACCTTCTCGATGGTCATCGCAGCCCCTGCGCGGCGAACTAGGCGTGCGCCGCCGGTGTCAGTTTCGGATCAGTGCCCGCGACCGACGTAGGCCTCTTTGCGCATCCGCTCGATCATGTGCGGGTGGTTGCGCTCGAATGCCGGCCGCTCGGAACGGATCTGAGGCAGCTCGGTGAAGTTGTGCCGAGGCGGCGGGCAGCTGGTGGCCCACTCCAGGGAGTTGCCGTGACCCCACGGGTCGTCGACGGTGACGACCTCGCCGTAGCGCCAGCTCTTGAACACGTTCCAGAAGAACGGGATCAGCGAGGAGCCCAGGATGAACGCGCCGATGGTCGAGATGACGTTCAGCGTCGTGAAGCCGTCGGTGGGCAGGTAGTCCGCGTAGCGGCGCGGCATGCCCGCGTTGCCCAGCCAGTGCTGCACCAGGAATGTGACGTTGAAGCCGATCATCGTCAGCCAGAAGTGCAGCTTGCCCAGACGCTCGTCGAGCATCCGGCCGGTCATCTTCGGGAACCAGAAGTAGACGCCGGCGTAGGTGGCGAAGGCGATGGTGCCGAACAGCGTGTAGTGGAAGTGCGCGATCACGAAGTAGCTGTCCGAGACGTGGAAGTCCACCGGCGGGCTGGCCAGCATGACGCCGGTCAGACCACCGCACAGGAAGGTCACCAGGAAGCCGAAGGCCCAGAGCATCGGGGTCTCGAAGGTCACCTGGCCCTTCCACATGGTGCCGATCCAGTTGAAGAACTTGATGCCGGTGGGCACCGCGATCATGAAGGTCAGCAGGCTGAAGAACGGCAGCAGCACCGCGCCGGTGACGTACATGTGGTGCGCCCACACCGCCATCGACAGCGCCGCGATACCCATGGTGGCGTAGACCAGCGTGCTGTAGCCGAACAGCGGCTTGCGAGAGAACACCGGGATGATCTCGGAGATGATGCCGAAGAACGGCAGCGCGATGATGTACACCTCGGGATGCCCGAAGTACCAGAACAGATGCTGGAACAGCGTGATGCCACCGTTGGCGGGGTCGTATACGTGGGTGCCGAGGCGACGGTCGGCGGCAAGCCCGAAAGCGGCCGCGGTCAGCAGCGGGAAGATCAGGATGACCAGGATCGACGTGACGAAGATGTTCCAGGTGAAGATCGACATCCGGAACATGGTCATACCGGGCGCCCGCAGGCAGACGATGGTGGTGATCATGTTGACCGCGCCGAGGATGGTGCCCAGGCCGCCGACGGCGACACCGAGAATCCACAGATCAGCGCCGGCACCCGGAGAGTGCGTGGCGTCCGACAGCGGGACGTAGACGGTCCAGCCGAAGTCGGCGGCGCCGCCGGGGGTGATGAAACCGGCCATCGCGATCGTGGCGCCGAAGACGAACAACCAGAAGGACAGCGCGTTCAGCCGCGGGAATGCCACGTCGGGGGCGCCGATCTGAATCGGCAGCACCAGGTTGGCGAAGCCGAAGACGACGGGGGTCGCGTAGAACAGCAGCATCGCGGTGCCGTGCATGGTGAACAGCTGGTTGTACTGCTCGTTGGAGAGGAACTGCAGACCCGGCACCGCGAGTTCGGCGCGGATGAACAGCGCCATCAGACCGGCGATCGCGAAGAAGATGAAGCACGCGACCGTGTACATGATGCCGATCAGCTTGTGGTCGGTGGTCGTCAGCAGCTTGTAGAACAAGCTCCCCTTGGGCCCGTTGGGCGCCGGGGCCGGGCGACTGGCCTCTAAATCTCCACGTGAGGGCACAACGGCTGTCACGACGTCCTCCAAACCATCTGTGGGGGTATATCCCTAAAGCTACGGGGAATCCTAACCCCAAATAGGGCGCTGCGTGCGGCGGGTCCTACATTCCGTCGTAGTCGCGTCGCGACACCGCCCCGGTGGGGATGAAATCCCAGGTCAGCGATACCCCGGGGGGCTGGTGTTACGGTCCCCGCATGCTTGTCCGCGGCATGTTTCCAGGGGTCTGTCTCGCCACCGTCGGCGCTCTCGTGGCGCTCAGCGGCTGCTCAAAGGCCTCCGAGACGCCCAGCGGCGCTCCGGCCGGCACGGTTGTGACGAGCACCACCAAGATCGCCTCGGCCGGGGTGCTGGGCAACCAGCGTCGTCCCGACGAGTCCTGCGCTCCCGAACCGGCCCGCCTCGATCCCGAGCCACCCGACCCGGTGCGGCACGCCGCCGGCGAGACGGCCGTGCCGCCCGACCCGCTGCGCATCGTGGTGCTGGCCGGTGACGAACTCGACGCACTGTGCGCGCTGGGCCTGCAGTCACGGATAGTGGCCGCCGCACTTCCGGACGGCGCCACCAGTCAGCCGTCCTATCTCGGCACCGTGATCCACGACGTGCCGCCCGCCGGTACCCGCGGCGCACCCGATCTGGGCGCGATCACCGCCGCCCGGCCCGATCTGATTCTCGGATCGCAGACCACCGGCCAGGATTTCCCGGCCCTGGCCGCGATCGCCCCGACGGTCTTCACCGCCGCGTCCGGTTCGGCGTGGCAGGACAACCTGCGACTGGTGGGTGCGGCGACCGGCCGCAGCGGCTCGGCCGAGGAACTGATCGCCGGGTTCACCGCTGCGGCAAGGGAGAAGGGCGCGGCCAACGACGCGACCCATTTCCAGGCCTCGATCGTTCAGCTGACCGACGCCACCTTGCGGGTCTGGGGGGCGGACAACTTCCCAGCCAGCGTGCTGGCCGCCGTCGGCGTGGATCGCCCTGCGGCACAACGATTTACCGACAAGCCCTATCTGGAGATCCCGCTCGAGGGATCACCCGACTTCTCCCCCGCCGACGGCGACATCGTCTACATGTCGTTCGCCGCACCGGCCGCCAAGGAGCGCGCACCGCAGGTTCTGGACAGCGATGCCTGGCGCAAGCTGTCGGCGAACCGGGACAACCGGGTGTTCGTCGTCAACAACGAGGTCTGGCAGACCGGTCAGGGTCTGATCGCCGCCCGCGGCATCCTCGACGACCTCAGCTGGCTCAACGCCCCGATCAACTAGAGAAACCGTTCGCTCTCAGGCACTTTCGGCATCTGGCTGGTGATGCACTGCATGGTGCTCAGGAAGCGGTACATCTCGGGGTACACGATCGGCTTGCCGTTGTTGAGCACCGCGACCGAGATGGCACGCTCCGGATCGGCCCACGCCAGCATGTTGGTGAACCCGAGGTGGCCGAAGGCGTGCTGGGTGTCGCGGCCATAGATGCTCACCAGTTGTGCGCCGAGCATCAGCCCATAGGAGAACCGGGTCGGATAGACCAGCGACAGGTCGATCTCCAGATGCGAGCGCTCGGCGAGCGCACGGCGGATCGTCTCGGTCTCGATCACCCGCACTCCGTCGAGTTCGCCTCCGCGGCGCATGATCTCGAAGAACCGGGTCAGTTCCCAGGCGTTGGTCACGACGTTGGCAGCCGGCACGATCCCGGTCAGGAACCTCGGGTCGTTGGTGAGCCGCACCAACCGGTCCAAGCCGATACCGAGTGCCCGGCTGAGCACATTGGACATCGGTGGCGCAGTCGGCGGGCCGGTGATGTAGTTGCGCGCCACCGTCTCGACGTCCTCGGATGCGACGCCGTAGTTCGTCCAGCGGAAGCCGAGTGGGTCGAGGAATTCCTCCGCCAGCACCTCGCGGATGTCCTTGCCGGTGACGGCATGCACCACCTCGCCGAGGATGAAGCCGCCGGAGACCGCGTGATAGGCAAGGTAGCGACCGGCCTTCGCGAACGGCGCGGCGTTGATCAGGATGTCGGTCATGTACTCGCGGTCGCCGAGGTTGTCCAGGTCTAGGGCGCTGCGCGGAAGGTTGGGAACGGCCGCGCGGTGCGCCAGTACGTGGCCGACGGTGATCCGGTGCTTGCCGTTCTTCTCGTAGCCCGGGATGTAATCGGCGACCACGTCATCGGTGTGCAGCAGGCCCCGCTCGCAGAGTTTGTGGACGACGAAGGCGGTGATCGCCTTCGATGTCGAATACACGCAGAACGGGGTGTCCACCGTGACCGGGACGCGTTCGGATTGCCGGCCGTCGCGGGGTCCGTTTCCCTTGGCGTGCCCGATCGCGCGGTTGAGGATCACCGCCCCGTTGCGCCGCACGCAGACCTGCAGCGCGGGATGCACCCCGCTGCGGTACCAGTCGACGGCGGCTCTCCAGATGGTGTCGACGGCTTTCTGGTCGACTCCCCCGTCGGAGGCGGAATCCTCGGGGCCGATATCGGTGACGGCGTCCAGGTCGCGCGGAACCCGGATCCGCCGCAACGGGTCGAGTCCGCGCGGCAGCCTCGGAAGCGAGAGGATGTCGACCATTGCGCGAATGGTAGACGCGGGAGTGCCTGTCCGGGCGCATCTGCCGAAGGCCTAATGTCTGAAGGATGACTACCGTCTCCGCATACGCCGCGACGTCGGCCACCGGTCCGCTGACCAAGACCACCATCACCCGCCGCGACGTCGGCCCGCATGATGTGCGCTTCGACATCCACTTCGCCGGCATCTGCCATTCCGACATCCACACCGTGCGCGCCGAGTGGGGCCAGCCGAACTACCCGGTGGTGCCCGGACACGAGATCGCCGGTGTGGTCACCGAGATCGGTTCGGCGGTCACCAGGTTCAAGGTCGGCGATCGGGTCGGCGTGGGGTGTTTCGTGGACTCCTGCCGGGAGTGCGAGAACTGCAAGGCCGGACTGGAGCAGTACTGCACCGGGGGCGGCAACGTCGGCACCTACAACGCGGTCGGCCGCGACGGTCAGCCCACTCAGGGCGGCTACAGCGGCAGCATCGTCGTTGACGAGAACTACGTGCTTCGGATCCCCGATGGCATCGCCCTCGATGCCGCCGCCCCCCTGCTGTGCGCCGGCATCACCACCTACTCTCCGTTGCGGCACTGGAAGGTCGGCCCCGGCAGCCGAGTGGCGGTCATCGGCCTTGGCGGCCTGGGACACATGGCGGTGAAACTGGCTGTCGCGATGGGCGCCGAGGTGACGGTGCTGTCGCAGTCACTGAAGAAGATGGAGGACGGTCTGAGGCTGGGCGCCAAGGCCTACTACGCCACCAGCGACCGCGACACCTTCAAGAAACTGCGCAACGCCTTCGACATCATCCTCAACACCGTGTCGGCGAACCTCGACCTCGGCCGCTATCTCCAGATGGTCGATCTCGACGGTGTTTTCGTCGAGTTGGGCGCGCCTGAGAACCCGTTGGTGATCCCGCCGTTCTCCATCATCGGGATGCGCCGTGCAGTCGCCGGTTCGGTGATCGGAGGCATCGCCGAGACCCAGGAGATGCTCGACTTCTGCGCCAAGCACGGCATCGCCGCGGAGATCGAGGTGATCCAGCCCGACTACGTCAACGAGGCCTACGAGCGGGTGATCGCCAGCGACGTCCGGTACCGGTTCGTGATCGATTGCGAGTCACTGCGCGACGCGTAGCGACGCGCGGGGACGAGCAATCAACTCGGGGCGGAGATTGCGAGTCACTGCGCGACGCGTAGCGACGCGCGGGGACGAGCAATCAACTCGGGGCCGAGATTGCGAGTCACTGCGCGGCTAGTCGCCTTCAAGCCCCTCGAGGGTGTAGCCCGCCGCGGCGAGTTTGTCGGCGACGCGCGCGATGTTCTCCGGGCCGGCGTCGTGATGGGCCACGCCCTCGATGAACCGCTGGATCTCGTCGTGATCGATCGCGTGGCCGGCAGGCGCCTTGCCCTCCTCGGCGATGATCTCGCGCACCACCTCTTTGACCTGTTCCTCGGTCAACGGGCTGTTGCGCAGCAGTGCCAGCAGTGGGACGCGGTCGGGCCCCGGGACTCCGCCCGGGTAGCCGGCCCGCAGCCAGTTCAGCAGCTTCTGCACACGAGCAGGCATGGCGACTAGAAGTCCCAGTCCTCGTCTTCGGTGACGACGGCCTTGCCGATGACGTACGAGGAACCCGACCCGGAGAAGAAGTCGTGGTTCTCGTCGGCGTTGGGCGACAACGCCGACAGGATCGCCGGGTTGACCTCGGTCTCGTCCTTGGGGAACAGGGCCTCGAAGCCCAGGTTCATCAGCGCCTTGTTGGCGTTGTACCGCAGGTACTTCTTGACGTCCTCGGTCAGGCCGACCTGGTCGTAGAGATCCTGGGTGTACTCGATCTCGTTCTCGTACAACGCATACAGCAGTTCGTAGGCGTAATCCTTGAGTTCCTGCTTGCGCTCTTCGGTCTGCATCGCGTAGCCGCGCTGGAACTTGTAGCCGATGTAGTAGGCGTGCACCGCCTCGTCGCGGATGATCAGCCGGATCAGGTCGGCGGTGTTGGTGAGCTTGGCCCGGCTCGACCAGTACATCGGAAGATAGAAGCCGGAGTAGAACAGGAACGCCTCGAGCATGACCGAGGCGATCTTGCGCTTGAGCGGATCGTCACCGCGGTAGTACTCGAGGACGATCTGCGCTTTGCGCTGAAGGTTGACGTTCTCCTCCGACCAGCGGAAGGCCTCGTCGATGTCGGTGGTGGAGCACAGCGTGGAGAAGATCGAGCTGTAGCTCTTGGCGTGCACCGACTCCATGAAGGTGATGTTGGCCAGCACCGCCTCTTCGTGCGGGGTCAGTGCGTCGGCCATCATGCTCACCGAGCCGACGGTGGACTGGATGGTGTCCAGCAGCGTCAGACCGGTGAACACCCGCATGGTGAGTTGCTTCTCGGCATCGGTCAGGGTGTTCCAGGACGGCAGGTCATTGGAGACCGGGACCTTTTCGGGAAGCCAGAAGTTGCCGGTCAGGCGATCCCAGACCTCGGCGTCCTTCTCGTCTTCCACACGGTTCCAGTTGATCGCCTTCGCGCGGTCGATCAGCTTGACTCCATCACTCACCAGAACCCACCTCACCAATAGATTTCGCCGGAATTGGAACTACTTACAAACACTACCCCTGGTGTCCGACAAGCGGTATCAACACAACAAGTTGTGTTCGGCGTGTCGCCGTTGACGGTCTCCGTGTCGCGGTTCGGGCAGGCCAGGGGGCCCGCGTTCAGGCTCCGAGAGCGTATGCCGTCATCGAGATCGAGCCGTAGGCGCAGCCATCGGTCAGGACGCTCACCTCGTCGCCGGGCGCGGCGGCGGCCAGGCCGGCGAAGTACAACAGCGGCAGGAAATGATCGGGGGTCGGCACCGAGGCCGCATAGTCCGGGTTGTCGCGCAGCCGCGCGGCCTCGCCCGGGGCCTCCAGCAGCTGCGCGCGGGTGGCGTCGTCGAACCGCTGGGCCCAGTCGAAGCTGGCGTCGGCCTGCGACCAGTTCATCGCCCGCAGGTTGTGGACGACGTTGCCGCTGCCGACGATCAGCACGCCCCGCTCGCGCAGCGCGGCGAGTCTGGCGCCGAGTGTCAGGTGGTACTCCAGCGGCTGGTCGGCGTTGATGGCGAGCTGCACCACCGGGATCGACGCATCGGGGAAGGCGTGCACCAGCACCGACCAGGTGCCGTGGTCGATTCCCCAGCTGTCGGCGTCCGCACCCACCCAGGTGGGCTCGACGACGTCGGCGATCTCGGCGGCCAGATCCGGCAGTCCCGGAGCCGGGTACTGCACGTCGAACAGTTCGTCGGGGAAACCGTAGAAGTCGTGGATCGTGCGCGGCCGGGCCATCGCGGTGACCGCGGTGGCGTTGATGTACCAGTGGGCGCTGATCGCGAGGATGGCGCGCGGACGCCCGACCGATTCACCGAACGCACGCCACGCCTCGGTGTGGCGGTTGTGCTCGAGGGCGTTCATCGGGCTGCCGTGGCCGATGAACGCGGCCGGCATCAACGCAACTCCGACTCTGGACATACGCGCAGTTCACGCTCAGCCAGCTGCATCCGTTCCCACCTCCGCGTGTCATTGTCACATCAGGTGTCGACCGACGGACGACCGCTTGGGGTGGAGATCCGAGCTTCGCCCGCCTCCGAGCGACTGCGCGGTGTCAGCCAGGCGAGCAGAGCGGCCGGCACGAGCAGGAACAGCACGTCGCCGTAGAGATGCCCGATGTGCTCACGATGGACCACCGATTGCACGGCCATGATGGCGGCGTGCACCACGCTGGACCAGACCGTGAACCAGATCAGGCTGAGGTTCGCCAGTGGGTCACGCGCAGCGAGAATGAGGAACACCCCGAGCGTGGCGTAGATACCGACGATCATCAGCGCGTAGTCGTTGTACGGACCCTCGTGCCAGGCCCATCCGGATGGCCATAGACGCATGAGCGGATAAACGCCCACCACGGCGAAGACGCCGAAGACGATGAGAACGATGCGGAGATAACGGAACTGATCGCTGTTGTTCATGCCAGCGGCGTACCCACAACGCCGGCGAATTCAACGCCGAGGAAAGAAGCAGGCCAGGGGATATCTCCCCTGGCCTGCAAACACTCACGATCCGAACTACAACATGCAGGAGACGCAGCCCTCGACCTCGGTGCCCTCCAGCGCCATCTGACGCAGGCGGATGTAGTACAGCGTCTTGATTCCCTTGCGCCAGGCGTAGATCTGAGCCTTGTTCACCTCGCGGGTGTCGGCGGTGTCCTTGAAGAACAGCGTCAGGCTCAGCCCCTGGTCCACGTGCTGGGTGGCCGCGGCGTAGGTGTCGATGATCTTCTCGTAGCCGATCTCGTACGCATCCTGGTAGTACTCCAGGTTGTCGTTGGTCATGTACGGCGCCGGGTAGTAGACGCGGCCGATCTTGCCTTCCTTGCGGATCTCCACCTTGCTGGCGATCGGGTGGATCGAACTGGTCGAGTGGTTGATGTAGGAGATCGATCCGGTCGGCGGTACGGCTTGCAGGTTCTGGTTGTAGATGCCGTTGCGCTGCACCGACTCCTTCAGGCGCTTCCAGTCGTCCTGGTTGGGGATCCGGATGCCGGAGTCCTCGAACAGCTTGCGGACCCGATCGGTGGCCGGCTCCCACACCTGCTCGGTGTACTTGTCGAAGAACTCACCGCTGGCGTACTTCGACTTCTCGAAACCGTGGAAGGTCTCGCCGCGCTCGATGGCGATCTTGTTCGACGCCCGCAGTGCGTGATACAGCACGGTGTAGAAGTAGATGTTGGTGAAGTCGATGCCCTCTTCGGAACCGTAGAAGATCCGCTCTCTGGCCAGGTACCCGTGCAGGTTCATCTGGCCCAGTCCGATGGCATGGGCCTGGCTGTTGCCCTTCTCGATCGAGGGCACCGAGGTGATGTGAGTCTGATCGCTCACCGCGGTCAGCGCCCGGATGGCCACCTCGATGGTCTGGGCGAAGTCCGGTGAGTCCATCGCCTTGGCGATGTTCAGCGAACCCAGGTTGCACGAGATGTCCCGGCCCACTTCGGCATACGACAGGTCATCGTTGTAGCGCGATGCGGTGGACACCTGCAGGATCTCCGAGCACAGGTTGGAGTGGGTGATCTTGCCCTCGATCGGGTTGGCCCGGTTCACCGTGTCCTCGAACATGATGTACGGGTAGCCCGACTCGAACTGAAGCTCGGCCAGCGTCTGGAAGAACTCGCGAGCCTTGATCTTCTGCTTGCGGATGCGGGCGTCGTCGACCATCTCGTAGTACTTCTCGGTGACCGAGATGTCGGCGAACGGGACACCGTAGACCTTCTCGACGTCGTACGGCGAGAACAGGTACATGTCGTCGTTGTTCTTGGCCAGCTCGAAGGTGATGTCCGGGATCACCACGCCCAGGCTCAGCGTCTTGATCCGGATCTTCTCGTCGGCGTTCTCCCGCTTGGTGTCCAGGAACCGGTAGATGTCCGGGTGGTGGGCGTGCAGGTAGACCGCGCCGGCGCCCTGGCGGGCACCGAGCTGGTTGGCGTAGGAGAACGAGTCCTCCAGCAGCTTCATGATCGGGATGACACCGGAGCTCTGGTTCTCGATGTTCTTGATCGGGGCGCCGTGCTCGCGAATGTTGCTCAGCAGCAGCGCGACTCCGCCGCCGCGCTTGGACAGCTGTAGCGCGGAGTTGATGGAGCGGCCGATGGACTCCATGTTGTCCTCGATGCGCAGCAGGAAGCAGCTGACCGGCTCGCCGCGCTGCTTCTTACCGGAGTTGAGGAACGTCGGGGTGGCCGGCTGAAAGCGGCCGTCCATGATCTCGTCGACCAGTTGCTCGGCCAGGATGGTGTCGCCGGAGGCCAGGGTCAGCGCCACCATCACAACGCGGTCCTCGAAACGCTCCAGGTAACGCTTCCCGTCGAAGGTCTTCAGCGTGTAGGAGGTGTAGTACTTGAAGGCGCCGACGAAGGTCGGGAAGCGGAACTTCTTGGCGTAGGCGCGATCCAGCAGCGTCTTGACGAAGTTGCGCGAGTACTGGTCGAGGACCTCGCGCTCGTAGTAGTCCTCGCGCACGAGATAGTCGAGCTTCTCGTCCTGGTTGTGGAAGAAGACCGTGTTCTGGTTGACGTGCTCGAGGAAGTACTGACGCGCGGCGAGAACGTCCTTGTCGAACTGGATCTCACCGTTGGGCCCGTACAGATTGAGCATCGCGTTGAGCGCGTGGTAATCCGTCTCCCCCGGCAGCGTGTGCGCGGTCGCGTGCGCGGCGGCGGTGGTTACAGGCTCTGCAGCTGAGACAGTGGGTGCCACGTGTCCTCTTCCTTCCAGAAATCGGCCAGAACCCCACGAACGGCTTCCACGTCCTCTGCGGTTCCCATCATTTCGAATCGGTACAAATACGGCACGTTGCACTTGCTCGAGACGACATCGCCTGCGAAGCAGTACTCGGCACCAAACTGGGTGTTACCGGCCGCGATCACCCCGCGGATGAGGGACCGGTTGTGTTCGTTGTTCAGAAACTTGATGACCTGCTTGGGGACATACCCGACGGCGCCGTTCCCGCGCCCCCGTCCGTATGTGGGAAGGATCAGAACGTAGGGGTCGTCCACCTGGATCGGCCCGTCTGCACTCTTCACCGGGATCCGGATGGCCGGCAGTCCGAGCTTCTGGACGAACCGGTGGGTGGTCTCGGTGACGCTGGAGAAGTACACCAGTCGCACCGGTTCCATCCCCCTGCCCCCGCTGCGACTAGGCGCTTACGGTGACGGCAGCGGCGCCGGTGAGCGCCTTGATCCGCTCCGGGCGGAAACCCGACCAGTGCTCGCCGTCGGCGACCACCACGGGCGCCTGCAGGTAGCCCAGAGCCATCACGTAGTCCCGGGCCTCCGCGACCTCGGTGATGTCGACGACCTCGTACTCCAGCCCCGCCTTGTCGAGCGCCTTGTAGGTCATGTTGCACTGCGCGCAGGCCGGCTTGGTGTAGACGGTGATGCTCATCTGCGGTGGCTCCTCTACGAGACAAGGGGTGGTTCAGAGCCCGGCGAACGGGGTGATTCGGGTGCTTCAGCGGGCCGGTGGATCATGGGCCTGCCAGCTCGCCAAACACTACACCTAGTGGGTGGCAATCAGAAGACCTACAACATATTCGAAATAACAATTTTGAAATTCCCTGGTCGTAACGCTCTCAGCGAACATGCCGTCGGCGTGTCGCGGCTCACATGACAGGTCTATCAGCGGCCACCGACAGAAATCGGCGGCGCAGGCGGCAGTTGCGACGGCGGGGCCGTCAGCCGGCCCGGGCGACCAGTGCCCCGACCACCCCGGCCACCGCAGCGGCGACATCGGCGACATCCCGGGGATGGCGGCCGTCGAGGTCGGCCAACGGCACGGAAAGCGCCACGTCATCGAGCACCCGGGTGCCGGCGATACCGAGCGATTTGCGGGTCTCGTCGTGAGCCCACACCCCGCCATAGCGGCCGGCCGCGGCGCCGATGACGGCCACCGGCTTGCCCTTCAGCGCACCGTCGCCGAACGGGCGAGACAGCCAGTCGATGGCGTTCTTCAGCACGGCCGGAATGGTGCCGTTGTATTCCGGTGTCACCACCAGTGCGGCGTCGGCGGCGGCTGCCGCGGCGCGCAGTGCGGCGACCGGGGCAGGCACCGGATCGACGTCGAGATCCTCGTTGTAGAACGGCAGATCGCCGAGGGCCGGATACACCGTCAGCGTCACACCATCGGGGCAGGATTCGACTGCCGCCTCGGCCAGCTGACGGTTGACCGATCCCGACCGCAGACTGCCGACCAGAACCAGTACGTCAATCATCCTGTGCCCTTTCATCATTCGGATCCCCTTCATGAATGGACCCCGGGTGAAGATACTGTGCGTCACGCGGACGCAGTGCGCCGGTGAACAGCACGTTGACCCGGCTCATCACCGCGCTGTACGGCCACCACGCGATGCGCTTGAAGGTGTAGAGCGCCCAGATGTCCGGCGAGGTGTAGATCAGGAACCGGTTGCGCCGGACCCCGGCCACGATCTTGTCGGCCACCGTCGCGGGCGACACCGCGTGCCCGCTGAACAACCGCACCAGTCGTTGCACCCGGGGGTGCTCCCGGTCCACGCCGGCGATGTCGACGGTCTGCACCAGCGGTGTGTCGACCGCGCCGGGCACCACCACCGAAACCCCGATGCGATGCCGGGCCAGATCGAAACGCAGCACCTCCGACAGGCCGCGCAGGCCGAACTTGCTGGCGCTGTAGGCCGCATGCCAGGGCAGGGCCACCAGACCGGCCGCCGAGGACACGTTGACCAGGTGACCGCCCCGGCCGGCGGCGACCATCGGTGGCAGGAACGTCTCGATGACGTGGATCGGGCCCATCAGGTTCACGTCGATCATCGAGCGCCAGTGCCGATGGGTCAGCCGTTCGACGGTTCCCCAGGCCGAGATGCCGGCGACGTTCATGACGACGTCCATCGCCGGATGGCGGGTGTGGATGTCGCCGGCGAATTCGGCGACCGCGTGAAAGTCGGAGATGTCCAGGGCGCGGTGTTCGGCGACCTCGCCCCCGCCGGCCCGGACGTCGGCCACTGTGCGGGCCAGACCGTCGGCGTCGAGGTCGGTGAGGAACAGCACCGCGCCCTCGCGGGCCAGGCGCAGCGCGGTGGCCCGACCGATGCCACTGGCCGCTCCGGTCACCAGGGCGCGTTTACCGGCGAAGTCCACGCGCTATCCCTGAGCCCGCTCGCCCCACAGGGCGTGCAGCCACAGTTTCTCCAGCACGTTGACCGCGCGCTCGACATCGCTGTCCGGTCCGGTGAACAGCGACTCCCCCGACAACGTCATCGCGGTGGCCGCCGACAGGGTGCGCACCAGTCCGCGAACGTCGGCGGAGATCGGATCGGCTGTGCCGTTACCGATTTCGGCCTCGACGATCGGCACGATCTGGTCGATCACGCCCTCGTTGTAGCGGTCGAGGATCTCGCGGATCTCGGCGTCGGTGTTGCGGGCCGTGTTGCACGCCGACATCACCGGGTCGTTGTGGGCGTAGACCGCCGCCGCGCTGCCGACCATCCGGCGGGCGAACTCGGCGGGGGTCTCGTCGTCACCGCGCGGGGCGAAGGCCCCGGTGGCCTCGGTGAGCTCCTCGGAGACCTCGCCGAGGATGTGCGCCAGCACGGCGTACTTGGAGTCGAAGTAGAAGTAGAAACCCGAGCGGGCCACCCCGGCCCGGTCACTGATGGTGCTCACCGACAACTCGGCGAACGGTTTCTCCTGCATCAGCTCGCGGACCGCCGTCACAATGGCGTGACGCTGCTTGTCGCCACGGCGGCGGGGACCCCCCGATTCCGGCTGCGCAGTCACGGTGTTCACCTTGCACCACACCCGGGGCAAATGGAACTTGACCGGCGTCAAATTGCCGGGAAGATGTCGTCATGGCGACCGTCAGCACCCCGCAGTACCTGCTCGACCAAGCGCGCCGCCGGCTGACCCCGACGCTGAACACCATCCCGGGGATGGGCCTGCTCGACGACTGGCTGCGCCGGCAGGACTGGCCGGAGTACGTCTACGCCCGACCGCCGGGCGGCAGCGGTCTCAAGCCGGTGATGGGCAACGACGGCATGCCGGTGATGGGGCATCTGATCGAGATCTTCCGCGGCGGCCCGGACTACGTGCTGCAGATGTACCGCAAGTACGGCCCGGTCTACTTCAGCAAGACCCCGGCCATGAACGCCGTCGCCGCTCTGGGACCGGACGCCACCCAGGAGGTGTTCTCCAACAAGAACAAGGACTTCTCGACCGTGGCATGGCAGGACGTCATCGGCCCGTTCTTCGACCGAGGTCTGCTGCTGATGGATTTCGACGAGCACATGTACCACCGCCGGATCATGCAGGAGGCCTTCACCCGCACCCGGCTGTCCGGCTACGTCGAACACATGGACACCGTTGCCACCAAGGTCGTCGCGCAGGACTGGCCGGTCAACGACCGCCGCTTCCTGTTCATGCCGGCGGTCAAGGAACTCACCCTCGACATCGCCTCGGTGGTGTTCATGGGCCATGAGCCGGGCAGCGACCACCAACTGGTCACCAGGATCAACGAGGCCTTCACCACCACCACGCGATCGGGTGGCGCGATCATCCGCACCCCGGTCCCGCCGTTCAAGTGGTGGCGCGGACTGCAGGCCCGCAAGGTGCTCGAGGACTACTTCGCCGGACGGGTCAAGGCGCGCCGCAACGCGACCGGCACAGACATGCTGACGGTGCTGTGCCACACCTCCGACGACGACGGAAACAGCTTCAGCGACACCGACATCGTCAATCACATGATCTTCCTGATGATGGCGGCTCACGACACGTCGACCTCGACGCTGACCACACTGGCCTATCACCTGGCTGCTAACCCGGAGTGGCAGGAACGCTGCCGCGCCGACGGCGAACGGATCGGTGACGCGTCACTGGACATCGACGCACTCGACAAGCTGGAGACCTTCGATCTGGCGATCAACGAGGCCCTGCGGATGATGACTCCACTGCCGTTCAACATCCGCCGCGCGGTGCGCGACACCGAGATCCTCGGGCATTACATCCCGGCCGGCACCAACGTGAATCTGTGGCCGGGCATGAATCACCGGCTGCCCGAGCTGTGGAAGGACCCGGAGCGTTTCGATCCGGACCGGTTCGCCGAACCCCGTTCGGAGCACAAGGGGCACCGGTACGCCTTCGCCCCGTTCGGCGGCGGCTCACACAAGTGCATCGGGATGGTGTTCGGCCAGCTCGAGGTCAAGACCGTGCTGCACCGGCTGCTGCGCAACTACCGGCTGGAATTGCCGCATCCCGGCTACACGCCGCGCTACGACTACGCGGGGATGCCCATCCCGATGGACGGCATGCCGATCGTGCTGCGGCCCCTGAAATAGGGCTCAGCGGTAGCGATCAGGCCAGCGAGAGGAACAGCTTCTCGAGTTCGGCCTCGGTCATCGGGGCTTTGCCCGTACCCGGCTCACCGAGCATGCATTCCCGCAGACCGGTGGCGACGATCTTGAAGCCGGCCCGGTCCAGCGCCTTGGAGACGGCGGCCAGTTGAGTGACGATGTCCTTGCACTCGCGACCCTGTTCGATCATCGAGATCACTCCGTTGAGCTGACCCTGCGCGCGGCGCAGCCGGTTCAGCACGTCGGCCACGTCGGCTTCGTCACCCACCATGAGGACCTCCTCGGAGTCAGCTGCTGACCAGAGTACCCGCCGGGGTATCCATCACCGTCGCGCGACGCCGCCGGCCGTAGAACATGAAGGCGGCGAGGGCGGTCAGCAGGGCGGCGCCGACGCCGGCCGCCGGGTGGATCTCCTCGGCGATGATGATCGAGGACATCAGCAGCACGAACCAGCCGAAGGCCTGCCGGAGCGAATCGGGATCGACCATGGCGGCCAGGCGCGCGCCGATCACCGCTCCGACCACGGCGGCGGCTGTGACCATGGCCGCCAGTCTCCAGTCGATGGACACGGTGCTGAGATAGCCGGCGAAGCCGGCATAGGACTTCATCGCGATCACGACGAGCGAGGTTCCCACGGCGATCGGCATCGGCAGCCCGCCCAGCAGTGCCAGGGCCGGAACCACCAGGAAGCCCCCACCGGCACCGACCAGGCCCGTGACCAGGCCCACCACCAGGCCCTCACCGATGATCTTGGGAATCGGCAGGTGATGGTCGTCGGCCTTGACCTCGATGTTCTTTCGTCCTCGAAGCATCGCGACGGCGGTGGCGACCATCATGACCGCGAAGGCGATCAGCAGGACGGTGCCCGGGATGAATTTGGCGACCCGGCCGCCGGCGTAGGCACCGGCCATCCCGGCCATGCCGAAGACCAGACCCGTCCGCCACTGGACCCTTCCGGCGCGGGCGTGCGAGATGGCAGCCACCGCACTGGTGGTGCCGACAACCAGCAGCGATGTCGCGATCGCCTGCTTCGGGCTCATACCGGCCACATAGGCCAGCAACGGGACGGTGAGGATCGAACCGCCCCCACCGAGCAGGCCGAGCGAGATGCCGACCAGGACGGCAAGACCGACGGTGAGCGCGACCATGATGGATTTCCTTCCGTTATGCCCCCGGGGGTATATAGTCCGATGATAGTTATACCCAAGGGGGTATAGTCAAACCCAGGAATAAAATACCCCTGGGGGTACTTTAGAATGGTGACAGGTTCACCCACCCGAAAGGACTGACATGGCGACCGTCGAACTCACCGCGGCCGACTTCGAGAAGACCGTGACCGAGAAGCCGATCGTTCTGGTCGACTTCTGGGCGTCGTGGTGCGGCCCGTGCCGGGCTTTCGCACCGGTCTTCGATCGCTCCGCCGAGGCGCACCCGGACGTCGTGCATGCCAAGGTCAACACCGAGGCGGAGCAGGAGTTGGCCGGCGCTCTGCAGATCATGTCGATTCCGACGATCATGGCCTTCCGGGACGGAGTGCTGCTGTTCGCCCAGCCGGGCGCCCTGCCGGCTGCGGCGCTGGAGGAGCTCATCGGCAAGATCAAAGAGCTGGACATGGACGACGTCCGCGCCCAGATCGCCGCTCAGTCCGCCGCCAGCGCCGCCGAATAACCCTGAATCAACCCGGAGAAGGAGAATTCCATGTGCTTTCCCGCCAAGTGTCCCCGTTGCGGTAAGACCACCTGGAGCGGCTGCGGCCAGCATGTCGAAGAAGTGATGCGGTCGGTTCCCCCCGCCCAGCAGTGCACCTGCCACGCGCCGCAGCGCTGACCGATGCATCCGTTCCGGGCCGCGGTCGAAGCACGCGACGCCGCGGCCATGGAGGCATTGCTCGCCGACGACGTGGTGTTCACCAGCCCGGTGGCGTTCAAGCCCTACCCGGGTAAACCGATCACCGCGGCGATCCTGCGCGGGGTGATGCGGGTGTTCGAGGATTTCCGCTACGTGCGCGAGATCGCCGATGCGGGCGGCCGCGACCACGCCCTGATCTTCGAGGCCAATGTGGACGGCAAGAAGATCACCGGCTGCGATTTCCTGCATCTCAACGACGACGGCCTGATCGACGACTTCATGGTGATGGTGCGCCCGCTGTCGGGTGCCACCGCGCTGGCCGCGAGGATGGGCGACGAGTTCGATCGGATTGCCTCCGAGGCTGCCGAGGCGAGTTAGCCGAGGCAGCCGAGCCGAAGATCCCGAGGCTGCCGAGGCGAGTTAGCCGAGGCAGCCTGGCTAGCTGAACGGATTGTCGCCGGCAGCCACCGCCATCCCCATTCCCATCAGCGTGACCGCGCTGGCGTGAAGTCGCTCGCCGGCCTCGCGGGACGCCCGGCCGGCCAGGTATCGCGCCCAGGTGCCCTCGATGACGACGCCGAGTTTGACGCAGGCCAGCGCCAGATACCAGTCGAGGTGCTCGGTGCGCCTACCGCCCGCAGCCAGGTAAGCCTGCAGCAGTTCATCCCGCCGGGCCAGGCCACCGAGTTCGGACAGATAGCCCGCCGACCCGAGCGGGTTGGGTTCCAGCGGCCAGCAGACCAGCATCCACCCCAGATCCAGCAGCGGATCCCCGATGGTGCACATCTCCCAGTCGACGAACGCGGCCACTTCCGGGACGTCGCGGCGCAGCATGGTGTTGTTGAGGTGGATGTCGCCGTGCACGATGCCGGGCACGTAGTCCGCCGGCCGGTTCTCGTCGAGCCAGTCGCACAGCTCGTCCACCCCGGGCAGTGAATCGTGGGCGTAACCGTCCTGTTGACGGTAGGCATTGACCGCCGAACGCCACTGCGGCACTTGCCGTTCCAGAAACGAACCGGGCCGCATCCACTCGGCCAGTTCACTGCCCTCCCAGGCGGCCTGACCGAGTCGGGCGACGTCGGCCGCATAGTTCAGACCGACCTGGTGGCGCATCGCCGGGTCGTTGACGTAGGCCGGAGCGATCTCATTGCCGGGGTTGAACCCGTCGACGGCCTCCATCAGGTAGAAGACGACACCGAGGACGTCGAGGTCCTCGCAGGCCGCCACGATCCGCGGATGCGGGACGTCACTTCCGGCCAGGGTGCGCAGGACGGCGATCTCACGCTGCATGGTGCGATCACTGTTGGGCCGCGGGTGCGGCGGCGGACGCCGCAGCACCAGTGGGCGTCCGTCGATGGTCAGGCGCACCACGATGTTCTGGCTGCCGCCGGTCAGCGGGACCACATCGGCGACGGTTCCACCCAGGCCCTGCGCTCGGACCCATTCGGTCAGCGCGCCGACGGCGTCCTCGTCGAGTGTGCCGGTGATCCCCGGAACCATCGGCTCGGGCATATCAGCAGATCCGCGGAAGCTGTTCGCCCAGTTCGCGTTCCACCACGCGAGTGGTTCCAAACGCGGTGCGAGCGACCACCATGCCGGGATGCTCCTCCACCACCCGGCCGATGATCGTGGCGTTGGCTCCTTCGGGCCGGGCACGCATGGCGGCCAGCACCGCCTCGCTGTGCGCGGGATCGACGAAGGCCACCATCTTCCCCTCGTTGGCAACCTGCAGCGGATCGAGTCCCAGGAATCCGCATGCGGAGGCGACGGTCTCGGGAACCGGGATGACGTGCTCGTCGAGTTCCACTCCGACACCGGCCGCGCGGGCGATCTCGACGGTGGAGGCCACCAGTCCCCCGCGGGTCGGATCGCGCAGGGCGTGGATGACATTCGGGTCGTCCACCGCAGCCATCATCGCGGCCACCAGCCGGTGCAGGGGCGCGCTGTCGGTGGTGACGGTGGTGCCGAAGTCGATGCCTTCCCGCACGCTCATGATCGCCACCCCGTGCTCGCCGATATTGCCGGACACGATGATGTGGTCACCCGGACGAGCCTGCTCGGGTCCGATGCGCACACCGTCGGGCACCACGCCGACGCCGGCGGTGTTGATGAAAAGCCCGTCGGCGCCGCCCTTTCCGACGACCTTGGTGTCACCGGTGACGACGGGCACGCCGGCCTCGGCGGCCGCCCGTCCCATGGCGTGGGCGATCGCGCCGAGCACCTCGACCTCGAGACCCTCCTCGAGGATGAAGCCGGCGGTCAGGCCGAGCGGCTGGGCGCCGCTGCAGGCGAGGTCGTTGATGGTGCCGTTGACCGCGAGGTCGCCGATGTTGCCGCCCGGGAAGAACAGCGGGTTGACCACGTAGGAGTCGGTGGTCACCGCGATACGCCCACCCGGCACCTCGAGCAGCGCGGAGTCGCGCGACGGCCCGCCGCCGGAGCCGAACGCCGGCAGGAAGAGGTTCTCGATGAGTTCCTCAGACAGGATGCCGCCACCGCCGTGGCCCAGCACGATCCTCTTGGTCTCCCGCAACGGCATGGGACAGACCCACTGGGACGGGTCGGGGAGGTCAGACACCGGCAGAGGATTCCAGCCGACGGAACTGGTAGTAGGCGGCGCAGGCGCCCTCACTGGACACCATGGTCGCGCCCAGCGGAGTGCGCGGGGTGCAGGCGGTGCCGAAGGCCGGACACTGGTTGGGCTTGATCAGACCCTGCAGCACCTCGCCGGCATGGCACTGATCGGACTCCTGCACCTGCAGATGTCCCACCCCGAACTTGCGTTCGGCGTCGAATTCGGCGTAGCGGGGCGAGAGCGTCCAGCCGGACTTCGGGATCATCCCGATGCCGCGCCACTGACGGTCGGTCACGGTGAACACGTCGGCCAGCGCCTGCTGGGCCACCGTGTTGCCCCCCTCGGTGACCGCCCGCGGGTAGGCGTTGCGCAGTTCGGCCTTGCCGGACTCCAGCATCTCCACCACCTGGCGGACCCCTTCGAGCAGATCGAGCGGTTCGAACCCGGTGACCACGATCGGCACCCCGTACTGCTCGACCAGGGGGCCGTACTCGGAGGTGCCCATCACGGTGCAGACGTGACCGGCGGCGAGGAATCCCTGCACCCGATTCGTCGGGGAACTCAGGATCGCGGTGATGGCCGGCGGCACCAGCACATGGGACACCAGCATCGAGAAGTTCGTCAGTCCGAGGCGCTGGGCGTGCAGCACCGACATGGCGTTGGCCGGGGCGGTGGTCTCGAAGCCGACGCCGAAGAACACCACCTCCTTGTCGGGGTTCTCCGCGGCGATCCGGGTGGCGTCCAGCGGCGAGTAGACGATGCGGACGTCTCCCCCGCGGGCCTTGACGCTGAACAGGTCCTGATGACTGCCCGGCACCCGCAGCATGTCCCCGAACGAGCAGAAGATGACGTCGTCCCGGGAGGCGATCTCCAGCGCGCGATCGATCATCTCCAGCGGGGTGACACAGACCGGGCAGCCCGGGCCGTGGATGAATTCGACTGCGCCGTCGAGCAATTGGTCGATGCCGTTGCGGATGATCGAGTGGGTCTGCCCGCCGCAGACCTCCATGATGGTCCACGGTCGCGTCGAGGTCCGGCGGATGCTGTCGACAAGTGTCTTGGCGGCGACCGGGTCACGGAACTCGTCGAGGTACTTCACGCGCCCAACTCCTCCTCGAGAATCCCCAGATCCTTGAACATCTGCAACGTCTCGTTGGCCGAGGCCTCATCGAGGCGGGTGATCGCGAAACCGGCGTGCACGATCGTGTACTCGCCGATCTGCATATCGGGCAGGTAGGCCAGGCAGACCGTCTTGGTGGTGCCGCCGAAGTCGACGGTCGACATCAGGGTGCCGGTCTCCTCCCAGATCGCGGTCACCTTGCCGGGGACTCCGAGGCACATCTTATTTTTTCCTTTCCATGCCTGACCGTTCGCTGACGGATGCGGCAATTGTCGCCTGGCCCAAGGCCAAACCGCCGTCGTTACAGGGAACAATACGGTGCGTCAGGACCTCATGCCCGCTGTTGGTCAGAGTTTCCCGAAGACCGTGCAGCAGTAGCCGATTGGCGAACACTCCACCCGTCAACCCGACTGTCGGGATGTTCGCTGCGCGGGCGCAGTGCAGGGCCGCCCGGGCCGTCGCGCGCACCACCGCGGCATGGAATCCGGCGGCCAGATCCCTCCTCGCGGTGCCGCCGCGCAACCCCGCCACGATTCCGGCGATGACCGGGGCCGGGTCCATCACGCCGTCGTGCACGTCGAAGTCCAGATCGGCCGGGCGGCCGCCTTGGAAGCCGAGGCGGGCCAGGTGCTCGAGTTCGATGGCGGCCTGACCCTCGTAGCTGACCGTCTGACAGACCCCCAACAGGCTGGCGACGGCGTCGAAAAGCCGTCCCATGCTGGTGGTGGTCACACAACCCAGCCCGCGCGGGATCTGCTGGCTCAGCACGTGCAGACCCTCGGCGCCGACGGCAGTCACCGGCGGCAGGTCCGCCTCCCAGGCCACCCCGGCCCGCGTCAGCAGGTCCAGGGCGATCCGGGCGGGCTGACGGACCGCACCGTCGCCGCCGGGCAGCGCGAATGGGGCCAGATGCCCGACCCGGGCGAATTCGGCAGGATCGGTGATGAGCAGCAGTTCCCCACCCCAGATGGTGCCGTCGGTGCCGTAGCCGGTGCCGTCGTAGGTGACCGCCAGCACCGGGGAGCCCAGGCGCTGCCGATCGGCCAGCAGCGAGACGGCATGGGCGTGGTGATGCTGAACGGGCAGCACCGGCCGGCCGTCCGCGTACCGGCGGGCCCAGGCCGTGGTGGCGTACCGGGGGTGCATGTCGCAGGCGATGCGCCGGGGCCGGCGCTCGGTCATGAAGGCCAGGTGTTCCAGGGCGTTCTCGAAGCAGACCTGGGTGCGCGGGTCGGCCATATCGCCGAGGTGGGCCGACATGTGTGCCTGACCGTCGGATCCCATCAGGCAGAAGGTGGTCTTGAGATCACCACCGGTCGCGAGTATCACCTCGGCAGCCGCGACCGGTAACCGGACGGGCAGAGGTGCGTATCCGCGGGAGCGGCGCAACGGCAGTTCCCCGCCCTCGTCGTCGATGGTGACGACGGAGTCCTCGCACGGCACGTGGATCGGCCGGTTGTGGGTGAGCACACCGTCGGCCAGACCGTCGATCCAGCCGAGGTCCTCATCGCGGTAGACGATCGGCGAGCCGCCCTGGTTGGCCGATGTCATCACCAGGGGCAGCCGGCCTCCCGCGTCGGACAGGGCGTCGAAGAGGAGATGGTGCACAGGCGAGTAGGCCAGCATGATGCCGAGGTCGGCCAGTCCCGGTGCCACCACGTCGGTGACCGTGCCGCGTTTGGCTTGCACCAGCACGATTGGAGCGCTCGCCGAGGTGAGCGCGGCGGCGGCAGCATCGTCGACCTCGCCGATCTCGCGGGCGGCCTCGAGATCGGCGACCATCACCGCAAACGGCTTGGTGGGCCGGTTCTTTCGGGTTCGCAGCATGGTGACGACGGCCTCGTCGTCTGCACGGCAGGCGAGGTGGAATCCGCCGATTCCCTTGATGGCGAGGATCTTTCCGTCCAGCAGGTCGGCTGCGGCCTCGGACACCGGCCGCGACAGCACCGGACCGCAGTCCGGGCAGGCGATGGTCTGCGCGTGATACCGGCGGTCGGCCGGATCGCGGTACTCCGCCGCGCAGGCCTCGCACATCGGGAAGCCCGCCATCGTGGTGGCAGGCCGGTCATACGGCAGATCGGTGATGACGGTGTAGCGCGGCCCGCAGTTCGTACAGGTGATGAAAGGGTGGCCGAACCGGCGATCGCCCGGGTCGCGCATCTCACGAAGGCAGTCCGCACAAATCGCGATGTCGGGTGGAACCAGGGTGCGCCCCTCGTCGCCGGCCCGGCTCTCCACGATCGCGAATCCGTCTTCCGGAGTCGGGGTCAGTTCGGTGATGTCGAGGGTGTCGATCCGCGCCATCGGAGGCGGGGCCTCACGTAGGCCGGCGATCGCGGCGTCGACATCGGAGGCCGGACCCTGCAGTTCGCAGTGCACGGATCCGGCGTCGTTGTACACCCAGCCGGAGAGGTGGTGTTCAGCGGCGATCCGGGCGACGGCTGGGCGGAATCCGACTCCCTGCACCACACCGGTGATATCGAGGCGCACCCGGACAACCACGCCGACCACGCTAGACCTAGGGTGGCTGCCGATGCATGAACTGTCCCTCTGCCAGGCCATCGCCGGTGTGGTCAAGCCGCACGCGGCGGGCCGGCGCGTCGATGTGGTGCGGCTGCAACTGGGGGCCTTGCGTCAGGTGGTTCCGGACACGCTGTTGTTCTGCTGGACGCTGGTGCGCGAACACGAGGACATGCCGACGGCGGAGCTGGAACTGGAACTGGTGCCCGCGGCTGTGTGCTGCCGCGCCTGCGGCGAGCGGTCGGAGATAGAGTCCCGGTTTTCGGTGGCGTGCCCGCAGTGCCAGAGTGCTGATGTAGAAGTGGTGGCCGGCGAGGAGTTCCTCGTCACCTCCGTCGACGTGTCCTAACAGGAAGGTCTGGCCGATGGGTCGATTCCACCGTCATGACGACGGGACCGAGCACAGCCACGATCATGCTCATGATCATGGTCATCATCACGGCCATGATCATGAGCACGACCACTCGCACGATCATCTCGGCGACCACAGCGGCTACACCACCGGCAGCGAGCGCATCGAGGTCCTCGAGTCGATCTTCGCCGAGAACGACAACCGGGCGGCGATCAACCGCAAGGCCTTCGAATCCAACCGCATCCGGGCGCTGAACCTGATGAGCTCGCCCGGATCCGGCAAGACGACGGTACTGGCGGCGACGCTGGACGAACTGGCCGGGGAACTGTCCATCGGGATCGTCGAAGGCGATATCGCCACCGATCTCGACGCTGCGAAACTCCACGGCCGCGGCGCACAGATCTCATTGCTGAACACCAATAACGGGTTCGGTGGTGAATGCCACCTGGACGCCCCGATGGTCAACCGGGCGCTGGACGGTCTGGACCTGGCCGCCCTGGATCTCGTCGTCATCGAGAACGTCGGCAACCTGGTGTGCCCGGCCGAGTTCGATGTCGGCGAGCACGCCAAGGCGATGGTGTACTCGGTGACCGAGGGCGAGGACAAGCCGTTGAAATACCCGGTGATGTTCCGCTCGGTGGACGTCGTGCTGCTCAACAAGGTCGACCTGGTGCCGCATCTGGACGCCGACGTCGACACCTATATCGCCAGGGTGCGTGAGGTGAACCCGACGGCGACCATCCTTCCGGTCAGCGCTCGCACCGGCGAGGGCATGACCGCCTGGTTCGACTGGCTGCGGACGTTCGCCGCAGCCCGAGCGTGAGGACATGATCGTGACCGAAACCCGTTATGTCGTCGTCGAGTTCGACGAGTCCGCGCCAGTAGGCGCCGGATTCGACCGCCTCAGCGGCATGGTCGAGACCGGCACGGCCACCGTGCTCGACGTCGAGTTCGTCCGGTCGATCCAGGGCATCGCCAGCACGGTGCCGGCCAGCCGGGTCGATGCCGGACTGAGCGGCTTCGACGCCATGGACACCCGGCTGCTCAGCCAGGCCGATCTCGACATCGTGGTCGACACCATCAGCGGCCGGCACATGGTGGCCGCAGTGATGGTGTTCACCGGATCCATCGATCAGGTGCTCGACGACTGGGCCTCGGCCGGTGCCGCGGTCGTGCGGCAGGGTCCGGTGATCGCCGCCGATCTCGCGGCGGCACAGTCCGGCGACTCCGAGGTCAGTCTGCTCCGGGGCTGAAGCGGACGGCGATGATGCAGACGTCATCGCGACGCGGCCGGGGCGCAAGCGTCTCCTGCAGTGCCTCACATGCGTCGGTCAGCACCGTGTCCACATCCCAGCCGGAGACGATTCGCTCCAGCCCGCTGATCCCCGCCTCGATGTCGGCACCGCGGCGCTCGACGAGCCCGTCGGTGTACATGACCAGGATGTCGCCGGGTTCGATCGGCACGGTCTGCTCGGGATAGGTGCCGTCATGCAGCGGCCCGAGCACCGGACCCTGCGCATCGGAGAGCCGGATCACCTCACCGGTGGCGGCCCGACGCAACAGGCACGGCGGATGGCCGGCTGAACAGTAGGACAGCGTGCCCTGCCGGGAATCGTGGATCGCCACGGCCATGGTCGCGAACTTGCCGAGGCTGGCGTGCCGGGTGAAGCCGTTGAGTTCGGCGAGCAGTTGCGACGGCGGCAGACCCTGATGCGCCATCGCCCGCGCCGCGCTGCGCAGCTGCGCCATATCCTCCACCGCGGGCAGACCGTGTCCGACGACATCACCGACGGCGAGGTACTCGCGGTTCTTCGGCAACTGCATCAGGTCATACCAGTCGCCTCCGAGCCCTTGTGCGACGTCAGCCGGCTCATAGGTGATGCTCAGATCCTGCCCGAGAGTGTCCAAGGGAATCGTGGGCAGCACCGCCGACTGCAGCACGACCGCACGGGCATGTTCGTCGGCGTATATCCGCGCGCGCACAAGAGCCTGACTGACGAGGGTGGCGACGGCCGAAACGTAGGCCAGCTGAGCGGGATTCAGCGGCTGACGTTCCGACCAGGCCAGCAGGAGCACTCCGATCGGGCTGCCACCTGAGGACAGCGGCCAGCCGACCACGGACTCGGTGCCGGTCATCTGCTGCCAGAAGACCTTGCCGGGATAGCGGCGCGCGTAGTCGGCGGAGGACCGCACGAGTACGGGCTGCCCGGCGCGGACGGTGTCGGTGGCGATGGTCCGCTCGCTGATCGCGACTCCGCGGCCGAATTCGTCGACGACGCGCTGCGGGTAGCCCGCCATGGTCACCCACTCGAGGGTCTCACCATCGGCTCCGACCAGACCGAGGTTGAGCGCCTTGGCGCCGGCCTCGCCGATGATCTGATCCTCCAGTGCGTCCCCGATGTCCGCGGGGGTCAGCGCGGCGGACAACTGCTGGCCGAGCCGGGCCAGGGTCTCCAGCCGCAGCCGTTCACGTCGTTCTACCTCGCGCTCACGGATCGCCTTCACCCGCGCAGCGGCCTCCTGCGCGATGAGCATCGCTACCAGCACGTTGACCGCGATCGAGAACTGCGTGAGCGCCAGCTTGCTGGCGTCCGACACGTCCATGTCGGTGAACAGTCCACGGCCCGCGATGGTCATGAGATTGGCCACGAACGCCACCACGATGCCGGCAGCCGCGGCACCGATCATGTCGAGCCGCAGAGCTGCCCAGGCCAGCACCGGCAGAACCAGCATCGAGGGCGGCACCTGGTTCCAGAATGCGGCGCCCGAGACGATGGCGGCCACGACGAGGATCGCCGCGGTCTCCCGGGGACGCTCCCTGATGACGTGGGACTGTTTGCGCCACAACAGGATCGGTGAGGCCATCACCAGAACGCCGATCGCATCGCCGGCGAACCAGTGCGCGGCGGCAGCGGGAAACCAGGCGTCGTGCAGGACCGCGATATTCAAGCCGCCGATCAGCGCCCCCGCCGCCGGGCCGGCGATACAGGCACCCGCGATGAACAACGCGAAGTCCCGGCGCAGCCGCAGATCGGGCGGTCCGTCGCACCAAGTACGCACCAACGAGGCGCCGACCAAGGGCTCGACCGCATTGGCGATCGCGTACCCGATGATCTCGGCCGGCGCATCGCCGTAGCCGAGATCGACGAGGAACTCCGCGAGTAGCACCGCCACCGTGACCGCCGGCCACAGCGATCGGCGACTGAGGATGAGCGCCGCCACGGTGAGGCCGGCGGGCGGGAAGAAGGCCGGACCCACCGTGGCTCCGAACGCCTCCCAGGAGAGCACGGCGCCGGCCCCGTACAGCAGAAAGACCAACGCGAAGAGCCCGGTTGCCCGCCCCCAGAACTCGGAGCGGCCGCTCAGCTGCACTCCCCCTGTAGGCATGCGATAACCCTAACGACCGGCGCCCGTCCCCAATCGGAGTGACCGGCGCCCTACTTGATCAGCGGGTCGCGAGGCATGCCGAGGATGCGTTCGGCGATCTGGTTGCGGGTCACCTCCGAGGTGCCGCCGGCGATCGCCATTCCGCGGGCGCCCATCGCCGCCCGCGCGGCCAGTGCACCCTCGCCGGTGTCAAGGGCCATCTCCGGCCCCAGGAGCGACGCGGCGATGACCCCCTGCTCCTGAAAGTGCTCGGCCAGTTTGAGTTTCGTGATGTTGCCCTCAGGTCCGGGGCCGGAGCCCTCGATACTGCGCGCGGCGCGGCGCAGGTTCAGCAGCCGAAGTGCCTCATCCTCGGCGAGAAACCGCCCGACCCGCTGGGCGGCGCCCACCATCCGGCCGGAGTGGGTCTTCGCCAGATGCACAAGCCATGCCGAAGCCGGCGCGATCCCGCCGGCGCCACCGCCGATACTCACCCGCTCGTTGCCCAGGGTGGCCCGGGCGACCGTCCAGCCGGCGTTGGGTTCGCCGACAACGTCCTCGTCGGCCACGAACACGTCGTTGAAGAAGACCTCGTTGAACTCCGAACCGCCGGTGATCTGACGCAGCGGGCGCACCTCAACACCGGGCGCCTTCATATCCAGAATCACCATCGTGATACCGGCATGCTTGGGTCCGTCGAAATCCGTTCGGACCGTCGCCAATCCGCGACGGCAATAGTGCGCGCCGCTGGTCCACACCTTCTGGCCGTTGATCTTCCAGCCGCCGTCGACCCGGGTTGCACGGGTCTTGACCGCGGCGGCGTCCGACCCTGCCGACGGCTCGGAGAACAGCTGGCACCAGATCTCGTCCTTGCGAAGTGCCTTCTCGACGAATCGTTCGATCTGTGACGGGGTGCCGTGCTGGATGAGAGTGAGGATGACCCAGCCGGTGATGCCGTAGTCCGGCTTCGTCACCCCGGCGGCGGCGAACTCCTCCTCGACGAGCAACTGCTCCACCGCTCCGGCCGCGCGGCCCCACGGCTTCGGCCAGTGCGGCATGAGGTATCCGGTCGCGATCAGTTCGTCGAGTTGCGCCTTCTCGTCCAGCGCCGCGATTCGTCGGGCCTCCGCGCGGATCTCGGCCCGCATCTGCTCGGCCTCAGCCGGCAGATCAAGGCTGTTGGCCCGGCTGATCCCGGCAGCGGCCAGATCGAAGACGTCGGTGGCCGGCCCGTCTCCGCCGAGAAGTGCCTGCAGTGTCAACGCCCGGCGCAGGTGCAGATGCGCGTCGTGCTCCCAGGTGAATCCGATCCCACCGTGCACCTGGATGTTCAGTTCGGAGTTGCGCACATACGCGCTGAATGCCAGCGTCGCGGCGGCGGCGGCGATCAGCCGGAACTGGTCCTCGTCCTCGCCGCAAGCCCGGGCGGCGTCCCAGACGCATGCCACCGCGGACTCGGAGGCGACCAGCATGTTGGCGCAGTGATGCTTGACCGCCTGGAAGGTGGCGATGGCGCGGCCGAACTGCTCGCGCACCTTGGCGTATTCGACGGCGGTGTCGACGCAGTCCGAGGCGCCACCGACCGCCTCCGCGGCGAACAGGGTGCGGGCCCGGGCCAGGGCCGGAGCCTTCGCACCGGGAACCACCTCGACAGCGGCATCGGCGAGCACCACATGGCCGGCTCGTCGGGTCCGATCCAGACTGCCGGGTGTCTGCACCGAGACGCCGGCGGCGGTGCGATCGACGATGACCATGTCATTACCGGCGGCCAGCAGCAGCACGTCTGCCAGGCCGGCGGCGATCACCACTCCGGCGTCGCCGGAGGCCCGTCCGCCTGACACCGCCAAATCGCCTCCGAATCCGACTGCGGCGATGCGGCTTCCATCGATCAGTCCGGGCAGCAGTCGGGCCTTCTGCTCCTCGCTGCCGAGTGCACCGATCACCGCCGAGGCCAGCACTGTCGGCACGAACGGACCGGGAGCCACCGCCCGGCCGAGTTCGTCGATGACCACCACCAGTTCGGGCAATCCGAAGCCCGACCCGCCGTAGCGCTCATCGACGTGCAGACCCAGCCAGCCGAGTTCGGCCAGTTCGCGCCAGAACGCCGGCTTGGCCTCATCCTCGGCGTCGAGCAGGTCGCGTGCGGCCCCACGCGCCTTCTGTGCGGCCAGGAAGGAACGGGCGACCTCGCCCAGTTCGCGGTGGTCATCGGTCAGTGCGATGGGCACAGTCGCCTCCTGTGGATCGGGTCCTCTCGGACGCTACCGTCCGGGCCGGTTCGGGCGGCAACGGCGTCGGCACGCCGTCAACGATCGGTAACAGACGAATCGGCGGTTAAAGGCGGGTACGTTGTGGCCCATGGCAGGCACCTCGGTAGGGACGCGGATCGGAGCCGGACTGGCGGCCGCGGCCGTCGGAGTCGGAGTGGCACAACTGCTCGCCACCTTCTTCTCCCCGGCTGCCGATGTCCGCAACGCGGTCGGCAGTGCGGTGATCAACCTGACGCCCGGCCCGGTCAAGGAATGGGCGATCCAGACCTTCGGCACCAACGACAAGCTCTTCCTGACGGTGATGGTGCTCGTCGTCATCGCCGTCGTCGCGGCGGTCGCCGCACTCTGGGAACGCTCCCGGATCCCGCTGGGCAGTCTGGCGATCATCGCCGGCGGCCTGGCCGGCTGCGCGGCGGTACTCACCCGCGCCGGCGCCGGGATCGCCGACATCGTCCCGACCGTGGCCGGCACGGGGTGCGCCGTCGCAGTGCTGCGACTGCTGACGCGCAAGGCGGAGCCTGTCGGTAGGTCAACGGACGCCGACACCATCGCGGTGGACACCGGACGGCGACGCTCCTTGATGACACTCGGTTTCGGCGCGGCCGGAGTGGTCGCCGGCGTCGTCGGCACGCTGCTCACCCGCAAACTGCGTTCGGTGTCCGCCGAACGCGGAACACTGGCACTGCCCGAGCCGGCGTCCCGACCGGCCCCGCCACCTGCCGATGTGACGCCGAAAGGCGTTGAGCTACCGAGCTTCATCACACCGAACGACAAGTTCTACCGGATCGACACCGCGCTGAGCGTGCCTCAGGTGTCCCGGGCGGACTGGAAGCTGCGAATCCATGGCATGGTCGACCGAGAGGTCACGTTCACCTTCGACGACCTGAGCCGGTTCGAGCCGATCGAGAAGACCGTGACGCTGACATGCGTCTCCAATCCCGTCGGCGGTGATCTGATCTCCAACGCCACCTGGACCGGCTACCGGGTGCGCGATCTGCTGAAGGCGGCCGGAGTCCGGCCCGACGCCGATATGGTGCTGTCCTCATCGATCGACGGCTGGACGGCGGGTACTCCGGTCGAGGCCCTCACCGACGACCGGGACGCGCTGCTCGCGGTCGGGATGAACGGGGTGCCGCTTCCGGTGGAACACGGTTACCCCGCACGTCTTGTGGTCCCAGGCCTGTACGGGTACGTCTCGGCGACGAAGTGGGTGAGCGATCTGGAACTGACCCGCTTCGACAAGTCCGAGGCGTACTGGACCAAGCTCGGCTGGTCTGCCAAGGGACCGATCAAGACGGAGTCACGCATCGACGTGCCGCGCAGCGGCCAGAAGATCCCGGCGGGGCCCACCACATTCGGCGGGGTGGCCTGGGCGCAACACCGCGGGATCAAAGCCGTCGAGGTGCGCATCGACGACGGGCCGTGGCAGCCCGCTCAACTGGGCGCCGCCTACTCCGACGACGCGTGGCGACTGTGGTCATTCGCGTGGAACGCCACCCAGGGGCCGCATGTCATCGCGGTGCGCGCCACCGACAACACCGGCGCTGTGCAGACCGAGCAGCGGGCCGGGGTGATCCCGGACGGGGCCACCGGCTGGCACACGGTGTCCTTCGACGTGCGCTGAGGACTAACACAGTGAGTCGATCAGGTCCCCAACGGTGTGATGCGACTCGAGCGGATGGCGAAGCCTCCCCTTGCGATTGACGGTGTAGATGTTTCGCCGGCCCTGCTTCTTCTTGACCAGATAGCCGCCCTCGGTGAGATCGGCCAGAATCACCTGGATCGCGCGTTCGGTGATACCGATCATCGACCCGAGTTCACGTGCGGTCAGCGCTTCCCCGCCCGCCAGGCACAACAGCACGTGGGCGTGGTTGGTGAGGAATGTCCAGCCGCGCACGGGGGATTCAGCAGGCATAAGAGACCGGGTGCCCATCTTCTTCATTCACGAAACCTGTTTCGCCGTCGGTCCGACTACGAGTCGTCCGTGGGCTCCAGAAGATCGACACCGTCAGTGTGACAACGACGACCGCGAGTGTCAGCAGTATCGGCAGGTTGCGAGTCGCGGTTCCCAGCGATTGGAAATTGACGCCGGCGAAGGTCAGTGGTGCCGCCAAGGCCATGTCGCGCACACCAGAACAGTAACGACGGAATTCGGTATCGGCAATCAACCGAAGGCCCGCGCGCCCGTGCGAGTCGCGAACGCGTGTCCGTCCCGCCGGATGTGTCGAGCGGCCCGGCCCCTTGTACAGGGACCGGGCCGCTCAGAGTCACGTGTCATGGGCCGCTGTCGTGGCGTGCCGACTCCGGTGTTCCCCGCCCTCATACGGGGTAAACACGCGGGTTACCGTTCGAAGGTCGAAAGGATGGCGTATGGACCTGACCTGGTCGCCTCGGGACCTCGAGTTCCGTGATGAGGTGCGAACCTTCCTCGACGCGCATCTGACCGAGGACCTGCGCCGGGCCGGCCGCCTGATGACCAGCGTCTACGCCGACCACGAGGCCAGCATGGCCTGGCAGGCGATCCTGCACGAGCGTGGCTGGGCGGCGCCGGCCTGGCCGGTCGAGTACGGCGGCTGCGACTGGACGCTGACCCAGCACTACATCTTCAGCCGGGAGTCCACCCTGGCCGGGGCGCCGGCGTTGTCGCCCATGGGAATCCGGATGGTGGCCCACGCCATCATCGCCTTCGGCACCCGGGAGCAGAAGAACTACTTCCTGCCCCGCATCCTCACCGGCGAGGTGTTCTTCTGCCAGGGCTATTCCGAACCGGAGTCCGGCTCCGATCTCGCGTCGCTGCAGATGGCCGCGGTGGACGACGGCGACGACCTGGTGTGCACCGGCAGCAAGATCTGGACGACCCACGCCATGGAGGCGAACTGGATCTTCGCACTGGTGCGCACCACCCGTTCGGCCAAGAAGCAGAACGGCATCACCTTCGTTCTGATCGATATGACCTCACCGGGTATCGAGATCCGCCCACTGGTGATGACCTCCGGCGAGGAGATCCAGACCCAGATCTTCTTCGACGGTGTGCGGGTGCCCAAGTCGAACGTGATCGGGCACATCGACGACGGTTGGACCGTCGCCAAGTATCTGCTCGAGTTCGAACGCGGCGGCGGGGCATCGGCACCCGCACTGCAGGTGATGGCCGAGTCGATCGCGCGCCACGCGGGCGCACTGCTCGACGATCCCGCCTTCGCCGCCAAACTCGCCGACGTCCGCATCCGCACCGACGTGCTCGAGATCCTCGAGTACCGGGTGTTGACCACCGTCGCCGAGGGCGGGAACCCCGGTGCGGCGTCGTCGATGTTGAAGATCCTGTCCACCGAACTGAGCCAGGCCATCACCGAACTGGCGATGGAGGCGGCCGGACCCCGCGGCCGGGTGTATCAGCCGCATGCCGCCCGGCCCGGCGGGCCGGTCTCGGAGTACAGCCCGCCGCCGGACGGTTACGTCAGCGGCGAACCGTGGCAGGCGGTGGCTCCGCTGCGCTATTTCAACGACCGGGCCGGCTCGATCTACGCGGGCAGCAACGAGATTCAGCGCAACATCCTGGCCAAAGCGACCCTGGGGCTGTAGGACGATGGACTTCAAACTGAGCAGCGAACAGGATCTGCTGCGCGACAGCCTGAGCAAGTTCCTCGCGGCACGTTATGACCTCGACCGCAGCCGGTCGGTGGCCAAGACCGGTGCGGGCTGGCAACCGGAGGTGTGGCAGGCGTTCGCCGAGGAACTCGGCATCCTCGGCGCGCCGCTGCCCGAATCGGCCGGCGGCAGCGGCGGCGGGCCGGTGGAGTCGATGGTCATCGCCGAGGAACTCGGCCGCGCGCTGGTGACCGAACCGTTCATCGACACCGTCGTGGTGGCGGGCGGGTTGCTGGCCCGGGCCGAAGGAGACGTGGCGCCGTCGGTGCTCGAACAGATCGGCGCAGGCTCGGCGATCGTCTCGGTCGCATTGGATCCGTTGTCCACCAATGCCGTTCGCGACGGGCAGGACTGGCTTCTCACCGGTTCACCGGCCGTCGTGATGAACGCTCCGATAGCCACCCATCTGCTGATCGCCGCCCGCGTGCCCGACGGCGTCGGCCTTTTCCTCACCGGCACCGACGTTCCGATGCACGCCTACCGCACCATCGACGACCGTCGTGCCGCGGACCTGACCATGGACGGTCTGCGTCTGCCGGCCGCCGCCCTCATCGACGCCGGCGCCGGGCCATCGGTCGAACAGGCCTGCGACGAGGGTGCGGCCGCAGTGTGCGCCGAGGCGGTCGGCGCCATGCGACGGGTTCTGGCCGACACCGTCGACTACTGCAAGCAGCGTCAGCAGTTCGGCCAGCCGATCGGCGGCTTCCAGGTGCTGCAGCATCGGATGGTGGACATGTACATGGAACTCGAACAGGCCGTGTCGGCGACGTATCTCGCGGTGCTGAACCTGCGCACCGATGCTCGCACCCGGGCCCGCGCGGTGTCGGCGGCGAAGGCGACCGTCGGACGCGCCGCACGGTTCATCGGGCAGAACGCGGTGCAACTGCACGGCGGGATGGGCATGACCGAGGAACTGGCAGTCGGCCACTACTTCAAGCGGCTCACCGCCGTTCAGTACGAGTACGGCTCCACCGATGCGCACCGCACCCGGTACGCCCGACTCACCCGGGACGCCGCCCCGGTTTGATCTGACTCCCAGCGGGTAGCCCTGGCCGTGGAGGGCTGATGCAGGACATCGTCGACGAGATAATCACCGACCATCGCGTGATCGAAGACCTTTTCGCACAGATCGAGGACACCGCGGATTTGCGGCTTCGGCAGGCTCTCGTCGCACAGGTCATCACCGAACTGGTGCGCCACTCGGTGGCTGAACAGAAATTCCTCTACCCGACCGTACGCAGGGCTCTGCCCGACGGTGATGACGTAGCCGAGCATGAACTCTGCGAGCACGCCAGAGCCGGCGAACTGATGAGGGACCTCGCCGAGGCGATGGACGGCGGCCGAGCCGGCACCACGGGATTCACCGCGACGCTGCGGAAGCTGATGGAGGAGATCCGCCACCACGTCGCCGGGGAGGAGGCGGTCCTGCTGCCGAGACTGCGTGGCGCCTGCGACCGCGGCGAACTCGCCGGACTCGGCCGCAGCTTCAACGAGGCCAAGAAGGCGGTGCCGGCCTGGGAGCACCCCGCTGATCTGCACCCCGGCGAACAGTCCGAAACCGCCGGTACATTGGCGTTCATGCTGAACAAGATCATCGGCGCGGCCGGCCAGGTCGCCGAAGCAGCCGGTTCGATCGTGGGGATCCGCAGCGGCACCGAGGAACCGTCGTTCACGGTGGAGCGCAAACTCGGCGACGTCGAAATCCGCCGCTACGGCGACCGGATCGCCGCCGAGACCACGATCGACGCCGACGAGGAGAAGGCCCGCAATGAGGGGTTCCGGCGGTTGGCCGGCTACATCTTCGGCGGCAACATCGGCAAGACGAAGATCGCCATGACCGCGCCCGTGGCCCAGCAGGCGAGCCAGAAGATCGCGATGACCGCGCCGGTTGCCGCCCAGCGCGGCGCCGGCGGTCAGTGGGCGATCCGGTTCTTCATGCCCTCGGAGTACACGATGGACAGCCTGCCCGCCCCCAAGGATGACCGGGTACGACTGGTGACGGTGCCCGGTGAACGGGTTGCCGTGCTGCGCTACTCCGGTGCCTACGATCCCAAGGCCGTCGAGGCGAAGACCGCCGAACTGCTGACGACCCTTCGCGCCAACGGTATCGAACCGGCCGGGGAACCGATGTCATGGTTCTACGACCCGCCGTGGACTGTTCCGTTCCTGCGCCGCAACGAAGCCGTGGTCACACTCGGCACGGCGTAGCCGGGTCAGGGGTTCGGCACGTCCATCGGACGCTGGGCGATCAGCAACAGCGCGTCGGACATCGAGACGTCCCGGCCGCGCACCGCCTGCCAGATCTCCCTCAGGTAGCTGAGGTTGCGATGCTCCGGTGCGGTCTGGGTGGCCCCCGGCGGCAGGCTCTCCGGACTGGGCAGGTGCGGGATGCCGTCCGGCGGGGTGATGCTCTGCGCGGACGCCACCGGAACGGCCTCGGCGGCCACCGCCGGTGAGGGAACCGGGTCGGCAGGATCGGCGAGAGCCTGCGG
>CAYFMA010000032.1:0-39890 GCA_964344085.1 uncultured Mycobacterium sp.
GGTCTGCACCGGGCCGTCGATGTACTCCTTGTCGCCGAGGATCGCCCCACCCAGCACCCGGCCCTGACCGTCGATGTGCTTGGTGCCGGAGTAGATCACCACGTCTACGCCGAGTGGGATGGCCTGCTGCAGAAGCGGGGTGGCGAAGACATTGTCGAGTACCACCTTGGCCCCGGCGGCGTGGGCCATCTCCGACACCGCGGCGATATCGACCAGCGACTGCATCGGGTTGGACGGGGTCTCGAAGAACACCGCCTGAGTGGGCACCGACAGCGCCTTCTCCCACTGGTCGAGATCCTCGCCGTCGACGAAGACCGTTTCGACACCCCAGCGAGGCAGGATTTCGTTGCACACCACGAAACAGGATCCGAACAGGCTGCGCGAGGCCACCAACCGGTGGCCGGCGCCCAAGAGTGCGCCGAGTCCGGTGAACACCGCCGCCATTCCCGATGACGTGGCGAACGCCGCCTCCGCACCCTCGATCAGGCGCAGACGTTCCTGGAACATCTCGATGGTGGGGTTGCCGTATCGCGAGTAGACGAATCGGTCGACCTCACCGGTGAAGGCCTTCTCGGCCTCGGCGGCCGAACCGTAGACGTAGCCCGACGTGAGGTAAATCGGTTCGGCTGTCTCCTCGAAGCCGGAACGCAGCAGGCCGCCGCGCACCCCGAGGGTGGCCTTGCTGACACCATCGGGCAGCGGCTTGGGGGTGCGAACCGAGGGACCGTCGGTCATGACTGCTTCCAGGGCAGGCCTTCTGCCCGCCATCCGCCCACACCGCGGTGCATGTTCGTGTCGATCTGCCCCTCGAATCCGTCGTGGACGTTATAGGCAGGAGCGATGCCCGCGGCAGTGGCAGCCGCAGCCGCCATCGCTGACCTCTTCCCCGACCGGCACAGGAACACAACGGGACGCTGGTTCGCTGTCAGGCCGGTGGCGCGCAGATCCTGGACGAAGTTGTCGTTGTGTCGCCCGTTGGAGTGATTCCATTCGACGAACAGGACCTTGCGGCCCAATTCGGACAAATCGGCAACCCCGACCCATTCCCATTCCGCCGCCGAGCGACAGTCCACCAGCACGGCATCGGTGTTGTCGCGCAAAAGCGCCCAGCATTCCTGGGGGGTGATATCGCCTGCATAGGTCACGCGCGTGAGTCTGGCACACCGCCCCGGGATCATTAACCACGGGTAGATTTACCTGCATGTTCACCCGTAAGCCACCGCTACGCAGTGTCGGCACCGACCCGGACTACCGGTTCACCCTGGCCAATGAGCGGACCTTCCTGGCTTGGCTACGCACCGGACTGGCGTTGCTGGCCGGGGCGGTGGCACTGGCCAGCCTGGTGCACAACTTCGGACCACGGCCGATGCGGATCACGATGACGGCAATGCTGCTGGCGCTGTCGCTGACCGTGACCCTGGGGTCCTACGCACGGTGGGAACGCACCGAACGGGCACTGCGGGAGAGTCGTCCGCTGCCGATGGATCCGATGCCCCGGATCATCATCGCGGGCGTCGCCATCATCACCGCCGCGGCGGCCGCGCTGATCTACCTGGCCGAAGCCGGCCAATGACCTCGGATCCCGACCACTTGCTGGACGTCGGGGCGGTCGCCGAGAGGACTGCCCTGGCCTGGCAGCGAACCGGAGTCGGAATCATGGCCAGTGGCGCCCTGGCGGTGCGATGGTGTGTGGTCGAGAACTTCCCGGTGTGGCCCGGTGTGCTGCTGGCCGTCGTCGGGGCCGCGGCCAGTCTGATCGTGGTTCCGCGGCGCTACCGCCGGATACTCCAGACCGTCCGGGCAGGCCAGACGCCGCTGTCCCGTTACCTCGTCCCCACGACCGCCGCCTTCATGGTCGCCGTCGTTCTCGCGATGGCGATCGGGGTCGGCATCGAATTGGCCCGACTCTGAGCAGATCCCGACTCAGCAGACGATGTCGGCTATGTCGATGTCGACATCCGGAGCCGAGGAGTCGTCGTCCACCATGTGCTCGGCCATGAACTGGCGCAGCAGATCGATGGCGTCGACGATCTTGGTGCTGGTCAGCGCGTAGTAGATGGTGTTGCCGGCCCGCGAGGTGGTGACCACGTTGCGGTCCCGCAGAATCGCCAGGTGCTGGCTGGTGTTGGGTTGGGAGAAGCCGAGTTCCTCGGCGATCTCGCCCACCGACCGCTCACCGTGACGCAGCGCTTCCAGGATCAACAACCTCTTGGGATCGGCGATCGCCTTGCAGAGTCGCGCGTGGAGCGCGTACATCTCATGCTCGCTGTTCGGGCTCACCTACACCCTCCTCGTATGCCCCCGGGGGGATAGCTCATGTCAATAGTAGCGAAACCTGGCCACCCGCGATGACCGCGCTGAATCGGGGGATGTCGGCATCCGCCGGCCCCCGGAGTCGCTCTCCGGTGCAGACGTCGAACTGGCTGCCGTGGCCGGGACAGGTGATGATCCGGTGATCGAGTTCGCCTTCGGACAGCGTCGCCCCGGCGTGCGGACACCGGTCGGCGACCACATGCACCACACCGTCCACCTGGTAGACGGCCACCGGGCCGACCGGTGTCTCGGCGACCCGGCCGACCAGGCCGAGTCGCCCGGCCAGGTCGGCCTCGTCGATCAGGGGGAAGGTTCGGGCGTCGGTTCGGGCGCCGGACAACAGTGGCCGCAGTCGCACGGCGAGTGCCCCCTTGTTGACGACCAGATCACAGCCGGCCCGCTGTCCCGCAGTCCACAGGTCCGGGTCCGGCATGGCCAGATACCCGGCGATCACCGCCGTGGGCCAGCGGTCCCGCGCGTCGCGAACCTCATCGAGAGCCCCGGGGTCGGCGAGATCGACCACGACCAGATCGGCTTCGGCGGTGTCGCCGGAGGCGACCCACCGAAGCCCGAACTCGGTGTCCAGTCGCGACAGCCGGGCGAGAACGCCGCGGTCCGCCGCGATCAGGACAGCCGTGAGTCCGCTCACGTCAGATGAACAGCTGAATATCCGCGTCGGCAGCCATGTCGAGGAAGCTGGCCGCTCCCATGCTGGGCTCGATGCCGTCGATGAAGTCCTCCTTGGTCAGGCCGTAGAGGTCCATCGTCATCTGGCACGGGTACATCCGCACCCCGAGATCCATCGCCATCTCCATCAACTCGGCCGGATCGGCGACCTTGTAGTCCTTGGCGAGTTTCTTGATCATCTTCGTGCCCATGCCGCCGAAGTGGATCTTGCCCAGCCGCAGGTGCTCAAGACCGCCCCGGTCGACGATCGACTCGGCCTTCTGCATCCAGTTCTCGCCGGTGACGCGCTTCTCGCTTCGCTGCAATGCCCGCAGCCCCCAGAATGTGTAGAAGACGTTGACATCCATGCCCGAGGCTGCACCCGTGGTGGCCAGGATCAGCGTCGGCCACACCCGGTCGAGATCATTACTCCAACAGACGATCGCCATGCTCTTGGTGCCGTCATCGCTCATTTGTTCCGCTCCCTAGTCCTTTTTCTGACGTTCTTGTTCTGCGTTCTTGTTCTGACGTTCTTAAAACCGGTGAATGAGCCATACGACTCCCTGTACGAGCCGGAAGGCGAGATAGCCGCCGAAAACCACGATGAGGGTGAGCATCCACCACGGGCGTTGTCCCCCGCCGCGCGTCTGCCCGGTGCCCTCCGGCTGACCATCCATCTCTAACGTTTCCTTTCCCGTCCTCGTGCCTATTAGCCCGATCACTCCGCGCACCGGTAGCACCGGATGTCGTGTTCGTCGATGTATGTGCGGTAGTACTCGTATGCGGCCTGGCCGTCGGCCAGGGCGGGCTTCTCGTCCTCGAGGGCCGAGGGCCGCACCCGGGCCATCCAGCCGGCCCCATACGGATCACGGTTGCCGATCGCGATATCGGCTGCGTACGCCGAACTGTTCACCGCCACCAGTTCACCCGAGAACGGGGACGGGAAGGGTCCCACCCATTTCGCGCTTTCGATCACCGCGATCGTCTGACCGGGTTTGAGCGTCCGACCGACCTTCTTCCAGCTGATACTGACGACACGCCCCCCCATCGTCTGGGCGATATCGGTCATCCCCAGCACCGCCTCGTCACCGTCGAACTGAACCCAGACGTGCCGATCCAGGTCGTAGAGCCGGTCATCCGGCACCACGCACCCGTTCCACACCTGGTCGGTCATGGGTTACTCACCGCAGGTGATGCCCTCGCGTTCCAGGAACGCCTCGTAAGCGGCGATGGCGTCCGGACCGGTGAGCAACCCCGCCGAGTCGGCGGCCCAGTCGGCCGGCTCGACCCGGGCCACCCAGCCGGCGCCGTAGGGATCGGAGTTGATCAGTCCGGGGTTTGCGACGACGGCCTCGTTGATCTCGGTCAGGGTGCCGGCGACCGGGCACGGGACCGGACCGACCCACTTGCCGCTCTCGACGGTGGCCACGCTGGCTTCCGCCTTGATCGCCCGGCCGACCTTCTTGGGGGTCACCGAGATGATGCTCTTGGCAAGGTTCTGCGCCACATCGGTCAGACCCACCTCGATCAGGTCTCCGTGCTTACGCGCCCAGACATGCTTCTCGACGATGTAGTACACATCCTCGGGCAGATTGCACTTACGGACTTCGGCCATGGTTCTCTCCTTCTCGGGGGGCTCTGGTGGTTGGGAATTAGGACTCGACGGGATGCGCGTCGTGTTCGGCGCGCAGGTGGTGGATCAGCATGTCGAAGGCGACGAGCTGAATCTGACGTTCGAACTCGGACAGGAACTCAGGGTCTGCGACGGCCTTCTTGATCGGCCTGCGGTAACTGTCTCCGCAGTGCGGGCAGGTGACGGTGTAGACGATGCGCTCGCCGGCTTCCTCGGTGCGGATCTGGTCGGGATGGTCATCGGCCAGGTGCAGATGCAGTTCCCTGACCGACATCTCGGCATCACAGAACGGGCAGTTCACTTCGGTTCCCCCGCGCTGACCATCTGATCAACCAGATTCAGCATGGCTTCACCGGCCCCCGTCAGTTGGACCCGGTCGGCGATGGGATCACGTTCGAGCAGCCCGATCTGGACCAGATCACTGATCGACTCCCACAACGCGAATCGCGGCCGGCCCATCAGTTCGGCCAACCGTGAGGCATCGCGGCTGCCGGCGGCGACCTCCCGCAGGATGCGGTCGTTATCGCGATCGCCGGCGATCCGCAACGCCCTCAGGACGAACTCCCGCACGTCCTCATCGGTGGCCGCCTCCGGTTGCGGGCGATCCTGCCGCGGGTCGAGTCCGTCGAGGCGGCGCACCGCCGCCTCGACCGCGCGCAACCGCCGGCCCAGCGCCGACCCGAGACGTTCGGGGTCGGTCGCCGGGACAGCGGTCACGCCGGCGGACGTCATGCCGGAACGGTTTCCTTCTCGATCTCCTTCTCCGGCTCCGGCGGCATGGTGGCCATGGCCACCAACTGGATGATGTCCACGACGTTCATGGTGTCCTGCATGCCGACCGTCTTGACGGCGTCGGAGAACATCGCCATGTCCTTCGGACAGGCCACCACGAATTGCGACACGTCGAGGGTGGCCGCCTCCTTCATCCGGTTGACGCTGGGACGCTCGTCCATGAACGAGTCGTCCATCCAGATCCGGCCGCCGCCGGCGCCACAACAGAACGTGTTGGTCTTGTTGCGCGGCATCTCGACCAGCTCACAGCCCAAAGCCTCCAGCACCCGGCGCGGGGCATCGGTCACCCCGTTGTACCGGGCCAGATAGCACGGATCGTGATAGGTGACCTTGAGACCGAGCTTGTTCACTGTCAGCTTGCCGGACTCCAGCAGATGCGCCAGAAGTTCGGTGTAGTGCCAGGTCTTGTAGCTCGCTCCCAGTTTCGGATACTCATTGCGCAAGGCGTTGAGCGAATGTGGATCCGTGGTGAAGATCTCCTCGAACTGCGCATTGGCGAGCGCTTCGATGTTGTGCTCGGAAAGCTGCTCGTAGAGACCTTCCTCACCAACCCGGCGCACGTCGTTTCCGGCGTTCCACTCGTCCTCATAGAGGATGCCGAAGTCGACCCCTGCCTCGTTGAGGAGTTTGGAAAGCAGTCGCGAGTTCTCCGTCACCCGGTCGTCATAGGAGGCGTAGTCGCCGACGAACCAGAGGTACTTCACCGGTTCCTTCCGGGCGTCCTTGATCGGGGTGTCGAGCTTCTTCGTCCACTTCGAGCGCATCCGCGAGGACTTGCCGAACGAATTGCCTTGCTGGGCAAGGTTCTGCAGAGCCGATTGGAGCGTGGCATCCATGTCGCCGTCCTCGACCAGACTGCGGCGCAACTGGACGATGGTGGGGACATGCTCGATGCCGACCGGGCAGGTCTGCACACACGCCATACACGTGGTGCAGGACCACAGCGTGCGCGGCTTGATGACGTCGCCGGCGATCTTGGCGTCGCCCTCGAGCTTGACGGCCCGCTCCTCACGATCGAGGATCGCGATCCCGCCGGACTGCTCGTCGACGTACTGCCGCAGATCGAGGATCAGGTCACGCGGTGACAGTGGCGCCCCGGCGGCACGGGCCGGGCAGACCTCGTGGCACCGGCCGCACTTGGTGCAGGCGTCGAAGTCCAACAGCTGCTTCCAGGTGAAGTCCTCGATCGCGGTGACGCCCGCCTTGTCGGGCGGCGGCGCCGGGAGCGCAAGCGTGGCCCGACGATCGAAGGCGAGCAGGTTCACACCGTCGGCCAGCATGTGCATCGACTTCGAGTACGGGAGGTAGGCCACGAAGGCCAGTGCCATCAATGCGTGCGCCCACCACAGCACGGTGTGCATGGTGTAGGCCACACCCGGGGAGATTCCGATCAGCTCGTAGAAACGGCCGATCACCCAGCCGACCGGGGACCACACCTCGAACGAGGGGAACTCCGCCGCCCGGATCCGGGCGCCCTCCTCGAGCAAGCCGGTCAGCAGGATGGCAGCGAGACCACCGGCGAACAGCCAGTCACCCTTGACGAACTGGCTGCGGTTGTAACCGCCCTCCGGTTCCATGGCACGGGTGTAGTCGAGCCGCCAGGGTTTGGTCACCCACCGCCGGTAGATCAGGTAGCCCAACCCGAGCACCGCCGCCAGCGCGAAGGTGTCCAGGATGATCGAGTAGACCAGGTAGAACCAGCCGTGGAAGAACCGGACCTCGTGGCCGACCAGAGGGGTGCTGATCAGCCGCACCACGTCGTAGTCGATGGTCAGGATCACCGTGCCGATGAACAGCACGATGAAGCCCCAGAAGATGCCGAAGTGGGCCATGCCCACGAGGTGTGACCCGCGGGCCACGGTGACGTTGGTGGCGACGACCGCCGCGGACCCGGTGTCGCCCTTTTCCTTCACCCCGGAGAACGGGTGGCCGAAGAGAGCCTCGCGAATGTCCTTGCCCCGGTCGGCCGGACGGCCGCGCCGGTACTTCTGCACCCGTCGCCATACGCCGTAGGCGAAGGTCAGGATGCTGGCGGTGGCGAGAACATAGAAAATGAGCTCGCCGATATGGCCGATCCCCTCGAAGATCGGCCGGGTCACCGTGTCGTTCACCGTGTCCCCGGTCACTTAGCCCTCCAGTTTCTCGACCAGTGCCGGCGCCAGATCGAACAGGTCGCAGGTGGTGCCGTAGTGAGCGACGTCGAAGATCGGCGCGTTGGCGTCGGTGTTGCAGGCGATGATCAGTTCAGCGTCACGCATGCCCTCCAGGTGCTCCGGAGCGCCGGAGATACCGAACATCAGGTACGCCTTCGGCTTGACCTTCAGACCGGACTTACCGACCTGACGCGATTTGGGCAGCCAGCCGGAGTCGATGACCGGACGCGATGCCGACAGCGGCACGCCGAGAGCATCGGCGAACTCCTGCACGGTGTCCATATCGTCCTTGGAACCGATGCCACGGCCGACCGAGACCAGCATGGTGGCCGCGGTGATGTCGACATCGCCACCGTCCGGTTCGATCATCTGCTGCAGGTTGGTCTTCAGCGAGCCGAGCGCTGCCGGAGCATCGACGGTGACGACATTGCCCGCGCTGTCCGAGCGGCCGGCAGCAGCCGGGAACGCACCCGAGACCACCGTGCAGATACCGCGGTCACCCGGCAGCTCCACCTCGGCGAGGATCTTGCCGCCCAGGATCTGGCAGGTGGCCACGGCCATATCGCCCTCGGCCTCCAGACCCACGACGTAGGCCGCCTGCGGAGCTTTCCAATCGACCGACAGCGAGGTGCCCAGGTCGAGGCCCACCGTGTCGTTGGGCAGCAGCAGCATGCGCGGTGAACGCTGCTCCAGCACGTGCTTGAGAGCGACCTCGTAGGCCTCCGGCACGTAGTCCGTCAGCGCCGGATGGTCGATCGAGATCACCGCGTCGGCGGCGCCGAGCTCGGCGGCCGACTCGCTGCTGCCGAACAGTGCCACCTCGACCTGACCGCCCCAGGCGTCGGCGAGTTTGCGTGCGGCACCGATCATCTCGAACGTCGAATCGGTGAGATCCTTACCGGCCCGTCCGGCCAGAACCAGAACATTTCCCATGTCTATTTGCCTCAATCCTTGATCAGTGCGCGGTCACGGAGCAGAGCGATGATCTTCTCGGCGACCTCATCGGCCTCGCCTTCGATCATCTCGGCGTGCGAGCTGGACACCGGCGGGTACATCTTCCGCACGGTCAGCGCGGGCAGCGTCTCCAACGGCGAGATCGACGCCTCCGACAAGCCGCCGGCCTGCTGGGCCGCGCGAACCTTGCTCACCGGTGCATACCGCGGGCTCTGACGAGCAGCCTGCAGTCCGACCACCGCCGGGAGGGCGACGGTCAGTTCGGCGGCACGACCACCGCTGAACTCCTGACGAACCTTGGCGCTGCCACCGCTGGGCTCCACCGCCACGACCACCGACACATGCGGCAGGCCGAGGTGAGCAGCCAACGCGGGCGGCAGCTGACCGTCCAGATCATCGGGCGCCTGCACGCCGGTGATCACCAGATCGGCCGGGTTGTCCTTCAGGTACGCGGCGAAGGCCGCGGCCCGGGCGTGGGTATCGGTGCCGTCGGCGCCGCCCCGGTTGATCTTGACCGCGGAGTCCGCGCCCTTTGCGATCGCCGTGTAGAGGGCCTGCTCGATATCGGGATCGTCACCGAGCGCAACCGCGACAACCTCGGCTCCGCCGGCGTCCTTGATCAGCAGCGCCTCCTCGAGGGCCTGGTCATCCCATTCGTTGAGGACGAATTTGAGGTATTCGCGTTCGATGTCATTACCGTCGTCGTTGAGTTCGATCTCCTCGACGAGGTCGGGAACCGCTTTGAGCGGCACGACAATTCGCATCAGTTCTCCTTGTTTCCTTGCGGGGTCTATTTGATATCCAGGGCGAGCTGGTCACGGATCTCGACCAGGTCATCGCCATTGGGCTGGAACGGGTAGTCGCGGAACGGCTCGGACGGACGATAGGAGCCGTACGGACGGGTGCACCCCGGCTCGCCGTTCTCACCCGGACAGCCGTTCGTCATGAACGGAATGCCGGTGTCGATGGCGGCGGTCACCGTCTCGGTGTCGGAACCCATGTCGACGAGGTTGCCGTCGGCGTCGAAGGTGAAATCGTCCATGCCGTAGCCGGACTCCTCGATCAGGTGGCGGGCCAGCTGAACACGACGCCACCGCGTGATCGGGGCCTTCGGCTCGTCACCCATCCGCGAATCGGGCTCCGGATTGAAGGCGAAGAGGTAGGAGAAGATCTGCCGGTCGCGCAGCATGCAGAACAGATCGACCATGTCCCGGTCGGTCTCGCCCAATCCGACGAGGGTGTGCACGTTGACCTTCCACGGACCGAAGACCGCGCGGGCCTCCTCGACGGTCTCCCAATACTTGGTCCACTTCAGGCCGCCCTTGGGCACATCGGTGCGGATCTCGCGGAAGAGCTCCTCGGTAACCGCATCGAGCCCGATGCCGATCATGTCGACGCCGAGGCGCTTGAACTCCTCGAGCCGCTCCAAGGTCAGCGTCGGCGGTGCGACGAGAATCGACAACGGCACCGAGAGCCGGCTGGTGATCCGGCTGATGATGTCGCAGGTGTCGCGGTAGGCATGGCCGTGCGTCACCATCGAGATGCACAGCCGGGTCAGCTTGTCCTCGAACCGCACCATCCGGTCGACCAGCTCGTCGGTGTTGACCAGCGGCCACTCCACCCGGATGAACGACTTGTCGGTATAGCTGCCGGCGCGGGAGCGAGCCAGACCGCAATAGCCGCAGTCAGACATGCAACCCTCGTCGTAATTCAGCAGCAGGTTGATACCGCCGAAGTCGAAGTCCCGGGTGAAGCGTCCGGACCGGAACCGCAGCGCATACGCGCTCGCCATCGAGATGCGCACCCAGTCCGGGCTGTTCTGCGCTGCCGCCGGCGGACCCGTCATCAAGGTCAACGGCGTCGGTTGTTGCGTCTGCGTCACAGGCGACTCCCTTGCTTGGGCGAATTCTGATCGGGGAAATAGCAGGATCCGGTCGGCCGGACAGGTGCAGCGCAGCGGTCCAGGGCGCTCTCGCCCGCACTGAGCAGCGCGGCGACCACGTCGTCATCACGCCGCCAGCCGGCGTCGGCACCGGTGTCGCTGCGAACCTCGGCGACCAACTCGCGCATGGTGTCGGCATTGAGATGCCGCCAGCGCAACGCTGACTCGAGCCGGCGCAGCCCCTCGGGAACGGTGTTGAAGTCACCGGCGAACTGGAGACTCTTCACCAGTGAGCCTTGAGCCGCGACGAACACCCGGACCAGACCGTCCGGGGAACGGAAGGTGGCGCTGCCGGTGCCGTCGGGCTGGGCGTTCTGTTCGTCGAGCCATGCCGGGTTGGCGTAGCGGCTCTCCACGAGTTGCGCGGCGACTGCCCGCTCATCGGCGGTGAACTCGTCCGGGGCCAGTTCGACTCCGAAACGGGCCGCGAATCCTTCTGCGATGACGTCGCGAACGTCATCCATCGCCAACTCCTGGCCGGTCTCGCGGCGTACCGTCGTGATCCGTTCCGACACCGCGGCGGCACCCTTGTCGGCGAGCTTGGCTGCGGGGATGTTGAGCACTCGCAGCATGAAGTCGATATCGAGATCGACAAGCAGACTGGAATGGAAGAGCAACGCACCCTTGGCGTCCATGTACAAACCGAGTCCGGCGATCTTGCGGCCACCGGCCAGCAGATCGTTCTTACCGCCGAATTCCGCCTGCACCCCGATCCGCCGCAGACCCTCGACCAGGCCGGCGCCTAATTCGGGAAGCAACGCCTTCAGCGAGGTCGCCTTGGCGGGCAGCGCCAGAGCCACCCCTAGTTGGTCACGTCCCATGACAATCGCGCCACCGCCGGTGGGACGCCGGCTGAGCTTCGTCCCGGTCGCCAGGCAGGCGTCCACGTCGATCTCGGCGGCCAGGGTCTGGTAGCGGCCGACGAGAGCGGCATGGTCGGCGTAGGTGTAGAGCCGAAGGGCGGGCCGCGGCACGGCAGCGTCACGGGACACCCGGGCCATGAGCGCTTCGTCAAGCGCCAAGCCCTCGGCAGCCCCGTTGCCGTCGTCGGACAGCCAACCCCAGGTCGTCATCTCAGCCCACGCGAACTTCCGCGTAGGCACCCTCGTCCCCAGCCCAGGTGAGCGAACAGCAGTACTCATAGCGGTTGGCCTTGATCCCGCGAGACTCGGCGTATCCGATGATCCCGGAGGCCGGGTAGGCGATGCCGTTGAGACCCAAATCCACTGCTGCCTGGTCGATATCGACCTTCATCTGGCCCATCGGACGGGCACAGCCGAGGTTGACCGGAATCTCCGGCGCCGCCTGGCGAGCGGTGGCGAAGAAGTCCGTGATGTCTTCGGTGGGTGGCGGAGGCAGATGTGCCATCGGCGTTCCCACCAACGGAACCAGAACGACGAGAATCAATGTGCTGACCGGGAATTCGGTCACCATCTCCAAGGCATGGTGTTCACCGAGGAACTTCCCGTAGTGCAGGCCCAGAACGATGTGCGGGATGATCCGCAAACCGTTGTCGGACAGCACCGAGAGCGACTCCTTGAAGTCGGCGGTGGTCAGATCAAGGTGGTAGACGTCGCGGATGGTCTCGTCCGAGCCGATGATGTCGAGCATCACCCCGTCAACCCCGGCTGCCGCCAGCCGCTCGGCCAGTTCCGGAGAGACGACGCCGGAATGAACGATGACCTTCATGCCCAGTTCCTCGCGGATCCGCGGAACCTCGAGCAGATGCGGGGTTAGCGGGACGCCTCCGGTGCGGGTGGACCCACCTGAGACCAGAATGCCCTCGCTGCCGGTGGCCTTCATCCGCGCGGCCACGTCGAACAGGCTCTCCCCGTTGGGGATACCGCTCATACCGCTCAACACCTTGGTCTGGCAATGATCACAGGAGAGCGCACATGCCGAGCCGGTGACCGAAACCGGAAGAAAACGCTTGGGATTGACCGGCTTCCATTCCGGGGTGCTCCACTCCTTGAGGCCCGGGGCATAAAAATCCATGACGTCACCGAAGTGACGCCGGCGGATCTCAAAACCGGTCGAGGTCAGGTTTGCGGTCACTCGGCCACCAAACCCTTCTCCCGGTAATCATCGACCTCGCGGGCGAACCAGGATCGCGCCTCCTCGCCCTCGACCAGACCGGCCGGGGCTGCGCTCACGGTGAACTCCGCCAGCCAGCCGTGGCCGTAGGGGTCGCGTAGGACGGTCTCGGGGTCAGCCAGTACCGCATCGTTCACCGCGGCCAGCACGCCGGACACCGGTGCGGTGAGCGGCCCGACGAACTTGGCGGCCTCAAGACTTCCGAACTCCTCGCCGCGCTGCACCGCGGTGCCGATGGGCGACATGATCAGTTGAGCCAGAGCACCATAGGTGTCCGCGGTCAGGGCGTCGAAGCCCACCCGGACGCGGCCGTCACCGGCCTCCTGTACCCAGAAGTGCGTCTCGGGGTCATAGCCGCGGTCCAGCCGGAGCTCATAGCCGCCGAAGTCGAGTTGGATCGTCATGCCACCTCCGCGTATGCCGCGCGAATCGCCGATACGAGCGGTGCGGCACCCCGCTCGCGTTCCAATTCCATCCGTGCCTCGTCAAGGGTGAGACCGGCCAGATGCTCTCGGCCGCTGGCCAATTCAACACGGCCTTCGGCGACACCGAGCACAACCCGGTCGTCGCCGGCGCGCCAGTCGTGCACCCATACCCCGGCGCGGACCTTGACTGTGCGAACCGGCTTGGCCGGGCGGGCGGTGCCCGCGACGAAATCGGCGTCGAGCAGTCGGGTGTCCATCCGCTCCACCTCGTCGGCCTCACCGGCGGTCAACGTGTCTTCACGCGGCGCCGTGCCGAAATGCGCGGCGTACTCGGCCACCATCGCGTCCTGCCACCGTTGCGGGTCGACGGCGGTCGCCGCGACGTAGCGGCGCATCAACTCCTCGACAACCGTCCGCACTTCAGGGTCGAGTCGCAGGATCCGGGCGGCGCGTTCGTGATCGAACCGGCCGATCAGATTGCCCACCACCGTCACGCCCTCTTTCATCTGGCCGGCGCCGTGTCCACAGACCTTGGCAGAACCGACGGTGATCTCGGTGAACCGGTCCAGTTCGGCGTCCACACCCAAGCGGCGCAGTGCCCGCATCGCCGGAGTCAGCAGGGCGGCCAGTGCGGTGGCACGTCGGGCCGGCACGTCTTTGGCGGGAACGGTGATCTGGAAGAAGAGTTGATCCTCATCGCAGTAAACCGGCCCGCCGCCGACCATCCGCCGCATGACGGGCAGTCCGTTGTACTGGCAGTAGTCGGTATCGACTTCGGCGATATCCCGGTGATAGCCGATGCAGACGTAGGGCTTGGCCGGGCGCACGAAAGAGAGCACCGGCGCGTCGCCGTGTTGCATCGAACGGCACAGCGCATGCCAAAGCGTCTGGCTGCGAAGCGCTTTCACCGTTCCGAAATCGATCACCCGCATTGCGTTTTAGGCCTTCGGTGATCCCATGGCGGTGTCGAGCAGTTCGGCGATATCGAGCACCTGCAGGTTCTCGTTGCCGGTCGACTTGGCCGCGTCGGAGAACCGGGACACCTCATACGGGCAGCAGACGGCGAGGATGTCGGCGCCGGTCTCGGCGGCCTCACGAACGCGGCGCTCGGACAGGCGCTCGTCGACCTTGTCGGCATTGAAGCCGTCCAGCCACATTCCGCCACCGCCACCGCCGCAGCAGTAGCCGTTCTGACGGCAGCGGCCCATTTCGATCAGTTCGACTCCGGGAATGGCGTTGAGCAGCGTGCGCGGAGCGTCATATTCGCCGTTGTGCCTGCCGAGGTAGCACGGATCGTGGAAGGTGACCTTCTTGTTGATCGGCGTGGTGAAGGTCATCTTGTCGACCAGGGGCGCGAGCAACTGGGTGTAGTGCAGGACGTCGTAGTTGTGGCCGCGCTTCGGGTATTCCTTGACCAAGGCGTTGAACCCGTGCGGATCCGGAGTGACGATCCGCTTGAACTCGTATTTCGCCAGGGTCGAGGTGACATCGTCCACCAGCGACTCGAACAGGCCACGCTCGCCGGCCAGTCGCTGGGAGTCACCGATGGTCTTCTCTTCGGCACCCAGGATGGCGAAGTCGACGCCGAGGGCGGTCATGACTCGCGAGAAGGCCTGTGCCGCTTCCATTCCGCGCGGATGGTAGCTCCAGTAATCCTCGACGTAGAACAGGACGTCGACCGGGGAGGAATCCTTCGGAAGCTCGCGGACCGGAACGCCGGCCTCCTTTGTCCACGCCGAACGCCGCCGCGGGTTGGAACCCAGCGCATTGCCCTGGCGGAAAGTCGCCTCGAAGACCTGCTGCAGCTCATTGGGAACCTGGCCGCGGCCGAGTGCCTCTTCGCGGGCGGCCGGCATGATCTCGATCATGTTGACCTCCTTCGGACAGACCCGAAGGCAGTTGGCACAGGTGGTGCACATCCACAGCATGTCGCTGTCGAGCAAGTCACCGCCGGTCTGCACCAGACGGTGCAACTTGCGTGGCCCGTATTCGCCACCGGCCGCATCGACCGGGCAGACCGGAACACACTTGGCGCAGCCGTAGCAGCGCTCAAGCGACTCTGCGCCGGGCAGCTTGTTGAGCTCGTCGAACCGCGGTTCGGCCAGTCCGGTCATCACGCGGGGCTCGAACATCCGGTTCCACATGCCGTCGAGTTCGACGGTGCGGCCGCTGATGGTCGAGGCGACGGTGACCGACTCGAATTCGACCGCGGTCGGCTCGACCTTGCGTCCTGAAATCGGCATGGCTCAGGCCTTCCTGTCGGGGGTGTAGTAAACGCCGAGGAGCCGCCTGACCAGGTCGGGCAGATCCGGAAGCATCTTGGTGAACTCTTGGGTCATCCGCATCGCCAGGACCGTCTGCATGTAGATGGCGTAGACGGAGGCGAGGAAGACGTCGGTACCGAACGGGCCACTGCCCAGCGCGGCGAAGCCGGCCGCCTGACCGGTCTGCGAGACGAAGGACAACGCCCGCCCGACCGCCATGTAGGTCTCTCCCGGACTTTCACCCAGTCCGAGATCGGTGCCCTCGGTGGTGACCAGCGCCAGGGCGCCGGTCTCAGCGGTGGGGTCCCACAACCAGCGGGTCCACAGCCAGTACCTGGTCGGGTCGAGGAAGTGCAACAACTCGCCAGGAAGGTCCTCAGAGACCCCCGGCACGGGTGCGAGCAGTTCGGCGAATCGCTCGTACCGCTCCCCCACACCACCCGGTCCGTTCAGCAGATCGCCGATGGCCCTTGCCAATTCGTCGGCCTCGACGACGGCGAAGATCCTGTTGACCCGCCGCCGCGAGCAGAACACCCAGCCGAGTAGTTCTCGCACGGCATCGGCATCCATGGTCGACGGATCGTCGCCGGCCAGGGCACGCATCGCCGCGGACTTGCGCTCCAGCGCCTCACCGATCCGGGACAACTCCCGGGTGTCGGCATGCTGGAGCACCCGCCCGTAGAACTCCGACGCAGCGGAGGTATCGACGACCTGGCCCTGGATCATGTGGGTATCAGCCCGCGGCCACCGCGGAACGACCGCGCACGAAGGCCACTGCACGCATCGCCGCGTCGGCACCGGAGGAAACGCTGTCCTCGAGGTCGGCCGGCCCCAGCGCCGCGCCGCAGGCGTAGATGCCCTCGCGGCTGGTGGCCACCGGATCCAGCGGACCACCGGTCGCGTCGATGAAACCGAACCGGTTGGGGCGGATGCCCAGGATGCGGGCGGCATCCCGGGTGCCCGAGGACGGCTCCATACCAACCGAGAGCACAACCATGTCCATCGGCAGTTCCATCGGACGACCCATGGTGGTGTCCTCGCCGCGGACGATCAGCTTCTTGCCGTGAACCGGGTCGTTGTAGGGCAGAACCTCGGTGATGATGCCCTTGACGTACTGGACGTGGTGCTTCTCCTGGGCGACCCAGTAGATCTCGTTCTCCCAGTAGCCGTACATGCGCATATCGATGTAGAAGATGTAGACCTTGCAGTCCGGATGCATCTGCTTGACCTCGATGGCCTCCTTGGAGGCGACGCCGCAGCAGACCTTGGAGCAGTACTCGTTACCGATCTGGCGGTCACGGCTGCCGACGCACTGGACGAAGCACAGGCTCTTCGGCGCCTCGCCGTTGGACGGCCGAACCACCTTGTGGTCCTTCAGCATCGACTCGAGGTCGGGCAAGGTGATGACGTCGTCGAACTCGTAGTAGCCGTAGAGCTGGGTCTCGCGGCCCGGATCGAAGTGCTGGAAGCCGGTGGCCACCACGATCGAGCCGCACTCGATGGTCGACGTGCCACTGGGACCACTCACCTCGAGGGTGAAGGCGCCCGGCTCGCCGGAGAGTGCTGTGGCGGTGGTCTCCAAGCGGACATCGACCCGCGAGTTGCCGGTGACGGCCTCGACCATCCGGCGCATCATGGGCTCCGCCTCCTCACCGTGCGGGGTGATGCCGGCGTAGTTCTCACGGATCGGGGTGCCACCGAGGAACGATTCCTTCTCGAGCAGCACGACGGGGGTTCCGACGTCGGCGATGCCCTGCGCTGCGCGCAGGCCACCCGGGCCACCTCCGATGACGACAACGGTGTCGAATGACATGGGCTTCCTCACGGTGTACTGGTCCGACCGGGGTGTGAATCCGGTCTGGGATTATGGGTTTTTGACGGAGCAGGGAGTGGGCGTCAGCCCACGTCGTCCCAGTCGAGGTACTTCTTCTCGCCGCGCTCGAGCTTGCCGAGATCCTCCTGGAACTCGGCCCATGCCTGATCGGGATCGATTCCCATCTTCCGGAGCAACGGTTTGTAATTCGTGGAGTGCCAGTGCAATTGGCAAACCTTGTAGGGATGTGCGCCCATCGCCAGTGCGGCGAACTGAGCCTCGGACATGACCGGAACACCGACGTTGCGGTCATGGGCCTGCGCGGCGAACTGGCTCTTGTCCAGGGTGGTAACACATCCGGTGTCGTGTGTGAGCACCACATCCGGATCCGCTTCTTCCCTCATCCGCTCGATCTTGCGCAGTGTCGAGAACGACCGGGTGAAGTCGCGGTCGACCAGGATGTGCCGGAAGCCGAAGCCGCAGCAGTCGAACCACGTGGAGTACTCACGAACGTCGGCCCCGACCGCCTTGGCCACACCGGTCACCACCGCGGTCCGCTGACCGCCGTAGATCTCCTGATCGAAGATCGCATCGCCCTCGACGAGCTTGTAGTAGTGGCAGGCCGGGTGCACCGTGACGGCGATATTGGACATATCGACCTTCTGGTTCGCCTTGATCTCATGACGCAGGGCATACAGCCACTCCGAGTAGTGGACGATCTCCTCGGGAATGACCAGCGGCTTGCCCAGTTTGTCCATCACCTTGCGTACGTCGGCGCGCAGTTCGGGGTGCGCCAGCAGTTCGTGACGGACCTCCTTGTAGTGACCGAAGGAGGTGCCGCAGTGGATCATCGGGAAGAAACCGGTCTCGTAGGCGGCAGCGAAGTTACGCACCGCCACCGCAGCCTGTGCCGCGGCGTTCGAGGTGGCGCTGGCGTAGTAGTTCCACGCCGTGCAGGAGGTCTGGTCCTTGGGATCCTCGTAGTCCAGACCAAGCTTGCGCATGATCCAGAAGATCGAGGTCGAGTAGCCCGGGATGTGCCCGCACTGCCCGCATGACTTGTGATGCCACAGATGACCCTTCTGGATCCTCTTCGGCCGGCCCATCTTGGTGGGCTCTTCCAAGATGTCGCCGTCCATGCGCTGGACGACGATCTCGCCGGCGGCGGCGAGATGTTCCATCTCCTCGCGGAAGTCCGGGTAGCGGCCTTCCTTACGTTCGAATCCGGCGGCCTTCTTGGACCGGATGGCTTCAATCGGGATTGTCATATCTCGATCCCTTCGTCCTCCAGCATCTCCTCCATCAGTTCGGAGAGCATGGCGTGCAGTGACTTGTCGATATCGGCGATCATGTCGAGTGATCCGGTGGTGATCCAGATCAGGTAGAGCTCCACCAGGGTGCGATCGGAGATCTCCCAACCGGTGGACGTGGTGTGCAGCGTCTCCGACGGCAGCGCGCGCCGCCAGAGATCGAGGTTGTCAGACACGTCGCCGGTCTCCGGACCCCAGTCCGGAAAAGCGTCGCGCTGCAACATGTCCGGCGACACCTGGGTGCCGGTGGACATGATCTTGTAGATGATGCGCGAGTAGCCGGCCAACGCCTTCTTGGCCGATGCCAGGCCGTTGGTGACGGCCACCTCGCGCATGATCGTGATGATGCCGCCCGGGTTGTTACCACGCGGGCAGCGCAGGCAGGAGAAGCACTGGGAGCACTCCCAGATGTCCTCCTCCATCTGCTGGTAGATCAGCTCGATGTCCTCGCGGGCGTTTGCCTGGGCGACGCGCCGGGGGCTGAAGTCGTAGAACTTCGCCGACGGGCAGGCCGCGACGCAGATCCCGCACTCGTAGCAGCCGTACAGGTAATCGTGATACCGGACATCGGCTTTGACCTGCTCGAAGAGGCGCTTCTTCTCCTCGAAGGGAACGTCGGCGTAGCCGGCGACATCAGGACGCTTGTAATACGGCGAGGGCGCGGTCGGCGCCTCCGCAGCCGTCATCAGAAACTCACCACGGCATCGGCCTCGACCGCCAGGTCATTGAAGGCCGCACCGCCGATCATCTCGATGTCGTCGATCAGGTCTTCCTGGGTGAGACCGTTGAGGTCCAGCGAGGGCTGGCACACCAGCAGACGAACACCGAGGGACGTGGCCTGGTTGATGAAGTAGGAGATCTTCTGGCCGGACTCACCCTGTGGGCCGATCTTGTCCTGAATGCTCTTCTGCAGCAGTTGAGAGCCGTACATCGTGAAGAAGATGATCACCTCGGCGTCCATTGCCGCCGCCGAGGCGGCCAGGAAGAACGGAGTGGCCGAGCGGCCGTGGTCGGCCACGCCGTCGGTCATCACGTAGAGAATCTTGGATTCGCCCTCACCGGTCCACATCGGTTCAGCCCACCTTGCGGATCAGCACGTGGAAGACGTCGCCGTTCTTGGTGATGCTCACCAGCTCATTGCCGGTGCGCTTGGCCCAGGCATTCATGTCCGGCTCGACGCCGGGGTCGGTGGCGAGGAGTTCCAGCTCTTCGCCGGCCGCCATCTTCTTCATCGCCTGAGCGGTCTTGACGACCGGCAACGGACACTGCATGCCGCTGCAATCCAGAACTTCTGCCACTGTGACCCCTGTCCTATTTCCAAATATGATGTGATCCAGAACGCATCTGTATGCAGACATTCTCATATAGAGTGACCTCCGTCAAGCGAATGAACGGACTTGATCGGTGACGATCTCCAACCTGCGATGCGATGTGTGCGATGCGCTCTTACCTGGGCTTATCTCGAGCTCTGGAGATGACCGGCGTGGTGGTGTGCGGTTCTCCTACCACCCGGGTGATCCGCGCATGCGCGACGACTCCGGCGTGCTGTGCGGGTCCTGCTGGTCGGAGTGGGCGCAATGGCTCGGCCGGCCCCGGCCGAACGTCTGCGCAATCTGCGAGACGCCGGTCGAGCGCACTGCCAGCCTGCACCTGCGCAATCTCTCCGGCCTCGAGAACTGGCGGCTCTGCACACGGCATGCGGCGGAACTGTTGAACCGCCTGAACACCGTCGAACCGAAGTTCGACCCCGACACGTTTCAGCTTCCACCGGCCCGAGACAAAGAAGGAGCTCTTGATGCCTGAACCAGCCACGGCGACCGTGGCGCCGCCGACCGAGACGGTCCTGGAGGCGCTGCGCGACGTCATAGACCCTGAGCTGGGAATCAACATCGTTGACCTCGGCCTGGTCTACGGAGTCCGGATGGAGGGCGAGGTCGCGATCATCGACATGACGCTGACCTCGCCGGCCTGCCCCCTGACCGACGTCATCGAGGGCGGGGTGTTCTCCGTGCTGGACGGACTGGTGGCCGACCACACCATCAACTGGGTGTGGTCGCCGATGTGGACTCCGGAGAAGATGACCGCCGACGGACGGGACCAGGCACGAGCGATCGGACTGCAGATATGAGATATGGATTCGCGATTGACCAGCGCACGTGCATCGGCTGCCATGCCTGCACCGTGGCGTGCAAGACCGAGCACGAGGTGCCCATCGGCCAGTTCCGCACCTGGGTCAAATACGTCGACCAGGGAAAGTTCCCCAACACCACCCGCAACTTCGGTGTCATGCGGTGCAACCACTGCACCGACGCGCCCTGTGTTCAGATCTGCCCGACCAAGGCGTTGTTCAAGCGGGAGGACGGGATCGTCGACTTCGACAACTCCCGCTGCATCGGCTGTAAGAGCTGCATGCAGGGCTGCCCGTACGACTCGATCTACATCGACGAGGACACCCACACCGCGGCCAAGTGCAACCTGTGCGCACACCGCATCGACAACAACACCGAACCGGCCTGCGTGGTGGTCTGCCCGACCCATTCGATCTGGGTTGGCGACCTCGACGATCCCAACAGCGGTATCTCGAAGCTGGTCAACGGTAATGCCGTTCAGGTCCGCGCACCCGAGCAGAACACCAACCCCAATGTGTTCTACCTGGGCGCGGACCGGGCGGTGCTGAATCCCCTCGCGGCACCGGTGGACAAGAACTACATGTTCTCCACCCCCGATCCGCACCGCCTCGAGGTCGCGAAGGATCTCAAGACCGACCCGATCAGCCATGCCCGCACCACGATGAACACCGCCCACCCCCGCCCGTGGGGCTGGCGGGTGACCTCCTACCTGTGGCTCAAGGGCCTCGGCGGCGGGGCGCTCATGGTGGCGGCACTGGCGTACCTGCTCGGAATCGATCTCGGCGTCCTCGGCACCGTCGTGGCGCCGGCACTGGGACTCGTCGGCACCGGACTCACCGTGGCGTTCCTGGTGTGGGACCTCAAGCGTCCGGAGCGCTTCCTCTACATCCTGACGAAGTCCAATTTCAAGTCATGGCTGGTATTGGGCGCCTACGCACTGGCTGCATTCACGGCGGTGGCCGGCATCTGGTTCCTACTCGGACTCGGCGAGCAACTGGGCATGATCGACTCTCCCCCAGGCGCTTTCAGGATTCTGGCTTGGCTTGCCCTGCCGACCGGTTTCATGGTCGCCGGCTACACCGCCTTCCTGTTCGGACAGGCCGAGGGCCGGGATCTCTGGCAGTCACCGCTGCTGCTGTGGCACCTGCTCGTCCAAGCCCTCATGGTCGGCTCCGGCGCGCTGGCAATCGCGGCGATGTTCACGAACACCTCGACCGCGGGAGTGCGGGTCATCGCCGCGACGCTGACCATCGCGACCGTCGTGCACCTGCTGATGCTGCTCGGCGAGTACGGCGGAAAGCACGCCACTGCCGGTGCCACCGCGGCCGCGCACATGATCACGCACGGTCGTTACGCACCTCTGTTCTGGGGTGGCGCCGTGCTGCTGGCAGTCGTCGCCGCCGGGGCTGCCGCCTTCGGCTGGACCGGCTCTCTTCTCGCCGTGCTGGCGCTGGCCGGCCTGCTCGTCCAGGTCGCGCTGCTCTGCTACGAATCCGTCTACGTCCGGGCCGCGCAAGACGTCCCGCTGTCGTGACCCCCACCAACAACTTCCTCGGAGGCATCACGAGATGACAGACATCAATAACGACACCCGTTCGCTGCCCGGCTTCCGTAGCCACGAGAACCTGCGCAACTATCCGCCGGTCTCGGAGTGGGACAACTACGTCGAGTACGACGCCAAGGCGCACCCGCGCAAGGTGCCGCACAACTACATGCTGGTCCCGACGACTTGCTTCAACTGCGAGTCGGCCTGCGGCCTGCTCGCCTACGTCGACAAGGAAGACCTGTCGATCAAGAAGGTGGAGGGCAACCCCGCACACCCGGCCTCACGCGGCCGCAACTGCGCCAAGGGGCCGGCCACCATCAACCAGATGAACGATCCGGAACGGATCCTGCATCCGTTGCGCCGCACCGGTGCTCGCGGAGAGGGCAAGTGGGAGCAGATCAGCTGGGATGAGGCCCTCAACGACATCGCCGGCCGTATCCGCAAGGCGATCATGGAGGGTCGCAACAACGAGATCATGTACCACGTCGGCCGCCCGGGAGAGGACGGCTTCGTCGAACGGGTACTGCAGGCATGGGGCGTCGACGGACACAACAGCCACACCAATGTGTGCTCCTCGGGCGCGCGGTTGGGCATGACGCTGTGGGGCGGCTATGACCGGCCCTCCCCGGATCACGGCAATGCCAAGGTGATGCTGCTGATGTCCAGCCACCTGGAGACCGGCCACTACTTCAACCCGCACGCCCAGCGGATCATGGAGGCCAAGCAGAACGGCGCGAAGCTGATCGTGCTTGATCCCCGGCTGTCCAACACCGCCGGCCATGCCGACGTCTGGATGGCGCCCTGGCCGGGTAGCGAGGCCGCGATTCTGTTGTCGGTCGCCTCCTATCTGTTGCGCACCCGCCAGATCGACCACGACTACGTCCGGCGTTGGTACAACTGGGACGCCTACATGGCCAACCGCCATCCCGGCGTCGTCCCCACCTTCGAAGCCTTCCTCGACGCGCTGGAAGCCGACTACGCGCAGTACACCTTCGAGTTCGCCGCGCAGGAGGCGCAGGTCGAGGTCGAGCAGATCGAGGAGATGGCCAAGCTCATCTCCGAGGCAGACCATCGGCTGTCCGGCCACGTCTGGCGCTCGGTCGCGGCGGGCAACCTCGGCGGCTGGCAGGCGGCCCGCGCGCTGTGGTTCGTGCTCGGCCTGACCGGGTCCATCGGCACAGTCGGCGGCACCAACCCCAACGGCTGGGTGAAATTCATCCCGCACGGCCCCGATGTGCCGCCCGTGGAGAGCTGGAATGAACTGTCCTGGCCGCGGGAGTACCCGTTGACCTGTAACGAGGTCTCGATCCTGCTGCCGCACTTCCTCCAGGAGGAGCGGGGTCGGCTCGAGGTGTACTTCTCCCGGGTGTTCAACCCGATCTGGACCTACCCGGACGGATTCACCTGGCTCAAGGCGCTGACCGACCCGAACAAGGTCGGACTGCACGTCGCGTTGACACCGACCTGGTCGGAGACTGCGGAGTTCGCAGACCTGATCCTTCCGGTCGGGCACGCCACCGAGCGCCACGACACCCAGTCCTACGAGACCCAGGCCTCCAAGTGGCTGGGCTTCCGGCAGCCGGTGCGCCGGGTCGCCATGGAACGTCTCGGAATCCCGTTCAACGACACCCGCGACGCCAACCCAGGCGAGGTGTGGGAGGAGAACGAGATCTGGTTCGAGCTGTCCTGGCGGATCGACCCGGACGGATCGCTGGGCATCCGCAAGCACTTCGAGTCGATGAAGAACCCCGGCCAGAAGATCAGCGTCGACGAGTACTACGGCTGGATCTTCGAGAACCGGGTGCCCGGACTGCCGGAGAAGGCCGCCGCCGAGGGCATGACCCCGCTGGGTTACATGCGCCGCTACGGCGTCTTCGAGGTGGCCACCGACGTCTACCGGGTCGACGAGCGTCCGCTCACCGAGGCCGAGCTCGACGGCGCGGTGCCCGATGCGGGTGGCGTGCTGCGTAAGCCCACCACCGACGAGTCGGTGCCCCCGCTCGTCGGCGAGGCCGGCTCGGTCGGCGTACAACTCGAGGACGGCAGCAAGGTCTTCGGCTGGCTCACCCCGAGCCGCAAGCTCGAGGTGTACTCGACCTCCATGCGCGACTGGGGCTGGGAGGAGTACGCGACTCCCGGCTACATCCGCTCGCATGTGGGCAAGCACGAAATCGACCTGGATAAGGGCGATCTCGTGCTGGTGCCGACTTTCCGGCTGCCGACACTGATCCACACCCGTTCAGGCAATGCCAAGTACCTCAACGAGTTGTCCAACTCCCACCCCCTGTGGCTCAACCCGGTCGACGCCGAGCGGCACGGCCTGCAATCGGGCGACCTGGTGCGGCTGAACACCTCGATCGGCTACTTCGTGCCGCGGGTCTGGGTCACCGAGGGCATCCGGCCCGGCGTGTGCGCGCTGTCGCATCACATGGGCCGCTGGCGCCTGCACGGCCATGAAGGCAGCCGCTGGTCCCAGGGCCTGGTCGACATCACCCACCCGGACGGTCCGGACAGCTTCATGCTGCGCTACCGCAAGGGCATCGAGCCTTTCCAGTCCGATGATCCCGACTCCTCGAGGATCTGGTGGACCGACCCGGGCGTGCATCAGAACCTCGCCTTCGCCGTTCAGCCCGACCCGCATTCCGGCATGCAGTGCTGGTTGCAGAAGGTCCGGATGGAGAAGGCCCACCGGGGCGACCAGTACGGCGACGTCTATGTCAACACCGCGCGCTCGATGGAGATGTACCGCGAGTGGCTGGCGATGACCAAGCCGACCGTCGGCCCCGGCGGTATGCGCCGGCCGGAGTTCCTGATGCGTCCGGTCAAGCCGCGTCGCAAGGCATACCGGGTCAATCCGCAAGATGCGCGCTGACGCCGAATCGGTCCGGGCCGCCGTCAGCGCGGTGCTCGATCCCGAAATCGGCAGGCCGCTCGGCGAACTCGGCATGGTCGGGCGCATCTCGACCGGGCGCGGTGGGCGGGTCCAGGTCGAGCTGCGGTTGACCACCGAGGCCTGTCCGCTCACCGGCGAGCTTCGCACGGCCGTCGATGCGGCTGTTCGGACGCTCGAGTCGGTGAACCAGGTCGAAGTCGATTTCGTCGCGATGCCGGCACGGGAACGGGCGGAGCTGGCCGACCGGCTGGTCAGCGACAATCGGCCGCTGACGGCACAGCTCGGCGCCGGCGGAGGCACCACCGTGTACGCGGTCGCAAGCGGCAAGGGCGGAGTCGGTAAGAGCACCGTCGCGGCGAATCTCGCCGCCGCCGTTGCGGCCACCGGTAAGCGGGTCGGGTTGCTCGACGCCGACGTGTGGGGATATTCGGTTCCCCAGCTGTTCGGGGTGCGTCGTGCGCCGATCGTGCTCGGTGAACTGATGCTGCCGGTGCCGGCCTACGGGGTGGCGCTGATGTCGATCGGCTTCTTCGTGACCGAAGATCAGCCGGTCGTCTGGCGCGGGCCGATGTTGCACAAGGCGATGGAGCAGTTCGTCAACGACACCTACTGGGGAAAGCTGGACGCGCTGTTCGTGGATCTTCCGCCGGGAACCGGCGATGCCACCCTGTCGCTGCTCGAATTACTTCCCGAGACGACACTGCTGGCGGTCACCACCCCGCAGGTGACGGCGCGGGTGGTGGCTACCCGGGTCGCGAAGATGGCCGCCGAGGCGGGCGTGCCACTGGTGGGAGTGATCGAGAACATGTCGGCCTCGGTGTGCGGCGAATGCGGCTCTCAGACCGCGGTTTTCGGGTCAGGTGGAGGTGCCGAACTCGCAGCGGAGGCCGGCGCTCCACTACTTGGGCAGGTGCCGCTGGATCTGGCGCTTCGCGATTCCGCGGATCGGGGCGTACCGGTCGTGGTCGGAACCCCTGAATCCGCGTCGGCCCGTGAACTCCGCCGGATCGCACTCGGACTGCCCACAGCCCGCCGCAGTATTGCGGGCCGCTCGTTGCCGCTCGCGGTGGTGTGAGGCGGGCGAGATGACTCCAGTCGCACTGGGATTGCCCCGGGTCGGACCACTGCGCGACGCGCACGGCCGAATTGCGACGGATCTGCGGGTGTCTCTGACCGATCGGTGCAATCTGCGCTGCACCTACTGCATGCCGGCCGAGGGCCTGAAGTGGCTGCCCAAACTCGGTCTGCTGACCACTGTGGAACTGATCCGGCTGATTCGGATCGCGGTGACCCGGTTGGGCATCACCAGCATCAGGTTCACCGGTGGTGAACCCCTGCTGTTCGCCGGCCTCGAGGAACTGGTGGCTGCCAGCGCGGCACTGCAGCCACGACCGTCCATCGCGTTGACCACCAACGGCATCGCACTGGCTGAACGGGCCGCAGGACTGGCCGAGGCCGGCCTCGACCGCGTCAACGTCTCGCTCGACACCCTCGACAGGTCCCGCTACGCCCTCATCACCCGTCGCGACCGGCTTCATGACGTACTCGATGGACTGGCTGCGGCACGACTTCACGGGCTCACCCCGATAAAGGTCAACGCGGTGCTCGATCCGGAGTCCGGTCTGCGCGACGGCGTTGAACTGTTGCGGTATTGCCTTCGGCATGGCTACCAACTACGAATCATCGAGCGCATGCCGCTTGACGGCGGCCATGACTGGCGGCGCGAGGAGATGCTGACGGCCGAGAAGATTCTGGCCGCTCTGGGTGAACACTTCGACCTGACACCCGATTCCGCCCCGCGCGGCTCGGCCCCGGCCGAGTTGTGGACGGTCGACGGCGGCCCCGGCAAGGTCGGGGTGATCGCGTCGGTCACCAGGGCGTTCTGCGGCGACTGTGACCGAACCCGGCTGACCGCCGACGGTCAGGTTCGGAGTTGTCTGTTCTCCACCGAAGAGACTGATCTGCGGTCCCTGCTCCGTGGCGGCGCAGATGACGATGTCATCGAGATGGCGTGGCGAAATGCCATGTGGGCCAAGCCCGCCGGTCACGGAATCAATGACCCGGATTTCATCCAGCCACAGCGTCCGATGAGTGCGATCGGCGGCTGACGGCCGCGATCAGCTGCCCGGCAGCACCATGTTCTGCCAGGTCTTGTTCGTCGGGTTGGCGAGATCGCCCTGGGTGTAGGCCTTGCCGTCCGGTCCGACGTAGTTACCGGTCGCCGGGTCGTACGGGACAGCGGCTACCGGGGCTGCGCGCGGCGGGGCGGCGGATTGGCTTCCCTTCGGGAACTGCGGAACATCCTGGCCGGACAGCGTCGCGTTCGGGTCACCCTTCCAGTTCCAGCCGTCATTGAGCGGGACGTACTGCTCGTCGCTCTCACACATGTCCGCCGTCGGCGCCCGTTTCGCCGGGTTCGTCTCGCACGGAATGTTGCGCGAGCCGCGGACATTGAGAATCGAATCCTGCGGAACCCGGCAGTAGAGCTCGCCGGCGGTCCGATCGGGCGCGTCGACCTGTGTCGGAGAGCGCTGCTGCTGGACGGGCAGGAACCCGGTGTTGCAGGGTGGCGGCAGATTGAGATTCAGGTTGAAGTCGAGATAGATACCGCGGTAGGGCTCCAGGACCCCCGAGTTGGCCACCGTGATCGCCGACATCACCGCGGTGCCCTGCGGGAAGAGGACGAGCAACTGTTCGATATCCGAGCGGTAGGTCACCGCGATCTCACCGAGGCTGACCATATTGGCCAGCAGAACCGGCAGCGTCGGGGCCATCCGATCGAACAGCGCCTTGCCTTCACGCAGGGCCGGACCACCTTGGGACAGCAGACTCGAGAACGCCGCGTCCTGAGACTCGATCTGGCCGGTGATCGCCGCCATGTGCGCAGCCCAAGCCGCGATCGAACCCGCCGTCCGCACCTGGGACTCCATCACCGGCGAGGCCTGGTCGATCAGCGTCGTTATCGGGCCCACCGTCTTGCCGGCCTCGATCGCCAACGAGGTCGAGCCGTCGACTATCCGGGCGAGATCCGGCCCCAGTCCGGCGACCGCCTTGTTCGCCTCATCGACGACAGTGCGCAGATTGTCCGGCGGGATGGCCTTCAATCCCCGGTTGGCGGCGTCGAGGAGCTTGGCGATATCGGGCGGAACCTGCACCCGCCCCACCTCGATGACGTCACCGTTTTTGAGCGGCGGCGCATCCTCGGTGACGCCGGGTCGCGGATTGAGCTCGAGGAATTGCTCGCCGACTGCCGACCGGCTGTGCACTGAGGCGGTGACGTCCGCCGGGATCGGTTCGGCCGTATTCATCGTCAACACCGCTCGTACGCCCTTGGGGGTGACGTCGATTGAGCTGACTCTGCCGATTTCGGTGCCCCGGTAACTGACCACGGAGGACGGGTAGAGCCCGCCGGAAGCCGGCATGTCGACGCTCACGGTGTAGCGCCCGTATCCGAGAAGCGCAGGAAGGTCGATGTAGTTGAAAACCATGATGCCCGTCGAGATCATGGTGATCACGGCGAGCACCGCCAACTGCATCCATATCGTGCGCGGCAGACGAATCATCAGTAGCCGCCCCAGTTGTAGGGAGCGATGAGCGGATTCACCGCGGTGTAGGGGCTCGGCATCTGCCCGATGGTGCGGCCCCACTGCATCTCCAGCTCGGTGAGATTGCCTTCCCAGCGGGTGCCGGTGAACAAGCCGCTGTCTATCCGGCTCAGGGTCAGATCGATGATCATGGTGATGTTGGCGAAGTCACCGCGGAACCAGTTCGGAATGGTGCTCTTCACCCAGGGGTAGGTGGACAGGAAGTCCAGACCCTTGGTCAGCGCTGGTCCGGCGTCTGCCAGCGAACGCAGCACCGGTGCCATGTTGCGGATGTTGGCCACCAATGACTCGCGAGTCTGGTCGACCGTCGACGTCGCGATCGCACCGAACTTGCCGAGTGCATCAATGGCGGCGGCGAGCTTGTTACGGGAGTCCGACAGCACCGCCAGCGCCTGCGGCCAGGTGTTGAAAGCGTTCTCTACCGCATCGTTGCGCGATGCGACCTGTCCGACAAGGGAATTGAGATGCTCGGTGGCAGTGATGATGTCGTCGGTCTGGGCGTTGGTCTCCTTGATGAAGACGTCGAGTTGGGTCAGCAGACTCCGCATCTCGTTCTCACGGCCGGCCAGGGCCGTGGCAAAGGCCCGGTTGATCTCCTGAAGTTGCGCCAGACCGCCACCGTTGAGCAGCAGCGACACCGAGGCCAGCGTCTGCTCGGTTGTCGGGAAGGCGTCGACCGACGAGAGCGGGATCACCGAACCGTCCCGAAGTTCACCCTCAGCGGCACCGGCGGCCGGAGGGTTCAGCTCGACGTGCATGGAGCCCAGCAGACTGGTCTGTCCGACTCGGGCGGTGGTGTTGGCCGGCAGGTGAACGTCGCCGTTTATCCGCATGGTGACCAGCGCGTGCCAGTCCTGCAGTTCGATCTTGGTGACATTGCCGATGTTGACGTCCCCCACCCGCACACGGGAGTTCTCCTGAACGGTCACCACGTCGGGCAATTCCGCCTGGATGGTGTAGGCGCCATCTCCCTGGCCCTGTGTTCCCGGGAGAGGCAGTGAGTTCAGGCCGCGCCACTGGCATCCCGTGGCCGACCACAAGAGGCTGGCGGCCACCACGACGGCGGTCATGCGCCTCATGGGGTGCCTCCCGGGGACGACGGCGCCATCATGCCGACCAGACCTTGACCGGGGTCGGTCGAGACACTGACCCCTTCGGCCGGCATGGGCGCGGCGGGCGCGGGAGCCGCTGGGGCATCCGGGCGAAGGTAGTCCTGGCTGTAGGTCAGCTCATTGGGGCGGGCCGAGGCTCCCACGAACGGGTTCCCGCCGATCGGGAAGTAGTTGTACTGGCGATTCTTGATGATGGGCGCGAGGTACTGCACGCATAGCTTGGCCGACTGGTCCCAGCCCAGACGCGACGCGGCTTCGATTGAGCTGCAGATGAATTGAACGGTGTTGGCGAAGTTGACCGGAGCCAGGATGCCGGAGATGGCGCTTTGCGCAGGCTGATAGATATTGGTGAAGTTCTGGAAGATGGTCGGCGTGATGTGCAGGATCTGCTTGACGTCACCACGGCTGTCATTGAGCGCGGACGTGATGGAACTGAGCCGGTCGAACGTGGTGCCCAGCCCTTCGCGATTCTCCGCCACGAAGCTGCGCAGATCGCTCACCGCGCCGTTGAGGCCCTGCGTAGCGGCGGCCACTTCGCCAGGGGTGTTCGTCAGTACAGAGGTCACCTCGGCGAGGTTGTTGTTGAAGTCGGCGAGCAGGTCGCTGCTCGAGGACAACGCCGAGACCAGAAGTTGCACATTGCGCACGGTGCTGAAGATGTCGGTGCTGTGATCGCCCAGTGCGGACGTAGCCTTTGACAGTTTGACGATGGTGTCGTGAACGTTGTCGCCCTGCCCGCGCAGGTTGGCCGCTGCGGTGTTGACGAACTCTCCGAGTGCGTTCGGGCCGCCCGGCCGCGCGGGCTGCAGGGAATCGGTGATCTTCTCCAGTTGCGAACGCAGATCGTCCCATTCGACGGGCACCGCCGTTCGCTCCTGCGGTATCGCTCCACCCGCCGCCAGTTTCGGGCCGCCGGAGTAGACCGGAACAAGTTGCATCGACCGCGCGCTGACGAGCGACGGCGAGAGGATCGCGGCCTTGACATCGGCGGGCAGCGGGTACTGCGCATCGATGGAGAAGGTCACCTTCGCCGTCGTCGGCTTCGGCTCGATCTTGTCCACGGTTCCGACCGCGACCCCGAGAATGCGGACCTCATCACCCGCGTACAGACCGTTGGTGTTCTCGAAGTAAGCGACATAGGTGTTGCGCTTCTCGTGACGGGAACCGACCAGGATCGCGATACCCGAGACGAGGGTGACGATCAGCGTGATCGCCGTCGCGAGCCGGAATCCGTTGCTCTGCATCATCTCAGCCACCCCCTGAAGGCGGCGGCGCCTCGCCGGGCGCGGGCACGAAGATCGCAGTCGGCGTGGGACCGGCGACTGAGGCCGCCCCGGGGGCGGGCGGCCCCGGCGGGGGTCCACCCGGAGCGGGCGCCGGCAGCGGCGCGCGGTAGGGATAGCAGCCCTGCCCCGAGAGCGGCAGCCCCGGCGGCCCGCACGCCTGTTGCCCGGGGTTGCCGGTGATGGTGTCGGGAAGGCTCAGATGCGGCTCCCCGCCCTGCCCGGTCCTCGGATAGGGAATCGGCAGCGCAGGAGTGGCCGGCTGGCCGACCCCGGGATCGATCAGCTGAGAGGGCAGCAGCACGCTTGGGTCGAGACCGAGATCGGAGAACGCCGCGTCGATGAACGGCTGCGCGAACTGGCCGGGGGCCAGATTCACCACGGAGGCCTTGAAGAACGGGCCCGAGCCGAGGACCTCGCCGAAGGACATCGCATAACGGCGCAGCAGATAAAGCGTGCGCTGCAGTTCACCCTTGCGGTGGTCCAGGATTCCCAGGACACCGTTGAGCTTGTCGACCGCCGGCTTGAGCTGGGTCCGGTTGTCGGCGACCAGGCCGGAGATCTCATGGGAAACCCTGGCAAGGTTCGACATCAGCGCGTCGACTGAATCCCGTTGCGCGAGAAGCTCAGCCAGCAGTGCATTGGTGTTGACGACCAGAGCGGCGATCTGGTCACTGCGCTTGGCCAGCACCGTGGTGACCTTGTTCGCATTCGTGAGCAGATCACGCAGCTTGGCGTCGCGGGTGTTGAGTGTTTCGGAGAACTTGGCCACACCGTCGAGGGCTACCTTGAGGTCTGGCGGGGTGTTGGAGAAGGTCTGGGCCATCGTCCTGAGCGCATCGGACAACTGGGTGGTGTCCAGTCCGCTGATGGTCGTCGTCAGATCGCCCAGGGCCGCGGGGATGTCATACGGAGACCTGGTGCGTTCGATGGGAATCGGACCGCGCAGCGCGCCTTCGCCCCGCGAGGTCAGTTCCAGCACCTTGGCCCCGAGAACCGTCTCGGTCCTGATGGCGGCCTCCGTGCGATCGCCGAGATCAACCCCGTTGCGAACGGTGAAGGTGACCAGAACCTTGGTCCCCTGCAGTTTGATGTCGGAAACCCTGCCGACTTCCATCCCGGAGACCCGAACATCGCTGCCGGACTTGATTCCGCCGGCCTCACTGAAGTACGCCGAGTAATCCGAGGTGCCCTTGATGAACGGCAACTTGTCGTACAGGAACGCGGCGACCACGATCGCGGTCACCAATGCGATACCGACGGCACCGACGACAAGGCGGTTGCGCTCGGCCAGGGGCTTGATGGTGGGTCGCTTCATTTCGGCGTGCACCGCCCGGTGTCCTGCCCGACAAGTTTGGTGTACACCGGTTGGCCACCCTTGCCGTTGAGTTTGAGAATCGCGTCGCACATGTAGAACCCGAAGTAATCGCCGTAGAGGCCCTGCCTGGCGAGGATCTGGTAGGCGTCGGGCAGAGTCCGGACCAGCTCGTCGACATAGTCGTGGTCGGCTTCCATCTGCCCGGCGAACCGGTCGGTCTGGGTCACCAGATCCGCGATCGGCTGACGCGCGGTGGACAACAGGTCGGCGACCGACCCGGCTGCGGCATTGATATAGGCGGTGCCCGTCGCGATGTCGTTTCTCCGGTCGCTGAGGCCCTTGACAAACTGCATCAGCGAGTCGAGGCCGGTTCCGAACTGCTTGTCACGGGTTCCGAACGTGCCCAGAACGGTGTTGAGGTTGTCGATGACCTCGCCGATGAGTTTGTCGCGGCCGGCCAGGGTGTTCGTCAGGGCCGCGGTCTGGGACAGCACCGAGGAGACGGTGGCGCCCTGGCCTTGGAACACTCGCACCAGTTCGCCGCTCAGTGCGTTGACCTGCTCGGGGTCCAGTGCCCGGAACAGCGGCCGGAATCCGCTGATCAACGCGTCGACGTCGAGGGCGGGCGAGGTTCGCGACATCGGGATGGTCGCGCCGGGTTGCAGCAGGTGGACCGAACCGGGACCGTTCTCCAGCGTCAGGAACCGGTCGCCGACGAGGTTCTCGTATCGCACCGCAGCCGTGGTCCCCTCGGTGAGGGGCAGACCCTTGTCGACCGCGAAGTCGATGGTCACCGTGGAGTCCTTGTGCAGGGTCAGCTTGGTGACCTTGCCGACCTCGACACCGGCGATCCGGACGAAATTGCCGCCCTTGAGACCCGAGACGTTGGTGAAGTTGGCGTGGTAGGTGACCCGCGAGTCGAAGCGGAACTGGCCGAAGACGGTCACCAGTCCGAACAGGAAGACCAGACACACGGCGGTGAACAGCGCGACGCGCACGGCGCTGCGAATCGTCTTGCTCCTCATGGCTGTCCCACCTCAATCGGCGCGGCCGGAGGAACCGGATCCGGGGGCGGCGGCGGTCCGGGCCAGGGTCCGGGGGCAGGCGGGCCGGTGTAGCGGATGCTCGGAGGCTCGGGAACTGCCCGGGTGACCGGGAAGTAGTCGGCCCAACCGGGGAAGCCGATCCCGAAGTTCGGCCGCATATCGAGTCCGGTTCCGAAACCGGTGTCAGTCACCAGATACTTCACCGGGAAGTTCTTCGTGGGATCCGGGAGCGAACCACAATTGGGCGCACCGCCCGGGCCGCCCTTGGCGTTGACTTTGGGCAGGTTGTCGGGAAAGCGGTAGGGGTCGTCGCCGAACAGCAGTGCGGCGTCCATGATCACCGATTTGCCGTTGCCGCCCAAAGCTTCCCGGCCACCGTTCTCCAGGAACCATTGCGCACCCTGGAACATACAGGTGAAGGTCGGCGAATATTGGTTCAGCAGCCCGGTGGTCGGAGCCAAGGCGTTCAGCGAGCGCACCAGATTCTTCTGGTTGCCGCCGAATACGGTGATTCCCGACTGCGAGAAGCCGATCGACGAGAGCAGCACGTCGTCGAGGGCCTGCGATTGGTTGGCGATTGTCCTGCTGGTGGTCGAGAACGAGTTGAGTACGTTCATCAAATCCTGTGCCGCAACGGAATACGCCTGCGTGGTCTGGCCGAACAGCTGCCACTCGCGGCGGATCGTCGGCATCCGCGGGTTGACGGCCAGCAGGACGTTGTTGCCGGCGGTGATCGCCTGACCCATGACCTCGCCCTTACCTCCAAAGCCCTCGGACAGGGCCGAGAGCACGGCGTTGAGCTTGGCAGGATCGATCGCGGTCACGATGGACTCGATGTGCTGGAATACGGTGTCGACCTCGACGGTCACATTGCGGGACTGCAGCACCGCACCGGGCTTCAGAGCGACCGGACTGGCGCCGGTGTCCGGGACGATGAGGTCCACGTATTTCGCGCCGAACGCGGTACTGGACTTGATCTCGGCCTCGACATTGCTGGGTAGGAGACCGAACGGCTTGGGGTCGATTTTGAGATCGAGTGTCGAACCGTTGGCCGAGTTCGATCCGATCGACGCAACCTTGCCGATCTGGACACCCCGCAGTTTGACCTTGGCGCCAGGCTCCATCACCAGTCCGGCGCGATCGGAGTTCAGTGTCAGCGGCACGACCTTACGCAGAGTTCCGTTGAACTCAAGGGCGGTGAAGATGACGATCGCGACGATCACGACGATCAGAATCGGCGCGTACCAGATCGGATCGATCTGGCCCGCGCGCCGCTGGGAACTCGGGGGCGTCACGTTCTCAGCCCGAGAGATGGAAGTTTCCGGACTGGCCGTACACCGCCAGTGTGATGGTCAGAAGAACGAACACGGTGATCGTGACGGAGGTGCGGACCGCGCGGCCGACGGCCTCTCCCACGCCGGCCGGGCCACCGGTGGCGGTGTATCCGTAGTAGGTGTGGATGAGCATCACGCCGGCAGCCATCCCCAGCGCGGCGATGAACGACCAGACCAGGTCTTTGGGCTGAAGGAAGGTCGAGAAATAGTGGTCGTAGACCCCGCGTGACTGGCCGTAGATCAGCGTCGTGCCGACCCTGGTCGCCAGGAAGGACATCAGGACGGCCACGGTGTAGAGCGGGATCACGACCAGAACTCCGGCGACGATGCGGGTCGAGGCCAGATAGGTGATGCCGCGGATGCCCATCACCTCCAGAGCGTCGATCTCCTCATTGATCCGCATCGCGCCGATCTGCGCGGTTGCACCGGCCCCGATGGTCGCGGCGAGGGCGACACCCGCAGTCGCCGGCGCGATGAACCGGACGTTGAGAAACGCCGACAGGAAGCCGGTGAGCGCCTCGATTCCCACGTTGGAAAGCGTGTTGTATCCCTGGACGGCGATCAGGGCGCCGGTGGAAAGGGTGAGAAAGCCGATGATGACGACCGTTCCACCGATGAGTGCCAGCGCACCGGTTCCCAGGCCCATGACGGCGATCAGTCGCAGAACCTCGGTCGGGTATCGGGTCACCGCGCTGCCCATCGAACCCAGCGCGATACCGAAGAAAACCGTCTGCTCGCCGAGACGGCGGGCCGCAGCGACGAATTTGCCCAGCACCGCGCCACGACGGGGCGATGTGGACACGGCCGTCATGGCGCGACCTTGACGCCCAGCGCGGTGGCCAGGATGTTGATCAGGAACAGCGCCATGAAGGCGAAGACCACCGTCTCGTTCACCGCATTGCCCACCGCCGTCGCCCCGCCACCGACATGCAGGCCCTTGTAGCAGGCGATCAGTCCGGCCGAGAGGCCGAACAGCATGGCCTTGACGAGAGAGACGATCACCTGCGCCAGGTGGGTGAGCAGCGTCATGCCGGCGACGAAGGCTCCCGGGGTGACGTGCTGGACGTAGACGACGAAGACATAGCTACCGGTCAAGCCGACGACGGCAACAACCGAGTAGAGCATGAGCGCGACGAAGGTCGCGGCGATGACCCGGGGCACGACGAGCGCTTTGATGGGGTCGACGCCGATGACCTTCATCGCGTCGATCTCCTCGCGGATGGTGCGGGCACCGAGATCCGCGCACATCGCCGTGGCCCCGGCGCCCGCCACGACGATCGCCGTCACAACCGGGCCGACCTGGGTCACCGAGGCCAGTGCCGCGCCCGCGCCGGACAGGTCGCCGGCGCCGACCTCGAGCAGGACCACGTTGAGGGTGAACACGATCAGCACCGTGTAGGGCATCGACAGCATGATCGTCGGAACGATCGACACCCGGGCTACGAACCAGATCTGGTCGAGCAGCTCCCGCCACGCGAAAGGGCGGCGGAACATTCCGGCGAGGGTCTCTCCGGAGAGGACGACGAAGTCTCCGACCGCCATCGCCGGCTTCGCCCAGACGGCTTCCCTCACGAGAGAACGCGACCTGGGGAGGAAAACGGCGACACCCGGCAGAGTCTAGGTTCATATGCGGCGATGTGTATTTAGTTTTGCCCAACCATATGCCACGGAGACTTCACCATTTGCCACAGATTCGGCGTGCCGTCGCCTACCGGGGGCCGACCGAGCAGACCTTCCACACTCCGCCCTCCCGAGCGAAGGTCGTCGGCACCGTGATCTTGTCGTCTTTAGCCTTCTCGAAGTGGTAGACCACGGTGGCGGTGGCCCTGTCGCCGTCGACCTTCATACCGTTGACGTCATCGACGAAACGGGCGCCCCTGGCGGACTTCGAGCGTTGCTGGGCGGCGATCACCTCGGCCTGCGTCCCCTGGTCGGCAGGACAGGTGTTGGCGCGGAAGGCGGAGTAGTCCTCGCGCTGCAGCGCGTCGTTCTGGGCCACGACGGCACGGCCGATCCCACTGTCGTCGGACACCCGACTGCTGCCGATCATCCGGAACACCGTCATCGCGATCAGTACGAAACCGACGATGCCCAGCGCAATCAGGATCGGCGCGGCCGAAGCGCCGTCGTCTGCGTCATCCGGGGTGTCTGTCATGCGGGCAAGGATATGCGGGCTGCCGGCCCACCCGTGCACCAAGATGTTGCTATGCATCGAGCGCCCGAACCACGCCGGCCGTTATGGGATCGGATCGGAGAACTGGTCTCCGGCCGCTTCTCGTGGGTCCTGGCGCTCGCCATCGCCCTGCTGGGCGGCAGCCTGCTGGGACTGGTGCCGCAGAGTTCATCGGCCGAGCAGTCACCGGTGGTACTCCCACCGACCGCCGAGGCGGCCCGGGCAGCGGAGGTGGCCACGCAGTTCCCCGGTGGTGACACCGCGCCGGTGATCCTGGTGATCACCCGCGGCGACGGCGGTGAACTCTCACCCGAGGATCTGGCCGCCGCCGGGCAGGCGCGCGAGCGGATGGTCACCGCGGCTGATGCCGGGGCGGCGCCGCCGATCCCACCTGTCCCCTCCACCGACGGCAAGGCCGCCATCGCGCCGGTGGCGCTGAGCCCGGATCTGTCCGGCTTCGGTCTCTTCGACAAGGTGAAGGCGTTACGCGACGCCGCCAAGGACGGCCTGCCCGACCGACTGGTGGCCAATGTGACCGGCGGCCCGGCGTTCGGCGCCGATATCGCCAATTCGTTCTCCGGCGCCAACATCACCCTGGTCGCGGTGACGGGCATCGTGGTGGCACTTCTGCTGATCGTCACCTACCGCTCCCCGGTGCTGTGGCTGGTGCCACTGCTGGTGATCGCCTTCGCCGACCGGGTGGCGGCGGTGTTGGGCGCCGCGGTGGCCGAGGCTACCGGGATGGGCGGTGACGGTTCGACGACCGGCATCACCAGCGTGCTGGTGTTCGGCGCCGGAACCAACTATGCGTTGCTGCTGATCTCGCGCTACCGCGAGGAACTGCGCCACACCCCGGAGCATCGGGAGGCGCTTCGAACGGCGGTGCGATATGCCGGGCCGGCGATCGTCGCAAGCAATGCCACGGTTGTGCTCGCCCTGCTGACCCTGCTGCTGTCGATCACACCGACCACCCGCAGCCTGGGCGTGCAGGCCGCCGCGGGACTCGTGGTTGCGGCGGTATTCGTCGTTCTGGTGCTACCACCCCTGCTGGCACTGTTCGGCCGGAAGCTGTTCTGGCCCTTTGTTCCCCGCGTCGGTGCCGGCGAGGTCACCACCACCGGCGCCTGGCACCGGGTGGCCGACTGGGTATCCGGACATGCCGGCCGGGTCGCGGTGGCCTCGGTCCTGGCATTGGCGGCATTGGCCACCGGCGTGCTGAGCACGCCGGTCGGCTTGTCGCTGATCGACCAGTTCCGCGTGACGGCCGACTCGGTCGACGGATTCAAGACGCTGTCCGAGCACTTCCCCGGCGGCGTGACCGATCCGACGCGGGTGATCGCCGGCACCGATCGCGCCGACGCGGTGGCAGAGGCGATCCAATCCACACCCGGTGTGGTGTCAGTGACACCTGCCGGGGTGACAGAGACCGGCCTGACCCAGTGGCAGGTGGTGATCGACGCCGCGCCGGCCTCCCAGGGCGCGTTCAACACCATTGCGGCACTTCGTGATTCCGTTCATCAGGCGGATCCCGCCGCACTGGTGGGCGGCTCCGACGCCCAGGCAATGGACACCAAGGCCGCAGCCGTGCACGACCGCTGGGTGGTGATCCCGGCGATCCTCGTCGTGGTGCTGGCGGTGCTGTACGTCCTGCTGCGCGCGGCACTGGCGCCGCTGGTGCTGGTGGCGGCCACCGCATTGTCGACGTTGGCCGCGCTGGGACTGGGCGGCTGGGTCAGCGTGCATCTGCTGGGCTTCCCCGCCCTGGACAACACCACCCCGTTGTTCGCGTTCCTGTTCTTGGTCGCACTCGGCGTGGACTACACCATCTTCCTGGTTGCCCGGGCCCGCGAGGAGACCCCGCTGTACGGAACCCGGGGCGGCATCGTACGAGCGGTGTCGGCCACCGGAGCGGTGATCACCAGTGCTGGAATCGTTCTCGCCGCGGTGTTCTGCGTGCTCGGGGTGCTGCCACTGATCGCGTTGACGCAGTTGGGCATCATCGTCGGCCTGGGCATCCTGCTGGACACGTTCGTGGTGCGCACGGTGGTGATTCCGGCGTTGTTCACCCTGATCGGTCCGGCGATCTGGTGGCCGGCGTTCCGCCGCGACGATATCGAGCGGACCGACTCAATCCCGGTCAGTCGTCACGATGGCTCTCAAATACCCCGGCCCGAACCAGAAGCAGCACGCTGACGATCAGAACCCAAACCGGGAAGGCAAGCGTCAGCCACATAGTGGTGTCGCCGCCGACGATCAAGGTCAGAGCCGCGAGGTAGGTCACCACGACCAGCCAGCGCGGCATGAGCCCGGTCCGAAGCCAGATGGTGGCCAGCGACATCATGAAAACCGCCGCCATTCGCAATGCATAGGTCTTGGACAGTTTGAGCAGCAGCATCTGGCCGAACGCTCCGACTCCGGAGGCGGTGATCTCGGCGCTCGAGTAGTGCCGGCTTTCCGCCAGTCCGGCGCCCACCGCCGCGGAGGCGAACATCATCGCCAGGAACAGCAGGCCGCTGCCGAGGGTGGCGGTGGCGAAGAACTTGTCCTCGAACCGTCCGAGATTGGCCCGCACCACTGCGATGAACCACAGGAAGCAGATACCGGCGAACGGCATGAGTTCGGCGGCGAGCTTGATCTTGTCGTGGCCGTCGTCGATCCAGTGAGCACCCGGCTGGGCCGTCTCCGGCAAGGACGAGCGGATGAGGATGATCGCGGCGCCGAACAGCACCGCGAAGAGCACTCCGGCGAGCGCCGCGGCGCGCGGTGTGGTCAGGCTGTGCAATGTCCTGGGTTTTTCGGCCATACGGCCATGCTTACAGATTCACGGCTGGCCGGGCAGCAGACGCACCATGAGTCCGTTCGCCTCGGCGCACAACGTCCCGTCGCCCGTGGTGAGTTCGGCGTTGACGAAGGTCTTGCGTCCCTCGACCTTCGACGCCCAGCCGCGCATGGTCAGCGGTACGTCGATCGGAGTGACATTGCGATAGTCGACGTGCAGGAAAGCGGTACGGCTGATCGGGCGGTTGATCGAGTGGATGACGATCCCACACATCACGTCGAACATCATCGCGACCACTCCGCCGTGCACGGCG
>CAYFMA010000033.1:0-2303 GCA_964344085.1 uncultured Mycobacterium sp.
GGCCTACACCCTGACCCTGCAGGAGGACGGCAATCTGGTGCTGGCCGCGCGCGGCGAGGCCGTGTGGGCGACCGGCACAAACGGACAGGGTGGCGACCGCGCCGAGGTCCAGACCGACGGCAACTTCGTGCTGTACGCCGGCGACAAGCCGATCTGGCACACCGACACCAAGGGCAAGAAGGACGTCAAGCTCGTCATTCAGGACGATCGCAACGTCGTGCTGTACGCCGCGGACGGCGCAGCCTGGAACTCGCGCACCGAGACCGACGCTCCGCCGCCGGCCGAGGTGATCGAGGTGGCCCCGGTGGTCAATGAGACCCCGGCACCCCGCACCCACACCGTCGTCGCCGGTGACACGCTGTTCAACATCGCCAAGGAGTACCTGGGCGACGGCAACCGCTACACCGAGCTGGCCCAGCACAACGGCATCGCCAACCCCGACCACATCGAGGTCGGCCAGGTCATCAATATTCCCTGACCTGGGATAACCGTTAGACCGGCGCGGCCGCAATAACGGGTGTGTAACGCTCCGGCAGCGGTGCCGATACACACCTCGACACGTTATTGCGGCCGCGTCGTTCACGGGCCGCCGACCGATCGAGGTGTGTGGTGGCCCGTTTTCTGCGCTCCGTCGCTCTCGCCGCGATGGCCGGGGCTGCGACGCTGATCTCCCTGGCCCCGGCCGCTTCTGCTGACGCCGGGGCCGTGGTGTCGCCCGGGATGGAGATCCGCCAGGGCGCGACCATGTGCACGCTGGGCTTCGTCGATCCGGTTCAGCGCGTCGCCTTCTCGGCCGGCCACTGCAACGCCAGCGGTCCGGTCACCGACCGCAACGGCCGGTTCGTCGGCGTGGTGACCACCGCCCGGGACAACACCCCGGACGGCACGGTGGTGCGCGTCGACCAGGTCATCACCGACTACGAGATCATCAGCCTCGCGGCCGACGCCACCGTCAACAACGTCCTGCCGGGCGGACGGGCCCTGGTCGCCGACGTCGCGGTTCCGCTGGCCGCCGGCGGCCAGGTCTGCCACTTCGGCATCGTCACCGGCGAGAGCTGCGGGACGATCGAGCGGGTCAACAACGGCTGGTTCACCATGGCGAACGGCGTGGTCAGCCAGAAGGGTGATTCCGGCGGCCCGGTCTACACCGTGGCCCCCAACGGCAGGGCCGTCATCATCGGTCTGTTCAACAGCACCTGGGGTTCGCTGCCGGCGGCGGTCTCGTGGCAGGCGACCGGGCAGCAGCTGCGCGAGGACACCGGCCCGGCGATCGTGAACGTCGCCTCCAAAAACTAGAACACGTTCTAGTAATTCGCCCGGCCCGGCGATAGTCTCTGAAGACCATGAGCGGCCTCGACATTCCAGCCACCGTTGACGTCTCGGCAGTGACGGACTGGTCCGACGAGGTCGACGTGGTCGTGGTCGGTTTCGGCATTGCCGGCGGGTGCGCTGCGGTGAGCGCCGCGGCCGCCGGGGCCAGGGTGCTGGTCCTGGAGCGGGCCGCCGCGGCCGGTGGGACCACGGCGATGGCCGGTGGCCACTTCTATCTCGGCGGCGGCACAGCGGTTCAGCAGGCCACCGGTCATCCAGACAGCGCCGAGGAGATGTACTCCTACCTCGTCGCGATGTCCCGGGAACCCGAACACGACAAGATCCGTGCGTACTGCGAGGGCAGCGTCGAGCACTTCGACTGGCTCGAGGATCTCGGTGTGCACTTCGAACGCAGTTACTACCCGGAGAAGGCGGTGATCCAACCCGGCACCCAGGGGTTGATGTACACCGGCAACGAGAAGGTCTGGCCGTTCAAGGACATGGCCAAGCCGGCGCCGCGCGGACACAAGGTCCCGGTGCCCGGCGACACCCAGGGCGCGAAGATGGTGATCGACCTGCTGCTCAAGCGGGCCGCCGAACTCGGCGTGCAGATCCGGTACGAGACGGGGGCCACCAATTTGGTGGTCGGCGGCTCCGCTGACGGGGTGGTCGGGGTGCGCTGGCGGCACTTCGCCGAGACCGGAACGATCAAGGCCGCCGCGGTGGTGCTCGCGGCCGGCGGATTCGTGATGAACAAGGACATGGTCGCCGAGTACACCCCGAAACTCGCCGAGAAGCCGTTCGTCCTCGGCAACAGCTATGACGACGGACTGGGCATCCGGATGGGCGTGTCGGCCGGGGCCGCCACCAAACACATGGACCAGGCCTTCATCACCGCGCCGGTATATCCGCCGTCGATTCTGCTGACCGGGATCATCGTCAACAAGTTCGGCCAGCGCTTCGTGGCCGAGGACTCCTACCATTCCCGCACA
>CAYFMA010000033.1:2364-39844 GCA_964344085.1 uncultured Mycobacterium sp.
CCGGCAACCTGGTAGCCGCGCTGAACCGCTACAACGAGTACGCGGCGAAGGGAGAGGATCCGGACTTCCACAAACAGCCGGAATTCCTTGCGCCCCAGGACAAAGGCCCATGGGCGGCGTTCGACCTGTCGCTGGGCAAGGCGATGTATTCGGGGTTCACCGTCGGTGGACTGGCCACCGATGTCGACGGCCGGGTGCTGCGCGAGGACGGCCGCACGATCCCCGGTCTCTACGCGGCCGGCGCGACGGCGTCGAACATCGCCCAGGACGGCAAGGGCTATTCCAGTGGGACGCAACTGGGTTCGGGATCGTTCTTCGGCAGGCGAGCGGGAACGAGCGCGGCAGCTCTCGCGATGAAGGCCTAGACCCCGGCCTCCTCGGTTGTGCGATCCAACTCCCAGGTCCCGTCGCCGCGCAACTGAAGGTGATGTTCGTGGTGCTGTTTGACGGTGCCACGGTGGGTGACCGAGACGATGATGCTGTTCGGCAACCGGCTGCGGATCATCCGGTAGATCGAGAACTCCTGGCCCTCGTCGATCGCCGACGTCGACTCGTCGAGGAATATCACCGAGGGTTTCTGAAGCAGTACCCGCGCGAAAGCGATCCGCTGCTGTTCGCCCGGCGAGAGCACCTTCGACCAGTCTTCGACTTCGTTGAACCTGCCCCTCAGGTGGCCCAGCGACACCGCGTCGAGTGCGGCCCCGAGTTCGTCGTCGTCGAGTGTGCATTCCCGCTTGGGGTAGGACAACACGGCGCGTAGATCACCCAGGGGCAGATAGGGAACCTGGGACAGGAACATCGCGTCGTCGTCCCCGTCGGGCCGTAGCATGGCGCCGCCTGTGTACGGCCAAAGTCGGGCGATGCTGCGCAACAACGTGGTTCGCCCGCATCCCGAGGGGCCGGTGATGACCAGCGAGTCGCCCGGTTCGAGACGAAGGTTCAGTCCGCGCAGCAGGATCTCACCCTGCGGGCTGCGGACCTCGAGATCGCGCAACTCGATCGACCCGTCGTGGCTGTCCTCGGCGTGCAGGCGCGGCAGCGCCCGGGCTTGTTCATTGGCGTCCACCAGACCGTCGAGACGGATGATGGTGGCCCGGTAGGCGGCGAACGAGTCGTAGACGGACCTGAAGAACGACAGTGAGTCGTGAACGTTGAAGAAGGCCGTCGCCGACTGGGTTACGTCGCCGAAACTGATCTGACCGCTGAACAGGCGTGGCGCCTGGATGGCCAGGGGGAGCGGGTTGATGATCTGGTTGATGGACTGGTTCCAGCCGAGCAGGGCCAGTGTGCGCACCACATATCCGCGGTAGTTGGAGATGATCGCCGCGAAACGTGCACGGAGAACCGACTTCTCGGCGCCCTCGCCGCGATAGAAGCTGATCGATTCGGCGGCGTCGCGCATCCGGACCAGCGCGTAGCGGAAGGCCGCGTTGGTCAGTTCGTTGCGGAAGCTGAACCGGATCAGCGGCCGGCCGATCCAGAATGCGATCACGGTGGTCGCGAACACATAGATCAGAGCGATCCAGAACAGTGCGTGCCCGATCGTCATACCGAAAAGGCTCAACGGACCGGACAGGTTCCACAGGATCGGGGTGAAGGCGACCACCGACACCATCGCGTTGATGGCGCCGAACAGCAGCGTCGTCGTCGTGCCCGCCGTCGGAGTGTTGGGGCCGGTCCCGGTCGCGGCGGTGAAGGCGTCGATGTCCAGTTGGATGCGCTGGTCGGGGTTGTCGATCGGGTGGTCGAGGAACCGGCCGCGGTAGAAGGATTCCTCGTCGAGCCAGTCGCCGGTGAGCCGGTCGGTCAGCCACACCCGCCATCGGATGATGAATCGCTGCGTCAGATAGATGTCGACCAACTCGCGGCTGACGTACACCGCGGCGATCAGAGCGAAGGTGAGGATGGCCATCCAGAACCCGTGCACTCCGGAGTCCCGCACCCCCTGGTTGCCGCCGCCGGCGCCCTCGAAGGCGACCTGAAGCGAGGAGTAGAGGTCGTTGCTCTGGTAACTCAGCAGCACGTTGAGCCGAACCGCGACCAAGGTGGAAAACAGCAGGACCCCCAGCCACGCCCACACCCGAACACTGTTCGGGCCGCGGAAATAGGCCCCGGTGACCCGCCAGAACTGCCGGCCCCAGGCGGTGTAGCGGGTCAGCAGCACCAATGTCAGCACGGTGAGCACGGATGTGATGCCCCAGGCTTTGGCCACCCACAGCAGCGACTGGGGGATCTCGTTGGACCAGTCCAGCGAGGGCTTGTACATCTCCACCGCAGTTTTCCTCCACGTCGCCGGCCCGCTGGTGCCTGCCCCAGCATTCCAGTACCAGTTCCCGACACCACACGAATGGGGGATGGCGTAATCGCCTGGTATATGCATACTTGTGCAAATAGTCCGCCGTTCGGATGCCTGACCTGAAGGAGATCGGATGAGTCCACTCGTCGCCGTGGCGGCCGTCCTGGCCATCGGCATCGGCATGGCGGTCGGCGTACTGGGGGGCGGTGGATCCATCCTGACCACCCCGCTGCTGGTCTACATGCTCGGGTTCGGCGCCAAGCAGGCGATCACGGCCAGCCTCTTCGTGGTGGGTGTGACATCGCTCTTCGGTCTGATCGGCCACGCCAGAGCAGGCCGGGTGATCTGGCGTACCGGTCTGTTGTTCGGACTGGCCGGGATGGTCGGAGCCTTCGTCGGCGGGCAGGTCGGCCAGCACCTGCCGGGTGCGCTATTGCTGGGCGCTTTCTCGGTGATGATGGGCGTCACTGCAGTGGCGATGATCCGGGGTCGCAAGAAGGTCAAGGGCGGTCACGGCAAGCACGGCGGCGGGCTCCCACTGTTCCGCATCCTGCTCGACGGTTTCATCGTCGGCCTCGTCACGGGTCTGGTCGGAGCCGGCGGCGGCTTCCTGGTGGTGCCGGCGCTCTCGCTGTTGGGCGGACTGGCGATGCCGAACGCGGTGGCGACCTCGCTGCTGGTGGTGGCGATGAAGTCCTTCTCGGGCTTCTTCGGGTATCTCCTGCAGTTCGGCGGTCCCGAAGGCTTCGTCCACCTGAACCCGCACACCAAGGTCAGCTGGCCGATCACGCTCATCATCACCGCGGCGGCGGTGGTCGGTGCCATCATCGGTTCCCGGGTGGTCGGCAAGATTCACCCCGACAAGCTTCGCAAGGGCTTCGGCTACTTCGTGCTGGTGATGGCCGTGTTCATCCTCAGCCAGCAGATCGGGCACACCATCATTCAGCACGCCAGGGGCGGCATGATGAACCTCACCGAGGTGGTGGTCGGGTTCATCGTGATCGTGGCCGGTTTCGCCTGGGCCATCCGACGTGAGTCCGGCGGCCAGGTCGCCGACTACGACGAGCCCGAGGTGATCTTCGAAGCCGAGGAGGAAGTCTTCCCCGCGTCCGGTCAGAATCAGCGCACTCAGGGCTGAACGAAGCGGTCAGCCCCCGGCCTTTTCGACAGGCTCCCCGCCCTCGACAAGTCCGAGGTGCCACTCGCCTTCACCGCGCAACTGCAGGTGCCGGCCGTGGTGCCGTTCGATGGACGGCCGGTGGCTGACGCTGACCAGGATGGTGTTCGGCAGCTCGCTGCGCACCAGACCGTAGACGACGTATTCAAGCCCCTCGTCGAGCGCGGAGGTGGCCTCGTCGAGGAATGCGGCCTTGGGCTTGGTCAGCAGGATCCGGGCGAACGCGACCCGCTGCTGCTCGCCCGGAGACAGCACCTTGGCCCAGTCCTCTTCCTCGTTGAGACGCGAAGTCAGATGTGCCAGAGCGACTTTCGTCAACGTGCTCTGAATCTCCTCATCGGGAATCTCACCGGACCTCGCCGGATAGGACACCACGGTCCGCAGATCGCCCAGTGGCACATAGGGCATCTGGGACAGGAACATCGTCTCGCGCTCGTCCACCGGCCGATGCACCGTGCCCGAGGTGTACGGCCACATCTGTGCGATGCTGCGCAGCAGCGTGGTCTTGCCGGAACCGGAGCGGCCGGTGACGATCAGCGCATCGCCGGGTTCGAGCCGCAGGTCCAGTGGGTCCACCAGTTGGCTGCCGCCAGGGGTGCGCACCTCCACCCGGTCGAGTTGCACCGATCCGTCGGTGCTGGCCAGGGTCTCCAGGCTGGGCATCTCCCGGGCCAGGTGGTTGGCCTCCACCAGGCCGCACAGACGGATGATGGCGGCGCGGTAGGCGGCGAACTGGTCATAGGCATTGCGGAAGAACGACAGTGAGTCGCTGATGTTGGAGAACGCGCTGGAGGACTGGGTCACATCACCGAAGTCGATCTCGCCCTTGAAGAGTCGGGGCGCCTGTACGACGAGCGGCAACGGCACGATGATCTGGCTCATCGCCAGGTTCCAGCCGGTGAAACCCAGAGTGCGGCGCACGAAGCGGCGGTAATTGGCGATGATGCTGTCGAAGCGGGTCTTGAGCAGACCACGTTCGGTGTTCTCGCCACGGTAGAAGCCGACGGCCTCTGCCGCATCGCGAAGGCGGACCAGCGCATAGCGGAAGGCGGCGTTGGTCAGCTCGTTGCGGAAGCTGAGCCGGATCAGCGGCCGGCCGATCCAGAACGCCACCACCGTCGCGAAGAACACATAGACGAAGGCCACCCAGAACAGCGCGTGGTTCAGAGTCATGCCCAAGAAGGTGAGCGGGCCGGACAAACCCCACAGGATCGGGATGAACGCCACCACGGTGCACACCGAGGAGATGGCGCCGAACACCAGGACCGAGCCGGTGCCCACGGTGGGTGAGTTGGGTGACCCGCCGACGCCGGTGGTGAACACGTCGACGTCCTGCTGGATGCGCTGGTCGGGGTTGTCGGTGTTGGAGTCGGTGAACCGGCCGCGGTAGTAGGCGTGGTCGCTGAGCCAGTCGCCGGTCAGCCTGTCGGTGAGCCAGGTCCGCCAGCGGATGATGAAGCGCTGCGTCAGATAGATGTCGAGCATCGCCTGGCTGATGTAGATGGTGGCCAGGATCGCGAAGATTCCCAGCGCCACCCAGAACCCGTGAATCGCTTCGTCGCGGATGTCGGGTTTGTCGGCGCTGGCGGCCTGAAAGGCGACTTGCAGCGAGGTGTAGAGGTCATTGCTGAAGTAGCTCAGCAGCACATTGATGCGGACCGAGATCATCACCGACAGCAGCAGCACTGCCAGCCAGATCCAGATCCGTACCGAGGATCGGCCCGTGAAGTAGTCGCCTGTGACCCGCCAGTACTGCCGGCCCCAGACGGTGAACCTGCCGACGAGGAAGAGCACGATGAGCGTGACCACCGCGGCGATGGCCCAGGCGCGCAGGATCCACAGCAGGGAGGGGACTAGCTCACTGCCCCAGTCCATTGACGATTTGTACGGCTCCAACGTGCTCTCCTCGTGCGGTGATCTTCCCGGCGAAGCTACCGCAGCGGCCTGGTGGTGGCGCCCGAACCTGCCCTGAGCGGGGTTCCGGCCGCCCGCCGGTACCGTTGGGCACGTGGCGAAGAGTTCGAAGAAGAGCGGATCCGGCCAGAACCGGCTGAGCCGGGGTTTCTGGCGGCTGCTCGGTGCGAGCACCGAGAAGGTCAAAGCCCAGTCGATGACCGAGGTGAACAACTCGGCAGAGTTCGACGCCAAGGCCGGGAGCCTCGACGACGAGCAACTCGCCAAGGCTGCACAGCTGCTGAACCTGGAGAAGCTCGCCGACTCGCCCGACGTCCCCCAATTCCTGGCCATCGCACGGGAGGCCTCAGAGCGGGCCATCGGACTGCGGCCCTTCGACGTCCAGTTGCTCGGCGCGCTGCGGATGCTGGCAGGCGACGTCGTCGAGATGGCCACAGGTGAGGGCAAGACCCTCTCCGGGGCGATCGCCGCGGCCGGTTACGCGCTGGCCGGTCGCAACGTCCACGTGGTGACCATCAACGACTATCTCGCCCGCCGCGACGCCGAATGGATGGGCCCGGTGATCGAGGCGATGGGACTGACCGTCGGCTGGATCACCGCGGATTCCACCCGCGACGAGCGCCGCGCCGCCTACCGGTGCAACGTCACCTATGCCTCGGTCAACGAGATCGGCTTCGATGTCCTGCGCGATCAGCTTGTCACCGACGTCACCGACCTAGTGTCGCCGAACCCCGACGTCGCGCTGATCGATGAGGCCGACTCCGTGCTCGTCGATGAGGCCCTGGTTCCGCTCGTGCTGGCCGGCACCACGCACCGCGAGACACCGAAACTCGAAATCGTCCGGCTGGTAGGCGAATTGGTCGCCGACAAGAACGCCGACGAATACTTTGCGACCGACGCCGACAGCCGCAACGTGCATCTGACGGAGGCCGGCGCGCAGCGCTTGGAGAAGGCCCTCGGCGGAATCGATCTGTACTCCGAGGAGAACGTCACCACCGTCCTCACCGAGGTGAATGTCGCCTTGCACGCCCATGTGCTGCTGCAGCGCGATGTGCACTACATCGTCCGCGACGGGGCGGTGCAGCTCATCAACGCCTCCCGCGGCAGGATCGCGAGTCTGCAGCGTTGGCCGGACGGTCTACAGGCCGCGGTGGAGGCCAAGGAGGGCATCGAGACCACCGAGACCGGCGAGGTTCTCGACACCATCACGGTTCAGGCGCTGATCAACCGCTACCCGACGGTCTGTGGGATGACCGGCACCGCCCTGGCGGCCGGTGAGCAGTTGCGGCAGTTCTACAAGCTCGGCGTCTCGCCCATTCCGTCGAACGCTCCGAACGTCCGAATCGACGAGGAGGACCGCGTCTACATCACCGCCGCGGCCAAGGGTGACGGGATCATCGACCACATCATCGAGGTGCACGCGACCGGGCAGCCGATCCTCGTCGGCACCCACGACGTCGCCGAATCCGAGGAACTGCACGAGCGGTTGGTGCGCCGCGGTGTGCCCGCCGTCGTCCTCAACGCCAAGAACGACGAGGAGGAGGCCCGCGTCATCGCCGAGGCCGGCAAGCTCGGCGTCGTCACCGTCTCGACCCAGATGGCGGGGCGCGGCACCGACATCCGGCTCGGCGGTTCGGATGAGGCCGACCACGACAAGGTGGCCGATCTGGGCGGCCTGCACGTCATCGGTACCGGCCGCCATCGCACCGAACGGCTGGACAACCAGTTGCGCGGCCGCGCCGGACGCCAGGGCGACCCGGGCTCCACGATCTTCTTCTCCAGCTGGGAGGACGACGTGGTGGCCGCTCACCTGGAGTCCAACAAGCTGCCGATGGAGTGCGACGAGACCGGACGGGTCACCAGCCCCAAGGCCGCCGAGCTGCTCGACCACGCGCAGCGGGTCGCCGAGGGCCGTCTGCTCGACGTGCACGCGAACACCTGGCGCTACAACCAGCTCATCGCCCAGCAGCGCGCGATCATCGTCGACCGGCGCAACGATCTGCTGAGCACGCCCACGGCGCGCGAGGAACTCCGTGAACTCTCACCGGAGCGCTATGACGAGCTGGCGGCCTCTCTCGGCGACGGCGCCGAGGAGAATCTCGAACGGATCTGCCGCACGATCATGCTGTACCACCTCGATCGCGGCTGGGCCGATCACCTCGCCTACCTCTCCGACATCCGGGAGAGCATTCACCTGCGCGCACTGGGCCGTCAGAACCCGCTCGACGAGTTCCACCGGATGGCCGTCGACGCGTTCACGAATCTGGCCACCGACGCCATCGAGGCCTCACAGCAGACATTCGAGACGGCCAATGTGCTGACCGAGGAACCGGGGCTGGATCTGTCCAAGCTGGCACGGCCGACCTCGACGTGGACCTACATGGTGCACGACAACCCGTTGCGCGATGACACGCTGTCGGCGCTGAGTCTGCCCGGGGTCTTCCGCTAGCGATAGCGTGCACACCCATGGAGCGCAGGGTGTGGACGATCCCCAACATCCTGAGCTTCATCCGGCTCGCGCTGGTCCCGGTCTTCCTCTACCTGTTGCTGGTGCGGCATGCCTGGGGGCCGGCCACCGCCATCCTGATGTTCAGCGGAACCTCGGACTGGGCCGATGGCAAGATCGCCCGACTGGTTCCCGATCAGTCCTCCCGGCTGGGGGAGTTGCTCGATCCGTTGGTCGACCGCGTCTACATGGTGACCGTGCCGGTCGGTCTCGCCCTGGCCCGCGTCGTGCCGTGGTGGGTGGTGGCCATCCTGCTGGGCCGCGACCTGCTGCTGGCGGCCACCCTGCCGGTCGTGCGCAGCCGGGGACTGGACGCACTGCCGGTCACCTACCTGGGCAAGGCCGCCACCTTCGCATTGATGTCGGGTTTCCCGCTGGTGCTGCTGGGTCAGTGGGATGCGTTGTGGAGCAGGGTGATTGGCGCGATCGGATGGGGTTTCGTGATCTGGGGGATCGGCCTGTACCTGTGGTCGGCCGTGCTCTATCTGATCCAGGTCGCCATGGTGGTTCATCGGCTGCCGAGGGTGCGCGGCGATGCCGCGCGTTCCTGATGCGCCTGCGCCGGCGGCGAGGGCCTCGCCGCTGCGCCTTGCGGCAACCGAAAGCTCGCCAATACGCTCAGCCCGTCAAATGAACGTCGAACGACGCCGACCACCGACACCGAAGGAGCCACGTGAGCGACATCCCGGCCGAACTGCGCTACACCGCCGAGCACGAGTGGGTTCGCCGGACCGGTGACGACACCGTCCGGGTCGGTATCACCGATTTCGCGCAGTCCTCGCTCGGTGACGTCGTCTACGTGCAGTTGCCCGCCGTCGGCACCGAGGTGAAGGCCGGGGAGACCTTCGGCGAAGTGGAGTCGACCAAATCGGTCTCGGACCTCTACGCCCCGGTTTCGGCCACGGTGGTGGGGGTGAACGCCGAGCTTGAGGGCAATCCGCAGCTGGTGAATTCCGATCCGTACGGTCAGGGCTGGCTCTTGGAGCTCCGTGCCGACAGCGATACGCTCGAACAGGGTCTGGCAGAACTTCTCGACCCGGACGCCTATCGGGGCACCCTCGGCTAGCCGAGGCGCGCTCAGCGATTGCTAGGGTGCCAGCCTGCCGGCCGCACGATCTGTCCGGTGCCGGGCACAGGCCGGGCGCCGGGGGGTACGGTCGAACAAACCAGTGGAGGAGTAGCGGGTGACGGAGAACGATCGGCGATTCGGGGCCGACGACACCTCTGACGAGGTCACAGTGGAGACGACCTCGGTCTTCCGCGCGGACTTCCTCAACGATCTCGACGCGCCGGCCAGCCCGGCCGGTGAGACGGCGGTGTCCGGAGTCGAGGGCCTGCCGGCCGGTTCAGCCCTGCTGGTGGTCAAGCGCGGCCCCAATGCGGGCTCCCGGTTCCTGCTGGATCAGCCGTCCACCTCGGCCGGACGGCACCCGGATTCCGACATCTTCCTCGACGACGTCACCGTCAGCCGCCGGCATGCGGAGTTCCGCCTCGACGGTGACGAATTCCAGGTCGTCGACGTCGGCAGTCTCAACGGCACCTATGTCAACCGCGAACCGGTGGATTCGGCGACCCTGGCCAACGGTGACGAAGTGCAGATCGGCAAGTTCCGCCTGGTCTTCCTGACCGGACCCAAGTCTGCGGGATGACGGCTCCCGATAGCTCGGGTCCACCCGGGATATCCATCGGAGCGGTACTCGATCTGCTGCGTCCGGACTTTCCGGACGTGACGATCTCCAAGATCCGATTCCTCGAAGCCGAAGGTCTGGTGACCCCGCAGCGCAGCCCGTCGGGCTATCGCCGGTTCGCCGCGTACGACTGCGCGCGACTGCGGTTCATCCTCACCGCCCAGCGCGACCACTATCTGCCGCTGAAGGTCATCAAGACCCAACTCGACGCCCAACCCGACGGTGAACTGCCGCAGCGGGATTCCGCCTACCCCGCCCCCCGCCTGGTTCCCGTCGGTGACGACGCGTCCACCGGCGCGGTTCCCAGCGCCCCGGTGCGGCTGACCCGGGAGGATCTGCTGGAGCGCTCCGGGGTGAGCCCTGAACTGCTGGCCGCGCTGCGCAAGAACGGAATCATCACCGCCGGCCCCGGCGGATTCTTCGACGAGCACTCGGTGGTGATCGCCCGGTGCGCGGGAGCGCTCGGCGAATACGGCATCGAACCCCGCCACCTGCGGGCCTTCCGGTCGGCCGCCGACCGGCAGTCCGATCTGATCGCCCAGATCGCCGGCCCGGTCGGCAAGGCCGGCACCACCGGGGCCCGCGATCGCGCCGACGATCTGGCCCGAGAAGTGGCCGCGCTGGCGATCTCGCTGCACACCTCGCTGATCAAATCGGCGGTGCGCGACGTATTGGACCGGTGAGTGCCCGGCCTCGGGCGCTCGGAGTGGGCGATAGAGGACTAGACTTCCGGAGTATTGCGGCGGCATGTCCTGCGCGGAGGTGAGGTAGCTGATGGGTGAGGTTCGCGTGGTGGGAATTCGCGTCGAGCAGCCTGCCAACCAGCCGGTTCTGCTGCTGCGCGAGTCCGAGGGTGATCGTTATCTGCCGATCTGGATCGGACAGACCGAAGCCAACGCCATCATCCTCGAGCAGCAGGGGGTCGAGCCGGTCCGGCCGCTGACCCATGATCTGTTCCGCGATGTGATCGGGGCGCTGGGGCACACCCTCAAGGAGGTGCGCATCGTCGACCTCCAGGAGGGCACGTTCTACGCCGACTTGGTCTTCGACGCCGATGTGCGGGTGTCGGCGCGCCCGTCGGACTCGGTGGCCATCGCGTTGCGCATGGGGGTGCCCATCTACGTCGAGGAGGCGGTCCTCGACGAGGCCGGCCTGCTGATCCCCGACGAAGGTGACGAGGAGTCCGGCGGGGCGGTCCGCGAGGACGAGGTCGAGAAGTTCAAGGAATTCCTCGACACCATCTCCCCGGACGACTTCAAGGCCACCTGAGCAGCCCTCCGGTCACGGATACGTCTCATATCGGTCAGCGGTGATCCGACACGCCGTGTGGTGACGCGCCGCGCAATCACCGGCGGCCATACTTCCGATACGACTTGAGTTGGTGCAGGAGCACGACCGGGCCGATCGACAAGGCGTATGCTCGATGCACTTGAGAGCACGCCATCGGCGGAGCGGTCAGCGGCGGAACGGCGAGAGGAAACAACGTGGGCGACGAGCCGCGTCAGGAGCAGCTGGACTTCGCTGTCTCACCCGCCCGCTACGAGGCGGACGTTCCGCCCGTCGCCGCGGTTGATGCGCCTGTGCAGGCCGGACTGTTCCCGGATGATTCGGTTCCCGACGAACTCGTCGGCTACCGCGGCCCGAGCGCCTGCCAGATCGCCGGAATCACCTACCGGCAGTTGGACTATTGGGCCCGCACGTCTCTGGTGGTGCCCTCGATCCGCGGCGCTGCGGGCTCCGGCAGCCAGCGGCTGTACTCCTTCAAAGACATCCTGGTTCTGAAGATCGTCAAGCGTCTGCTCGACACCGGTATCTCGCTGCACAACATTCGTGTCGCGGTCGACCACCTGCGTCAGCGCGGCGTGCAGGACCTGGCCAACATCACTCTTTTCTCCGACGGCACCACCGTCTACGAGTGCACCTCCGCCGAAGAGGTGGTCGACCTCCTGCAAGGCGGACAGGGTGTATTCGGCATCGCGGTCAGCGGCGCCATGCGTGAACTCACCGGCGCGATCGCCGACTTCCCGGGCGAGCGTGCCGACGGCGGCGAGTCGATCGCCGCACCCGAGGACGAGCTCGCCTCCCGGCGTAAGAGCCGCGACCGCAAGATCGGCTAGTCACCCGGCGGAAAGAGGTTCGCTGGGGTTAGACTCAGCCTCGCATCGACCTCGCGCGGGAGAGTCCCACGGCAGCCAGCCGTGGGCGCCGAAGGAGCAATACCTCTCCATCAACCTCTCAGGCCCCCGGACCGCGCCGGGATCCGATGCCTCTGGAAAGTGGTGGCCCGGCTCAACGGCCGCAGTCACCCGCCCATGGGGAAAGGTTCCGCCCGCGTGACGGGCGAAGCCGAATCTCTCAGGCACCGACGACAGAGGGAGAGGACGCCCGAGCAGTCGCGTCCGCCCGTCAGGAGTGCCAGTGTCCAACGATCCCGTCTTCGCCGCCCGCCACATCGGACTCGATGCCGAGGCGATCTCCCACATGCTCGGAGTCATCGGGGTCGGATCCCTCGATGAGATGGCAGCCAAGGCGCTGCCGGCCGGGATTCTGGACGCGCTGAACGCTCAGGGCATCGCCCCGGGCCTGGAGGCCCTACCCGAGCCGGCCACCGAGCATCAGACGCTGGCCGAACTGCGGGCGCTCGCCGACGCGAACACCGTCGACGTCTCGATGATCGGCCAGGGTTACTACGACACGCTGACCCCACCTGTTCTGCTGCGCAACATCCTCGAGAATCCGGCCTGGTACACCGCCTACACGCCCTATCAACCGGAGATCAGCCAGGGCCGGCTCGAGGCGCTGCTCAACTTCCAGACCATGATCGCCGACCTCACCGGTCTGGAGATCGCCAATGCCTCGATGCTCGACGAGGCCACCGCCGCCGCCGAGGCGATGACCTTGATGCACCGGGCGGTGCGCGGTCCGGCCAATCGGCTCGCGGTGGATTGCGACGTGTTCGCCCAGACCGCGGCCGTGCTGGCCACCCGTGCCGAGCCGCTCGGCATCGAGATCGTGACCGCCGATCTGCGCGACGGGATGCCCGAGGGGGATTTCTTCGGCGTCATCGTGCAACTGCCCGGCGCCAGCGGACGGGTCACCGACTGGTCCGCTCTCGTCGATCAGGCGCATGAGCGCGGCGCGCTGGTGGCAGTCGGCGCTGACCTACTGGCGCTCACGCTGATCGCCCCGCCCGGTGAGTTCGGCGCCGATGTGGCCTTCGGCAGTGCCCAACGTTTCGGTGTGCCTATGGGATTCGGCGGACCGCATGCCGGCTATCTGGCCGCGCACACCAGCCATGCGCGCCAATTGCCGGGCCGTCTGGTCGGGGTGTCGCAGGACGCCGACGGGGCACCGGCGTACCGCCTGTCGCTGCAGACCCGCGAACAGCACATCCGCCGCGACAAGGCCACCTCCAACATCTGCACCGCGCAGGTGCTACTCGCGGTGATGGCCGCGATGTATGCCAGTTATCACGGCGCCGACGGTTTGATCGAGATCGCCAGTCGGGTGCACGGCCATGCCCGCGCGGTGTCAGCCGGCCTGCAGGCCGCCGGTGTCGAGGTGGTGCACGACGCCTTCTTCGACACCGTGCTCGCCCGTGTCCCCGGCCGCGCCACCGCGGTGCAGGACGCCGCAAAGGCGCGCGGGATCAACATCTGGCGGATCGACGACGACCACGTCTCGGTTTCGTGTGACGAGGCGACGACCGACGGAAATGTCACCGATGTGCTGGCGGCGTTCGGCGCGGTACCGGCAGGACCGGCCGCCGGCTCCGATATCGCCACCCGCACAACGGCTTTCCTGACGCATCCGGCGTTCACCTCCTACCGCACCGAGACGGCGATGATGCGCTACCTGCGGACGCTGGCGGACAAGGATCTGGCGCTGGACCGCACCATGATCCCGCTGGGTTCATGCACGATGAAACTCAACGCCGCCACCGAGATGGAGGCGATCACCTGGCCGGAGTTCGGTCGCCAGCACCCGTTCGCCCCAGCCGACGACGCCCCGGGTCTGCGCAGGCTGATCGCCGATCTGCAGGAGTGGCTGACCGGCATCACCGGGTACGACGCGATCTCGTTGCAGCCCAACGCCGGTTCCCAGGGAGAGTACGCAGGACTGCTGGCCATCCACGACTATCACGCCGGGCGCGGGGAGTCCCACCGTGACATCTGTCTGATCCCCTCGAGCGCTCACGGCACCAATGCGGCGTCGGCCGCACTGGCCGGTATGCGGGTGGTGGTGGTGGGCTGCCGCGAGAACGGCGATGTCGACCTCGATGACCTGCGCGCCAAGGTCGCCGAGAACGCCGAGAACCTCGCTGCGCTGATGATCACCTATCCGTCGACGCACGGTGTGTACGAGCACGACATAGCCGAGATCTGCGGTGCGGTCCACGATGCGGGCGGTCAGGTCTACGTCGACGGCGCCAACCTCAACGCCCTGGTGGGCCTGGCCCGGCCCGGCAAGTTCGGCGGCGATGTGAGCCATCTGAACCTGCACAAGACGTTCTGCATCCCGCACGGCGGCGGGGGTCCGGGAGTCGGACCCGTCGCGGTCCGGGCGCACCTGGCCCCGTACCTGCCGGGTCATCCGCTCGCCGACGAACTGCCGCACGGACATGTGGTGTCGGCGGCACCGTACGGGTCGGCCTCGATCCTTCCGATCACCTGGGCCTACATCCGGCTGATGGGTGCGGCCGGGCTGCGGAAGGCCTCGCTCGCGGCGATCGCGTCGGCCAACTACATCGCCCGCCGGCTCGATGAGTACTACCCGGTCCTCTACACCGGTGAGAACGGCATGGTGGCCCATGAGTGCATCCTGGATCTGCGGCCGATCACCAAGGCCACGGGTGTCACCGTCGACGATGTCGCGAAGCGGTTGGCGGACTATGGATTCCATGCCCCGACAATGAGCTTCCCGGTGGCCGGCACACTGATGGTCGAGCCCACTGAGAGCGAGACTCTGGCGGAAGTGGATGCCTTCTGCGAGGCGATGATCGCGATCAAGGCTGAGATCGACAAGGTCGGTGCCGGCGAGTGGCCGGCCGATGACAATCCGCTGTGTAACTCACCGCACACCGCGGAGTGTCTGCTGGTCGAGGACTGGACCCATCCCTACACCCGGGAGCAGGCGGCCTATCCGCTGGGGAAGGGTTTCCGGGCGAAGGTGTGGCCGCCGGTGCGCCGGATCGACGGAGCATACGGTGACCGGAACCTGGTGTGCTCCTGCCCGCCGGTGGAAGCCTTCGCTTGACCGCCGTGACACTGCCCGACGACGTGCGCCAGTGGCAACTCGGCGGCGGGATGCTGGCCACCCGTGCCGGGTCGGTCTTCGTCCGCTCACATCTGGGCATCGGGCCGACGGTTCTGTTGCTGCACGGATTTCCGTCGAGTTCCTACGATTTTCGCGCGGTGACCGAGTGCCTCGGCGAGCACAGTTGGCTGACTCTGGACTTCCTGGGGTTCGGACTTTCGGAGAAACCCAGACCCCACCGCTACAGCCTTTTCGAACAGGCCGACATCGTCGAGGACGTGGTGGCCGCGGCCGGCACCGGTCCGGTGGTCCTGCTCGCACACGACATGGGCACCTCGGTTGCGACCGAACTGCTGGCACGGGATCTGGCCGGCACCCTGCCGTTCCAGATCGAACGGGCCGTGCTGACCAACGGCAGTGTGATCATCGAACGCGCCAGTCTGCGGCCCAGCCAGAAGATTCTGCGCGGTCCGCTGGGCCCGGTTCTTTCCCGGCTAACCAGTGAACGTGGGTTCCTGCGCGGGTTCGCGAAGCTCTTCAGCGCCGCGCACCCGCTGTCGCAGTCCGAGGCGCAGGCGCAGTGGGCCTTGCTGGCACATGAGGGCGGTGACCGCATCCTGCACCTGCTGTGCGCCTACCTCAACGAACGGGTGACCTACGCCAACCGCTGGCACGGTGCGGTCCGCGACTGGCCGAAGCCGCTGGGCTTCCTCTGGGCGACCGGCGATCCGGTGGCCACCACCTCGGTGCTGGCTGGCCTGCGCGAGTTGCGCCCAGCCGCCGAGGTCGTCGAACTACCCGGTATCGGGCACTACCCGCAGATCGAGGTTCCAGCCGAATTCACCGCAGCCGCAAGGCAACTGCTGCGACTGGTAGGTTCAGGCTAGGACAGCAGGCCGGCGATCGCGCCGGTGAGGTCGGGTGAGTTCGACGCCGAGATTTCCTGATAGCTGCCGCCTGTCAGCTTGGTGACGGCCTCCCAGGTAGCCCGGTCCGGATCGCCGCTGAAGTCGATGACGTTCACCGCCACCGGGCGGTTGGGATCGGTGGCCGCCTTGATCGCATCCTGCAGGGCCTGGCCGTCCAACCCCTGATCGGTGTGCGGGCCCTGAGTGATCAGCAGGACCGAATTCGGCTGTCCCTGGCGGTAATTGGCGACCGCATCGGCATATGCCGCCCGCAGGGTGGCGAAGGAGACCCCGCCGCCGCTGGTGGGAGTCGTGACGTCCAGCACGCCGGTGATCGCCGCCGAACGCGGCTGCGGTCCGAACGGATCGCCCAGCGGGCCGGTGGGAACGGCGGGGCCGCTGTCCACCTTGTTGAAGGTCCACAGGCCGACCGCGGCGTCAGCCGGCAGGTCCTTGACGCGGTCCCGCAGCGCCGCGGTGACATTGAGCAGGCGCGGCTTTCCGCCCTCGTCGCCGGTCAGCCCCTCGGCGAGTACGACGGTCGTCGTGGTGACACCGGCCGGAGTGACCGCGGCGGCGATCGCGGCACGCTGCGCGTCATCACCGATCGAAAGGGGGGCGGACAGCGGCGGGAAGCCGACCGAGTCGTTGCCGTCCCTGGTCTTGCCGTCGACCCGGAACCCGGCGTTGCGCAGGGCGTCGAGCTGATCCGGCTTGCGCATGAACCGGGCGAACTCGCTGGCACCGGTCACCTGCTCCTCGGACAGCCACGATCCGGACAGCAGTGCGGTCGGGTAGTCGGCGATGGCCACCGGACCGTCGGCGATCCAGGCCGCGACGGCACCGCGGTCCTGGGGCAGCGGTGAAGTCCGCTGGAACAGTTGCTGCTCGGTGATCGCCAGGGCGTGCACGGCTGCAGTCGCCGGGTCGCCCGGGGCGGTCAGCGCGTTCCACGCCTCGTCGATTGTGTTGCGGGGAAGCGGGGGCTGGGCACCGAGCAGGGTGTTGACCGCCGCCAGACCGTCACCTGCCGGAGCGCCGGGCGCCGCGGAAGTGACGGCGACGGCCTCGGCCAGCAGATAAGCCGCATCTCCGGCACCCGCGGTCGGCGCAGCCAGTCGCAGGCTGCCCCAACCGGGCAGGTTCAGCCCGTCCAGTGCCGCCGGATTGGTCTGCAGTCCGGGCAGGGTGTTCCAGCCCTGCTGTCCCAGGGCGTTCTTGAGTTGAGGCCGCACGGCGAGCACCAGTGGGGTGCTGACCAGAGAGCGGGCGTCGCTGATCATCTGCTTGCCGGCCACGGCCTGCAACCGGGCCGCCGGGGCTGATGACGCCGGCAGCCACAGCGCGGGGCGCTCACCTAGACTGCTCGGCCAATCACCGCTGAGGCCGGTCAGCACCGCGCTGGAATCACCCGCCGTGACAGCGACTTTCACGCACTTGTCACCGATCGGCGTGGCGTCCTCATTGAATTTCTCGGCGAAGGCTTTGACGTTCTCGGCGATCGAGGGATCAGCCACCACCGCCACCGTCGCGGTGCCCTGCAGACACTGCTTGGCGGCTTCGAGGGAACGGCTGGACAACGCATTGCCGAAGAACCGCCACAGGATGACACCGCCGACCAGCAGTGCCACGGCGATGAGTGCGGCGATCACTCCGAGGCTGACACCACGGCGACCGCCATCGACGCGGCGACGCCGGCCCGTGCTGGTGACGTCTCCGGTGCTGTCCGTGGATTCACCTGAGAAGTCACCGGGCATACTGTGCCTGCCCATCGGCCGCTTACCCCCTCACCGTCACAGGCCGAGGCTTGCCTTCAGCTCGCGGCGACGACGATGCAGGATCGGCTCGGTGTAACCGCTGGGCTGCGCCGCACCGGCGAGGATCAGTTCTTGTGCCGCCTGGAAGGCGATGCTGCCCTCGGGGTCCGGTGCCATCGGCCGGTAGGTCGGATCGCCGGCGTTCTGGGCATCGACCACCGCGGCCATCCGCCGCAGGCTCTCGGTGACCTGTTCGGTGGTGATCACCCCGTGGCGCAGCCAGTTGGCCAGGAGCTGGCTGGAGATGCGCAGGGTGGCCCGGTCCTCCATCAGCGCGACATCGTGGATGTCGGGAACCTTCGAGCAGCCCACTCCGGCGTCGACCCAGCGCACCACGTAGCCCAGGATCGACTGGCAGTTGTTGTCCAGCTCCTCGTGGATCTCATCGGTTGACCAGGCCAGCTCGTGCCGGGCCAGCGGAACGGTCAACAGCTGCTCGATCGTGGTACGCCGCTTGCCGGCCAGCTCGCGCTGGACCGCCTCGACATCGACGTAGTGGTAGTGCATCGCGTGCAGGGTGGCCGCAGTGGGCGAGGGGACCCATGCGGTGGTGGCGCCGGCCCGGGGCTGGGCGATCTTCTGCTCGACCATGTCGGCCATCAGATCGGTCATCGCCCACATGCCCTTGCCGATCTGAGCCCGGCCGGAGAATCCGGTGGCCAGACCGATGTCGACGTTCTGATCCTCGTAGGCGAGGATCCACGGCTGGGTCTTCATCGCGCCCTTGCGGATCATCGGACCGGCTTCCATCGAGGTGTGGATCTCGTCCCCGGTGCGGTCCAGGAAGCCGGTGTTGATGAACACGACGCGATCGGCGGCGGCCTTGACGCAGGCTTTGAGGTTCACCGAGGTGCGTCGCTCCTCGTCCATGATGCCGACCTTGATGGTGTTGGCCGGCAGTCCCAGTACGTCCTCGACGCGACTGAACAGCTCGCAGGTGAAGGCGACCTCGTCGGGCCCGTGCATCTTGGGTTTGACGATGTAGATCGATCCGGTGCGGCTGTTCTGTCCGTTCAGGCCGTGCATCGCGATGAGCGAGGTGAACAGCGCGTCTTGAATGCCCTCGCGGATCTCGTTGCCGTCGGCGTCGACGATCGCGTCATTGGTCATCAGGTGACCGACGTTGCGAACGAACAGCAGGCTGCGCCCTGGAAGGGTGAACGACGAGCCGTTCGGCGCGCTGTACACCCGATCCGGGTTGAGCGTGCGGGTGAAGGTCTTGGATCCCTTGCTGACCTCCTCGGCGAGGTCACCTCTGTTGAGCCCCAACCAGTTTCGGTAACCGAGGATCTTGTCATCGGCGTCGACGGCGGCGACCGAGTCCTCGAAGTCCATGATCGTCGTGATGGCCGATTCGAGGAACACGTCCTTGATACCGGCGCCGTCCATCGACCCGATCGGGGACGTCGGGTCGACCTGGATCTCGATGTGTAGTCCGTGATTGATCAGCAGCACCGACGTGGGGGATTCGGGGTCGCCGAGATAGCCGACGAACTGGGCCGGATCGGCCAGGCCTACCTCGTCGCCGCCACCGCGCGTGACCACCAGAGCGCCGTCGGTGACGCTGAATCCTGTCGCCTCGCGGTAGCTTCCGGATGCCAGCGGGACGGTGTCGTCGAGGAACTTGCGCGCGTAGGCGATCACCTTCTCGCCGCGCACCGGGTTGAAGCTGCTGCCCCTCTCCGCTCCGTCGTCTTCGGAGAGGACGTCGGTTCCGTAGAGCGCGTCATACAGCGAACCCCATCGCGCGTTGGCCGCGTTGAGGGCGAACCGCGCGTTGAGGATCGGAACCACCAGTTGCGGGCCGGAGGTCGAGGTGATCTCGGTGTCCACTCCGGAGGTGGTGATGGTGAAGTCGGCCGGTTCGGGCAGCAGGTAACCGATGTCGATGAGGAACTGCTTGTACTCGTCCCCGTCGAAACCGCCGACAACGCGTGCCCGGTGGTACTTGTCGATCTGTGCCTGCAGGTGATCGCGCCGGGCCAGCAACTCCTCGTTGCGCGGGCTCAGATCGGCGACGACCTTGTCGACGCCGGCCCAGAAGCTGTCCGGGTCGATACCGGTGCCCGGGATCGCCTCATTGGTGATGAAGTCGTAGAGCCCGCGGTCCACCCGCAGATTGCCGACGGTCACCCGATCGTTGGTCACTGTTCCTCCCTGGCCGAAAGTGCATTGATCCTATCCAGCAGCCACTCGCAACGGTGCAGCAGAGCAGCCCGTAACGGGACGGCGCGATCGGCGATCGCAGTCTGACGGCGGGTGTATTCGGCGCGGCCGGCGGGTTCCTCGACGGTGATCGGGTCAAATCCGTACTCGCGCAGGTCGTAGGGGCTGGCCCGCATATCGAGCTCACGGGCGTCGAAAGCGAGCTCGAGACAGTCGATCAGCAAAGTCGACTCGACCAGTGGGCCCAGCTTGTAGCACCACTTGTAGAGGTCCATGTTCGCGTGCAGGCAACCCGGCTGTTCGGAATCGCGCTGCCCGGCCCGGGTCAGCCTGCGCTGGTTTCGCGGCGCCGCGGGCGCGGTGAAGAACCGGTAGGCGTCGAAGTGGGTGCACCGCAGCGGGGCGGACTCCACGACGGCGTCGGTGCCGCCGGCGCCGAGCCGTAACGGCACCGCGGTGTGCCTTCGATCCCCGGCGCGATAGACCATCGCCCACTCGTGCAGGGCGAAACAGCCGAACTGCGGGTTACGCCCGGACGTCGAGCGCAGCAGACCGGCGATGAAATCGACGGTGGACCGTCGCGAGCGTAGATAGTCCGAACCGGCCGTCACACCGTCCGGCGTCGGTACATAGCCGGTGCGATCGAGGTAATCGTGGGCCTGCGATCCGGCCAGTACGGTTCCGTAACCCGGATGCCACACCCGGAGCCGCCGGGGTCGCAGGCTGTAGTAGGTGAACAGGAAGTCCCACACCGGGTGGGGCTCGCCGCGGCCGGCCCGATCGCGGTGCCCGGCGGTCAGAGCGTCGGCACGATCTCGATGGGCCTCAGCGCGGGCCCTCCAGTCGGCAGGCTGCAGCACCCGCGCCAGCACGGCCGTGTCAGCCACGTTGCATGCCGTCGCGCACCGTTCCGACAAGATCCTCGACCAGGTCCTCCAGTGCCACCATCCCGCACACCGATCCGTCCGGGGCGGTGACGATCGCGAGGTGGCTCTTGTTCTGCTGCAATCGGGTCAGCGCCTCGGGCAGGGGCATCGTCGCGGGCATCCGCGGCAGGTAGCGCACCTCGGAGATACTGACCGTCGCACCGGGGTGATCGACGATGTCGAGCATGTCCTTGATGTGCACGAAGCCGATGTAGCGGCCGGCCGCGTCGACGACCGGGAATCGGGAATAGCCGGTCTTGGCCAGCGCCTGTTCGATCGCCTCGACCGTCGGTCCGGTGCCCGGTGCGGCAGCGGGCACCGAGACGATGCCGGACGCCGGAACCGCCACATCGCCGACGACCCGGTTGCGGATCTGCAGTGCGCGGGACAGTCGCATGTGCTCCTCGGGGTCCAGCAGGCCCTCCGAACGGGACTCGGCGATCATCTCGGCGAGTTCCACCATGGAGACGGTGTTCTCCAGTTCGGTCTTGGGCTCGATCCCCATCGCCTTGACCACGGTGCGTGCGCACCAGTCGTAGACCGCGATCACCGGGCGGGTCGCCTTGACCCACAACAGATATGGCGGCACCAGCAGCATCGCCACCTTCTCCGGTCCGGCCAGGGCGATGTTCTTGGGCACCATCTCGCCGAGCAGCACGTGCAGGATCACCACGATCATGATGGCCAACACGAAGGAGACCGTGTGCAGGACGGCCGGCGGTACGCGGACGAGTTCGAAGACCGGTGTCAGCAGATGAACGACTGCGGGTTCGGCGACCCGACCGAGCACGATCGAACCAACCGTGATGCCCAGTTGTGCGCCGGCCAGCATCACCGCCAGATTCTCACCGGCGCGGATCACCGTCACCGCGCTGTGCTTACCCTGCTCGGCGAGTGCCTCCAACCGGTCCCGGCGAGCCGATATCAGCGCGAACTCCGCGCCGACGAAGAAGGCGTTGGCGGCGATCAGCAGCAGTGTCAGCAGGATCGCGAACAGATCACCACCCATCAGAGGAATTCCTCCTCGTCGTCGACGATCCGGACCAGGTCCAGCATGTCGATACGACGGCCGTCCATCCGGGCGACGGTGGCCCGCCAGCGCGGCTGCTGTCCGGGTGGCGCATCGGTGTCGAACGCGGTGAGTTCCACCGAGTCGCCCGCCTCGGGGATGCGCCCCAGCGACTGCATGACCAGACCGCCGACCGTCTCATAGTCGCCCTCCGGTGCGCGGAAACCGACCTCGTCGGCCACCTCGTCGATTCGGAGCAGGCCTGAAACTCGGTGTCCACCTGCGATTCTCATCACCTCGGGAGTGGCGGCGTCGTGCTCGTCGCGGATGTCGCCGACGATCTCCTCGATCAGGTCCTCCATGGTGACCATGCCCGCGATACCACCGTATTCATCGGCGATCAGTGCGGTCTGCATGCCGGTGGACCGGATCTGTTCCATGAGGGCGTCGCCGTCGAGCGTCGACGGCACCACCGGAACCGCCTGGGCGAGACGATCCAATCGGGTGCGGACACGATCGGAGTGCGGCAGTTCGAAGACCTGTTTGAGATGGACGACGCCGATCGTCTCGTCGAGGTCCCCGCGGGTGACCGGAAAACGGGAGTGGCCGGTGTCGCGCACCATGGCGAGCAGATCGCCCACGGTGTCGTCGGCATCCAGCGACTCGATCTTGGAGCGCGGTGTCATGAACTCCTCGGCGCTGCGGCCGCCGAACTGCAGGGAGCGGTCCACCAGGGCGGCGGTCGGCTGATCCAGCGCGCCCTGTTTGGCCGAGGTCCGCACCAGTGAGACCAGTTCCTGCGGCGAACGCGCCGAGCTGAGTTCGTCGGCCGGTTCGACGCCGAACCGGTGCAGGAACCAGTTGGCCGCGCCGTTGGTCAGCCGGATCAGCGGGGTCACCAGTTTGGAGAAGAGCACCTGGGGGCCGGCGACGACGCGGGCGGTCTCCAGGGGCACCGCGATCGCCAGGTACTGGGCGACGAGTTCGCCGAACACCATCGAGATCGAGGTGGCGATGAACAGCGCCAGGATCAGGGCGGTGCCCTCGACCCAGCGGTCGGGGATGCCGATCGCCGTCATGACCGGGGACAGCAGCCGGGCGATCACCGGTTCGGACAGGTAACCGGTGATCAGTGTGGTGATCGAGATGCCCACCTGGGCGCCGGAGAGTTGGAATGACAGCGACCGATGGGCGCGCTGGACCATCTTGTCGCGGGAGCCGCCGGTGCGGGCGTTGGCGTCGACGGTGCTGCGTTCCAGGGCGGTCAGCGAGAACTCGGCGGCCACGAAAACCGCCGTGCCCAGGGTGAGCAGGACGAAGCCGAGGAGGCTCAGCAGGACGGGGACGAGGCTCATGTGTGCGGTTATATTAGCTGGTCCGCCGCGGCCAAGCGGTTCACCAGCCGGTCGGAAGTGGGTGTCCCTCGGCGAACCCGGCGGCCGACTGGACGCCCAGGACCGCCCGTTCGTGCAGTTCGGCGATCGTGGTGGCGCCCACGTAGGTGCAGGTGCTGCGGACCCCGGAGGTGATGTGGTCCAGCAGATCCTCGACGCCGCCGCGATCGGGATCCAATGCCATCCGCGAGGTGGATATGCCCTCCTCGAACAGGGCCTTGCGGGCCCGGTCGAACGGGCTGTCGCCGACGGTGCGGGCGGCCACCGCACGTTTGGAGGCCATTCCGTAGCTCTCCTTGTAGGGCTGCCCGGCCCGATCGAACAGCAGATCGCCGGGTGACTCGTAAGTTCCGGCGAACCAGGATCCGATCATCACATTGGACGCACCCGCGGCCAGGGCCAGCGCCACATCACGCGGATGACGGACGCCGCCGTCGGCCCAGACGTGGCCGCCTAGTTCCTTTGCCGCTGTGGAGCATTCGAGCACGGCGGAGAACTGCGGTCTCCCGACGCCGGTCATCATCCGGGTGGTGCACATCGCACCGGGCCCGACTCCGACCTTGACGATCGATGCTCCCGCACTGATCAGGTCGCGGGTGCCTTCGGCGGAGACGACGTTGCCCGCCGCCACCGGAATCTCCAGTCCCAGGGCGGTGACGGCCTTGACGGCCTCGAGCATCTTGATCTGATGTCCGTGGGCTGTGTCGACGACCAGCACGTCGATACCGGCCTCCGCCAGCGCCTGTGCCTTGGCCACGACATCGCCGTTGATGCCGACGGCCGCGGCGATCCGTAGTCGTCCGGCGGCGTCGACCGCGGGGGAGTAGATACCGGCCCGCACCGCGCCGGTCCGGGTCAGCACGCCGGCCAGTTCCCCGCCGGGGCCGGTGAGCACCGCGATATCGACCGGGGCGTGCTCGAGCAGTTCGAAGACCCGCCGCGGCTCGGTGTGTTCGGGCGCGGTGACGAAATCATGCACCGCGATATCGCGCACCCGGGCGAACCGGTCCACGCCGATGGTCGCGGCCTCGGTGACCAGACCGACCGGCCTTCCGTCATCAACCACCACCGCCGCGCCATGGGACCGCTTGTGGATCAGCGCCACCGCATCTGAGACCGAGTCATCCGGGGCCAGGATCACCGGGGTGTCGGCGACCAGGTCGCGGCTCTTGACGAAGTCAACGGTCTGCTTGACCGCATCGATGGGCAGATCCTGCGGCAGGACCACGATTCCGCCGCGGCGCGCGACCGTCTCGGCCATCCGCCGCCCGGCAACGGCCGTCATATTGGCCACCACGACCGGGATGGTGGTGCCGGTGCCGTCGGCGGTGGACAGGTCGACGTCGAACCGGGACGCCACGTCCGAGCGGTTCGGGACGATGAAGACGTCGTCGTAGGTCAGGTCGTAAGGCGGCCGGTGGCCCTCGAGGAAGCGCACCCGGCCAGCCTAGGGTCAGTCCAATCGCACCGACATCGGCGGGACGTTCCAGATGGTGTCGCAATACTCGGCGATGGCACGGTCCGAGGAGAACTTGCCACTGCGGGCCGCGTTGAGGATCGACATGTGCGACCAGCGGTCCGGGTCGCGCCAGGCCGCGCCCACCTTGGTCTGACAGTCCACATAGGAGCGGTAGTCGGCCAGCACCAGGAACGGGTCGTCGTAGATCAGGTTGTCCAGCACCGGCCGCAGCACCTCGGTGTCGCCGTGGGTGAACGTCCCGTCGGCGATCAGTTCGAGCACCTCGGCGAGTTCAGGGTCTCGTTCGATACAGGCGCCCGGGCGGTATCCCCGCGCCCAGAGTTCCTCGACCTCTTCCACCGTCATACCGAAGAGGAAGAAGTTCTCCGGGCCGGCTTCCTCGCGGATCTCGACGTTGGCCCCGTCCAGAGTGCCGATGGTCAGTGCCCCGTTGATCATGAACTTCATGTTGCCGGTGCCGGAGGCCTCCTTGCCGGCCGTGGAGATCTGCTCGGAGAGGTTGGCGGCCGGGTAGATCAGGTGGGCGTTCTGGACGTTGAAGTTGGGCAGGAACACGACCTTCATGAAGCGGTTGACGTCGGGGTCGTTGTTCACGGTCGCGCCGACCGCGGTGATGAGCCGGATGATCCTCTTGGCCATGAAGTAGCCGGGAGCGGCCTTGCCGCCGAACAGGAAAGCGCGCGGCGCGATCGCCATGCCGGGGTTCTTCTTGAGCCGGTTGTACAGCGTGATGATGTGCAACGCGTTGAGGTGCTGGCGCTTGTACTCGTGGATTCGTTTGACCTGGATGTCGAACAGCCAGGTGTGGTCGAGTTCGATCCCGGTGGTGGAGTGGACATACTCGGCGAGCCGATGTTTGTTGGCCCGCTTGACCTCCCGCCAGCGGCGGCGGAACTCGGGGTCGTCGGCATAACCCTCGAGTTTGCGCAACTGACTCAGGTCGGTCAGCCAGCCGTCGCCGATGGTGTCGTCGAACAGTTCCCGAAGACCGGGATTGGACAGCGCGACGAAACGTCGCGGCGTCACTCCGTTTGTGACGTTGCCGAACCGTTCCGGCCACATCTCGTAGAAGTCCTTGAGCACACTGGCCTTCAGCAACTCCGAGTGCAGCGCGGCTACCCCGTTGATCGCATGACTGCCTACGGATGCCAGATGCGCCATCCGCACGCACTTACCGCCGTGCTCACCGATCAGCGACATTCGTGCCACCCGGTCCTCGTCGCCGGGGAAGCGGGCCCGCACCTCGTCGATGAACCGGTCGTTGAGCTCGTAGATGATCTCCATGTGCCGGGGCAACGATTCCTCGAAGATCTTCAGCGGCCAGGTCTCCAGCGCCTCGGGCAGCAGGGTGTGGTTCGTGTAGCCGAAGGTCGGAACGGTGATCGCCCACGCCTCGTCCCAGCCGAGGTGGTGCTCGTCCATCAGGAGCCGCATGAGTTCGGCGACCGCGATCGAGGGGTGGGTGTCGTTGAGCTGGATGGCCCATTTGTCCGGTAGTGCGGACAGCGGCAAGCCGATCCGGTGCAGGTGGATCGTCAGGATGTCCTGAAGCGAGCAGCTCACGAAGAAGTACTGCTGCTGCAATCGCAGCCGCTTGCCGACCTCGGGTTCGTCGTTGGGGTAGAGCACCTTGGAGACCTTCTCGGCCACCACCTCGTCCTCGACGGCCTTGTAGAAGTCGCCGGTGTGGAACGCCTCGAGGGCGAAGGACTCGACCGGCCGAGCGCTCCACAGCGTCAGGGTGTTGCAGTTTTTGACGGCGAAGCCCTGGATCGGGGTGTCGTAGGACACGCCCTTGATCATGTGCTCGGGGATCCACCGCACCCGGTGATGTCCGGCCAGGTCCTCATCCTGTTCGGTGTGGCCGCCCCAGTTGACGATGTAGCTGGCGTCGGGCTTGTCGATCTCCCAGGGATTTCCGCTCACCAGCCAGTCGTCGGTCTTCTCGACCTGCCAGCCGTTCTGGATCTCCTGGTCGAAGATGCCGTATTCGTAGCGGATGCCGTATCCGATCGACGGACGCTCCAGGGTGGCCAGCGAGTCCAGGTAGCAGGCGGCCAGCCGGCCCAGGCCGCCGTTGCCCAGGCCCGGTTCCTCCTCGCAGGCCATCACCACGTCCAGATCCTGGCCGAGTGCGGCCAGAGCCTGCCGGGCCTGCTGTTCGATGCCCAGATTGAGCAGGTTGTTACCCAGTTGCGGACCCATCAGGAATTCCGCGGAGAGATAGCAGGTGACCTTGTTCGGCAGATCGAGCCAGTCCTGGGTGGTGGCCATCCAGCGCTGCTGCATCCGGTCGCGGACCGCCAGGGCCAGCGCCCGGTAGTAGTGCTCGGCCGTCAGCGCCGAGGACGGCCGAGCGATCGAGTAGAGCAGGTGGTCGCTGATCGCCCGGCGCAGGGCGTCCGCGGACAGCGACGTACGACTGGACTCATGCGGGACGCTTGAACTGGCATCGACGACGTCGGTCATGACGCGAGTGTCTCAGCGGGATGTTTCGGCGAGAAGAGTGCCGTTTTGCGATCCGATGAACTGGCCCATGTCACGCCGCCCTCAGACCTCGATCTCGCTGTGATCACCGCTCCACAGCGTGTGGAAGCGGGCCGTGGGAGCGGCATCGGTGCGACCGTAGGTGTGTGCGCCGAAGAAATCGCGCTGACCCTGGATGAGCGCGGCGGGCAGGCGCCCGGCGCGCAGTCCGTCGTAATAGGACAGCGCCGAGGAGAACCCGGGAATAGGGATGCCCAGTTCGGTGGCGCTCACCACCACCCGGCGCCAGCCGTCGACCGCGGATTCGATGGCGCTCCGGAAATACGGGGCGGCGATCAGAGTCGGCAGATCCGGGTCGGCGTCGTAGGCATCCTTGATCCGGTTGAGGAATTTGGCCCGGATGATGCACCCGCCGCGCCAGATGGTGGCCAGAACGCCGGGCGTGATTCCCCAGTCGTACTCGTCGGAGCCGGCCTGGATCTGGTTGAAGCCCTGGGCGTAGGCGATGATCTTGGAGGCGTAGAGGGCCTGACGGACATCTTCGATGAATTGCTTTGCGTCCGTGGGCCGTTGGCCGAGCCTGCCCGAGGCCATTCCGTTTGCCGCGCGGCGCTGGGGAACCGATCCGGACAGCGCGCGGGCGAACACCGCCTCGGCGATACCGGTCACCGGCACACCCAGGTCGAGTGCCGACTTGACCGTCCAGCGGCCGGTGCCCTTCTGCTCGGCCTCGTCGACGATGACGTCGACCAGTGGTTTCCCGGTCTTGGCGTCGACCTGGCGGAGCACCTCGGCGGTGATCTCGACCAGGAAGCTGTCCAGGTCTCCGGCGTTCCACTCGGTGAACACGTCGGCGATCTCGGCCGGGCTGAGTCCGAGTGCGTCCCGCAGCAGTTGGTACGCCTCGGCGATGAGTTGCATGTCGGAGTACTCGATGCCGTTGTGAACCATCTTGACGAAGTGCCCGGCGCCGTCCGGTCCGATGTGCGCACAGCACGGCACCCCGTCGACGTGGGCCGAGATCTCCTCCAGCAGTGGTCCCAGCGACTCGTAGGACTCCTTCGGACCGCCCGGCATGATCGACGGGCCGTTGAGTGCGCCCTCCTCTCCGCCGGAGATGCCGGCGCCGACGAAGTGCAGGCCGCGATCGGCCATCGCCTTCTCGCGGCGGATGGTGTCGGTGTAGAGCGCGTTGCCGCCGTCGATGATGATGTCCCCGGGCTCCATGGCGTCGGCGAGTTCGTTGATCACCGCATCGGTGGCATCACCGGCCTTCACCATGATCAGCACGCGGCGCGGACGCTCCAATGCGTCGAGGAACTCGCGGATCGACTCCGAGCGGACGAACTTGCCCTCCGAACCGTGCTCGGCGAGCAGTGCGTCGGTCTTGGCGATGGAGCGGTTGTGCAGGGCGACGGTGTAGCCGTGCCGGGCGAAGTTGCGGGCGATGTTGGAACCCATCACCGCCAGGCCGGTCACTCCGATCTGTGCGGTCGGGGCGGTCGCAGGGCTCATCAAGCGCCTTTCGGTTGTGTGGCGGGGATTCTCAGATCAGGAAGAGCCGATGGAGTTCGGTCAGCCATGGGATCGCCACGGCGAGGGTCGGGATGACGAGCACCGCTGCGGCGGCGGCATAAGCCAGCATCGACAGCACCAGACTGTTGGGTGCCCCGGCCAGCCGTCGCACCCGAATCACCGTGGTGGGGCCACCCGCAGCCATCGCCCCGCGCGGGGTGTGGCCGGCCGAACAGGTCACCAGGGCGCGCGCCAGTGGACGTGGGCCGGTGACCCGGACGGCGGCATCGTCGGCGAGGGCTTCGATCAGCAGTCCGACGGCGTTGAGCGCATGGCGGCTTCGGACGAACCGGGGGAAGGCGGTGTGCACTGCGGTGAAGGCTTCGAGCACCAGATCGTGCCGGGCGTTCAGATGGGCTCGCTCATGACGGAGCACCGCGGTGAGTTCGGAATCGCTGAGGCTGGACAGGGTGCCGCGGCTCAGCACGACCCGGCTGCGCATACCGGGGAGGCAGTAGGCCAGCGGTTCGGTCACCTGCAGCACGCGGACGTCGTGCATCGGGCAGTCACCGACGAGGTCGACCACCATTCGGTGATGGGACCGCCGGCGCCGGACGTCGACGGCCAGCCGCAGCACCGTCACGATAAGGCGGGCGCCGATCATCAGTGTCAGCAGGAGCACGGCCACCGAGCTCAGCCACAGCGGCCAGCCCAGTACGGCGATCTCCTCGGTGAGGCTGACGGTCGGGCGGCCGTTCGGGCCCAGGACGAAAAGCCGGGCGGCGATCGCCAGTCCGGCGCTGAAGGCCGAGAGCACGGCGGCCGCTGCGATGGACTGCCAGAGCACGATCGCGGCGCGGGGGGCCCGTAGCGGCCAGGCGGCGCGGGACAGCAGCGCGGGCACCGGACCGGCGAGCAAGATCGCCAAGACGGTGAAAGCCAGCGCGGACACGCCGACAGTCTTTCAAACGGGGACCGGTCACCGCCACCGATTCGGCACCGGCGACCGTTTCCCGGTTAGTGGTTTTTCGCCTCGAGGTCGGCCAGGGCACGGCGCAGGGCCTCGGCGTCGTCGGCTCCCACCCGTTCGACGAAGTGCACCAGCGCGGCCTGCCGGTCACCGGAATCAGCGGCCTGCTGCAGGGCGTCGACCATCAGGCCGGCCACCAGTTCGTCGCGTCCATAGGCTGCGGCGTAGCGGTGGGCCCGGTCGTCACGGATCTGGACCACCAGGTTCTTGCGGGCCAGCCGTTGCAGGACGGTCATGACGGTGGTGTAGGCGAGTTCGCGTTCCGCACGGAGAGCTTCGTGCACTTGGCGCACCGTCAGCGGCTCGCCGCTGGACCACAGATGGTCCATCACGGCGCGCTCCAAATCGCCGAGGCGGTTCAGTTTCGCCATATCGCCAACTCCGTTCCAGCGAATCGTACCTCGCAGTTACTACGGGGCGTCGTACCCGGAAGACTGTCGGTTCAACCCCGTCAGGCTGAAAAAAGTTCCCGACGCGAGTTGTTTTTGGCAAAACCGCAGGTCCGTCGGTTGTGCACCCCGGCGACCACCGACCCCGGCGAACCGTGTAAACACAGACCCGTGCAACCCGAGGAGATGCCGCCGGCCCCGTTCGACGTGACGATCGGCCTGACCTACACCCAACTGACCACCGACGGCGTCAGAGCCCACCTGGACGTCGAGCCCCACCTGCATCAGCCGATGGGCATCGTCCATGGCGGTGTGTGGTGCACGATGGTCGAGTCGATGGCCAGCGTGTCGGCGCACCTGTGGCTCAGCGAGAACGGCGGCGGCAATGTCGTCGGGGTCAACAACAGCACCGATTTCCTGCGCGCCGTCAGTGAGGGCACCGCATACGGGCAATCCGAACCCATCCACCGCGGCCGGTTGCAGCAACTGTGGCTGGTGACGATCCGGGATTCCGGCGACCGGCTGATCGCCCGCGGACAGGTGCGGTTGCAGAACCTGTCCGAGCGCTAGCTCAGGGCCGGCCGGCCAACTGCAGGACGAGCTGGGCGCCGCCGAGCGGGCTGGTGGCCAAAGAGGCTGTGCCGCCGTGTAATTCGGCTTGCTGCGCTACCAGCGCCAGGCCGAGTCCGGAGCCGGAATGCGATGCCGTCGATCCGCGCGCGAACCGATCGAAGACGGCGGCGCGTTCGGATTCCGGGACACCGGTGCCATTGTCGTCGATCGTGACGCGCACCCCTTCGGCTGAACTGCTGACCGCCAGCCTGACCTCGGTGGCGCCACCGTGTTTGACGGCGTTGGCGATGGCGTTGTCGATCACCAGTCGCAGGCCGACGGGCAGGCCGACCATCAGGACTGCGGGTGAGGGGACCAGCGAGACCCTGAGATCCGGGTAGGTGCGCTCGGCGTCGTGTGCGGCACGGTCGAGCAGTTCGGTGATGTCGAACGGCACGAAGTCGTCGGCGGTGGTGAGTTCGCCCTGTGCGAGACGTTCGAGAGCGGTCAGGGTGGCCTCGATGCGACTCTGTGTGCGCACGGTGTCGCCGATCACCTCTTTGCGCTGATCGGGTTCCAGTTCCAGGGTTGAGAGCACCTCGAGGTTGGTCCGCATGGCGGTCAGTGGGGTGCGCAATTCGTGGGAGGCCACGGCGGCGAAGTCCCGTGCGGACTCCAGGGCCGCCTTGGTTCGGGCCTGTTCGTCGCCGATCCGGGCGAGCATGCCTTCGACGGCCTCGCCGATCTCGACGGCTTCGCTGACCCCGCGCACCTGAACCTCTTCGGGTTTGGACTGGGCGTTGATCGCCCGGGCCTGCTGGGCCAGCAGCCGGAACGGGTCGATCATGATCAGCGAGAAGAACCAACCGACCACGACAGTGCCGATGATCACTCCGCCGCAGATGAGCAACACGCGCCAGTGCAATTCGGCTATCCGCCTTTGGGTTTCGGCCAGCGGAGCCCCGAGCGCGATCGACGCGGCGCCGACCGAGAAGGTGCGCACCCGGTACTCGACCCCGTTGATGGAGGTGTTGTCGTAGCCGTCGGCGAGTTTGGGCAGCACGATGCCACTGGGCACCGACATCTCCATCCCGCCGACCCGCACGGTGCGCACCAGGTTGCCGTCCGGCATGGGTGTGCCCGGTGCGGCCGGGGCCGACAGCAGCGTGCTGAAGTCGCCGAGGCTGCTCACCGAATCCAATCGCCGGTCGAGTTGGCTGTACTGGTCGTTGGTCACGCCTACCCACACCCAGACGCCGAGGGTGAGTACCAGGATGACCACCGAGAGAGCTGCGAAGATCACGATGGTGCGCAGTGAGAGCAACCGGATGGGCAGCCGTTGCAGCATCCGATAGACGAGTTCGTCGGGTTTGACCACGACGGGACTTAGAGACCGGACAGGATCAGGGCGCGCTGGGGGAGATTGCAGCGGGCGCGGAAGTCCTTGGACGGCTGCCGGATGTTCTCGAGGTCCCCGCGAACATCCGGATTCGCGTTGAGGTAGGCCTCGGTGCGGGCCGCCACCTCGTTCTTGGGCAGGCCCTGCAGGCCGGTGAAGAAGTCGTTCACATCCGGATGGAACGTCAGGTAGGTGGCCAGGGCGGCCGAGACGCCGGCCATCACGCCGGTCATGTCGGCACTGGTGCAGTTGGGCGGCGGGTCGGCGAGTGCGATGCCGGGAATGCCCAGGAGCAGGACTCCGGCGGTGCCGATCGCGGCGGCTCCCACACGTAGACGGGACGTGCGTACAGCGGACATGGCGTCCTCTCCCTTCACCCGAATTCCCATGCTAGGCCTGCATGTTTCAGGAGGCCGCGATCTCGCTGTCCTCGACGGATTCGACGATCTCCTCGAGCTGCTCGATCCGGGTTCGGGCGTAGGCCTGCTGCTCGGTGATGGTGAGCTGACCGCGATGACTGCCGATGAAGGTGCCGATCCAGGACAGTGCGGTGGTGATGCGGGCCTTGAACCCGACCAGATAGATCAGGTGCAGGAACAGCCAGGACAGCCAGGCGATGAAGCCGCTGAACTCGATCGGGCCGGCCTTGACCACGGCCGAGTAGCGCGACACGGTCGCCATCGACCCCTTGTCGAAGTAGGCGAACGGCTCCCGGAACTCGGGATTGGCGCCCTTGAGTTCTGCCTTGATCAGTTTGGCCGCGTACCGCGCACCCTGAATGGCGCCCTGGGCCATACCGGGCACACCCTCCATGAGCGCCATGTCTCCGACGACGAAGACGTTGGGGTTACCGGGCACGGTCAGGTCGGGCAGCACCTTGATCCGTCCGGCGCGGTCGGTCTCGGCGCCGCATTGGTCGGCGATGAGCTTGGCCAGCGGGCTGGCCGACACTCCGGCCGACCACACCTTGGTCTGGCATTCGATGCGACCGACTCCGCCGTCGCTGTATTTCACGTCGATCCCGTTGCGGTCGACGTTGGTGACCATCGCGCCCAGCTGAATCTCCACGCCGAGTTTCTCCAGCCGGGCAGCGGCCTTGCGGCCGAGCTTCGGGCCCATCGGCGCCAGCACCGAGGATGCGGCATCGAGCAGGATCACCCGCGCCTTGGTGGAATCGATCCGCCGGAAGGCCCCCTTGAGGGTGTGGTCGGCGAGTTCGGCGATCTGCCCGGCCATCTCCACACCGGTCGGGCCGGCACCGACGACCACGAAAGTCAGCAGCTTGGCGCGGCGTTCCGGATCACTGGACCGCTCTGCCTGTTCGAAGGCGCCGAGGATGCGGCCGCGCAACTCGAGGGCGTCGTCGATGGTCTTCATGCCGGGAGCCCACTCGGCGAAATGGTCGTTGCCGAAGTAGGACTGGCCCGCCCCGGCCGCCACGATCAGGGAGTCGTAAGGGGTGCGGTAGGTATGGCCGAGCAGCACCGAATCGACGGTCTTGCGCTTGAGGTCGATATCAGTGACCTCGCCGAGCAGCACCTGGCAGTTCTTGTTGTCCTTGAGGATGACGCGGGTCAGCGGGGCGATCTCGCCCTCGGAGATGATGCCGGTCGCGACCTGGTACAGCAGCGGCTGGAACAGGTGATGGGTGGTCTTGGCGATCATCTTGATGTCGACGTCGGCCCGCTTGAGGCTCTTGACGGCCTGCAATCCGCCGAACCCGGAACCGACGACGACGACCTTGTGCTTGTCCGTAGGAGTAGCACCGGGATGGGTCATTCTTCTTCGCTCCTGTTGCGGGCCGCGGCTGTTGACGGGTCTGGTTCCGACGCCTCTACGGTAGCGGCCCGCCCGGGCGAAGTCGCGCCGGGATAGTGGTCGGGTTAAGCCCTCACCACGTCCCGCAAGGCCTCGCCGACTGCGGCGATGGACCCCGGCCGGTAATTCGGCATGTTGATGATCACACCGTCGAGACCGGCATCGATCACTCTGGTCTTGACCACGTCGGCGATCCGGTCCGGACTGCCCACGAGCGCCCGGCCGCGCATGGCCTCGGGAACCATGTCGTCGGTGAAGGACGGATCGGGGATCGCGGTGAGCAGGATGCTGGTCTCCAGGGTGGAACGTTCCCGGCCGGCCTCCTCGCAGCGCTGGGCGAGCGCGGCCATCTTGCCGGGCAGTTCATCCATCGCACCGATGATGTTGAGGTGGTCGAAGAACCGGGCGGCCAACCCGAAGGTCTTCTTCTCACCCCGCCCGCCGATCATCAGCGGGATGTGGTCGCGGTAGCGCGGCACGGCCAGCGCCTGATCGGTCTGGTAGTACTTGCCGGAGAAGCTCACCCGTTCGCCGGCGATCATCGGCAGGATGATCTTGAGGGCCTCGTCGAGCTTTGCGAACCGATCGGTGAAGGTGCCGAACTCGTATCCCAACTGGTCGTGTTCGAGTTCGAACCAGCCGGTGCCGATTCCGAGCACGGCCCGGCCCTGACTGATCACGTCCAGCGTGGTGATGATCTTGGCCAGCAGCGTCGGGTTGCGGTAGGTGTTCCCGGTCACCAGCGTTCCGAGCAACACCCTCTCGGTCGCGGTGGCCAGCGCACCGAGTGCGGTGTACGCCTCGAGCATCGGTTCCTCGGGCGCGCCGAGCATCGGCAGTTGGTAGAAGTGGTCCATCACGAAGACGGAGTCGAAGCCCGCGGCCTCGGCCTCCTTGGCCTGCGCCAGCACGGTGGGGAACAGCTCGGAGACACTGGTTCCGTAGCTGAAATTGGGGATCTGGAAACCAAGTCGGATCGTCACCCGACCGACTCTAGTGAGGCAGCGTCCCGCTGCTACCGGAATACGACGGCGGCGCCCCGGCCGACGTGAAGGGTCTGCCCGGTGATGTGCCGCGCGGCCGGGGTGGTCAAGAACACCGCCAGGCGGGCGATCTCCTCGCTCGCAGCGGGCGCACGGCCGGCCAGCCCGTCGTATCCGGGCTGCGCGGCACGGCCGCAGGCCACCGTGTTGACCGTGATGCCGCGGGTGCCGAACTGATCGGCCACGCCGGCGGTCCAGTTGGTCAGCGCGGCCTTCACGGCACCCTCGCACCCGCCCTCGGCGGCGGTATCCGGAATGAGGGTGATGATGGAGCCGCCGGAGCGGAGGTTGTCGCCCACCGCCTGAACGGTCAGCACGGCTGAGAGAACGGTGCGGTCGAATGCCGAACGCCAGGCCTCGGCAGTGCCGGCGAGGGTGTGGGCGTTCGGGTCGTCGCCGGCCGCCGGCACGTGGACGATCGTGTCGACGTGGTGGGGGAATCGCAGTCGCGCGTCGGCCAGGCTGGCCGCGTCGGCGTGGTCACAGACCACCGCCTCGACGTCGAGTTCCTTGGCGACGAGCTCGAGCTCGTCGCGTCGTGAACCGCTGACCACCACCTGGTGGCCGGCTGATTTGAAGTTCTCCGCAACGATGCGTCCAAGCTCGCTGTCAGCGCCGGTGACCAGCACGTCCATCGAATGCCTCCTCGTGTCCGGAGTGAATGTTACTCGACAGTAGGCACCTAGGGTTACCGGCATGAGCCCGAAGCGGATACCCGGGGTGTCGCTGCCCCGCTGGGTGTATCCGCCCGCCGCGGTGGGACTGCTGTTCGTCGTCGTCCCTTTGGTCGCGATGGCGCTGAAGGTCGACTGGCCACATCTGGGTGCCCTGATCAGCACTCCTTCGGCTCGGGCGGCGCTGCTGCTCAGCCTCAAGACAGCGACGGCCAGCACCCTGCTGTGCCTGTTGTTCGGGGTTCCGATGGCCCTCGTGCTTGCGCGCCATTCCGGTCCGCTGGTCGGGGTGCTTCGCCCCGTGGTGCTGCTGCCATTGGTCCTGCCTCCGGTGGTCGGCGGTCTGGCCCTGCTGTACGCGTTCGGACGATTGGGGCTGCTCGGTCACCATCTGGAGGCGGCCGGGATCCGGATCGCGTTCACCACAACCGCAGTCGTGCTGGCACAGGCCTTCGTCTCCCTGCCGTTCCTGGTCATCGCGCTGGAAGGAGCAGCCCGCACCGCCGGTCGCGGCTACGACGCGGTGGCGGCGACGCTGGGGGCGCGGCCGTCCAGGGTGTGGTGGCGGGTGACGTTGCCACTGCTGGGGCCTGGTCTGCTGTCCGGCGCGGTGCTGGCGTTCGCCCGCGCACTCGGCGAGTTCGGAGCCACCCTGACCTTTGCGGGCTCCCGCGAAGGTGTCACCAGGACCCTGCCGTTGGAGATCTATCTGGTGCGCGAGAGCGATCCGGACGCGGCGGTGGCGCTGGCGATGCTGCTGATCGCGGTCGCGGGGGCGATCGTGATCAGCCTCGGTGCTCGCCGGCTGGCCGGCTGGAGCGCCGGTGGCTGATCTTCACGTCGAGGCGACGGTCGCCGCCCGCGGGCTCGATGTCGGGTTCTCGGTGGTGGCCGGCGCGGTGCTAGCGGTGCTGGGACCCAACGGGGCGGGGAAATCGACCACCGCCGCGGTGATCGCCGGACTGGTTCCGGCCGACCGCGCCATCGTGCGGGTCGGGGACCGCACCCTGACCGATACGACGCGCGGAGTGGCGGTGCCGCCCCATGACCGCCGGATCGGACTCCTGCACCAGGATCCGCTGCTGTTCCCGCACCTCTCCGTCCTCGGTAACGTCGAATTCGCCGCGCGCCGGCGGGCCGGTCGAAAGCAGGCCAGGACAGCCGCCCGGCACTGGCTGGAGACCGTCGGCGCCGCCGCGCTGGCCGACCGGAGGCCGGGGGAGATCTCCGGCGGTCAGGCTCAGCGGGTCGGGCTGGCGCGGGCGCTGGCGGCCGACCCTGAGATGCTGCTGCTCGACGAGCCGCTGGCCGGGCTGGACGTGGCGTCCGCGGCGGCGGCGCGGGCGGTGCTGAGTCGGGTGCTCACCGCGGGTTCGCGTCCGGCCATAGTGATCACCCATGACCTGCTCGACGTTCTCGCGCTGGCCGACCGGGTCCTGGTGCTGGAGGCCGGCCGGGTCGCCGAGAGCGGCCCGGTTGGACAGGTGCTGGCGGCTCCGCGCAGTGCGTTCGGGGCTCGCATCGCCGGGCTGAACCTGGTCCACGGGGTGCTGGTCGGGCCCGGCCTGCTGCGGACACCCGGGGGACAGGTGTGGCACGGCACCGGGGCCGAGGATCTGGCTGCCGGACGGGACGTCGTCGCGGTGTTCTCTCCTGCCGCCGTCGCGGTGTATCGCCAGCACCCGCAGGGCAGCCCCCGCAACAGTGTCCGCGCGCCGATCGCCGAGGTCGAAGTGAGTGGTGCGGTGGTCAGGGTTCGCACCGGTGAACAGGACGACGGCATGCCCGGCCTGGCTGCCGACGTCACCGCCGAGGCGGTGGCGGATCTGAAGTTGAGTGTCGGCGAGGCCATCTGGTTCACCGTGAAGACGCAGAGCGTGACGTTGCACGCCGTGCCGCGACACACCAGCGCACTTGCGTCACGGCTGTAACACGGTAGGTTTTTCGCCATGATCCAGCCGGACCAGAGTTCACGCCGCCCGGGCCGGTGGACCGCGCTCGCCGCCAGTGCGGTGGCAGGCGCCACCGTCATCACC
>CAYFMA010000034.1:0-37356 GCA_964344085.1 uncultured Mycobacterium sp.
TTTCGCCTTCCTGCTGTACCTGCCGGCCGGCGGATTCCTGGCATTGCGGTGGCGGGGCAGCATCCGCTTGCATGTCGCGGCGGTGCTGTGGGGGATCGGCGCCTCGGTGCTCGATTTCTGGTGCCCGCTGACCGCTCTGGAGCGGTGGGCCCGGGTACGCGCGGGTATGACGCCGCTGAATCCGGGCGGTTTCATCAATCACTATCTGAGCGGACATGTCTGGCCGGAGGGCGCCGCCGGCTATATGGAGATGATGGCTTTCGCCGCCGTGCTGGTGTCGTGGATCGCATATGCGCTGACATCTCAACGCGAAAGTGTCCGAGGGGGGACTTGAACCCCCACGCCCGTTAATAGGGCACTAGCACCTCAAGCTAGCGCGTCTGCCATTCCGCCACTCGGACTAGGGTGCCCGCGAAGGGGCGCCTAAGGCTATCGGATCGGCGCGGGTCGCCCCAAACCGGCCTCGAACCGGTCAGGCGGTGGGCAGCCGTTCGTCGATCAGCCCGGCGATGGTGGCCGCGGCCGTCGTCGGCCCGTCGAGACTGCAGGCTTCGACGTCCACCGCGACGTTGCCGCGCACGCTGAGTGCCCGCTGGCAGGACCACTGCTGGGGGCCGCGTTCGGTGCGTGACACCGTCAGGACGTCGCGGTCGGTGCCGGCCGGACCGACCGTCCACACCTGGTCGGGAGCCAGCTGCTGGGCGTAGGTCAGTTCCCGGTCCGAACAGCGGGCCCAGCTCTGCTGGGAACGGGTGAAGAAGTCGGCCGCGGCCGCCGCCGTGGGGAACAGCACCACGGCCTGCACGGCATAGTGCGCCCAGGTATTGGCCGCCGGCGGCTCCCGCAGCACCTGCCCGCGCAGACCGGTCCAGCCGGTGCCGTCGTAGACACCCTTCTGGGCGGCGCCCGCGACAGCCAGGCAGTCGGCGTTCTCGAAGTGTGCGCCGTCGTTCCAGGGTGTGCTGACCTCGCGGGTCACCACCAGATCGTCGCGGCCGGTCAGGCTGGCCCCGACCTCGGGGGCGGCCAGCAGCAGATTGGACAGCGTCTCCGGGGTGGCGGCCGGGAGCGGGGCGGTCGGCATCGCGGTTCCGGCGGTGGTGGCCGCACATCCGCCCGTCGTCAGCCCGCCCAGCGACAGGCACAGCAGGCCGAGCGCGACCCGCAGGCGTTTGGTCATCGGTAAATAAAACCCCATGAGGCGCGTGTTGTAAATGTGGTTTATGGGAATGCTGTGGTAAGCGGTCCCGGCCTACCGGGACCGCGGGCCAATGGTAGGAATGGCACCGTGACCGCTCCCGAAGACGAGGTCGTCGAACTCGTCAGCGCCCTGATCCGATTCGACACCTCCAATACCGGCGAGCTGGCCACCACCAAGGGTGAGGCCGAATGCGCGCACTGGGTGGCCGAGCAACTCCGCGAGGTCGGCTATGAGACCGAGTACGTGGAGTCCGGTGCGCCCGATCGCGGCAATGTTTTCGTCCGGCTGCCGGGCGCGGACCCCTCCCGCGGAGCGCTGCTGATCCACGGCCATCTCGACGTGGTGCCGGCCGAGGCGGCCGATTGGAGCGTGCACCCGTTCTCAGGCGCGGTGTCAGACGGCTATGTGTGGGGCCGTGGAGCGGTCGACATGAAGGACATGTGCGGGATGATGCTGGCCGTCGCCCGGCACTTCAAACGGGCCGGGATCGTCCCGCCGCGTGATCTGGTTTTCGCCTTCGTCGCCGACGAGGAGAGCGGCGGTCAGTACGGCGCGCACTGGCTCGTCGAGCACAGGCCCGATCTGTTCGAGGGCGTCAGTGAGGCCATCGGTGAGGTCGGAGGTTTCTCGATCACCGTGCCGCGCCGCGACGGCGGAGAGCGTCGGCTCTACGTCATCGAGACCGCGGAGAAGGGCCTGTTGTGGATGCGGCTGACCGCCCGCGGCCGGGCCGGGCACGGGTCGATGATCCACGATGACAACGCCGTCACCGCGATCGCCGAGGCGGTGGCCAGGCTAGGTCGCCACCAGTTTCCGATCATCCTGAGTGACTCTGTCGCACAGTTCCTTTCGGCCATCGCCGCTGAGACCGGGTACAGCTTCGACCCGGACTCCGAGGACCTCGAGGGCGCGGTCGCAAAGCTCGGTCCGATCGCGCGACTGGTCGGTGCGACGCTGCGCGACACCGCCAACCCGACCATGCTCAAGGCCGGGTACAAGGCCAACGTCATCCCCGCCGCCGCCGAGGCGGTCATCGACTGCCGGGTGCTGCCGGGTCGGCAGGCCGCCTTCGAGCGGGAGGTGGACGAGATCATCGGTCCCGATATCAGCCGCGAATGGATCTCCGAATTGTCCTCCTATGAGACGAGTTTCGACGGCGAGCTGGTCGATGCGATGAACGCCGCACTGCTGGCCGTCGATCCCGACGCCCGCATCGTCCCCTACATGCTCTCCGGCGGCACCGACGCCAAGGCGTTCGCCAAACTGGGCATCCGCTGTTTCGGATTCGCCCCGCTGCGACTGCCCCCCGAACTCGACTTCGCCGCACTGTTCCACGGTGTCGATGAGCGGGTCCCGGTCGATGCATTGCGATTCGGCACCCGGGTACTCGAACATCTGCTCACGAACTGCTGACCACCCCGACGCGAGAAGAGAGGTCCCACATGGCTTTTGACTACAACCCCTATGACTTCCTGCCGGACCTGCCTGGGTTCACCCTGACCAGCAAGGACATCGCGGAGGGCAAGCCGCTGAAGACGGCTCAGGTCAGCGGGATCATGGGCGCCGGGGGACAGGATGTCTCTCCGCAGCTGAGCTGGTCGGGCTTCCCGGAGGAGACCCGCAGCTTCGCGGTCACCGTCTACGACCCCGATGCCCCGACTGCGTCGGGTTTCTGGCACTGGGCGGTGGCCAATCTGCCGGCCACCGTCACCGAGCTGCCCGCCGGCGCCGGCGACGGATCACCCCTGCCCGGTGACGCGCTGACATTGCGCAACGACGCCGGCGCCCGCCGGTACGTAGGGGCCGCCCCGCCGGCCGGACACGGCCACCACCGTTACTTCGTGGCCGTGCACGCCCTCGACGTCGAGAAGCTGGACCTTCCCGAGGACGCCAGCCCGGCCTACCTCGGCTTCAACCTGTTCATGCACTCGATCGCGCGCGCCGTCATCCACGGCACATATGAACAGGGATAGAGCAGGACGGACGTAGGCAGTCGCTAGCGGGCCGCCGACCCGACGGCCTCGCTCAGTGACGCGAACCCGCCGGCGCGCAGCCGGGCGGCGACCCCGTCGTGGATGTGCTTGGCCCACAGGCCGCCGCCGTAGACGAACCCGGTATAGCCCTGCAGCAGGGTCGCGCCGGCGGTGATCCGCTCCCAGGCGTCGTCGGCGGTCTCGATGCCGCCGACACCGATGAGCACCAGCCGTTCGCCGACCCGGGAATAGAGCCGTCGCAACACCTCCAGTGCCCGGTGTGCCACCGGGGGACCGGACACGCCGCCGGGACCCAGGTCCTCGACTCCCGCGGTGCGCAGTCCGGCCCGGGAGATCGTGGTGTTGGTGGCGACGATTCCGGCCAGTCCCAGCTCGACGGCGAGGTCGGCCACCGCATCGACGTCCTCGTCGGACAGGTCCGGGGCGATCTTCACCAGGACCGGGGTGGAGGTCTGCGCCAGCACCGCGGTCAGGATCGGACGCAACGATTCCACCGCCTGAAGATCACGAAGGCCGGGGGTGTTCGGTGAACTCACGTTGACCACCAGGTAGGTCGCCAGTGGCCCGAGCAGTCGCGCGCTGGAGGCGTAATCCTCGGCGGCGCGTTCCGGCGGGGTGATCTTCGACTTGCCGATGTTGACTCCGATCGGCACATCCGGGGTGTGGCGGGCCAGTCGCAACGCCAGCGCTCCGGCGCCGGCGTTGTTGAACCCCATCCGGTTGAGCAGGCCGCGGTCCTCGGGCAGCCGGAACAGCCGCGGTTCGGGGTTTCCCGGCTGGGGCAGTGCGGTGACAGTCCCTATCTCGGCGTAGCCGAATCCCAGTGCGCCCCAGGTGTCCAGGCCCAGACCGTCCTTGTCGAAGCCCGCGGCCAGCCCCATCGGCCCGGGGAACCGCACGCCGAACACCGTGCTGGCCAGTATCGGATCGTGCGGCGCCAGTGCCCGGCGCAACTGTTTGCGGGCCGGACCGGTCGCGGTGGCGCCACGCAAGGCGCCGAAGACGAGAGTGTGGATGCGTTCCGGCGGCGCGAGGAACAGCGCCCGGCGCACGGCGTCGTAGATCACGGACCCGGCTGATCGGTGGCGGGCGGACTTCCGAACGCATCGGTGCGGGACTTCTTGCGCCGCAACAGAACCCGGCGGCTGCCGTCGGTGTAGAGCCGCACCCGTGTCAGTTCCCAGCCGCGGTACTCGGCTTCGATGGACAGCCGGGTCGATGCGCTGATCCGGGTGACCTCGGGAGGCAGTCGCAGCGGAATCCACTCGTACTCGTCGGAGAGACTCGATGCCCAGGAAGCCGGCATCCGGCCGTAGGCCGCACTCATCGCACCGCCCCCGCGTCACGGATCACCTGGACACCGGCGCCCGACCCGGACACCACGTACAGGGTGCCCGAAGCGTCGTCGAAGGCCAGCGAGTCGGGTTGCTGCACGGTCGGGTATCGCACCTTCTCCACGGGGGTTCCAGTGGACAGATCGTAGCCAACAACCGTGTTCGTCGCGGTCTGTGAAACCCAGGCCAGCGTCGGCGAACCGGCCAGGCCGTATGGCGAATCCCCGGCCGGGGCGGCCTGGCGTTCGATCAGCGGGTCGGCCCCGAACACCAGCAGTTGGCCGGCCCGGGTGTCGGCCACCAGCACCCGGCCCGCCGGATCCGCGGCGATGGTGGTGGCGCCCTGGCCCGCGCGCAGCGCCAGTTTCGGTGTGCCCTCGGCGCTGAGCGAGGTGACCGAGGTCTGGGCGCGGTCCAGGACGACCGCGACGTCGCCCTGGGTGACGATCGCGTCGACCCGGGCGAAGATGCTCGCCGTCGCCCCGACCGTCATATCGGGCTTCAGGGTGTAGACGTCGCCACCGGCGCTGCCGAGCACCAGTCGCCCGTCGGCGCGCCGGGCGATGGCGGTGAACTCCGTGTCGGTATGCCCGCTGAGGTCGGACCGGGTCGCGGTGCCTGCTTTGAGGTCGACCGTGAAGAACCCGCCGTGGCCGGCCGCGAACACGGTGCCCTCGCCGTCGCCACAGATCGCGGTGGCCTGCCCGGGCAGTGGCACCGTTCGGAGCAGACCGGCGGAGGGCAGCACGGTCAGTGTCGCGGCAGCCGGCCCGGTTCCCGGTGTGAGCGTCACCAGCCTTCCCTGATCGATCAGCGCGGCGGTGGGACGCCCACCGAGTGGGATCACCTGCCCGGCCGGAGCGACGGTGGCCGGCGGAGAAACCGCCGCTCGCGCCGGTTCGATCGTGGGCGGCGGAGCATCAGCCGGGTTGGACGAACACCCGCTCACCGCTGCGAAGGCGATCAGCAACCCGCTCACCGTCGAGATGATGCGGTTTACCTGCGGTCGCAACGGGTAGCCCCCGGTCATGTCGGTGGAGCAGCGGTCGATGCGCAAGTCTAGGGCCGTGCCTTCCGGCGAGCCGACGGCGGATTGCCCGCGCGACGCCGTAACCCGCGTTACGGTGGGCAGCATGACGCTGGCAGCCACCCCGCACGCAGGCGGGGGTGAGTTCGTCATCGAGGACCTGACCACCGGACACTGGGCGAGCGGATTCGGCCACCTGGGCGACGGCCTGCCGTTCTCCTTCCGGGTCCACCGCGCCCAGCTCGTCGTCGAGATCTACCGTCCGCGATTGGCCGGTCCGGTTCCGTTGCCTGAAGATGTGATCGCCACCGCACACCGCGGGCTGACCGACGTCGACATCGACGATCCGCGCAGCCTGCTGGCCGCCGTCCGCGACACCATCGCCACGATCGAACCGGCCCGCTGACGTCCAGCTTGTCCTAGTACGGTCAGCGGCGTGGATGTGACGTCGATGTCGTGGTTGCAGGTGATCGTCCTGTCGGTCGTGCAGGGGCTGACGGAGTTCCTGCCGATCTCCTCATCGGGACATCTGGCCATCGTTTCGCAGGTCTTCTTCGGCCGGGACGCCGGCGCATCCTTCACCGCGGTGTCGCAGTTGGGCACCGAGGCGGCCGTGCTGATCTACTTCGCCCGCGACATCGTCCGGATCCTCAAGGCTTGGTTCGACGGAGTGCTGGTCAAATCGCACCGGAACAACCCGGACTACCGGATGGGCTGGTACGTCATCATCGGCACCGTCCCGATCGTCGTGCTGGGAGTGGCCTTCAAGAGTGTGATCCGCTCGGAGGTGCGCAACCTGTGGGTCATCGCCACCGCGATGCTGGTGTTCTCCGCGGTGATCGCGGCCGCTGAGTACTTCGGCCGGCAGGATCGGCATGCCGATCAGCTCACCTGGCGCGACGGGTTGCTCGTCGGCATCGCGCAGTGTCTGGCCCTGATCCCGGGTGTTTCCCGATCCGGATCGACGATCAGCGCCGGACTCTTCCTCGGTCTTGATCGCGCGCTGTCGGCGAGATTCGGCTTCCTGCTTGCCATTCCGGCGGTATTCGCCTCCGGTTTGTTCTCCCTTCCCGATGCATTCCATCCGGTCACCGAGGGGATGAGCGCCACCGGACTGCAGTTGCTGGTATCGGTGATCATCACGTTCGTGATCGGTTACGCCGCTATCTCCTGGCTGCTTCGGTTCCTGACCCATCACGCGATGTACTGGTTCGTCGGTTACCGGGTGATTCTGGCGCTGACCGTGATGGCGCTGCTCGCGACGGGAATGGTTTCGGCGACGTGAACCACAACCCTGCTCCCCGTCAGTTCGCTCCGCATCGTCGGCGGTGCGGATGACCGTCATCCTGTTGCGGCACGGCCGCTCCACCTCCAACACCGCACACACGCTCGCGGGCCGTTCCGAAGGCGTCGAACTCGACGAGAAGGGCACCGCGCAGGCGGCCGCACTCGTCGAACGCCTCGATGGCCTGCCGATCAAGGCGCTCGTCCGCTCACCACTGCTGCGCTGCAGGATGACACTGGAGCCCCTGTCCGTCGCACTGGGAATGGAACCGCTCGTCGACGATCGGCTCTCGGAGGTCGACTACGGCGAGTGGACCGGACGCAAGCTGGGAGAGCTGGTGAAGGAGCCGCTGTGGTCGGTGGTGCAGCAGCAGCCCAGCGCGGCGGTGTTCCCGGCCGGAGAGGGGCTGGCGCAGGTCCAGACCCGTGCGGTGGCCGCCGTCCGCGAGCATGACCGCCGGCTGGCCGAGGAGCACGGCGGCGACGCGTTGTGGATCGCCTGCACGCATGGCGATGTGATCAAGGCGGTGGTGGCCGATGCTCTGGGCGCCCATCTGGACAGCTTCCAGCGGATCACCGCAGACCCGGCATCGATGAGCGTGATCCGCTACACCCCGGTGCGGCCGTTCGTCCTTCACCTCAACCACACCGGCGCCCAACTGGCATCGGCGCTCACCGCACCGCCACCCAAATCCGACGGCGAACAAGACGGTGATGCGACCGTCGGTGGTTCGACCGACTGAGGCATCGAATACTGAAAAGCACTGTCCCGGTAGTTTGGAGGTGACCATGAGCCGCTCAATCCACGTCTTCCGCACGCCCGACCGGTTCATCGCCGGGACGGTGGGGCAACCCGGCAACCGAACGTTCTATCTGCAGGCGGTGCAGGACAACCGGGTGGTGTCGGTGCTGTGCGAGAAGCAACAGGTGGCCGTGCTCGCCGAACGGATCAGCGCGCTGCTGGTGGAGATCAACCGCAGGTTCGGTGCGCCGCTGCCACCGGAGTCCGACGTCACCGATCTCAGCCCGCTGGTCACCCCGATCGAGGCCGAGTTCCGGGTTGGCACGATGGGGCTGGGCTGGGACGCCGAGGCCGGAAGCGTCGTAGTGGAACTGCTGGCGGTCAGCGACACCGAGTTCGACGCATCGGTGATCCTTGACGACGCCGAGGAGGGGCCCGACGCCGTGCGGGTGTTCCTCTCCCCGGAGGCGGCCCGGCAGTTCGCCGACCGTTCACAGCGGGTGATCTCAGCGGGTCGGCCACCATGCCCGCTGTGCGACGAGCCGCTGGATCCGGAAGGCCATCTGTGCGTGCGCACCAACGGCTATCTGCGCGGGGGTCTGGCCGTTCCCGAGGACGATCCCGAATCGTGACCGGAACCGACCCGCGACACCGGGCGCTGCACAGCGGCGATCTGACCGTCCTGGGCCGGATCCGGTCGGCCAGCAATGCGACCTTCCTCTGCGAGGCCACCCTGCCCGAGGCGCCGGGGGAGGCCGTGCAGTGCGTCTACAAGCCGGTCGCCGGTGAGCAGCCGTTGTGGGACTTCCCGGACGGCACATTGGCCGGCCGCGAAGTCGGCGCCTATCTCGTCTCGGCGGCACTGGGCTGGGATGTTGTGCCGCTCACCATCATTCGCAACGGGCCTGCCGGCCCCGGGATGCTGCAGCTGTGGGTGGAGCAGCCCGACGAGTCCGCCCTCGTCGATCTGTGTCCGCCGAATGCCGTACCGCAGGGCTACCTTTCGGTGCTCACCGCCTATGACTACTCGGGCAGTGAAGTCGCCCTGGTGCATGCCGACGATCCGCAGTTGCGCCGGATCGCGGTGTTCGACGTGATCGTCAACAACGCCGACCGCAAGGGTGGTCACATCCTGGCCGGTGTCGACGGCCGCGTGTACGGCGTCGACCACGGGGTCTCGCTGCACACGCACGACAAGCTGCGAACGGTGTTGTGGGGCTGGGCCGGCCAAGCCCTCGACGAGGCCACCATGGAAGCCGTCGCCAGGCTCGATGAACAACTCGACGGTGATCTCGGTGAGCAGTTGTCCGAACACATCACCGCCGCCGAACTCGCCGCGCTGCGCAATCGGGTTCGCGTACTGCTCGACGACCCGGTGATGCCCCAACCGGACGGGCGCAGGCCGCTGCCCTGGCCGGCGTTCTAGCGGGCGTGCGTAGCCGCATCCCGGAGGTTATGAGACTGGCTGCCAGTTCATGACGCCACCGTCGGCCTCAAGCGACATGTGCAGCTTGCCGTCGGAGATCAGGTAGCCGCGGACCCGGCCCAGCGCGGCGGCCACCTTGGTGTCATCGGAGGGCTGCGGGCAGAACATCCGGGTCAGTGCCAGCGGGCCGAATGTCAGCGTGCCCGAGTCGTGCGCCGTGGAACTCGCCTGCCAGCTGGCGTTGCCCCGGTTGCAATCCACCTGAAAGGCGGCCCGGCCGTCCGGTCCGAAGGTCACCGTGTACTTCGAGGGGTCGGCGATCGTGGTGTTGGGTTCCTCAGCCGGTGCCATCGAGGTGATGCCGGTCAGGTGCCAGGTGGTGCCGAGCAGCGGATCGGACGCCGCCGCCGAACCGCAGCCCGCCAGCGCCAGGGCGACGACCGGGAGGGCAGACAACATCCGCATGCCGGCAAATCTAGCCGTCGGGACGTCGTGACACCGCTGGTTATGCGGTCAGCGATACTGGCTGGGTGACGAGCACCGACGCGGCCCTGGCCGCCGATCTGGCCGAGGAGGCCGGCCGGCTGCTGCTGGCGGTGCGCGAGGAGGTCGGACACGACTTCCCGCCCGCCCTCGGCGATGCCGGTGACGTGCGCGCCAACGCGCTGCTGCTGCGCCGGTTGCGGGCCGAACGGCCCGGTGACGCGGTGCTGTCGGAGGAGGCGCACGACGACCTCACACGACTGCAGGCCGACCGGGTGTGGATCATCGATCCGCTGGACGGCACCCGCGAGTTCTCCATGCCGCACCGGGAGGACTGGGCGGTGCACGTGGCGTTGTGGCAACGCACCGCCGGATCCCGCGACGAGGGTGCAATCACCGATGCGGCGGTGGCCCTGCCCGCACTCGGCGAGGTGCACCGCAGCGACGCCGTGACGCCGCCGCCGCCCTCGCGCGGCGGACCCATCCGGATCACCGCCAGTTCCAACCGCCCGCCCGCGGTGCTGTGGCGCCTGCGCGACCGCCTCGATATCGAGTTCCTGCGGATCGGGTCGGCCGGAGCCAAGGCGATGGCGGTGCTGCGCGGCGACGCCGACGCCTACATCCACGCCGGCGGTCAGTGGGAGTGGGACAACGCGGCCCCGGCCGGGGTGCTGCAGGCCGCCGGTCTGCACGCGACCCGAATCGACGGCTCGCCGCTGCGCTACAACCAGCCCGACCCCTGGCTGCCCGATTTGTTGTTCTGCCGTCCCGAGGTCGCCGATCTGCTCCTCGATGCGATGTGGCTGGCCAGCTGATGCACGCCTGGCCGGAAGTCGAGGTCCCGGACCTGCCCGGGCGGGGTCCCGCTCTGAGGCTCTACGACAGCGCTGACCGTCAGGTCCGTCCCACCACGCCGGGGGACACCGCGACCATGTATGTCTGCGGTATCACCCCTTATGACGCAACACATCTCGGTCATGCCGCTACCTATCTCACCTTCGATCTGGTGAACCGGGTGTGGCTGGACAACGGCCACCGGGTGCACTACGTGCAGAACGTCACAGACGTCGACGATCCGCTGTTCGAGCGGGCCGCGCGCGACGGGGTGGACTGGCGGGAACTCGGTGACCGCGAGACCCAACTGTTCCGCGAGGACATGACCGCACTGCGGGTGCTGCCGCCGCGCGACTACGTCGGCGCCACCGAGGCGATCGGCGAGGTCGTCGAACTCATCGAGAAACTGCTCGCCTCCGGTGCCGCCTACGTGGTGGACGACCCGGAGTTCCCCGACGTGTACTACCGCGCCGACGCCACCGTGCAGTTCGGCTACGAGTCCAACTACGACCGCGACACCATGCTGAGGCTGTTCGCCGAGCGCGGCGGAGACCCGGACCGGCCCGGCAAGGCCGATCCGCTCGACGCGCTGCTGTGGCGGGCCCACCGGCCGGGCGAGCCGCACTGGCCCTCGCCGTTCGGCCCGGGCCGGCCGGGTTGGCATGTCGAGTGCTCGGCGATCTCGTTGAGCCGCATCGGTTTCGGGTTCGACGTGCAGGGCGGCGGTAGCGACCTGATCTTCCCGCATCACGAGTTCTCCGCCGCGCACGCCGAGTCGGCGACCGGGGAGCGCCGGTTCGCCCGGCACTATGTGCATGCCGGGATGATCGGCTGGGACGGGCACAAGATGTCCAAGAGTCGCGGCAATCTGGTGCTGGTCTCGAAGCTGCGCGCCCTGGGCGTCGACCCGGCGGCCATCCGGCTGGGACTGCTGGCCGGTCACTATCGCAGTGACCGGTTCTGGAGCGACGAGGCGCTCGCCGAGGCCACCGGCCGGTTGCAGCGCTGGCGGACCGCGACCGCGCTGCCGGCCGGACCGGACGCCACCGATCTGATCGCCCGGATGCGCCGCTATCTCGCCGATGATCTCGACACCCCCAAGGTGCTTGCCGCGGTGGACGGCTGGGCCGCCGACGCTCTCGAATTCGGCGGTCATGACGAGGCGTCGCCGGCTTTGGTGGCAACGGCATTGGACGCATTGCTGGGAGTCAGGTAACCGAAAGGATCGCGTGATGCGGAAATGGATCGTCGCTGCGATGGCCCTGTTGCTCGCCATCGCGGCAGGTTGCGCCAGATCCGATCAGGCCAAACCGGCCGAGACCACGTCGGTGCCGTCTGCGCCCAGTGGCCCGGTGACTCCGGAACAGGCCCGGGCGATCGCCAGGGACGCCTATGTCTACGGCTACCCGATGGTGGACAGCTACCGCATCCAGAATGCCTACTTCATCAACACGAACAGTCCTGAGTACAAGGGGCCCTGGAACGAAGTACACAGTGTGGCAAGGGTTTTCACCCCGGCGGATACGGCGGTTCAGACACCGAACTCCGACACGCCGTACTCCATGCTGGGTGCCGATCTGCGAACCGAGCCGCTTGTTCTGTTGGTTCCGCCGATGGAGAAGGACCGCTACTACTCGCTGCAGTTCATCGACGGATACACAGCGAATTTCGCCTACGTCGGCAGCCGCACGACCGGCAACGGCGGCGGTGTCTACCTGCTGGCCGGGCCGGGGTGGAACGGCACCAAGCCCGAGGGCGTCGACTCCGTCATCAAGGCCGACACCGATTTCGCACTCGTGGTTTACCGCACCCAGTTGTTCACCCCCGATGACCTGGAGAACGTCAAGAAGGTCCAGGTCGGTTATCAGGTTCAGCCGCTGTCGGCCTTCCTCAAAAAGCCCGCCCCTACCGCCGCCCCGTCGATCGACTGGCCGGTGCCGCTGACCCCGGATGAGCAGAAGACCTCGATCAGGTTCTTCGACCTTCTCGACTTCCAGTTCAAGTACGCCCCGGTGATGGAGTCGGAGAAGGACGTTCGCGCGCGCTTCGCCTCGATCGGTCTGACCGGTGACGGCACCTTCAGCACCGACAAGCTCAGCCCTGAGATGCAGAAGGCCTTCGCGGACGGAATGACCGACGCCTGGACGGAGTTCAACGGATTCAAGAAGGACGCGATCGACACCGGCAAGGTCACCTCCGGTGACGTCTTCGGCAGCAAGGAGGAGTTGAAGGGCAACTACCTCTACCGGATGGCCGCCGCCGTCATCGGCATCTACGGCAACTCCAAGGCTGAGGCGATGTATCCGGTGCTGTCCACCGACTCCGACGGTGCGCCGCTGTCCGGGGCGAACAACTACACGCTGACGTTCCCGGACGGGAAACTGCCGCCGGCCAACGCCTTCTGGTCGGTGACCATGTACAAGATGCCGGAGAGCCTGCTGGTCGATAATCCGGCCAACCGGTACGTCATCAATTCGCCGATGCTGCCCGGCCTGGTCAAGAACCCCGACGGCGGTATCACGCTCTACGTGCAGAACTCCTCGCCCGGAGCGGACAAGGAAGCCAACTGGCTGCCGGCGCCCACCGGACCCTTCACGATCTTCATGCGGATCTACTGGCCCAAGCCGGAGGCTCTGGACGGCAGTTGGCAGCCGCCGAAGCTGGTGAGGGTCAGCTAGTACTCAGAAGCGCCAGGCGGCGGTGGGTCTTTGATATCCGGCGGTTCCTTGCGTCCGGTACAGCGGCATGGACCAGGCCGCATGCTGCTGATCGGATGCCGAGCCGTAACCCGATTCGTTCCACAGGTAGAACCCGGCGATGTGGTCGGCCGAATCGAACAGCCGTGAGGTGAAGCTCTCGCCCAGACCGTCTGCCGGGGTGATGGTGAAGTTCCAGACCCACATGGTGCGCTGCGGCACCATCACATTGCCGTGGGCGGTGTTGATCCCCGCGGGCAGGACGATCTGCTCGCCTCGGGCGACCGTCAAGATGTATTCGCGCCCGGTATCCCAACTCCACGGCACCGTGTTCGGCTTGTCTTCGCCGCAGTCGATCAGCAGCAGATCCTTCGACCAGTCGGTCTGCTCATAGTCGGCCGAACCGCCGCCACGATCGACCAGACCGCCCCAGTTCGCCAGCTTGCTGACCCCGTCGTTGAACTGCGGTCCGCCGTGCGCCCAGGTCTGGTTGGGGAAGTCCACCTGAACCGCGAAGAAGTTCAAGCCGACCGGTGGGACCCGGTCGACCACCAGATGTGTTTGGACCTCGATGATGCCGGCGTCGGTGGCCAGACCGTCGAAGGCGAGATGGGTTTCAGGCGCCTTTTCCGCCTTGCCGATTCCGATGAGGGCGTCGGGGCTGATGGTGACCGTCACCGCCGAGGTCGTCGTTCCGCCGTGGCCGTCGCTGATCACGACGGTGAATGTGTCGGACTTGTCCGTCGCCTTGGCCCCCGTCTTGGCGGCGTTGTCGCGTGCTACTGCGGTGGGTGTGTAGGTGAACGCCCCGGTGCCGGTGTCGATGGCCAACGTGCCCTTGCCCGTGAAGGATGCAGCGCTGAAGGTCAACGGATCCTGATCCCCGTCAGTGGTGGTGACCGTTCCGGTCACCACCCCGGTCAGTGCGTTCGGGGTGCGAACCGTGACCTTCGGTTTGAGTGGCGCGCCATTCTTGGCGCTCACCGTCACCGTCACCGCCCGGGTGGTCGATGCTCCGCGGCTGTCGGTCACGGTGATCATCACGGTGTCGGTCGTGAGCGACGCTCCGGCCCCTGCTGCGGAGGCGGCATGTCTGGCCGCAGGCGAGGGTGTGTAGGTGAAGACGCCCGAAGAGGTGATGGTGACGGTGCCCCGGGCCGAGGTCGTCGCTTTGTAGGTCAGCTTGTCGCCGTTGGGATCGCTGGCTCTCACCGTCGCGGTCACTGCGCCTGTGGTTGCGTTGGCGGAGCCGACAGCCACCGTGGAGATCACCGGTGGCCGGTTGGCGAAAAGGGCCGCCGCGGCCGGTGCGGTGCTGCGTCGCCGGTCGGAGACCGGCACCGCCAAGGTGGCCGGTTGCCGGGCCGGTCCGAGGGGATACTGACCGGTGATCGCCGAATCTGCGGCAGCAGATGCGGTTCGGGCCGCGCGCATACGGATCGGTCCCGTTTGCCGCACGACCCGGTCGGCGACCCTTCCGGTGGCACTGGAGGGGGAGTCTGAAGTGTCCCTCGGGGATGCCGAAGCCGTCCCGGACCCACAGGCGGCGATGGCCGCTCCGATCCCGATGGCGCCGGCCAGTCCGCCGAGCCATCCCGCGCAAGAGGGTGCCCGCATCTCGCACCTCTCAGTCGGCGGCTACAGCGTGGCTATACCGTACTCGCCGACCTGTCCGCTGAGATAGCGCAACTGATCGGTCGCCGAGCCGAAGGTCTGATCGATCGCCGTCAGTCTCGCCGCGTAATGCGCGATCGGGTACTCGGCGGTGACGCCGATGCCGCCGTGCATCTGGATCGACTCCTGCGCGATGTGTTTGCCCGATCGTCCTATCTGCATCTTGGCCCGGGCCGCCGCCATCGGATCGAACCGTCCGTCGGCCACGCACACCGCCGCGTAGTAGTTCATGCTGCGTGCGAGCTCAAGCGAGACGTACATATCCGCCGCCCGCTGGGTCAGCGTCTGGAACGTCTTGAGCGGCACGCCGAACTGCTTACGGGTCTTGAGGTAGTCGGTGGTCAGGCGCAGTGATTCATCCATCGCCCCGACCGCCTCGGCGCACAGCGCGGACTGGAAACGGATGATCGTCTCCTCGATCACGGCTGACGCGTCACCGCCGGCGCCCAGTGGCTGGGCGGCGGCGTTGTCGAACGTGACATCCGCACCGCGCTGACCGTCGAACGTCCGGTAGCCGGTGCGGGTGGCCGCCGATGCGTCCACCAGGAACAGGCCGGCGCCGCCGTCGGGCAGCGCGGCGCTGACCAGGATCACGTCGGCGGTGTCACCGGCGATCACCGGGCTCTTCCGGCCGGTGATGGTCCAGGAGTCGCCCTGCCCGGATGCCTTGGTGCTCAGACTGGCCGAACCTCGACGGCCGTCCTCGATGTGAGCGAAGGCGAGTAGGCGATCCCCGGCGGCCACGCCGTCGAGCAGGGCGCGCTGTTCGTCCGAGCCGTGTGCGGCGATCACCGCCCCGGGGATCAGGGCGGCGGCCGCCACGGGTTCGGGCGCCAGCCGCCGGCCGATCTCGGTCATCACCACCATCACCTCGGTGTGACCGGAATCCTCGTCGAAACCCAGTCCGAGGATGCCGATCTCGGCCAGCTGCTGCCAGGTCTCCCGGCTCCAGCCGAGGTCGGAGTCCACCAGTTTGTTGCGTTTCTCGGTGTCCAAGCCGGACAACACATCTCGGGTGGTGTCGGCCAGCATCTGCTGCTCTTCGGTCAGATCAAAGTTCATGTTTCGTTGTCCTAAATTCCTAGAGCCCCAGGATGGTCGCGGAGACGATGGATCGCTGGACCTCGTTGCTGCCGCCGTAGATCGAGGTCTTGCGGTAGTTCAGGTACTTCGGCGCGGCGTGTTGCGCCCAGCCGGGGGAGACCGCGTCGGCGGCCTCGAACGGCAGGGCGTTCGGGCCGGCGACCTCCACCAGCAGATCGGTGACCGCCTGCTGCAACTGGCTGCCGCGCAGTTTCAGGATCGACGAGGCCGGGTTGGGCTTGCCGGTTCCCTCGTCGCCGCTGACCCGCAACTGGGTGAGTTCCAGTGCCAGCAGTTCACTCTCGATCTCGGCGACCCGGGAGGCGAACAACGGGTCGGCCAGCAGTGTGCCGTCCCCGAGTGGTGTCGCGGCGGCGCGTTCCTTGACCTCGGCCAGCCACACCTTGGTGGTACCCACCCGGGCGATACCGGTGCGCTCGTTGGACAGCAGGAACTTCGCATAGCTCCAGCCGGCGTTCTCCTCGCCGACGAGCTGGTTGACCGGAACGCGGACGTCCTCGAACCACACCTCGTTGACTTCGTACTTGCCGTCGATCAGCTTGATCGGCCGCAGCGTGATCCCGGGTGTCGACATCTCCAGCAGGATGAACGAGATACCGGCCTGCTTCTTGGGCGCGTTCGGATCGGTGCGGGCCAGCAGGAAGATCCAGTCGGCGAACTGGCCCAGCGTGGTCCAGGTCTTCTGGCCGTTGATCACATAGTGGTCGCCGTCGCGCACCGCGGTGGTGCGCAGACCCGCCAGATCCGAGCCGGCCTCCGGCTCGGAGAAGCCCTGGCACCACCAGATGTCGAGGTTGGCCGTTGCCGGCAGGAATCGCTCCTTGATCTCCTGCGAGCCGAACTGCGCGATCACCGGACCGACCATGCTGGCATTGAAGGCCAGCGGTTCGGGGACGCAGGCCAGTCGCATCTCGTCGGCCCAGATCTGGCGCTGCAGCGGAGTCCAGTCCTTGCCGCCCCACTCGACCGGCCAGTTCGGCACCGCCAGTCCGGCGGAGTTCAGGATCCGCTGGGTGGTGATCATGTCCTCGGGGAAGCGCAACTCGTCGTTGCGCGCGCGTTCCCGGATCTCGGCCGGGATCTTGGTGGTGAAGAACTCACGCAATTCGTCGCGGAATGCCGCGTCGGCGTCGCTCAGGGCAAGTTGCATAGCTGCACGGTAGCGCAGCCCTACCAACCGGTAGGCAGGGGACGACGCAGCGGTAAGCGAGTGGTCACACCTCAGCCGCGGAAGCCTGGGCCCCGGCGGCGCAGATAGCGCTCGAACTCCGCGGCCAGGGTGTCACCGTCGACCTTCGACAGGGCTTCGTTGACGTCGACCTCGGCGTCGCCCCGCTGTTCGAGGCCGGCGACGTAGTCGGCGATCTCCTCGTCCTCGGCGGTCATCTCGGAGACGGCCTGTTCCCACTCTTCGGCCTGGGCCGGCAGATCGGCCAGCGGCACTTCGATGTCGAGGACCTCCTCGACCCGGCGCAGCAGGGCCACCGTCGCTTTCGGGTTCGGCGGTTGGGAGACGTAATGCGGGACCGCCGCCCAGAACGTCACCGCCGGGATGCCGGCCGCCACGCAGGCGTCCTGAAACACTCCGGCGATTCCGGTCGGACCTTCGTAGCGGGACTCCTGAAGACCGAAGAACTTCGCCGACTCCGGTGAGTAGGCGGCGCCGGACACCGGCACCGGGCGGGTGTGCGGAGTGTCGGCCAGCAGTGCGCCGAGGATGACGACGGTGTCGACGTTGAGTTTGTCGGCGATGGCCAGCAGTTCGGCACAGAAACTGCGCCAGCGCATGTTGGGTTCGACCCCGTGCATCAGCACGATGTCGCGATCCGCACCGGGAGGCCGGCAGTGCGAGATCTGCATCGACGGCCACACCAGTTCCCGGGTGACCCCGTCGACCTGCCGGATCACCGGCCGGTTGACTTGATAGTCGTAGTAGGACTCGTCGTCGATCTCGATGATCGGCTGTGCTTCCCAGATGGCGTCGAGGTGTTCCAGGGCGTCACTGGCCGCGTCTCCCGCGTCGTTCCAGCCCTCGAACGCTGCCACGATGATCGTGTTCTGGAGTTCAGGCAGGTCGGGGCCGTCTTTGCTGCCGAAGGTCCGCGACGTCACACGACCAGACTAAGCCCTGCCCGGCTTCGATGAGCCGCATAAGACCGGCCCGTCGCCGACGGTAGACTCCGGGGGGTCGAGAGGCGTTGCAACGGGTGTCTCTGGAGGCCTGATCCTCCGGGTATCCGCCACGCTCGGCAGAGTCAAGGACGCCTTCCGATACGGAAGGAACGTGTGTGAGCGCCTCGAACCCGCCCAACATCCGACCTGACTGCACCGATGAACTCGCCGCGACCCTGCGCGAGCGGATCATGGTGATCGACGGCGCGATGGGCACGGCGATCCAGCGGGACCGGCCGGACGAGGCCGGCTACCGCGGCGATCGGTTCAAGGACTGGCCGACCGATCTGGTGGGCAACAACGATCTGCTCACACTGACCCAGCCGCACATCATCGAGGGCATTCACCGCGAGTACCTGCAAGCAGGCGCCGACATCCTGGAGACCAACACCTTCAACGCCAATGCGGTCTCGCTGTCGGACTACGGCATGGAGGACCTGAGCTACGAGCTGAACCGCGCCGGTGCCGCGCTGGCCCGCAAGGTCGCCGACGAGATGAGCACGCCGTCGTGGCCCCGTTATGTCGCCGGGGCGCTGGGGCCGACGACCCGCACCGCGTCCATCTCGCCGGACGTCAACGATCCCGGCGCCCGCAACGTCTCCTACGACCAGCTCGTCGACGCGTATTTCGAAGCCGCCGGCGGACTCATCGACGGCGGTGCGGACATCCTGATCGTCGAGACGATCTTCGACACGCTGAACGCCAAGGCCGCGGTGTTCGCCATCGAGACGCTCTTCGAGGAGCGCGGCCGCCGCTGGCCGGTGATCATCTCGGGCACCATCACCGACGCGTCCGGGCGGACGTTGTCCGGTCAGGTCACCGAGGCCTTCTGGAACTCGATCCGGCACGCCAAGCCGATCGCGGTCGGCCTGAACTGTGCGCTCGGTGCTCCGGAGATGCGACCCTACATCGCCGAGATGTCTCGTATCGCAGACACTTTCGTCTCCTGCTATCCGAACGCGGGCCTGCCCAACGCCTTCGGTGAGTACGACGAATCCCCAACCTGTCAGGCCGGGTACATCGGCGATTTCGTCGGTGCGGGTCTGGTCAATCTCGTGGGTGGCTGCTGTGGCACGACACCGGAACACATCGCCGAGATCGCAAAGATCGTCGAGGGCAAGTCACCGCGCAAGGTACCGGAGATTCCGGTGGCCACCCGGCTGGCCGGTCTGGAGCCGCTCAACATCACCGACGAGTCGCTGTTCGTCAACATCGGAGAGCGCACCAACATCACCGGCTCGGCCCGGTTCCGCAACCTGATCAAGGCCGAGGACTACGACACCGCGCTGTCGGTTGCTCTGCAACAGGTCGAGGTCGGTGCGCAGGTCATCGACATCAACATGGACGAGGGCATGATCGACGGCGTCGCCGCGATGGACCGGTTCACCAAACTGATCGCGGCCGAACCCGATATCAGCCGCGTCCCGGTGATGATCGACTCCTCCAAGTGGGAGGTCATCGAAACCGGCCTGAAGAACGTGCAGGGCAAGCCGATCGTCAACTCGATCTCCTTGAAGGAGGGCGAGGAGAAGTTCGTCCGCGAGGCGCGACTGTGCCGCAAGTTCGGCGCCGCAGTCGTCGTGATGGCCTTCGACGAGCAGGGTCAGGCCGACAACCTCGAGCGCCGCAAGGAGATCTCCGGGCGTGCCTACCGGATCCTCACCGAGGAGGTCGGCTTTCCCGCCGAGGACATCATCTTCGACCCGAACTGCTTCGCGCTGGCGACCGGTATAGAGGAGCACGCGCGCTATGGGATCGACTTCATCGAGGCCTGTGCGTGGATCAAGGAGAACCTGCCCGGGGTGCACATCTCAGGCGGCATCTCCAATGTGTCGTTCTCGTTCCGGGGCAACAATCCCGTCCGCGAGGCCATCCATGCGGTGTTCCTGTTCCACGCCATCAAGGCCGGATTGGACATGGGCATCGTCAATGCCGGCGCGCTGGTGCCGTACGACTCGATCGACCCCGAGTTGCGGGACCGCATCGAGGACGTCGTGCTCAACCGTCGCCCGGATGCCGGTGAACGTCTGCTGGAGATCGCCGAGAAGTTCAACAGCACCGACAAGGGGGAGGACCCGGCGGCAGCCGAGTGGCGATCGCTGCCGGTGCGCGAGCGGATCACGCATGCCTTGGTCAAGGGCATCGACGCCCATGTCGACGACGACACCGAGGAATTACGGGCTGAGATCGCCGCGGCCGGCGGCCGGCCGATCGAGGTGATCGAGGGCCCACTGATGGACGGGATGAACGTCGTCGGCGATCTCTTCGGCGCCGGCAAGATGTTCCTTCCCCAGGTGGTGAAGTCGGCCCGGGTGATGAAGAAGGCGGTGGCTTACCTGCTGCCTTACATCGAGGCCGAGCAGACGCCCGGGGAGGCCGCGTCCACCAACGGCACGATCATCATGGCGACGGTGAAGGGCGATGTTCACGACATCGGCAAGAACATCGTCGGGGTCGTGCTGCAGTGCAACAACTACACCGTGATCGACCTCGGCGTGATGGTGCCCGCTCAGAAGATCCTCGATGCCGCCAAGGAATACAACGCCGACATCATCGGACTCTCCGGTCTGATCACCCCGTCGCTGGACGAGATGGTCAACGTCGCCGTCGAGATGGAACGCCAGGGTCTGCAGATCCCACTGCTGATCGGTGGAGCCACCACCTCGCGCGCGCACACCGCGGTGAAGATCGCTCCGCGGCGCAACGGTCCGGTGGTCTGGGTCAAGGATGCCTCCCGGTCGGTGCCGGTCGCGGCCGCACTGCTCGACGACAAACAGCGTCCGGCTTTGTTGGAGGCCACCGACAAGGACTACGCCTCGCTGCGCGAACGGCACTCCCAGAAGAGCGACCGGCCGATGCTGACCCTGGAGAAGGCGCGCGCCAACCGCACGCCGATCTCCTGGGACGACTACACGCCGCCGGTGCCCGCACAGGGTGTGGGTGTGCGGACGTTCACCGATTACGACCTGTCGGAATTGCGCGAGTACATCGACTGGCAGCCCTTCTTCAACGCCTGGGAGATGAAGGGCCGGTTCCCCGACATCCTCAACAATCCCGCATCGGGCGAAGCCGCCCGCAAGTTGTACGACGACGCCCAGGCGATGCTCGACACCGCCATCAAGGAGAAGTGGCTGACGGCCAACGGCGTCGTCGGTTTCTTCCCGGCCAACGCGGTCGGCGACGATATCGAGGTCTACACCGACGAGACCCGGACCGACGTCATCGCCACGTTGCGCAATCTGCGTCAGCAGGGTGAGCACCGGGACGGTGTCCCGAACAAGTCGCTGGGCGATTTCATCGCGCCCAAGGGCAGCGGACTGGCCGATTACGTCGGCGCCTTCGCGGTGACGGCCGGACTCGGCAGTGCGGAGAAGGTGGCCGAGTTCAAGGCGGTCAACGACGACTACAGCGCGATCCTGCTGGAGTCCATCGCCGACCGTCTCGCCGAGGCGTTCGCCGAACGGATGCATCAGCGGGTCCGCACCGAGTTCTGGGGATACCAGCCTGATGAGGCCCTGGACAACGACGAACTCATCGGTGAGCGTTACGTCGGTATCCGTCCGGCCCCCGGCTACCCGGCCTGCCCGGAACACACCGAGAAGGCGACGCTTTTCGGCTTGCTGGACGTAACCGAGCGCACCGGTATCGAGTTGACCGAGTCGATGGCGATGTGGCCCGGCGCCGCTGTCAGCGGCTGGTACTTCTCACATCCGCAGTCGCAGTACTTCGTCGTCGGCCGGCTGGCCCAGGATCAGGTCGCCGATTACGCGCGGCGCAAGGGCTGGACGCTGCAGGAGGCGGAGCGCTGGCTGGCGCCGAATCTCGGGTACAACCCGGAGGACTGACGATCAGTTGAGCGCCGGCGGCGCTTGTGGCTGGAACGGCTGGTACCACCACCAGTCCGCTCGTTCGCCCGTCGGTCCCGGATAGGGCGCCACGGCCGGAGGCGGGCCGCTGGGCGGGCAGGCCAGCGATCCCGGGTGCAGTTCGTCGCCCTCGCTGTCGGTCACGAGGAGCCGGCCGGCCGGCCCGGTGATGATGATGACACCGCGATGATGTAGGCGGTGGTGATACGGACATAGCAGCACCAGGTTGTCGAGTTCGGTTGTGCCGCCGTCTTCCCAGTGCCGGATGTGATGCGCGTGCAGGCCGCGGTTGGCGGCGCAACCGGGGACGACACAGGTGCGGTCCCGGTGCTCGAGCGCGCGGCGCAGTCGGCGGCTGATCGTGCGGGTGGACCGGCCACTGCCGATCACCTCGCCGTCGCGTTCGAACCAGACCTCGCAGGTCGCATCACAGGTCAGATACCGCCGCTCGGAATCGGTGAGTACCGGGCCGAGATGCAGTGCGGCAGCCCGTTGCTCGACATCGAGGTGCAGCACCACGGTGGTGTGGTGCGCGTGCGGCCGGCGCAGTGCCTCGAGGTCCCATCCGGTCTCGACCAGCCGCAGGAAAGCGTCGGCGTTCGTCGGCATGGGGGATTTCTCTGCGGAGTTTTCGTGGGTCTTCCACTCGGCGATGAGCGCATCATGATGTGACTGAAGCGCGGCCTCGAACTTCGCCGACTCGATATGCGGCAGGGTGATCCGCCAGAGGTCGAAGTCGGCGCCGGCGGTCTTGGTGATCGACGGCTGCGGGCCGGGCCGGGGACCGGGTTCGGGTCGCGGTTCCAGGCTGATCGCCGTGCGCAGTTGGCTGACCGTGGCGACGCCGGCCAGCGCCGCGTAGTGCTCGTCGGATCCGTCACCCGCCCGGGACGCGATCACGCCGACCTGATCCAGTGACAGACGACCCTCCCGCATGCCCTGGGCGCAGCGGGGGAACGATTCCAACCGGTGTGCCACGGTCGCGATCGCATCGGCATTACTGCGCGACGTGCCGGTCTTCCAGGCGACCAGCGCGGCCACCGAGCGGGCGCCGGTTGCACCCCACAGTTCGTCGCGATCGATCTCGGCGACGATATCGACGATGCGGCCGTCGATCGCGTTGCGCTGACCCGCCAACTCCGAAAGCTGGTCGAACAGGGCCGCCAGCCGTTCCGTCGGAGTCGCGATCAAGGACATGGCATCAGCATCACACCGGGGTCTGACACAATCGCCGCCATGAGAGCGGTGCTGTTCGACATGGACGGCACGCTGGTGGACTCCGAGAAACTCTGGGACATCGCCATGCAGCAGCTCTACGCCAAATTCGGCGCTGAGATCACACCGGAGGTCCGCGAGGCGACGGTGGGCGGCTCGGCCGAAGGCGTCATGCGCATCGTCTACACCGATCTCGGACTCGAGCAGGACCCGGCCGATATGGCCGCCACCGCGGACTGGCTGCACGTCATCACCGGTGAACTGTTCGACGCCGGGCTGCCCTGGTGTGACGGCGCACGGGAACTGCTCGACGCGTTGCACGACGCCGGGGTGCCGATGGCACTGGTGACCAACACCCGGCGCGGTCTGGCCGAGCGCGCGCTGGACAGCATCGGCCGGCACTACTTCTCCGTCAGTGTCTGCGGTGACGAGGTGCCCAACGGCAAGCCGGCCCCGGACCCCTACCGCCGGGCCGCCGCGTTGCTCGGTTTCGATCCCGCGCAATGTCTGGCCATCGAGGACTCGGTCACCGGTGCGATGTCCGCCGAGGACGCCGGGTGCCCGGTTCTGGTGGTGCCCAACGATGTGGAGGTACCGCTCAGCGCCAGGCGCCGGCACATCAGCTCCCTGACCGACGTCGATGTTGCGGGCCTACGGGAGATCTACCGGGAACTCCAGCCCTGACGTGACGTTTTGATCGGTGCCCGACCGGGAAGTCAGAGTCCATGACCGACATCCCGCGGTCCCCTGGACGGCGCCGGGGGCGTCCGCCTGCCAGCGATGCCGCGGTGACCCGCGAGCGGATTCTTCAGGCCGCCCGGCGGATTTTCGCCGAGTCGGGCTACGAGGCCGCGACGTTCCAGGCGATCGCGGTGGAGATCGGGCTGACCCGTCCGGCCATCAACATCTACTTCCCGAGCAAGTCCGTCCTGTACGACGAAGTGATGAGCTGGGCGGGCGAGACCGTCCTGGAAGCGGTGCGCGCCGCCGAGGTGGAGCCGACCCTGGGTGATCAGGTTCTGGAATTCATCCGGGTCGCGTTCCGCGGCCCGGACGCCGATCCCGCATTGGCCGGGTTTCTGGTGCACTCGGCCATGGAGGCGCGGCAGATGCCCGCCGAGCGAGATCCCGCGATGATCATCGAACGGTTCGTCCGGGACTCGGTGGCCTCGGCCATCGAGCGTGGCGAACTCGGTTCCGACGCCGACACCGATGCGCTGACCGACACCCTGACCGGCGTCCTGTGGGGGGCGGCCTTCCAGGTGAGCCGCCGGTTGCACCCCGACCGGGTGCGGGCCGACCGCATGCTCGGTCAGCTGGACGCCCTGCTCGAGCACGGGGTCCGCCGCGCCGGGTAAGGGAAACCCATGTGACCCGGTGGCGGCCCGCGTGGAACAATCGCAGGCCGTGAAGACCTTCGAGGAGTTGTTCGCCGAGTTGGGTGATCGGGCCCGCACCCGTCCGGCCGGCAGTGCCACCGTCGCCGCCCTGGACGCCGGCGTGCACACCCTCGGCAAGAAGATCCTGGAAGAGGCCGGCGAGGTCTGGCTGGCCGCCGAACACGAGACCGACGAGGCGCTGGCCGAGGAGATCAGCCAGTTGCTGTACTGGACTCAGGTCCTGATGATCGCCCGCGGTCTGGGTCTCGACGACGTCTACCGGAAGCTGTAGGGATCCCATGTTGCGAGTCGCGGTGCCCAACAAGGGCGCGCTGTCCGAACCTGCCGCCGAGATCCTGTCCGAGGCCGGCTACCGCCGTCGCACCGACCCCAAGGATCTCACCGTCATCGATCCGGTCAACGGCGTCGAGTTCTTCTTCCTCCGTCCCAAGGACATCGCCATCTACGTCGGTTCGGGCCAGCTTGATTTCGGTATCACCGGCCGCGATCTGGCGGCCGAGTCCGACGCGCCGGTGCGTGAGCGGCTGGCGCTGGGATTCGGTTCGTCGACATTCCGCTACGCCGCACCGGCCGGGCGATCCTGGACGGTGGGCGATCTGGCCGGTAAGCGGATCGCGTCGGCGTATCCGAACCTGGTCCGAAAGGATCTGGAGGCCAAGGGAATTCAGGCCACCATCATCCGCCTCGACGGTGCGGTGGAGATCTCGGTGCAGCTCGGCGTCGCAGACGCAATCGCCGACGTCGTCGGTTCCGGACGAACGCTGGCCCTGCACGGTATGGCGGCCTTCGGTGAGCCGCTGTGCGATTCCGAGGCGGTGCTCATCGAACGGGCGCCGGGAAGAGGCGACGACGGCGAGGACCCCAACAGTGCCGCGCGGGATCAGTTGGCGGCCCGCGTCCAGGGTGTCGTCTTCGGTCAGCAGTACCTGATGCTGGACTACGACTGCCCGCGCGCAGTGGTGGAACAGGCCGTCGCGATCACTCCCGGACTGGAATCGCCGACCATCGCGCCGCTGGCCGACCCGGAGTGGGTGGCGGTGCGCGCGCTGGTGCCCCGACGCCAGGTCAACGCGATCATGGACGAACTCGCCGCCATCGGCGCCAAGGCCATCCTGGCCTCCGACGTCCGGTTCTGCCGCTTCTGACGTGCTAGCGTCCGGTCCCATGACCCACGCGCTCGTACTTCTGCTGGCCCTGCTGATCGGAGTGGTCGCAGGCTTGCGGACGTTCACCGCGCCCGCGGTGGTCGCGTGGGCCGCTTTTCTGCACTGGATCAACCTGTCCGGCACCTGGGCGTCCTGGATGGGGCACTGGATCACCGTCGCGGCGCTGACCGTGCTTGCGGTCGTCGAGCTGATCAGCGATCAGATGGAGTCCATGCCGAGCCGCAAGACCGCCCCGCAGTTCCTCGCCCGCATCATCACCGGCGCCTTCTCCGGTGCGGTGCTCGGCACCACCTGGGGTTACAAGTGGGGCAGCCTGGGCGCGGGCATGATCGGCGCGGTGCTCGGCACCGTCGGCGGTTACGCGGCGCGCACCGGATTGGTCGCCGCCAACGGCGGCAAGGACCGGCCGGTCGCGATAGGGGAGGACATCTTCGCCGCCGGTCTCGGTGTGGCGGTCGCCTACCTCACCAGCGTGCTGTAGTCAGGTTCGGCTTTTCAGCGACTTTGCACCAGCAGTGTCTGTGCGCTCGTTCCGATGAATCCGTTCGCGTCGAAGATCTCCGCGGTGGTGACGCCGATCCCGTCCGGACCGATTGATCCGCGCGCCCGCACCCCGAAGTCCGCACCGGACGGCAACCGGTGCAGATGCAACGTGGTATCGGTGTTCATGTAGACGAAGCGCTCCGGATCGAGAACGCCGCCGATCCCGTTGGCGCTGTCGACGACCATGGTCAGCCGTTGCAGTGCGGTTGTCGGCTCATCGTCGACCAGTCCGGCCAGTGGCCGCATCCAGTAGACAGTCGCACCCGCCGACTCGCCGTGCTGAGGTCGAAACTGCACCGCCTCGAGGTACCCCGTCGACTCCGGCCAGGTCCACTCCAGCGCAGCGGTCCGGCCTTCGATGAGGGGCGGATGACGGTCGGTGGCGACGTCAGAGGTATCGGAGAAGGTCAGCGCCCACGCGGAGAGTCGCGCCACCGCGCGGCCCGACGAGTCGGTCATCTCGGCGGCCATCAGGCAGATCCGCCGGCCCGGGCGTTCGGTCCAGACGCGCACCCCGATCTCGCTGACCGGCACCGCGCCGAGGAGATCCATGCTGAGCCGCCCGAGTCGCATCCCGGGTGCCAGAGCTTCCTCGACAGTCTTGGTGAGCAACGCCAAAGGCGGTGAGCCATGCTGGATTTCGCGGTTCCAGTTACTGCGCGTGAAGTCGGTGGAACTGAACCGCGAGAGGCCGTCAACCTCGCCGAGGCGGTGGTAGAAGCACCCGGGTGCGCCCACTGTCATGGTGGCGAGCCTAGGCTGAACGGCTGTGAGCCCGCCGGACACCCCGCGCCGAACCGGCCCCTTCGCCATCGGTGATCGGGTCCAGTTGACTGACGCCAAGGGTCGTCACTACACGATGATCCTGAAGGCCGGCGGGGAGTTCCACACCCATCGCGGCATCGTCAGCCACGACGCGGTGATCGGCTCACCGGAGGGCTGTGTGGTCAAGGCCACCAACGGGGACGCCTTCCTGGTGCTGCGTCCGCTGCTGGTGGACTACGTGATGTCGATGCCGCGTGGCGCCCAGGTGATCTACCCCAAGGACGCCGCGCAGATCATCCACGAGGGCGATGTCTTCCCGGGTGCCCGGGTGTTGGAGGCCGGCGCCGGATCAGGAGCCCTGACCTGTTCGCTGCTGCGCGCGGTGGGCCCGGCAGGTGAGGTCATCTCCTACGAGATCCGCGACGATCACGCCGAACACGCCAGGCGCAATGTCGCGACCTTCTTCGGCGCCGAGCCGGAGAACTGGAAGCTGGTTCTCGGCGATCTGGCCGGCACCGATCTCGCCGACGCGTCGGTCGACCGGGTCGTGCTCGACATGCTCGCACCGTGGGAGGTTCTCGATGCGGTGGCCCGCGTGCTGCTGCCCGGCGGAGTGCTCATCATCTACGTCGCGACGGTGACCCAGTTGTCGCGCGCGGTGGAGGCGCTGCGTGAGCAGAAGTGCTGGACCGAACCGCGGTCCTGGGAGACCCTGCAGCGCGGCTGGGATGTGGTCGGCCTGGCGGTTCGCCCCCAGCACAGCATGCGCGGCCACACTGCTTTCCTGATCTCCGCGCGGCGACTGGCGCCGGACACCGTGACACCGACCCCGCTGCGCAAGAAGCGGCAGATTCCCGCCGCCGAGAGTTAGTCGCCGCCGCCCTCAGTGACGTTGATGTTGACGTCCCACGGGTCGGGTTCGGCGCCCAGGTAACGCTCCAGCCGCGCGACGAACGCCTCGACGTCAGCGGAATCCGGCAGCGTGACCTCCACCGCCCAGCCGTCGAGGCTGGCGCTGACCTGGGTGACGCCCGCGACCTCCGGGAAGTCGAGGGTCAGCGCCTTGCGCAGGAAATCGCCCCACTGCCAGGGGCCGGGCCCGGATATCAGGATGCTGGCGGCCAATTTTCAGCGACCCGGAACCCGCGCGTTGCCGAACGCCAGCAGCATCTCTGCCGTGTCCCGGGTGAGCTGCCAACCGCCGGGGCCGGCAAGGAACTCCATCGGGAAGGAGAACTCTCCGGTATTGACCGGGTTGGTTGTGCTGACCGTGACGGTGGCGATGACGCCGCCGGGCTGATCGGCCCAACGCACATCGGTCACCTTGAAGACGGCGGGGCTGAAGCCGCCGTCGCGCAGGGCGGCGCTGAACTGGTCGAGGATCGCGGCATCGGACGGCGCTGATTTCTGGACCATCGGCAGCTTGTCGATGCCCGGAACCGCCGGATCGGCGAGCCGGTTCATCACCTCCGCCAGTGCCTCCGGGGCCGGCAGGGGACCGGACTCGGCCACGGTCGCACTCGATATCTGGGGCAGCGGCGGCGCCGTCGCCGTCTGGGGCGTCGCGCCCAGGCCCGTGCATCCCGCCAGCACCAACCCTGCCACCGCCAGGACGGTGGGGCCGGGTGCGGCCAGGCCGGATCGCATCCGGTTCTAGGAGTTGAACAGCGCCAGCACCGCGGACGCCGACTGGCGGGAGATCTTCCACCCGCCCTGGTCGACGAAGGTGATGTTCTTGGTGGTCGGTGGCATCGACGGTCCGGTCGCGGTGACATTGGCGCTGGCCGCCCCCGGGCCGGCCGGCGCGATGTTGCTCACCGCGAAGGTGAGCGGCAGTTGCCCCTTGGCGATCGCCTTCTGCATCAGACCGTCGGCGGCCCGCGCCTCGATCCGGCCGATCCCGCCCTCGACCAGGTATCCCTTGGCCGCGAACGGCACGCTCGGGTCGGCCAGCGCACCCAGAACTCCGGTGAGCTGATCGGCGGTGGGCAGGTCGGCGGCCGGGTCCAGCGGCAGCGGCGCGCCGAACACCACCGGAACGATCGCAGGTGAGGCGGGCAGCGCAGCGCTCACCGCCGCGGCGGCGCCACCGGCGATTGCGGCTGCTGCCATGCACGTGGCGAGGAGTTTCTGGGTCACGGCTGTCCTCTCGATCGGCCCGAACCTCCGAAGAGGTTAACAGCGTTGTCAGGGTGTCGAAATTGTCCTGACGCCCACTCTGGTCTAATCGCCGGTAGCGTTGGGGTATCCAACCGCACCGACACCGGTGCGCGGAAGGAGCCGTATATGACTGAGTCACATCGTTCTGAGGCTTTCGGCGGCCACGGCGAGGACGAGACAGCCGAGGTCGAACGGCTGCGCCGGGAAGCGGCGTCGCTGCGCGAACAGCTGCAGAATTCGGTGGGGCCTCAGCGGACCACCCGCGAGGTCCAGCAGTTGGAGGCCCGGATCGACTCGCTGGCCTCACGCAACGCCAAGCTCATGGACACCCTCAAGGACGCCCGTCAGCAACTGCTGGCACTGCGCGAGGAGGTCGACCGCCTCGGCCAGCCGCCGAGCGGTTACGGCGTGCTGCTGGGTGCTCACGACGACGAGACCGTCGACGTCTTCACCTCCGGGCGCAAGATGCGGCTCACCTGCTCACCCAATATCGACACCAAGTCGCTCAAAAAGGGCCAGACGGTCCGGCTCAACGAGGCGCTCACGGTGGTCGAGGCCGGCAATTTCGAGGCGGTCGGCGAGATCAGCACGCTTCGTGAGGTGCTGGCCGACGGGCACCGAGCCCTGGTGGTCGGTCACGCCGACGAGGAGCGCATCGTCTGGCTGGCCGAGCCGTTGGTGGCGGTCGAGGATATGGATCCCGAAGTCGCCGAGGCGCTTGAGGATGATCTGCGGCCCCGCAAGCTGCGCCCCGGTGACTCGCTGCTGGTCGACAGCAAGGCCGGCTACGCCTTCGAGAGGATCCCCAAGGCCGAGGTCGAGGATCTGGTTCTCGAGGAGGTGCCCGACGTCGCCTACAGCGACATCGGGGGCCTGACCCGGCAGATCGAGCAGATCCGCGACGCGGTGGAACTGCCGTTCCTGCACAAGGAGCTGTACCGCGAGTACTCGCTGCGCCCGCCCAAGGGCGTGCTGCTCTACGGTCCGCCCGGTTGCGGCAAGACACTGATCGCCAAGGCCGTGGCCAACTCGCTGGCGAAGAAGATCGCCGAGGTTCGCGGCGACGACGCCCGCGAGGCCAAGAGCTACTTCCTCAACATCAAGGGCCCCGAGCTGCTCAACAAGTTCGTCGGCGAGACCGAGCGTCACATCCGGCTGATCTTCCAGCGGGCCCGGGAGAAGGCCTCCGAAGGCACCCCGGTGATCGTGTTCTTCGATGAGATGGACTCGATCTTCCGTACCCGCGGCACCGGTGTCAGTTCGGACGTGGAGACCACCGTCGTGCCACAGTTGCTGTCTGAGATCGACGGCGTCGAGGGCTTGGAGAACGTCATCGTCATCGGCGCCTCCAACCGCGAGGACATGATCGACCCGGCGATCCTGCGGCCCGGGCGCCTCGACGTGAAGATCAAGATCGAGCGCCCGGATGCCGAAGCGGCGCAGGACATCTTCTCCAAGTACCTCACCGAGAACCTGCCGGTGCATTCAGACGACCTCGCCGAGTTCGGTGGCGACCGGGGACAGTGCATCAAGGTGATGATCGAGAAGGTCGTCGAGCGGATGTACGCCGAGATCGACGACAACCGCTTCCTGGAGGTCACCTACGCCAACGGTGACAAGGAGGTCATGTACTTCAAGGACTTCAACTCCGGCGCGATGATTCAGAACGTCGTCGACAGGGCCAAGAAGTACGCGATCAAGTCGGTGCTGGAGACCGGGCAGAAGGGTCTGCGCATCCAGCACCTGCTGGACTCCATCGTCGACGAGTTCGCCGAGAACGAGGATCTGCCCAACACCACCAACCCCGACGACTGGGCGCGGATCTCGGGCAAGAAGGGCGAGCGGATCGTCTACATCCGCACGCTGGTCACCGGTAAGAGCAGCAGCGCGAGCCGGGCCATCGACACCGAGTCGAACCTGGGGCAGTACCTCTAGGACTGCAGCGAGTAGCTGTTCGTCAACTCGTCCTGCATCACGTGCGCGACGGTCTCCGTCGTGTCGACCACCAAAGGCTCTGTGAGCGTGCGGGTTTCGTAACGCCATCCGTCGGGCAGATGCAGGCGGGCGCCCAGTCCGGGCAGATCCCCGATGGTCAGGTTCTCGTCGACGACCTGGCTCCAGGTCTGCATCACCCAGCGACGTCCGCCCGGGTCGACGAGTTCGAACACCGGACGGCCCGCGGCGAAGGTGAACACCGCCCTGCGGTCGACCTTGTTCTCCGAGTACGGCGCGGGATTGTTCGACGACATCTGCACGGTCGCCTGTTCGATCATCTCGATTCCGCCGAACACCGCAGTGGGTTGCGGTTCGCCCGCGCGCTTGCCGATCTGACTCATCAGCCAGTACCGCGGGCCGTTGAGCATCGCGGCCACCGCACCGTGCTCCTCGGCGATCGCGGTGGCGTCGAGCGCATCCCACAACTGCGCGGGGCAGTCGTTGAGCGGAAAGGTGTTGTAGACGGTCGCCTCCGGACCGTGTTCGCCCATCCGTACCAGCAGGATCTCGCCGTAACGCTTCTCGAACACATCCTGGGACGCCATAGCGCCCATCATTGCATCGACCGGTAACGGCCCAAGGCGACGATGTTCAATCGCACATCGTCGATGACGGGATCGAGGAACTGAGAGCGGTACTCCGCGTCGGTGACGGCTTTGGCGGCCAGGTACATGAACGTGATCGCACTCAACAGCATGGTGGTCTGAATCAGGGAATCCGGGATGGGCAACGTCATCCCGAACAGCTGACCGTCGGGGCTACCGGTGCCCCGGGTCCACGCGTCCAGCACTTCCGGACTGATCAGGATCAGGCCGAGGACGAAGAACACCGCTCCGGTGATGACCGCGACGGTGAGGACGTGCACCATCTGCGTCACCGCCACGACGAAGATCGCGTTGAGGCGTTCCGGGGTGGTGACGCGCACATCGGTGGCGTCGGGGACGCCGTCGAAGGGAGTGCCCGCCAACCGGACCGAGTGACCCGACAGCGCCGTCGGTGTCGAGGCGATCTGGCGGACCTCCGCCAGCGTGCTGGAGATCAGGAACGCGCCCGCGATCAGCAGCAGGAAACTCATACCGAACCACAATCGCCCGCGGCTGATCAGTGACGTCATCAACCAGACGTAGGTGTTGAAGAACACCAGGAAGGTGAGCAGGACGACCGGCAGTGCCCGGACGAACATCCCGCCGGCCAGTGCGAGGTTGGACAGGGTCATCCGCGCCGCCCAGCCCAGGATCGAACCGATGCCCGATGCCGTCAGAAGCAGGATGACTGCGATCGCGATGCCGAAGATCAGCACGTTGCCCACCGGCCGGCGGGCCGGACCGCCGAACACCGCACCGAGCACGATCACCGCAAGGGACAGGTTGGCGACCACGATCCGCTTCGGTGGCGAGGGGATCCGGGATACCAGCCACCCGACGGTGGCCGCGATCGGCGGCATGGCGGTGAGCAGTGTCAGCACCACGCCTTCGAGCAGATCCGGCCGGCCGGTGATGTCGACGGTGTGCCGGCCCGTAACCGCGACGACGATGAGCGAGTTCAGTGCGACCACCGCCAGTGCCGCGAGAGCGGGCGCTGATCTGCTCCACACCCGGTGGAGTAGAGCTTTCGGGCTCAGCACGGCGGGCAACCCCCGGCTGAGGAACCAGCGTTCGGCCGCCTCCTGCCGCTCCCCGGTCTCCCGTTGGCTCATGTGAGGACACCCTAGTAACGGGCCGCCCGATACGCTGTGTGCCATGCAACGGATCATCGGCACCGAGGTGGAATACGGCATCTCGTCGCCGACCGATCCGACCGCCAATCCGATCCTCACCTCGACGCAGGCCGTGCTGGCCTACGCCGCGGCCGTCGGTATCCAGCGCGCCAAGCGCACCCGGTGGGACTACGAGGTGGAATCCCCGTTGCGCGACGCCCGCGGATTCGATCTGAGCCGGGCCTCCGGGCCGCCGCCGATCGTCGACGCCGACGAGGTTGGCGCGGCCAACATGATCCTCACCAACGGCGCCCGGTTGTACGTCGACCACGCCCACCCGGAGTACTCCGCACCCGAGGTCACCGATCCGATGGACGCGGTGATCTGGGACAAGGCGGGGGAGCGGGTGATGGAGGCCGCGGCACGGCACGTCGCGAGCGTGCCAGGGGCGGCCAAGCTGCAGCTCTACAAGAACAACGTCGACGGCAAGGGCGCCTCCTACGGCACCCACGAGAACTACCTGATGCGCCGGCAGACTCCGTTCACCGCCGTCATCACCGGTCTCACCCCGTTCATGGTGTCCCGCCAGGTGGTCACCGGCTCCGGTCGGGTCGGTATCGGAACAGCCGGTGACGAGCCCGGATTCCAGCTGTCCCAGCGAGCCGACTACATCGAGGTCGAGGTCGGCCTGGAGACCACGCTCAAGCGCGGCATCATCAACACCCGCGACGAGCCACACGCCGACGCCGACAAGTACCGGCGGCTGCACGTGATCATCGGCGACGCGAACCTCGCCGAGACCTCCACCTATCTCAAGGTCGGCACCACGTCGCTCGTGCTCGATCTGATCGAGGAGGGCGTCGACCTCTCCGACCTGATGCTGGCCCGCCCGGTGCATGCCGTGCACGTGATCAGCCGCGATCCGTCGCTGCGGGCCACCGTCGCACTGGCCGACGGCCGCGAACTCACCGGCCTGGCCCTGCAGCGGATCTACCTCGAGCGGGTGGCCGCGCTGCTGGAGACCCGTGACCCCGACCCGCGGGCCAACCACGTCGTCGAGACCTGGGCGCACGTCCTGGATTTGCTGGAGCGCGATCCGATGGAATGCGCCGAGTTGCTGGACTGGCCGGCCAAGCTGCGGATCCTGGACGGCTTCCGGCAGCGGGAGAACCTGCAGTGGTCCGCGCCCCGGTTGCAGCTGGTCGACCTGCAGTATTCCGATGTCCGGCTGGACAAGGGCCTGTACAACCGGCTGGTCGCCCGGGGATCGATGAAGCGTCTCGTCACCGAGCAGCAGGTTCTCGACGCCGTCGAAAACCCGCCCACCGACACCCGGGCCTACTTCCGCGGTGAGTGCCTGCGCCGGTTCGGCGCCGATATCGCCGCCGCCAGCTGGGACTCGGTGATCTTCGACCTCGGCGGTGACGCGCTGGTGCGAATCCCGACCCTGGAGCCGCTGCGCGGGAGTAAGGCCCATGTCGGGGCCCTCCTGGACTCGGTCGACAGCGCCGCCGAACTGGTGGAACAACTGACGACCTGACGGGACCGGCAGGGCTCGGACGGTACTGTGGAGACCATTGGCAGTCGCCGATGAGAGCGGGAGGCAGCGATGGCTCAGGAACAGACCAAGCGCGGCGGTGGAGGCGGCGAGGACGACGACCTCTCCGGTAACGCCGCTGCCGGCCAGGAGCGTCGCGACAAGCTCGCCGAGGAGACCGACGATCTGCTGGACGAGATCGACGACGTGCTCGAGGAGAACGCCGAGGACTTCGTGCGGGCGTATGTCCAAAAGGGCGGCCAGTGACCGGGTATCCCCCTGATCGTCTGGCTTTCAATTCACCACTGACCGGTTCCCCCTCCAACGGCGTCGATCTGTCGTCGTTCTCGGAGTTCCTGCGTCGCCAGGCCCCCGAACTGCTGCCGTCTGCCGGCACTCCCGCCTCCGGTCCCACGCCGGGTGAGGCGCTGCCGCACGGAACGACGATCGTCGCGCTGCGTTATCCCGGTGGTGTGCTCATCGCCGGCGACCGCCGCTCCACGCAGGGCAACATGATCGCCGGTCGCGATGTGCAGAAGGTGTACATCACCGACGACTACACCGCGACCGGCATCGCCGGAACCGCCGCTCTCGCTGTCGAATTCGCGCGCCTGTACGCCGTCGAACTCGAGCACTACGAGAAGCTCGAGGGTGTGCCGATGACGTTCGCCGGGAAGGTGAACCGGCTGGCGATCATGGTGCGCGGCAATCTCGGTGCGGCATTGCAGGGTTTCGTCGCGCTGCCGCTTCTCGTCGGTTACGACCTCGATGACGCCAACCCGGTGGCGGCCGGCCGGATCGTCTCGTTCGACGCCGCCGGCGGCTGGCATATCGAGGACGAGGGTTATCAGGCGGTGGGTTCGGGCTCGCTGTTCGCCAAGGCCTCCATGAAGAAGCTGTATCCCGGTGTGACGGATGCCGATTCGGCGCTCAAGGTCGCCGTCGAGGCGCTCTATGACGCCGCCGACGACGATTCAGCCACCGGCGGACCGGATCTGGTCCGGGGCATCTACCCGACCGCGGTGCTGATCGGCGCCGAGGGTGCGCAGGAGGTTCCGGAGGAGCGGGTAGCGGCACTGGCGCGTGAGGTGATCACGGTCCGCACCAACACCGATGAGTTCGGGCCCGGTCGTGGGCCGAACAACGAGGCGCCCCGGGCGGACGCATGAGCTTCCCGTATTTCATCTCGCCCGAACAGGCGATGCGTGAGCGCTCCGAACTCGCGCGCAAGGGCATCGCCCGGGGCCGCAGTGTCGTCGCGCTGGCCTACGCCGGCGGTGTGCTGTTCGTCGCGGAGAACCCGTCGCGCTCACTGCAGAAGATCAGCGAGATCTACGACCGGGTGGGCTTCGCCGCGGTCGGCCGGTTCAACGAGTTCGACAACCTGCGCCGCGGCGGCATCCAATACGCCGACACCCGCGGCTACGCCTATGACCGCCGCGATGTGACCGGCCGTCAGCTGGCCAACGTCTACGCGCAGACCCTGGGCACGATCTTCACCGAACAGGCCAAGCCCTACGAGGTCGAGTTGTGCGTCGCGGAGGTCGCGCACTACGGCGAGACCAAGGCCCCGGAGCTCTACCGGATCACCTACGACGGCTCGATCGCCGACGAGCCGCATTTCGTCGTGATGGGCGGCACCACCGAGCCGATCATCAATGCGCTCAAGCAGTCGTACTCCGAGAACGCCGAACTGGGCGAGGCGGTGCGCATCGCGGTCGACGCCCTGCGTGCCGGAATCGCCAGCAATGTCGGCAATGCCACCCCGCCGGCCGAGCCGCGGGTTCTCGGCCCGTCGACGCTGGAGGTCGCCATCCTCGACGCCAACCGCCCGCGGCGGGCGTTCCGCCGGATCACCGGTCCGGCGTTGGACGGCTTGCTGCCCGCGGAGACGGCGGACTGATCAGTTCGTGCCGTAGGGCGAACGCAGGCCCCGGATTTTGCTGTGCCGGGAATCCCCGGCGCGCGCCCATCGGCCGGTAGGCTCGAATCCGTGCAGCGTCGGATCATGGGCATCGAGACGGAGTTCGGCGTCACCTGCACCTTCCACGGTCATCGGCGGCTCTCCCCGGACGAGGTGGCCCGCTATCTGTTCCGGCGGGTGGTGTCCTGGGGTCGCAGTTCCAACGTCTTCCTGCGCAACGGCGCCCGGCTCTATCTCGACGTCGGCAGCCACCCCGAGTACGCCACCGCCGAGTGCGACAACCTCATCCAGCTCGTCACCCACGACCGGGCCGGTGAGCGGGTGCTGGAGGACCTGCTGGTCGATGCCGAGCAGCGGCTCGCCGACGAAGGCATCGGCGGGGACATCTATCTGTTCAAGAACAACACCGACTCCGCGGGCAACTCGTACGGCTGCCACGAGAACTATCTGATCGTCCGGGCCGGCGAGTTCTCCCGGATCTCCGACGTGCTGCTGCCGTTCCTGGTCACCCGGCAGCTGATCTGCGGGGCCGGCAAGGTGCTGCAGACCCCCAAGGCGGCCACGTTCTGTCTGTCGCAGCGGGCCGAGCACATCTGGGAGGGCGTCTCCAGCGCCACCACCCGCAGCCGTCCGATCATCAACACCCGCGATGAGCCGCACGCCGACGCCGAGAAGTACCGGCGGCTGCACGTCATCGTCGGCGACTCGAACATGAGCGAGACGACCACCATGCTCAAGGTGGGCACCTGTGCGCTGGTGCTGGAGATGATCGAGGCAGGCATCCCGTTCCGGGACTTCTCACTGGACAACCCGATCCGCGCCATCCGCGAGGTCAGCCACGATCTGACCGGCCGGCGTCCGGTGCGGCTGGCCGGCGGCCGGCAGGCCAGCGCCCTGGACATCCAGCGCGAGTACTACGCCCGGGCGGTGGAGTACCTGGCCTCCCGCGAGCCGAACACCCAGCTCGAGCAGGTGGTCGACCTGTGGGGCCGTCAGCTCGACGCGGTGGAGAGCCAGGACTTCGCCAAGGTCGACACCGAGATCGACTGGGTGATCAAGCGCAAGCTGTTCCAGCGCTACCAGGACCGCTACGACATGGAACTGTCGCACCCGAAGGT
>CAYFMA010000035.1:0-868 GCA_964344085.1 uncultured Mycobacterium sp.
ACATCGGCATCATGGCGCACATCGACGCCGGCAAGACGACGACGACCGAGCGCATCCTCTTCTACACCGGTATCAGCTACAAGATCGGTGAGGTGCACGACGGCGCCGCCACGATGGACTGGATGGAGCAGGAGCAGGAACGCGGCATCACCATCACCTCCGCCGCCACCACCTGCTTCTGGAATGACAACCAGATCAACATCATCGACACCCCCGGTCACGTGGACTTCACCGTTGAGGTGGAGCGTTCGCTCCGCGTTCTCGATGGTGCCGTGGCCGTCTTCGACGGCAAGGAGGGCGTCGAACCGCAGTCCGAGCAGGTCTGGCGGCAGGCCGACAAGTACGACGTTCCCCGCATCTGCTTCGTCAACAAGATGGACAAGATCGGCGCGGATTTCTACTTCTCGGTGAAGACCATGGAAGATCGCCTGGGCGCCAACGTGATTCCGATCCAGATCCCGATCGGCTCCGAGGGTGACTTCGAGGGCGTCGTCGATCTGGTCGAGATGAAGGCCAAGGTGTGGCGCGGCGAGACCAAGCTCGGTGAGAAGTACGACGTCATCGACATCCCGGCCGAACTGCAGGAGAAGGCAGACGAGTACCGCACCAAGCTGCTCGAGACGGTCGCCGAGACCGACGAGGCTCTGCTGGAGAAGTACTTCGGCGGCGAGGAACTCACCGTCGAGGAGATCAAGGGTGCGATCCGGAAGTTGACCATCAGCTCGGCGGCCTACCCGGTGCTGTGCGGCAGCGCGTTCAAGAACAAGGGCGTGCAGCCCATGCTCGACGCCGTCATCGACTACCTGCCCTCGCCGCTGGATGTTCCGCCGGCCATCGGCCACAAGCCGGGCCACGAGGACGTCGAGAT
>CAYFMA010000035.1:878-12010 GCA_964344085.1 uncultured Mycobacterium sp.
CATCCGCAAGCCGTCGGTGGACGAGCCGTTCTCCGGCCTGGCGTTCAAGGTGGCGACCCACCCGTTCTTCGGCAAGCTGACCTACGTCCGGGTGTACTCGGGCAAGGTCGACTCCGGTGCCCAGGTGGTCAACTCCACCAAGGGTAAGAAGGAGCGTCTGGGCAAGCTCTTCCAGATGCACTCCAACAAGGAGAACCCGGTCGAGACGGCCAGCGCCGGCCATATCTACGCCGTCATCGGACTCAAGGACACCACCACCGGTGACACCCTCTGTGACCCCAACGACCAGGTCGTGCTGGAGTCGATGACCTTCCCCGACCCGGTCATCGAGGTCGCCATCGAGCCCAAGACCAAGAGCGACCAGGAGAAGCTGAGCCTCTCAATCCAGAAGCTCGCCGAAGAGGATCCGACCTTCAAGGTGCACCTGGATCAGGAGACCGGCCAGACCGTCATCGGCGGTATGGGCGAACTTCACCTGGACATCCTGGTCGACCGGATGCGCCGCGAATTCAAGGTCGAGGCCAACGTCGGCAAGCCGCAGGTGGCCTACAAGGAGACCATCCGCAAGGCCGTGCAGAACGTCGAGTACACCCACAAGAAGCAGACCGGCGGCTCGGGCCAGTTCGCCAAGGTGCTCATCAACCTCGAGCCGTTCGTCGGCGAGGACGGTGCGACCTACGAGTTCGAGAACAAGGTCACCGGCGGCCGCGTTCCCCGCGAGTACATCCCGTCGGTGGACGCCGGCGCCCAGGACGCCATGCAGTACGGCGTGCTGGCCGGCTACCCGCTGGTGAACCTGAAGGTCACTCTCACCGACGGTGCATACCACGACGTCGACTCCTCGGAAATGGCGTTCAAGATCGCCGGCTCCCAGGCCCTCAAGAAGGCCGCTGCGGCGGCTCAGCCGGTCATCCTCGAGCCCATCATGGCTGTCGAGGTCACCACGCCCGAGGACTACATGGGCGATGTGATCGGCGACCTGAACTCCCGCCGTGGTCAGATCCAGGCCATGGAGGAGCGCAGCGGTGCGCGCGTCGTCAAGGCGCAGGTGCCGCTGTCGGAGATGTTCGGCTACGTCGGCGACCTCCGGTCGAAGACCCAGGGCCGGGCCAACTACTCCATGGTGTTCGACTCGTACGCCGAAGTTCCGGCGAACGTGTCGAAGGAAATCATCGCTAAGGCCACCGGGCAGTAAGCCCGAAGTCCTTGCACGGCAAGACAACTGAATAACAACCAACTGCTTTAGAAAAAGCACCAACAAGTCCAGGAGGACACAGAAGTGGCGAAGGCGAAGTTCGAGCGGACGAAGCCGCACGTCAACATCGGGACCATCGGTCACGTTGACCACGGCAAGACGACGCTGACCGCGGCTATCACCAAGGTTCTGCACGACAAGTTCCCCGATTTGAACGAGTCGCGTGCGTTCGACCAGATCGACAACGCGCCCGAGGAGCGTCAGCGCGGTATCACGATCAACATCTCCCACGTGGAGTACCAGACCGACAAGCGTCACTACGCGCACGTCGACGCCCCCGGTCACGCTGACTACATCAAGAACATGATCACCGGTGCCGCCCAGATGGACGGCGCGATCCTGGTGGTCGCCGCCACTGACGGCCCGATGCCGCAGACCCGCGAGCATGTGCTGCTGGCCCGCCAGGTCGGCGTGCCCTACATCCTGGTGGCGCTGAACAAGTCCGACATGGTCGACGACGAGGAGCTCCTCGAGCTCGTCGAGATGGAGGTCCGGGAGCTGCTGGCCGCCCAGGACTTCGACGAGGACGCCCCGGTCATCCGGGTCTCCGCGCTGAAGGCCCTCGAGGGTGACCCGAAGTGGGTCAAGAGCGTCGAGGATCTGATGGACGCCGTCGACGAGTCCATCCCGGACCCGGTCCGCGAGACCGACAAGCCGTTCCTGATGCCCGTCGAGGACGTCTTCACCATCACCGGCCGTGGCACCGTTGTGACCGGTCGTGTCGAGCGTGGCGTGATCAACGTCAACGAAGAGGTCGAGATCGTCGGCATCCGTCCCACCACCACCAAGACCACGGTCACCGGTGTTGAGATGTTCCGCAAGCTGCTCGACCAGGGCCAGGCCGGTGACAACGTCGGTCTGCTGGTTCGTGGCATCAAGCGCGAGGACGTCGAGCGCGGCCAGGTCGTCGTGAAGCCCGGCACCACCACTCCGCACACCGAGTTCGAGGGCAGCGTCTACATCCTGTCCAAGGACGAGGGCGGTCGGCACACGCCGTTCTTCAACAACTACCGTCCGCAGTTCTACTTCCGAACCACGGACGTGACCGGTGTTGTGACCCTGCCCGAGGGCACCGAGATGGTGATGCCCGGTGACAACACCGACATCTCCGTCAAGCTGATCCAGCCCGTCGCCATGGACGAGGGTCTGCGGTTCGCCATCCGCGAGGGTGGCCGTACCGTCGGCGCCGGCCGGGTTACCAAGATCATCAAGTGATCTGACCTTTCTCAGCACGCGAGAAGCGGCGCTCACCTGCGGGTGGGTGCCGTTTTTCGTTTGCTGGGGCTCCGGCGGGCGGTGGTAGAATCAGCTTATTCGCGCGCCTCAAGGCATTGCGTGACAGAAGTGAGGATCAGATGGACACCGCCGCAGTGAGCGGTCTGCTGCAGCCCACGACCCCGGAAGACAGAAAGCGCCGGAGTGCTGTGGTCCTCGGCGCTGCTGCGACGTCGCTCCTGTCGCTGGTCGGCGGCATCATCTTCCTGCTGTTCTCGGGACAGACCCCGGCGCCGACGGCCCCGCTCAAACCGCGCTCGACGCCGACGACGGTTGCCTCGGCCCCTCCGACGACCACGGCCCCCGCATCATCGGGTGACCTCCTCGGCGCGCTGGGCGCCAACTACTCCGACACCGCTGCCACTCCCGGCCTGGCATCGGGTCAGGGCGCGACGCCACTTGGTGGGGTCCCGCTCAGCGGGGCGCCAATGCCGCCGCTCCAGGTGCCGCCCGGTCCTCAGGCCCCACCCGTCGACTGGGGTGAGTTGCTGGCACCGGCCGCTCAGAGCCAGCAGGACGCCATCGCCGCGGGTCTAGCCGGCGCCATCGGCGGTCCGACGATCGGCGCGGTGTCCTCCGGTGTCAACTCCGGCGCCATTTTGTTGGGCGACATCATTCTTTATGCCGCCTACACCAATAACGGTGCCGGACTGCTCAATCAGTTGCAGACCGCCATCCCGGCCGCCGCAGCGGTTCCCGCGCTGGCCGCGGCGGGTGCAGCTCCGGCCGTGGATTTCAGCGGACTCAGCTCCGCGTTCGCCGCCGCGTCGGCGCTGCCGTGTCCGGTCGTACTGCCCGCCCTGCCGCAGCTTCCGCCTCTGCCCACTCCCGAGCAGGTGACGGCGGCGCTGTCAGCGCTGCCCGCCCTCGGCGCTCTGCCTGCGCTGCCTCCGCCTCCTCAGTTGCCCGGACTGCCGACGCCTGAGGAGGCGCTGTTGGGTGCGTCGGCCGCCGCTGCGGCGATTGCAGCGATTCCGGCATTACTGCCTCCGCCGCCGCCGATCGGACTGCCGCCGATCGGGCTTCCTCCGATCGGATTGCCGTCGATCGGACTGCCCAGCATCGGCTTGCCCTCCATCACCAGGTTGCTCGGTCTGCCGTTCTAAGCAGCCGAGCACAGTGTTCAAGCGCTATCTCAAGGCCCAGGGTTGGGTGCTTGTCTGTGGCGGCCTGGTTGGACCGATCTTCCTCACGGTCTATTTCGCGTTGGGCAGTATGGCCCGGCCGCTGCTGCAATGGATGTTCTGGGCCGGCCTGTTCATCACCGCAGCTGATGTCCTGGCCGCTTTGGCGCTGGCCAACCATGGTGCCAAAACCGAGGCGCGGCACGAGTTCCTCAGCCGTAACGGGATTTTGGCGACGGCCCGGGTGACGGGAATCGGCGACACCCCTGTCTTCGTCAACGATCAACAGATGATCGAGGTCGATCTTCGGATCGAGCCACCCGGTCAGCCGGCTTTCACCGATCAGCAGACCATGGTCTCCAGCCCGACCCGGATGCAGACCCTCACCGGACACCGGGTGGTCGTATTGGTGGAGCCCGGAACGCAGAACTACGAGATTGACTGGAACTCAAGCGCATTGGTCGCCGGGGTCATCCCCGCCGAGTTCACCGTCGACGAGGATCGCACCACCTACGACCTGACCGGCCAGGCCGATGCCCTGATGGAGATCCTGCAGGTTCTGCACGCCCATGCCATCCCGCTCACCGGTGCCGTCGACATCCGCTCCAATCCCGCTGTGCGCCAGCAGGTCAGCGAGATCGTTCGCCGTGCGGCGGCGACTTCGCTATCGGGAGTCGAGTCGCCGCCGCCGGTCGCCACACCCGCCGCGCCGCCGCTGACCGTGTCCCAGCGCCTGCAGCAACTGGAGACCTTGCACGCGACCGGCGGAATCTCCGAGACCGAGTACAACGAGAAGCGCAAGCAGATCATCGCCGACCTGTAGGAAGCCGGACTAGAACACGTTCCAGTTCTCTTGCTAGCCTGGGCAGCCATGGCCACTTCGATGCTGCAGGGACGAGTCGCGTTCGTGACGGGAGCCGCGCGCGGCCAGGGCCGCGCCTATGCGGTTCGTCTGGCCCGTGAGGGCGCCGATGTCGTGGTCAGCGATATCTGCGCACCGGTGTCCGACAGCGTGCCCTACGTCGCCGCGACGCCTGCGGATCTGGCCGAGACGGTGCGCCTGGTGGAGGCCGAGGGCCGCAAGGTGCTGGCCCGCGAAGTCGACATCCGCGATGACGCGGCGGTCAAATCGCTCGTCGCCGACACCATGGAGCAGTTCGGCCGGCTCGACGTTCTGGTGGCCAACGCCGGAGTCTTGAGCTGGGGACGGCTCTGGGAACTCACCGATGAACAATGGAATGCCGTCATCGACACGAACCTGACCGGAACGTGGCGCACCCTGCGGGCGGTGATCCCGGCCATGATCGAGGCCCGTAACGGTGGATCGATCATCATCGTCAGCTCCGCGGGCGGTATAAAGGCAACCCCCGGCAACGCGCATTACTCGGCGTCCAAGCACGGACTCACGGCGCTGACCAACGCTTTGGCGATCGAGTTGGGGGAGTACAGCATTCGGGTCAACTCGATCCATCCCTACTCGATCGCCACCCCGATGATCGAGAACGACGCCATGCTCGGCATCCTCGGCGCGCATCCGGCGTTTCTGCACAGTTACGCGCCGATGCCGTATCAGCCGCTGGTCAAGGATTCCAAGAAGGCCAAGCGAAGTGACTTCATGTCCGCGGAGGAAGCCGCCGAGGTCGTGGTGTGGCTGGCCGGAGACAATTCGGGCCTGCTGTCGGGCTCGCAGATCGTGCTCGATCGCGGTGTGATGAAGTACTGATTCATGACCACCAACGGTGTGGTGATCGTCGGTGGCGGGCTGGCCGCTGTCCGCGTCGCCGAACAACTGCGCAAGGCGGAATACGCAGGCCCGATCACCATAGTCAGCGATGAGGAGCATCCGCCCTACGACCGTCCGCCGCTGTCCAAGGAGATCCTTCAGGACGAGGACAAGGGTCTGGCCGACGTCACGCTCAAGCCGGTGGAGTTCTACGCCGAGAACGACATCACGCTCCGGCTGGGCAGTGCCGCGCAGGCCGCGGACCCCGCCTCCCGGACGGTCACGCTGGCCGACGGCACCGAGTTGCAGTACGACGACCTCGTCATCGCGACCGGCCTGGTGCCCAGGCGAATCCCGTCGCTGCCCGACCTGGCCGGCATCCGGGTGCTGCGCACCATCGGGGAGTCGCTGGCCCTCCGTCAGCACGCCGCCCGGGCCGCCCGTGCCGCGGTGGTCGGTGCGGGATTCATCGGCTGCGAGGTCGCCGCGAGCCTGCGCAGACTCGGCGTCGATGTGGTTCTGGTCGAACCGCAGCCTGCGCCGCTGGCTGGTGTGCTGGGCGAGCCGATCGGTGAACTGGTCGCCCGGTTGCACCGCGCGGAAGGTGTCGATGTCCGTACCGGGGTCGGTCTGGCTGAGGTTCGCGGTGACGATCACGTCCGCCAGGTGCTGCTCAGCGACGGCGAGGAGATCGACGCCGACCTCGTGGTCGTCGGCATCGGATCGCGGCCGGCCACCGGTTGGCTGGCCGGCAGCGGCGTCGAGCTGGCGCCGGACGGCGGAGTGCTCTGCGACGAGGTGGGTCGCGCGACCCCGCCTCATGTGTGGGCGGTGGGGGACGTGTCCTCGTGGCGAGACGCCGAAGGTCACCAGTCCCGGGTGGAGCACTGGAGCAATGTCGCCGACCAGGTCCGGGTTCTGGTGGCGGCGATGCTCGACCAGGAGGTGCCGAATGTTGTTGCGGTGCCGTACTTCTGGAGCGACCAGTACGACGTGAAGATCCAATGCCTGGGCGAGCCGCGAGCCACCGACACCGTGCACATCGTCGAGGACGACGGTCGCAGGTTTCTCGCCTACTACGAGCGCGACGGCCTCCTGGTCGGCGTGGTGGGCGGCGGCATGCCCGGCAAGGTGATGAAGGCCCGGGCCAAGATCGCCGCGGCCGTTCCGATCGCTGACGTGCTGAGTTAGGGAAGTCCGCCGGCCACCGCGTCGAACGCCGCACCGAGGACGTCGCGAAGCGAGACCGAGTCGTCGGCGAGCCAGCGTTCATAGGCCGATAGCGCGACCCCGAGCATCAGCCAGGCGATCGTCTGCGGAGCCAGGTCGGTCGGCTTCGCGCCGGTGCGCCGGGCCACGAAGTCGGCCACCACCGCCCGCCAGCCGGCATACATCGTCATCGAGTAGGCCTGCAGTTCGGTGTTCTCCAGGATCAGCCGCATCCGAGCCCGATGCCGTTCGGTCTGGAAATCGTCACCGGAGTTGAAATCGAGCAGGGCGGTGCGCAACGCGCTGCGAACCGGTGCGGCGGGGTCGCTGCTGTCCAGCACGGCCGCGAAGTGGCGCAGGTGCGCATCGAAGTCGCCCCAGGGAATGGCGTTCTTGGAGGGGTAGTACCGGAACAGGGTCCGGCGTGCGATGCCCGATGCCAGGGCGACGTCATCCACGCTGATCTCACTGAACCCGTACGTCGCGAACAGGTCGAGGGCGATGTCGGCGATCTGGTCCCGGGTGGTCGACCGGCGGCGACCCGCCCGGCCGGTGCCGGGGGCGTTCGCTGCTGGCATTGACAAAACCCTTTCATTTTCGGCACCTGATGCCATATTCTTGCCCTCGAACGCCGGGCTGTCCCGGCAATCCGCGAAAACGGTGAGAGGACGAGCGCATGGACACCACCCGCAACGAGGTCGAGAACGGTGCCGAACTGGTGACCGAGGCTCTGGTCGAAGAGGTGTCGATCGACGGCATGTGCGGGGTCTACTGACCGTGGACCCATCGGGGTGCTGGCGACTGCACCCCCAGGTGGCGATCCGGCCCGAACCGTTCGGCGCCCTGCTCTACCACTTCGGCACGCGCAAGCTGTCCTTCCTGAAGAACCGCACCATCCTCACGGTGGTCGAGTCCCTGGCTGAGCACCCGGACGTCCGTTCGGCGCTGACCGCCGCCGGGGTGGATTCCGAACACGAGGCTCCGTACCTGCACGCCCTCAGTGTGCTCGCCTCGTCGAACATGCTGATCGAGGCTTGCTGATGACGACAGCTCCGGTACCGGCTCTGGTCGAACAGTTCGAGCGGGGGCTCGACGCCCCGATCTGTCTCACCTGGGAACTGACCTACGCCTGCAATCTCGCCTGCGTGCACTGTCTGTCCTCGTCGGGCAAGCGTGACCCGCGCGAACTGAGCACCGAGCAGTGCAAGGCGATCATCGACGAGCTCGAACGCATGCAGGTGTTCTACGTCAACATCGGCGGGGGCGAACCCACCGTGCGGCCCGACTTCTGGGAACTCGTCGACTACGCCACCGCGCACCACGTCGGGGTCAAGTTCTCCACCAACGGGGTGCGCATCACCCCTGAGGTGGCGGCCCGGCTGGCCGCCAGCGACTACGTCGACGTGCAGATCTCCCTGGACGGCGCCACGGCGGAGATCAACGACGCGGTGCGCGGCCCCGGATCGTTCGCGATGGCGATCCGGGCCCTGGAGAACCTCGCCGAGGCCGGCTTCTCAGACGCCAAGATCTCGGTGGTCGTCACCCGGCAGAACGTCGAGCAGCTCGATGACTTCAAGGCGCTCGCCGACCGCTACGGCACCACTCTGCGCATCACCCGGTTGCGGCCCTCGGGCCGCGGCGCCGACGTGTGGGATGAACTCCATCCCACTGCCGAGCAGCAACGCACGCTCTATGACTGGCTCGTCGCACACGGCGAGGGGGTGCTCACCGGCGACTCCTTCTTCCACTTGTCCGGACTCGGGGCGCCCGGCGCACTGGCCGGCCTGAACATGTGCGGGGCCGGCCGGGTCGTGTGCCTGATAGACCCCGTCGGTGATGTGTATGCCTGCCCGTTCGCCATCCACGACCGCTTCTTCGCCGGGAATGTGTTGAAGGACAGCGGGTTTGACACCCGTTTCTCCGATGTCTGGAAGAACTCGGCGCTGTTCACCGAACTGCGCGAACCGCAATCGGCGGGTGCATGTAGTGGCTGCGGCCACTACGACGCCTGCCGAGGCGGTTGCATGGCCGCGAAATTCTTCACCGGTCTGCCGCTGGACGGCCCGGACCCCGAGTGCGTCGAGGGCTATGGCGCTCCCGCGCTCGACGCGAAGCGGGACGTGCCTCGGCCCCGGGTCGATCACTCCCGCACCGTGATGCTGAAACTGGCCAAGCCGCCGGCCCGGCCCTGTAACGAAAGTCCCGTGTAGCCATGGCTCGTGACACCTGGTTCGAAACCGTCGCCGTCGCGCAGGAGCGCGCCAGGAAGCGTCTCCCCAAGGGCGTGTACTCGGCGCTGCTGGCCGGCAGCGAGAAGGGGCTGACCTACTCCGACAATGTCGAGGCATTCGGCGAGTTGGGGTTCGCCCCGCACGTGATCGGCGCCACCGAGAAGCGCGATCTGTCCACCACGGTCATGGGTCAGGAGATTGCGCTTCCGGTGCTGATCTCGCCGACCGGGGTCCAGGCCGTCCACCCCGATGGCGAGGTCGCGGTCGCCCGTGCGGCCGCCGCGCGTGGCACCGCGATGGGACTGTCCTCGTTCGCGAGCAAGCCCATCGAAGAGGTCATCGCCGCCAACCCCAAGACCTTCTTCCAGATCTACTGGCTCGGCGGGCGTGACGCGATCGCCGAACGGGCCGACCGGGCCCGCGCCGCCGGCGCGGTGGGCCTGATCGCCACCACCGACTGGAGTTTCTCCCACGGCCGGGACTGGGGCAGCCCCAAGATCCCGGAGAAGATGGACATGCTCACCGCGATCAAGATGTCGCCGCAGGGGCTCATCCGGCCGAGTTGGTTCCTGGAGTGGGCCAGGACGCTCAAGCCCCCGTCGCTGACCGCGCCGAATCAGGGCCGCCGAGGAGAGGCCGGCCCGCCGTTCTTCCAGGCTTACGGCGAGTGGATGGGGACCCCGCCGCCGACATGGGAAGACATCGCATGGCTCCGGGAGTACTGGGGCGGACCGTTCATGCTCAAGGGCGTCATGCGCGTCGATGACGCCAGACGTGCTGTGGACGCCGGAGTTTCGGCGATCTCGGTCTCCAACCACGGCGGCAACAACCTCGACGGCACACCGGCGAGCATCCGTGCCCTGCCGGCCATCGCCGAGGCCGTCGGCGATCAGATCGAGGTGCTGCTCGACGGTGGTGTCCGCCGCGGCAGCGACGTGGTCAAGGCACTGGCGCTGGGTGCCCGTGCGGTGATGATCGGCCGGGCCTACCTGTGGGGTCTGGCCGCCAACGGACAGGCCGGCGTGGAGAACGTTCTCGACATCATGCACAGCGGGATCGACTCCGCGTTGCGCGGTCTGGGCAAGGCCGGTGTGCGCGATCTTGGACCTGAGGATGTGCTGGTGCCGTCGGGTTTCACCCGCAGCCTGGGGGCCTCCTAGGACCCCGCGTAGAACCACTGCGGCCCAACCGTGTGAAGCCTTAGGCTGAGTGACGATCGCCACCATCCGCATCGTCACCCCCCAGGAGCATGATCATGGCCGTCTTCGCGAAGCCGGGTACCGCCGGTTCCCTGATGTCCTTTCAGAGCCGTTACGACAACTTCATCGGGGGTCAGTGGGTCCCGCCGGTCGGTGGCGAGTACTTCGAGGCGCTCTCGCCGGTCAACGGTCAGCCGTTCTGCGAGGTGGCCCGCTCCACCGAGGCCGATATCGAGAAGGCTCTCGACGCCGCCCATGCCGCCGCGCCGGCCTGGGGCAAGACCTCGGTGGCCGAACGGTCGAATCTGCTCAACCGGATCGCCGATCGGATGGAGGCGAACCTGGAGAAGATCGCGCTCGCCGAGTCTTGGGACAACGGCAAGCCGATCCGCGAGACGATCGCCGCCGACATCCCCCTGGCAGTCGATCACTTCCGGTACTTCGCGGCGATGATCCGGGCGCAGGAGGGAACGCTGTCGGAGATCGACGAGAACACCGTCGCCTACCACTTCCACGAACCGCTCGGTGTGGTCGGTCAGATCATCCCGTGGAACTTTCCGATCCTGATGGCGGTGTGGAAGCTTGCACCCGCCCTGGCGGCCGGAAACGCCGTGGTACTCAAGCCTGCCGAACAGACCCCGGCGTCGATCATGTACCTGATCTCGCTGATCGCCGATCTGCTGCCCGACGGTGTGGTCAACGTGGTCAACGGATTCGGTGTGGAGGCCGGCAAGCCGCTGGCCTCCAGCAACCGGATCGCCAAGATCGCTTTCACCGGCGAGACGACCACCGGCCGGCTGATCATGCAGTACGCCAGTCAGAACCTGATCCCGGTCACTCTGGAACTCGGTGGCAAGAGTCCCAATATCTTCTTCTCCGATGTGATGGCCGCCAACGACGACTTCCAGGACAAAGCACTGGAGGGGTTCGCCATGTTCGCCCTCAACCAGGGTGAAGTGTGCACCTGTCCCTCGCGCAGCCTGATTCAGTCCGATATCTACGACGAGTTCCTGGCGATGGCCGCGATTCGCACCAAGGCGGTCCGGCAGGGCGATCCGCTCGACACCGAGACGATGATCGGGGCGCAGGCGTCCAACGACCAGTTCGAGAAGATCC
>CAYFMA010000035.1:12020-23994 GCA_964344085.1 uncultured Mycobacterium sp.
CCTGTCCTATATCGACATCGGAAAGAGTGAGGGCGCGACGATCATCACCGGCGGTGAGCGTGCCGATCTCGGGGGTGAGTTGTCCGGCGGCTACTACATTCAGCCGACCATCTTCGCCGGCGACAATTCGATGCGGATCTTCCAGGAGGAGATCTTCGGGCCGGTCGTCTCGGTGACGTCGTTCAAGGATTACGACGACGCCATCCGGATCGCCAACGACACCCTCTATGGTCTCGGCGCCGGGGTGTGGAGCCGCAACGGCAACGTCGCCTATCGCGCCGGCCGTGACATCAAGGCCGGCCGGGTGTGGACGAACTGCTATCACCACTACCCGGCACATGCGGCTTTCGGCGGGTACAAGCAGTCCGGCATCGGCCGGGAGAACCACAAGATGATGCTGGATCACTACCAGAACACGAAGAATCTTCTGGTCTCCTACAACGAGAAGGCTCAGGGTTTCTTCTGATCGGCTGAGCTAGCCGCCGCGGGGCCGCTGTAATCGCGGCAGCAGCACGGCGGGGCGCCGCGATCGGACCGCACCGGTGATCACGCCGGTGCCGTACGCGGCGTCCTCGGCCAGTCGCAGCGCGAGATAGCGCGCAAGGTCGACGTCCGGGCGCCGGGTCAGCCATTCCCGCACAGGTGGCACGAGCATGAGAACGGTGGCGGCCCGCGCCAGCCGTGACCGTCGCGCCAGCGCCACGGCCAGCCAGCCGATCGGCCACCACTCGCGGCGCAGCAGGTGTCCGCCGGCCGCCGCGTCGGAGGCAAGCCGCTTGCCGGTGACGATCACCGCCGCCCTGGGGTCCACCGATGACCCCCGCAGCGTGCGGGCCAGTCTCACCGCACTCGCCGCCACGAACCCGGCCGCCGCGAGCCGGCCTGCCAGCCGCCACGGCGCGAACATCAGTGCGGCAGCGGCCGCATTCCACAACGACAACCGGGCAGGGGCGAGCCGGCCTGGATGCCGTCGGTCCAATTCCGCCGCTGAGGTGCCGTAGTCGAAGATGCGTCCGGCCCAGCGCAGGGGCTCCGGACGTATCTCATGGCTGACCACCGAGGCCGGCTCATAGCGCACCATGACCCCGGCGTCGGTCAGGCGCCAGACCAGATCGACATCCTCGCCGACCCGCATTCGTTCGTCGAATCCCGCTGCGGGCGAGTCCGTCAGGGTGAGACGCCGGACCGCCAGGGTCGCCGACGGCAGGAACCCCAACGGGGCGCCATAGGCCACCAGGTCAGGCCGTGGACCCATGTCCAGAGCCGAGCGGGCAGCTTCATACCGGGCCAGCAGGGTCGGCCGTCCGGCTCGGGCGACGATCCGTGGTGCGACCGCGCCCACCCGCGGATCATCGAAGTGGGGCAGCAGCGTGGCGAGCCAGCCCTCTTCTGCCACGCAGTCAGCGTCCACGAATGCGATGACCGTCGAATCAGCTTGGCGCAGACCGGTATTGCGGGCTGCAGCCGGGCCCTGGTTCGTATCGTGGCGCAGCACCGTCGCTCCGTATGCGCGCGCCACGTCGGCGACCTCCGGTGACCGGGATGCGTCATCGACGACGATGATGCGACAGCCCGGCGCCGTCTGTCGCAGCGAGGCGAGACACGCGCTGAGCTGTTCCGGTCGCTCGTAGACCGGGACGACGATGTCGATAGCCGTCGGCTCAGCAGTTGTGGGAACCGGATGGACGACTCCGCGAGCCAGCAGTAGGTCGGTGAGAGTCAGTTCGACACCGGGGGAGGGCACCAGGCCGGTGGCGCCGGCCGCACGAAGCCGGCGGACGAAGTCGCGGCCGGCCGGGGCGATCCTCAGCATGCTCCACGGCGCACCGCCGAGCACGACGGAGGCATCGCTCCACAGCCGGACCCGGTCGTCCCATGCGACCGCCCGTCCGGCCGGCAGTCCCGCCCGTCTGTCCACCGGCGACACGATATCCGGGCATACGATCAGCGCATGGGTGTGCCTGCGGAGCTGGGGAGCCTCACGACCCAACACCTGCCCGGCGTCCCGGTCCTGGTTGTCCCGCTGGGATCGATCGAACAGCACGGTCCACATCTGCCGCTGGACACCGACATCCGAATCGCGACCGCGGTCGCCGCCGAGGTGGTGCGGCAGTTGGGCCCGGGATCGCTGGTGGCGCCGCCCATCCCCTACGGGGCCGCCGGGGAGCATCAGGGGTTCGCAGGGACCATCTCGATCGGCACCGAGGTCCTGGGTGGGCTGCTCACCGAATATGGCCGCTCGGCATGTGACTGGGCCGCTCAGGTTGTCTTCGTCAACGGCCACGGAGGAAACCTGGAGGCGTTGCGTACGGCGGTAGGTCTGCTTCGAACCGAGGGACGCGATGTGGTCTGGTGCCCCTGCACGGTCGAGGATGCTGATGCTCACGCGGGCCATACTGAAACATCGGTGCTGCTGCATCTTTCGCCGGAACACGTCCGGACCGCCGATATCCGGCCCGGCAACGATCAACCCCTGGACATCATCCTTCCGCACCTGCGCGACGGCGGAATCGGCGCCGTGAGTTCCACCGGGGTATTGGGGGATCCCACCACAGCCACCGCCGAGCATGGCGAGCGGATATTCGCCGCCATGGTGGCCGGCTGCCTGGACCGTATCCGGCGCTGGCAGCCCGGACCCGGCGGCATGCTGAAGTGATCGATGTCCTGATCGTTGGCGCGGGAAGCGCGGGATCCATTCTGGCTGAACGGCTTTCGGCCGATCCTGCGCGGCGGGTGACTGTTCTGGAGGCTGGACCGGGGCTTGAGCCGACGGTACGTGCGCTGACCGGTGACGCGTTGTCATTGCCGATCGGCTCGGACAGTCCGATCGTCCGCCACTACCCTGCCCGGCTGACCGAAGACCCGCCTCGCGATGCCGATATCGTGCGGGGGGAGTGCGTGGGGGGCTCCGGCGCCGTCAACGGCTGCTATTTCTGGCGCGCGTCCCCTGAGGACTTCGGCGCCGTCCCGGGTTGGTCATGGCCCGAGGTTGAGAAGCATTACCGTCTGGTGGAGAGCCGGATCCCCGCGCGACCGGTCGCCGAATTCAGCACCTGCACTGCGAGATTCGTGGCAGCCGCCGACGCCGCCGGCCGCCGGTCCGACATCACGGCGGTACCGCTCAACATCGCCGGCGGGCACCGGCTCGGCCCCGGTGCGGTGTTCCTCGAGCCCGCACTGGAACGTTCCAATCTCACCGTGCTGACCGGAGTCCGGGTCCACCGGGTGCGGTTCAGCGGTGATCGCGCCATCGGTGTCGACGCCGAGGGTTCCGCGGGCGCGCTGACAGTCGACGCCGGCCACATCGTGCTGTCGGCCGGTGCCATCGGCACCGCCCGGCTCCTGCTGAACTCGGGAATCGGTCCGGCCGGCCGGACCGCCGACCTGCCGGTCGGACAACGGAGTTGGGACCATCCGGAGTGGACGGTCTCCACCGGTTGGGAGCCGGCTGTCCGGGAACCTGTGCTCGAGGCGGTCCTGACCCACGGCGATCTCGAGATCCGGCCGTACACAACCGGATTCGGGTCGACGTCGACTGTCGTCGGCGTGGCGCTGATGCGACCACGCGCCCGCGGCACGGTGAGCCTGCAGCAGATCGTGCATCGCTATGACAGCGAACCGGCTGACATCGCGGCACTGCGCGAGGGCTCTGAGCTCGTTAACGCGATGCTGGGCGGTGCTACGCCGCTGGGCGAACCGGTCTGGTCGACCTCGCAGCACCTGTCCGGAACCGCGCCGATGGGCACCGGAGACGATGCCGTGGTCGACCCCCGGCTTCGCGTTCGCGGTGTCCGAGGGCTGTCGGTGGCCGACGGCTCGGTGCTACCGGCGCCGCTGAGCCGCGGACCGCACGCCACCATCGCGATGATCGGGCATCGGGCCGCGGATTTTCTCGGGTCCTCGATCTAGTCCTTGAACTCGACCCGGATCGGCAGGTGCTTGAGACCCCCGACGAAGGTGGTCGCCATCAGATCCGGCTTGCCGGCCAGTTCGATGCTCTTGATCCGCGGGATCAGTTCGGTGAAGAAGCTGTTCAGCTCCATCCTCGCCAGCGAGGCGCCCAGGCAGAAGTGCACGCCGTAGCCGAATGACAGGTGCTTGTTCGGATCGCGGCCGATGTCGAATTTCTCCGGATCGGTGAACACGTCCTCATCCCGGTTGCCGGAGGTGTAGGCCAGATACACCGACTCGCCTTTGGCGATCTTCACCCCGCGCACCTCCGTGTCCTCCTGAGCGGTCCGCATGAACTCCTTGACCGGCACCACCCACCTGATCATCTCCTCTACGGCGGTGCCCATCAGGGACATGTCGTTCTGCAGCCGGGCCAGCTGGTCGGGATGCTCGAGCAGTGCACGCAGGCCGCCGGCGATGGCAGCGCTGGTGGTGTCATGACCGGCGCTGGCCGTGATCACGTAATAGGAGAGCGTGTCCATGTCCGACAGCGGTTCACCGTTGATCCTGGCGTTGGCGATCGCCGAGGACAGATCCTCGGTCGGGTGTTCGCGTCGGGAGGCGGTCAGGGCGGAGAAGTACATGAAGAAGTCCAGCAGAACCGCCTGAATGTCCTCGACGCTGTTCCCGCGCTGCATTTCGGTGTCGTCGCCGCCGAACATCTCCTGGGTCAGCTTGAGCATCCGGGGGAAGTCCGACTCCGGCAGGCCGAGCAGTGTGAGGATCACATACAGCGGGTAGTTGACCGCGATCTCGGTCATGAAGTCGAGTTCGGGGCCTTTCTCGGCCATCTTGTCGACCCAGATCTTCGCCAGTTCGTCGCAGCGGGCCTTGAGCATCTTCAGTGCCGACGGCTTGAACCAGTCCGCGCCGATCTTGCGGACGTCGCGGTGATGCGGATCGTCCATATGAATCAGCGTGCGCAGTCCGGTGCCGGCCTCGATGTCGGCGAGGAATGCGTCATCGGCCTGGGCGACGGCCAGCAGTGGCCGGGGGAAGTTGGTGAACAGGTCGTTCTGCCGTTCGATGTCCATGATGTCGGCGTGCTTGGTGATCGCCCAGAACGGCCGGTAGTCACCCTCGTCGACCCAGCAGACCGGGGCGTTCTTGCGCAGATGGGCCAATGCCTTGTACAGCGCGGCCTCATCGGTGTAAGCCTGCGGATCCGCCAGAACCCGGCCGGCGGGGTCGCTGATCCGGTGGTCGGTCGGTGCGCTCATGGAATCTCCTGGCATCCAAATTTGACGGGTGTCAGGTATCAGTGTGGGCGATGATCGCCGGAAACGTAAAGAGGCTTACGGCACTTTGGGCCGATTTCGGTCACAGCACGCCGGCTGCGGACCTGAGTAGGCTCGGATTCCGTGATCCGGCGACTGACCGCGGTGCTGGCAGCGGTGTTCGTCGCCGCCGGGTGCGGCTCGGCCGATCCTGCTGCGTCGCAGTTTGACCGGACCATGGTGAGGACGTCCGCCGGACCGGTTCAGGGTAGCCAGCAGGCGGGTTTCCGGCTGTTCCAGGGTGTCCCGTACGCCGCCGCCCCCCGTTGGCAACCGCCGGTCGCGCCGGTGCCCTGGCGCACCGTTCGCGACGCCACCAAACCGGGTCCGCGTTGCATCCAGGACGTGCGGATCGATCCGGATTACGGCCTGCCGACCAGTGAGGACTGCCTGAATCTGACCGTGTGGACCCCCGACGGCGCCACCCGGGACAAACCCCGGCCAGTGCTGGTCTGGATTCACGGCGGCGGCTTCCTCAACGGCAGTTCGGATCTCTACAACTCCCGGTCACTGACCACCCGCGGCGACATCGTCGTCGTCTCGATCAACTACCGGTTGGGTGCTCTCGGCTTCCTCGCCCATCCCGCCCTGGCCGCCCCCGGGCAGGATCCGGGCAACTACGGACTGGCCGATCAGCAGGCCGCACTGCGGTGGGTGCACGACAACATCCGTGCGTTCGGGGGAGATCCGGATCAGGTGACCATCGCGGGGGAATCGGCCGGCGCCATGTCGGTCTGTGACCACCTTGTCGCGCCCGAGTCGGCCGGATTGTTCCGAGCGGCCATCATGCAGAGCGGTCCGTGCCAGGCCCAAGCCGACCTGGCCACCGGCGAACGGATCAGCACGGCCTACGCCGCCAAGGTGGGCTGCCGTAACGCGACTGATGCGCGGCAGTGTCTGCTCGCCCTGCCTGCGGACCGGTTGCGTGACGGCCCGGCGTATTTCCACATCAGCGCCACCAACCTCCTCAGCGGCCCACTCACCGGCACTGGACGCCTTCCGGTCGCCCCTCCGACGGTGGCCTCACGTGCGCCGACAGTCCGAGTCCCGGTGTTGATCGGAAGCACCGCCGACGAGTACACACTGTTCGTCGCGCTGAACTATCTGCGTCAACACCGGATCGCTCCCTATCCGACCCTGCTGCACGAGGCGTTCGGCAATCAGGCCGCTGCGGTCGCGGCACACTACCCACTGAACCGCTACGACGGAAGTGCGGGCCTGGCCTTCGCGGCCGCGGTGACCGACGGAGTGTTCGCCTGCCCGATCGACGCCATGGCCACCGGTCTGGCACAGCGTGCGCGGGTCTACGCCTACGAGTTCAACGACTGGCATGCTCCGGTCCCGGAACCGTTGCGCCACACGCCCTTTGCCGCCGGCGCTGGTCACGCGCTGGAGCTTCGCTACTTATTCCAGATGGGTGGAGCGCCCCCGCTGGACCCTCAGCAACAGCAACTCTCCAACGAGATGGTGGCGTACTGGAGCCGGTTCGTGACGACCGGTTCACCGGATGTCCCCGGTCAGCCGAACTGGCCGCCCCTGAATCCCGATCACCCTCAGGCGATGTCCTTGCAGACCGGCGGCCCCACGCTCACCAGTGACTTCGTGGCGCGCCATCAGTGCGGGTTCTGGCGTTCGATCGGTTAGTCAGCCGATCGTGCGGGCCTTGCCAAGGTCCGGCGCAGCGCGTCCGGAGATCAGCGGCAGATCCAGATAGGTCTTGATACCCGGTGCCGCCTGACAGACGTAGGGGATGGCACTCACGCAATGGTTCGCCGTGGCCACCACTCCGGGATTGCGGATGAGCCCTTCGGCCACCGTCTCCGGCTGCAGTCCCTTGAAGATCAACGACACGTTGGGATCGCCGGTGATCTCCACCTCGAACCGCTCACCCTGTTCGCCGAGCGTCCACGGTGGATCCAGTTCGACCTCGCACATGAGCCAGTTGACCGCTGCGGTGACCACCGAGGCACCGTCGACGACGGCCTCCCAGCGAAATCGCCGGGCCGCGACCATTCCGGCCTCCATCGGCACGACCAATTCATCGGTACCGTGCACCGCGACGGCGACATCCTGGGTGGACCGGATCCGTGGCTCGGCGTCGAAACCCAGTGCGTCGGTGACCATTCGGACCGAGGCCTTGAAACCGGCCTCCAGCAGCGCGGCGATCGGACCGCTCATGGCCTGCTCGGGAGTCAGGCCGAATCCCATCACCTCGCGAACCACCAGTGGTGCGTTGTAGGTCCGGATATCGGAGAACTCCTCGGCCCGCACATGTGTGATGGCCGAAGACAACGACGAGATCATCAGCGGGAAGCGTTCGGTGATTCCGCCGGGGTGGATGCCCGAACCGTGCAGGGTGGCGCCGCCGGCCAGGCACGCCTCCTCGATCGCCTGCACCGCCGGGTTCTGCCGGTCCGGGTAGACCCAGCCGACCGGGGTGACGACGTTCTTCCCTGACCGCAGGATCCGCATGACGACCTGATCGTCGGGCAGCAGCGGGGAATACATGACGCAGTCGGCTTCGAGGGCCAGCAGGACATCGATATCGGTGGTGGCCGCCACACCGATCGGACCCTCGCCGGCCAGCTCGCCGGCGTCGCGGCCCGCCTTGTCGGGGTCGTGCACCCAGCAGCCCACCAACTCGAGTTCGGGATGACGCACGATTCCTTGAATGGCGGCCTTGCCGACCCCGCCGGTGGCCCACTGGATGACCCGGTACATACCGGCACGCTATTCCGTTCTCAGCGAATGTTCACCCGAACCAGTGTGCAATCGTCGTCGAATTGTCCGGTGCCGGAGTGCTTGCGGAGTCGGTCGATGAGGTCTTCGAGAGTCCACCCCGGTGCGGCGGCGGTCTGGGCGCACGTGTCGATGAATTCCTCGACGTTCCAGACCGACCCTTCCCGCGGTTCCATCTCGAATGCGCCGTCGCTGTAGATCAGCAGCGAGGTGCCCGGGTGCAGGGTCTGGCTGCGGGTTGAGAACGCGGTGTCCTCGAGAACGCCGACCGGGAGTGACTCCGAAGGCAGCCGTACCGGTTCGGAGCCGTCTGCCGCCAGAAGGATCGCCGGGGGGTGGCCGGCACCGGCGTAACGCAGGGTGCGGGTGGAGGATTGGTAGACGCCGTACCAGATGGTGAAGTAGTTGCCATCCTGCTGGTCCATCTGGAAAAGCCGGTTGAGCTCGGTGAGGACCCGGCCGGGGTCCCGCAGGGTGTTGTCGTCGAGGGTGCCCGATCGCAGCAGATTGTGCACCGAGACCGAGAACATGGCGGGGGCGATGCCGTGGCCGGACACGTCGATGAGATAGGCGATCAGGTGGTCGTCATCGATCCAGCGGTAGTCGAAGCTGTCGCCGCCGAGCTCTTCGGAGGGAACGTAGCGGGACGCGACGGGCACCGGGTCTTCGAGTTCGCGCGGAAGGATCGAGGTGACGTAGCGGGCAGCGCCACTGAGTTCGGCCATCAACCGCCGGGCCAGCGACTCCATCCCGGAGAGGACGAGAAGGAACGCCTCGAGTAGGAAAGTCACCGCCAAGGCTGCCAGCAGCAGGATCGCCATCAGACCGTTGCGACTGTCGATGAAGGTCGGGCTCTTGGGACGGACGGTGAGTTCCCAGGCGCGCCCGTATATATCGAGTGGCGCTGTGGTGGCTGTCGGCGCAGCACTGACCTGATCAGGCGTCACAGGGTTCCGTGCCGGGAGGTCGGCGATCGCGATGGGATTTCGCCGATCGGTGACGTCGACGAGGGTCACGTCGACGGTGTCCCAGCCGGTGCCGCGGAAAGTCTCGGCCAGCAGGTCGCCGAGCCGGTAAACGCCGACCGCGAAGCCGCGCAGGGCGGCACGCCTGGCCGGCTCGCTTCCCGGGTCGGCCCCGCCCGCGTAGACCGGCAAGAGCGCCAGCATGCCCTTCTGTGTCCCTGACTCCTGGACCAGATCGATGGGTACGGTCGCAGTGGGCCTGCCGGTGTCGCGGGCCTTCGCGATGGCGACCGCTCGGGAAGGGTTGGACTGAATGTCGAAACCGAGTGCATTGCGATTCTCGGCGAGCGGCTCGATATAGGCCACGACTACGTAGTCCGGGCGGGGCGAGACGGGATGGGGCTTGCCCGCGCCGTCACGTTCGGTGACGGTGAAGTCCTCCAAGCCCGGTTGGGCGCGTTGTCGTGCCTCGAACGCCGTGAGGTCCGCTTCGCAGACCACCGGATCCCATGACAACGCCTGAAGGTTGGGGAAGCGGGACAGGACATCGTCGGTATAGGTCCTGAACTCCGTCGCGCTGACGTAGTCGGATGCGTCGACGAGGCCCTTGACGCCTTCCAGCACCTCCTGATGAAGGGAGATGTTGCGGGCGAGATCGGCAGCCGCCTGGTTGCCCAGGGCCTCCACGGCGGCTTCGATCCGATTTCGTTCCTGGGTGACGTTCTGGGTGATCGCCGCCATCAGGATGGCGAAGATCAGCAGTGACGGCACGGCGATCTTCCAGCGCCGCCCCTCCCAGTATTCGGCCTGTGAGGGCAAGAACATCAGGACCAGCGGCGCGACGACGATGATCCCGATGGCGTCGCCGACCCACCAGGTCAGCCAGCCGAAACCCGCCTGGCTGGTGTTGAGCAAACCCGTCATCAGCTGAGCGGCGACACCGACGGTGGGTGCGATGGTGCTGCCCACGAGACCGCCGAGGGCCAGAGTGAGCATCACCGCTCGCGGTGTGTCGAGCCGGCGAACCGGACCCACGTACCGATGAACGAGTGCGGCTCCCGCGGCCGCCCCCAGAACCGCACCGATGCCGATCGGGATGGCGGTGGACCAGGCCTGCGAAACGGGTACGCCCACCAGCATCAGCGAGAAGATATTGGCCCCCGTGGACCCGATGAAGACGCCTGGTAGAGCCCGCCAGCGCCAGCGCACCGCGGCAGCGAAGGCAACGCCGGCGGAGGGCCAGACCGGCGCGGCCAGGCCGGTCATCTGGGCCAGCCTGAGGGTGATCAGGCCCAGGACCGCGTAGAGGACGGCAACTGCGGGCGATATGACGAGGGCCGAATCCACCCACCGCCGCGAGGTAGCGGCCGTGGCGGCTCGCGCGGGCGTCCAAGGCGATGTCGTCCGGTTGGGCTGTTTCTTCATGGTTCAGCGGGGCCTCTCGCCTCGACTGGCGTTTGCCGGCGAGGCGCCCCAAGAAGAAAGGCTACTTAAAGACCGTCGGTCCACTTCTTGAACGACCGTCGGTCTGATTCCCCGGGGATGAGTACGGCCCGGCCGGGATTTGGAGGAGGCCCGGTCCGTGGGGCATACTGTCGGGGTTGTCTTGAGCCGGGTCGTTCACCTAGCGCGCAAGGCATGCGACCAGCGCCGACATCGGCGCGTCCGGTCCTCACCTCGGCCAACGGGTTTTTCGCGTCGTCGAGGCTGCGCGCGGGCGACACACCCGAGCGCGGGGGGCCGGTGGACCAGGACAGGTAAACAGCGGCGGCGGAAGCCAGCGTCCGGAGTAAGTGCGGACGCGCACCAGCAGGAGAAAGTAGGAGAAGCGTGGCGGGACAGAAGATCCGCATCAGGCTCAAGGCCTACGACCATGAGGCCATCGACGCCTCGGCGCGCAAGATCGTGGCGACGGTCACCCGTACCGGTGCAAGTTTTTTCGGACCTGTGCCGCTGCCCACCGAGAAGAACGTGTACTGCGTCATCCGGTCCCCGCACAAGTACAAGGACTCGCGGGAGCACTTCGAGATGCGCACCCACAAGCGGCTCATCGACATCCTCGACCCGACGCCGAAGACGGTCGACGCGCTGATGCGCATCGACCTGCCGGCCAGTGTCGACGTGAACATCCAGTAGGGGAGTCGGCTACATCATGGCTCGTAAAGGAATTCTGGGCACCAAGCTGGGCATGACCCAGGTGTTCGACGAGAACAACCGGGTGGTTCCGGTCACGGTCGTCAAGGCCGGTCCGAACGTCGTGACCCGCGTTCGCACGCCGGAGAAGGACGGGTACAGCGCCGTTCAGCTCGCGTACGGCGAGATCAGCCCGCGCAAGGTCAACAAGCCGGTTTCCGGTCAGTACGCCGCCGCCGGGGTCAACCCGCGCCGGCACCTCGCCGAGTTGCGGCTCGATGATGAGGCCGCCGCAGCCGAGTACCAGGTCGGTCAGGAACTGACCGCCGAGATCTTCGCGGCGGGCAGCTACGTCGACGTCACCGGCACCTCCAAGGGCAAGGGCTACGCGGGCACCATGAAACGCCACGGGTTCCGTGGTCAGGGTGCCGCGCACGGCGCCCAGGCGGTGCACCGCCGCCCGGGTTCCATCGGCGGCTGCTCGACTCCGGGCCGCGTCTTCAAGGGCACCCGGATGTCCGGCCGGATGGGCAACGAGCGGGTCACAACTCAGAGCCTGCTGGTGCACAAGGTGGACGCCGAGAACGGCGTTCTGTTGATCAAGGGTGCGATCCCCGGTCGCACCGGCGGCCTGGTGATGGTTCGCACCGCGGTCAAACGAGGTGAGAAGTAATGGCTAAGAAGATTGACGTCCATTCCCCGGACGGCAAGAAGAGCGGCAGCGTCGAGCTGCCGGCCGCGCTGTTCGACGTGGACCCCAACATTGCGCTGATGCACCAGGTGGTCAACGCGCAGCTGGCCGCGGCCCGTCAGGGCACCCACGCGACCAAGACACGCGCCATGGTTTCCGGCGGTGGCAAGAAGCCGTTCCGCCAGAAGGGCACCGGCCGCGCCCGTCAGGGTTCGACC
>CAYFMA010000035.1:24004-26989 GCA_964344085.1 uncultured Mycobacterium sp.
GGTCAACGCGCAGCTGGCCGCGGCCCGTCAGGGTTCGACCCGCGCTCCGCACTTCACCGGCGGTGGCATCGTGCACGGCCCGCAGCCGCGCGACTACAGCCAGCGCACCCCGAAGAAGATGATCGCGGCTGCCCTGCGCAGTGCACTCTCGGACCGCGCGCGCAACGACCGGATCCATGCGGTGACCGAGCTGCTGGCCGGCCAGACCCCGTCGACCAAGAGTGCCAAGACCTTCCTGGGCACGCTCACTGACCGGCGCAACGTACTGGTCGTCATCGGCCGGGCCGACGAGGTGGGCGCCAAGAGCGTGCGCAATCTGCCCGGGGTGCATGTGATCTCGCCGGATCAGCTCAACACCTACGACGTGCTCAAGGCCGACGACGTGGTGTTCAGCGTTGAGGCGCTCAACGCCTACATCGAGCACGCTTCCGATTCAAAGACGGCTAAGCAGGAGGTGTCGGCCTGATGGCTACCGTGACTGACCCCCGCGACATCATTCTGGCGCCGGTGATCTCCGAGAAGTCCTACGGACTGATCGAGGACAACGTCTACACGTTCGTCGTCCATCCGGACTCGAACAAGACCCAGATCAAGATCGCCATCGAGCAGATCTTCTCGGTCAAGGTGGACTCGGTGAACACCGCCAACCGGCAGGGCAAGCGCAAGCGCACCCGCACGGGCTACGGCAAGCGTAAGAGCACCAAGCGCGCGATCGTGACCCTGGCCGCCGGCAGCAAGCCGATCGACATCTTCGGAGCCCCGGCGTAGCCGGGAGAGGGATTTCAAGGACCAGACATGGGAATTCGCAAGTACAAGCCGACGACCCCCGGTCGCCGCGGTGCCAGCGTCTCCGACTTCGCTGAGATCACCCGTTCGACCCCGGAGAAGTCGCTGCTGCGCCCGCTGCACGGTACCGGTGGCCGCAACGCACACGGCCGTATCACCACCCGTCACAAGGGCGGCGGCCACAAGCGGGCCTACCGCGTGATCGACTTCCGTCGCAATGACAAGGACGGCGTCAACGCCAAGGTCGCGCACATCGAGTACGACCCCAACCGCACCGCGAACATCGCACTGCTGCACTACCTGGACGGTGAGAAGCGCTACATCATCGCACCGCAGGGTCTCAAGCAGGGCGACGTCGTCGAGTCCGGCCCGAACGCCGACATCAAGCCCGGCAATAACCTGCCGATGCGCAACATCCCGGCAGGCACGCTGATCCACGCCGTCGAGTTGCGTCCCGGCGGCGGCGCCAAGCTGGCCCGTTCGGCGGGCGCCAGCATCCAGCTGCTCGGCAAGGAGGGCAGCTACGCCGCGCTGCGTATGCCCTCCGGCGAGATCCGCCGTGTCGACGTGCGCTGCCGCGCCACCGTCGGTGAGGTCGGCAACGCCGAGCAGTCGAACATCAACTGGGGCAAGGCCGGACGTATGCGGTGGAAGGGCAAGCGCCCCACCGTCCGTGGCGTCGTGATGAACCCGGTCGACCACCCGCACGGCGGTGGTGAGGGCAAGACCTCCGGCGGCCGCCACCCGGTGAGCCCGTGGGGCAAGCCCGAGGGCCGCACCCGCAAGCCCAACAAGCCGAGCGACAAGCTCATCGTCCGTCGCCGGCGCACCGGCAAGAAGCGCTAAGGCGTAGGGAGTAAGAGATGCCACGCAGCCTTAAGAAGGGTCCGTTCGTCGACGACCATCTGCTCAAGAAGGTCGACGTCCAGAACGAGAAGAACACCAAGCAGGTCATCAAGACCTGGTCGCGTCGTTCGACCATCATCCCGGACTTCATCGGTCACACCTTCGCCGTCCACGACGGTCGCAAGCACGTGCCGGTGTTCGTCACCGAGGCGATGGTCGGCCACAAGCTGGGCGAGTTCGCCCCGACCCGCACCTTCAAGGGTCACATCAAGGACGACCGGAAAGCGAAGCGCCGATGAACGCAGTGAATGGCGCATCTAGGAGTGGCCGATAATGCCCACGACGACTGAATTCCCCTCGGCCACCGCGAAGGCACGCTTCGTGCGGGTCTCGGCGAGCAAGGCCCGGCGGGTGATCAACCTGGTGCGCGGCAAGTCCGTCGAGGAAGCCCTCGACATCCTGCGCTGGGCACCCCAGGCTGCCAGCGAGCCGGTCGCCAAGGTGATCGCCAGTGCCGCGGCCAACGCCCAGAACAACAACGGTCTGGACCCGCGCACCCTGGTGGTAGCCACGGTCTACGCCGACGAGGGCCCGACCGCCAAGCGCATCCGTCCGCGTGCTCAGGGCCGCGCATACCGGATCCGCAAGCGCACCAGTCACATCACGGTGATCGTCGAGAGCCATCCGCCGCGTGACGCCCGCGCTGAGTCCGCGCGTTCGCGCCGGGCACAGGGCAGCAAGGCTGCTGCCGGCGGCGCCACCAAGGCTCCCGCCAAGAAGGCCGCGACCAAGGCTCCGGCCAAGAAGGCATCCGCCGAGAAGGCCCCTGCCAAGAAGGCCGCAAAGAAGGCTCCTGCCGGCGCCGCGAAGGCGGCAAAAACCGACAATGTGGCTTCCGACGACTCGAAGGGAGGCTCGGAGTAGTGGGCCAGAAGATCAATCCCCACGGCTTCCGCCTCGGTATCACCACCGACTGGAAGTCCCGCTGGTACGCCGACAAGCAGTACGCCGACTACATCAAGGAAGATGTGGCCATCCGTCGTCTGCTGGCCTCCGGACTCGAGCGCGCCGGCATCAGCATGACCGACCAGGATTTCGCCGGGCTACTCACCGAGACCATCGAACACGCCAGCCGGATACGGGCGCGTGCGGAGAGCGCTCTGGAACTGGAGAAGCTCCACGTACCGAAACTGGAACTACCCACCATCGCCGACGGGGTCGACCTCGGCAGCCTCTACGAGCTTGCGGAAATCCTTGCCCGGCAGGGTGTTAGGTGATGGGAGTCTCATGAGCGGGTCACCGCCGCTGCTGGACATGAAGTCCATCTTGTCGGACAGGTCCAACCGTGTCGTG
>CAYFMA010000035.1:26999-37127 GCA_964344085.1 uncultured Mycobacterium sp.
GCACCCGTGACCGGGTTCGCGTCGACATCCACACCGCGCGACCGGGCATCGTCATCGGTCGCCGCGGCACTGAGGCCGATCGCATCCGCGCCGACCTGGAGAAGTTGACCGGTAAGCAGGTTCAGCTGAACATCCTCGAGGTCAAGAATCCCGAGTCGCAGGCCCAGTTGGTCGCCCAGGGTGTGGCCGAACAGCTGAGCAACCGCGTGGCGTTCCGCAGGGCGATGCGCAAGGCCATCCAGTCGGCCATGCGTCAGCCCAACGTGAAGGGCATCCGGGTGCAATGCTCCGGCCGTCTCGGCGGCGCTGAGATGAGCCGCTCGGAGTTCTACCGCGAGGGTCGGGTGCCGCTGCACACGCTGCGCGCCGACATCGACTACGGCCTCTACGAGGCCAAGACCACCTTCGGTCGCATCGGTGTGAAGGTCTGGATCTACAAGGGCGACGTCGTCGGTGGCAAGCGTGAGCTGTCCGCTGCGGCGCCGGCCGCCGACCGGCCGCGCCGCGACCGTCCGACGGGTACTCGTCCGCGCCGCAGCGGCGCGTCGGGCACCACTGCCACCAGCACCGAGGCCGGCCGCGCCGCCGAGGAGGCGCCGGTGGCCGAGACCCCCGCAGTGGAGACCGCTGCGGAGAGCACGGAGAGCTAGTCATGTTGATTCCCCGCAAGGTCAAGCATCGCAAGCAGCACCACCCCAAGCAGCGTGGTACCGCCAGCGGTGGCACCAGCGTGACCTTCGGTGATTACGGCATCCAGGCACTGGAGCACGCCTACATCACCAACCGGCAGATCGAGTCCGCCCGTATCGCCATCAACCGCCACATCAAGCGCGGTGGCAAGGTGTGGATCAACATCTTCCCGGACCGTCCGCTGACCAAGAAGCCGGCCGAAACCCGCATGGGTTCGGGCAAGGGTTCACCGGAGTGGTGGGTCGCCAACGTCAAGCCCGGCCGGGTGCTCTTCGAACTGAGCTACCCGAACGAGGAGATCGCGCGCGCCGCACTGACCCGCGCGATCCACAAGCTGCCGATCAAGGCACGCATCGTGACCCGAGAGGAGCAGTTCTGATGGCAGTGGGCACCAATGCCGGTGAGCTGCGCGAGCTCACCGCAGACGAGTTGACCGCCAAGCTGCGGGAGTGCAAGGAAGAGCTGTTCAACCTTCGCTTCCAGTCGGCCACCGGTCAGTTGGCCAACAACCGCCGGCTGCGTGTTGTTCGGCAGGAGATTGCGCGCATCTACACCGTGCTGCGCGAACGTGAATTGGGTCTGGCCGCCGGACCCGGTGGACAGGACTAGAACATGGCAGACACCAAAGGTTCCAAGCACACACCGGCCACCGAGAAGCCGCGCGGTCGCCGCAAGACCGTCATCGGCTATGTGGTGAGCGACAAGATGGAGAAGACGATCGTCGTCGAGCTCGAGTCGCGCGTGCAGCACCCCAAGTACGGCAAGATCATCCGGACCACCAAGAAGGTCAAGGCCCACGACGAGGCCGGCAGCGCCGGTATCGGCGACCGGGTTTCGCTGATGGAGACCCGGCCGTTGTCGGCCACCAAGCGCTGGCGCCTGGTCGAGATCCTCGAGCGCGCCAAGTAAATACGGCTTCACCGAAACGCCCACCGCCCGCACGGGACGGTGGGCGTTTTGTTTTCCGGCGGGTCGTCGTCAGTGGAAGGTCATCTGGATCAGCGAGCAGTCATCGGCGAAAAGTCCGCCGGTGGTGAGTGACTGCAGTGTGGTGATGACGCGCACGCGGTTATGCTGCTCGTGCTGAGAGGGAAGGAGCGATCATGGTGGAGTGGCCGACGCGAACGGCGGCCTCCGGAGCAGTGGTGCTCCGGCCGGAAGGACGGCTCAACATGGTGGTCGCACCGGAACTGCGTGAGCAACTCCATGCTTTGGTCCAAGCCGGCCACACCCGACTGGTGGTCGATCTGTCCGGGGTTGAGTCCATCGACTCCTCCGGTCTGGGTGCGCTGATCTCCGGACTCAAGGCCGCCCGGCAGAGCGGCGGCGACCTTCGCATCGCGGCTCCGGGAGAGCAGGCGAAGGCCGTACTGGAGTTGACCAACTTAAACCGGGTACTCAAGTCCTATGAGTCGGCGGACAGCGCATTCGATGAGTCGTCCTGACAGCCGAGTGTTTGAGGCGAGTACCGGCCCGGGAGTTCTGACCGATATCGCCCTCGTACTTGAGGAGATTTGGTCCGCGCACCCGGAGATTCCGGAGGCGATCCGAACCGAGGTCAATATTGCGACCGGGGAGATCGGCGCGAACATCGTGGAACACGCCGCGCAAGGACGGTCAGTACCCATCCGGATGGAGGTCTCCGTCCGCTCCAACCATGTCGAGGTCCGTTTCACCGACGGCGGTGCGCCAGCTCAGATAGACCTGAACGCGGTCGCCTTTCCCGATGAGATGGCCGAACGGGGCCGCGGACTGGCTCTGGCCAAGGCTGCGCTGGCCAAGTTGACCTACACCCGTGATGCGGCGAATCACTGGACCCTGGTAAGCAGGGAATTCGACTGAACGGCTGTCTCTTCGGCTAGAGCGGTTTGCCGTACCTGGCGGCCCGGGAACCCACGCCCAGCTTTCCCAGCAGACTGTGGATGCGGAGATCACGATCATCGAACTCTCTCGGCGCCGTCTAGCCTTGACGCATGGCAGCTGAGTTCAACGGCAAGATCGCCCTCGATATCCGCGACTCGGAACCCGACTGGGGTCCGTTCGCGGCCCCCACGGCGCCGGAGAACGCTCCCAACGTTCTCTACGTCGTCTGGGACGACGTCGGTATCGCCACCTGGGATTGTTTCGGCGGCCTGGTGGACATGCCGGCCATGAGCCGGATCGCCAAGCGCGGGGTGAAGCTGACCCAGTTCCACACCACGGCACTGTGCTCGCCGACCCGCGCCGCACTGCTCACCGGCCGCAACCCCACCAGCGTCGGGATGGCGACGGTGGAGGAGCTCACCGACGGGTTCCCGAACAGCAGCGGACGCATCCCCGATGACGCGGCTCTACTCCCGGAGGTCCTCGGCGAACGGGGCTGGAACACCTACTGTGTAGGCAAGTGGCATCTCACCCCGCTGGAGGAGTCGAATCTGGCTGCCACCAAACGGCATTGGCCACTGGGCAGCGGGTTCGAGCGGTTCTACGGCTTCCTCGGCGGCGAGACCGATCAGTGGTATCCCGACCTGACATACGACAACCACCCCGTCGACCCGCCCGGCACTCCTGAGGACGGCTACCACCTGTCGAAGGATCTGGCTGACAAGGCCATCGAGTTCATCCGCGACGCGAAGGTCATCGCTCCGAACAAACCGTGGTTCACCTACCTGTGCCCGGGCGCGGGCCACGCTCCGCACCACGTGTTCAAGGAGTGGGCCGACAGATACGCGGGCCGTTTCGACATGGGGTACGAGCGCTACCGCGAGATCGTCCTCGAGAACCAGAAGAAGCTGGGAATCGTGCCGCCGGACACCGAATTGTCCCCGATCAATCCCTACCTCGACGTCAAGGGTCCCGATGGGCAGCCTTGGCCTGCGCAGGACACGGTGCGGCCGTGGGAGTCGCTGAATGACGAGGAGAAACGGCTCTTCTCGCGGATGGCCGAGGTGTTCGCCGGTTTCCTGTCCTACACCGACGCCCAGATAGGCCGGGTACTGGACTATCTCGAGGAATCCGGACAGCTCGACAACACGATCATCGTGGTGATCTCCGATAACGGGGCCAGCGGTGAAGGCGGTCCGAACGGCTCGGTCAACGAGGTCAAGTTCTTCAACGGCTATATCGACAGCGTCGAGGAAAGCCTGAGGTTCTATGACGAACTCGGCGGCCCGACGACGTACAACCATTATCCGATCGGCTGGGCGATGGCGTTCAACACGCCATATAAATTGTTCAAGCGTTATGCCTCACACGAGGGCGGCATCGCCGACACCGCGATCATCTCCTGGCCGGCCGGTATTGCTGCGCACGGCGAGGTGCGCGACAACTACGTCAACGTCGCTGACATCACGCCCACCATCTACGAACTGCTGGGCATCACCGCTCCCGACGGTCTGGAGGGCGTGAGTTTCAAAGCGGCACTTGATGATCCGACGGCCAAGACCGGCAAGAGCATCCAGTTCTACTCGATGCTCGGAACCCGCGGCATCTGGCACGACGGCTGGTTCGCCAACACCGTGCATCCGGCGAGCCCTGCCGGGTGGTCGCATTTCGACGACGACCGTTGGGAGCTGTTCAACATCGCCGCAGACCGCAGCCAGTGCCACGACCTTGCCGGGCAGAACCCGGAGAAGTTGGAGGAGCTTAAGGCGCTGTGGTTCACCGAGGCGGGTAAGTACAACGGTCTGCCACTGGCCGACCTGAACATGCTGGAGACGTTCACCCGCTTCCGTCCGAACCTGATCGCCGGGCAGACGACGGCGACCTATTACCCGCACACCGCGCCGGTGGGGCTGGGCGCGATGCTCGAACCGCGCGGCCAGTCGTTCTCGGTACTTGCAGAGGTGTCCGTCGATTCTCCTGCGGCACAAGGTGTTTTGTTCAAACAGGGTGGCGGGCACGGCGGTCACGTGCTGTTCGTCAAGGACAACCACCTGAACTACGTCTACAACTTCATGGGCGAACAGGAGCAGGCCGTGAGCGCGCCGGACCCGATCCCGACGGGCAAACACATCGTCGGGGTCCGCTATGACCGCACCGGTGTGGTCGAGGGCACCCATACCCCGGTGGGCACGGTGTCGCTTTACGTCGACGACGCCGTCGTGGCCACTCTGGACGGAGTCCGGACCCATCCGATCACCTTCGGCCTGGCCGGTGCGTCGGTTCAGATCGGCCGCAACGGCGGACAGCCGGTGTCAGGGGCTTACCGGGCGCCGTTCCCGTTCAGTGGCGGCAGCATCGCCAAGGTCGTCCTGGATGTGTCGGGCACGCCCTATATCGACCGGGAACGCGAACTCGCGATCGCCTTCGCAAGGGACTGACGGGTGCTGACCGAACTCGTCGATCTGCCCGGCGGATCCTTCCGGATGGGCTCGACGAGCTTCTATCCCGAGGAAGCCCCGATCCACACCGTCACTGTCGGGCCGTTCGCCATCGAGCGCCACCCGGTGACCAATGCGCAGTTCGCCGAGTTCGTCGCCGACACCGGATACATCACCGTCGCCGAGCGGCCGTTGGACCCGGCGCTCTATCCGGGGGTCGCCGAAGAGGATCTGCTGCCGGGGGCGCTCATCTTCAAGAGCACTGACGGCCCGGTGGACCTCGACGACTGGCGGCAGTGGTGGGACTGGGCTCCCGGCGCATACTGGCGCAAGCCCTTCGGCGCCGGCAGCGATATCGCCGGCAAGGACGACCATCCCGTCGTCCAGATCGCGTACCCGGATGCCGGCGCCTACGCGGCCTGGGCCGGCCGGCGCCTACCGGAGGAGGCCGAGTGGGAGTACGCGGCCCGGGCGGGGGCCACGACGACCTACGCATGGGGGGAGGAGCCACGCCGCGACGGGCAGCTGATGGCCAACACCTGGCAGGGCCGGTTCCCGTACCGCAACGACGGCGCACTGGGCTGGATCGGCACCTCCCCGGTCGGCACCTTTCCACCCAACGGGTTCGGCCTGGTCGACATGATCGGCAACGTCTGGGAGTGGACGACGACCAAGTACTCCGAGCACCACCTGCTCGGCGAGATGGAAGCCCCCGCCAAATCCTGCTGCCCGTCCTCGGCCGAGCCGGATCCCGCCCTGATCCAGACCCTCAAGGGCGGTTCGCACCTGTGCGCCCCGGAATACTGCCACCGGTTCCGGCCGGCCGCCCGATCGCCGCAGTCCCAGGACAGTTCCACCACCCATATCGGGTTCCGCTGCGCCGTCAGCCGGTGATCCCCGGCCTTGATCTGGGCGGATTTGGCCTGACGGCGCTCCTCACCTAGTATCTAGGGGTTGCCTCGGGCAGACCTCGGCCGGCTTTGACAAGTCAGCCCCGCGTGCCTTCCGGTGACAAAGACCACGCACGACGGGTTTCTTTCTGCTTGCGCAGGAGTTCTTCGCGTGCACAACCGAGGGAGATCTGGTGATTCAGCAGGAATCGCGGCTCAAGGTCGCCGACAACACCGGTGCCAAGGAGATCCTCTGCATCCGGGTGCTGGGTGGCTCGTCGCGGCGCTACGCCGGCATCGGCGACATCATTGTGGCCACGGTCAAGGACGCCATCCCGGGCGGCAACGTCAAGCGCGGCGATGTGGTCAAGGCCGTCGTAGTGCGCACCGTCAAGGAACGTCGCCGGCCGGACGGCAGCTACATCAAGTTCGACGAGAACGCCGCCGTCATCATCAAGAACGACAACGACCCGCGTGGTACCCGCATCTTCGGCCCGGTCGGCCGCGAGCTGCGCGAGAAGCGCTTCATGAAGATCGTCTCGCTGGCCCCGGAGGTGCTGTAGATGAAGGTCCACAAGGGCGACACCGTGCTGGTCATCGCCGGCAAGGACAAGGGTGCCAAGGGCAAGGTCCTCCAGGCCTACCCGGAGCGCGACCGCGTCCTGGTCGAGGGTGTCAACCGCATCAAGAAGCACACGCCCAACTCGCAGAACGAGCGCGGCGCCTCCTCGGGCGGCATCGTCACCCAGGAGGCCCCGATTCACGTCTCCAACGTGATGGTCGTCGACTCCGACGGCAAGCCCACCCGCATCGGCTACCGCGTCGATGAGGAGAGCGGCAAGCGCGTCCGCATTTCCAAGCGCAACGGCAAGGACATCAAGAAGTGACAACCGCAGAGAAGGTTCAGCCGCGGCTGAAGCAGCGCTACCGCGAAGAGATCAAGGCGGCGCTGAACAACGAGTTCAACTACGCCAACGTGATGCAGATCCCGGGCGTGGTCAAGGTTGTCGTCAACATGGGTGTCGGCGATGCCGCCCGCGACGCCAAGCTGATCAACGGCGCGGTCAACGACCTGGCTCTGATCACCGGCCAGAAGCCGGAGATTCGGAAGGCCACCAAGTCCATCGCCCAGTTCAAGCTGCGCGAGGGAATGCCGATCGGGGCACGGGTCACCCTTCGCGGCGACCGGATGTGGGAGTTCCTCGACCGGCTGGTGTCCATCGCCCTGCCCCGTATTCGCGACTTCCGCGGCCTGAGCGCCAAGCAGTTCGACGGCCACGGCAACTACACCTTCGGCCTGGCCGAGCAGTCGGTGTTCCACGAGATCGACGTGGACTCCATCGACCGCCCGCGGGGTATGGACATCACCGTCGTCACCTCGGCGACCACCGACGACGAAGGCCGCGCGCTGCTGCGGGCCCTGGGCTTCCCGTTCAAGGAGAACTGAGCAATGGCAAAGAAGGCGCTGGTCAACAAGGCCAACAAGAAGCCGAAGTTCGCCGTGCGGGCTTACACCCGCTGCAACAAGTGCGGCCGCCCGCACGCCGTGTACCGCAAGTTCGGCCTGTGCCGGATCTGCCTGCGCGAGATGGCCCATGCCGGCGAGCTGCCGGGTGTGCAGAAGTCCAGCTGGTAACGAGACCCTTTAAGAGGAACAGCGCAGCAGGCCCGACCGGGAACCGTTGCGAGGAAGGTAGACAGGCCCAGTCATGACCATGACGGACCCGATCGCAGACTTCTTGACACGTCTGCGCAACGCCAACTCGGCGTACCACGACGAAGTGACCCTGCCGCACTCGAAGATCAAGGCGAACATCGCCGAGATCCTCAAGCGTGAGGGCTACATCAGCGACTTCCGCACCGAGGATGCTCGGGTCGGCAAGTCGCTGGTGGTCAAGCTCAAGTACGGCCCCAACCGCGAGCGCAGTCTCGCCGGTCTGCGCCGGGTGTCCAAGCCCGGCCTGCGGGTGTACGCGAAATCCACCAACCTGCCCCGGGTTCTCGGAGGCCTCGGCGTGGCGATCATCTCCACGTCGGCCGGCCTGAAGACCGACCGCCAGGCGGCACGTGAGGGCGTGGGCGGCGAAGTCCTCGCGTACGTGTGGTGACGGAGGTATAGAGACATGTCGCGTATTGGTAAGCAGCCCGTGCCGGTTCCCTCCGGTGTGGATGTGACGATCGACGGCCAGAAGGTGTCGGTCAAGGGCCCCAAGGGTGCCCTGGAGTTGGCGGTCGCCGAGCCGATCACCGTCTCGCGCAACGACGAGGGCGCCATCGTGGTCACCCGGCCGAACGACGAGCGGCTGAGCCGTTCGCTGCACGGTCTGTCCCGGACCCTGGTCGCCAACCTCATCACCGGTGTCACCGAGGGTTACACCACCAAGATGGAGATCTACGGCGTCGGTTACCGCGTGCAGCAGAAGGGCAGCAACCTCGAGTTCGCTCTCGGCTACAGCCACCCGGTGGTCATCGAGGCCCCGGAGGGCATCACGTTCGCGGTGGAGAGCCCGACGAAGTTCTCGGTGTCCGGCATCGACAAGCAGAAGGTCGGCCAGATCTCGGCGGTCATCCGTCGCCTGCGTCGTCCCGACCCCTACAAGGGCAAGGGCGTGCGCTACGAGGGCGAGCAGATCCGCCGCAAGGTCGGAAAGACAGGTAAGTAGCAATGGCTGAGACAAACACCATCGACCGCAAGCCGATCGGGACCACCGTCTCGGCTGCCCGCCGGGCCGCGCGGCTGCGCCGCCACAATCGGCTCCGCAAGAAGGTCGTCGGCACCGAGGCCCGTCCGCGCCTGGTCGTCAACCGCTCCGCGCGGCACATCCACGTTCAGCTGGTCAACGACGCCAACGGCACCACGGTGGCGGCGGCATCCTCGATCGAGGCCGACGTGCGGGCGGTGGACGGCGACAAGAAGGCCCGCGCCAAGCGGGTCGGTCAGCTGATCGCCGAGCGTGCCAAGGCGGCCGGCGTCGAGTCGATCGTCTTCGACCGCGGCGGCAACACCTACGGCGGCCGCATCGCCGCGCTGGCCGATGCCGCCCGCGAGAACGGACTGAATTTCTGATGCTTGATAACACTGGAAGGACCGCATCATGACGGAGCAGACTTCGGCTCCCGTGGCCGACACCGCTCCCGACAGCGGAGCGCCGTCCGCCTCCAGCCGCGATGACCGCGGTGGTCGCGACGACCGTGGCGGCCGTGGAGAAGGCCGGGGCCGGCGTGACGACCGCGGTGGCCGCGGTGGCCGCGACAGCCGTGACGGCGGCGAGAAGAGCCAGTACCTCGAGCGCGTCGTCACCATCAACCGCGTCTCCAAGGTGGTCAAGGGTGGCCGGCGGTTCAGCTTCACCGCGCTGGTCATCGTCGGTGACGGTCACGGCATGGTCGGCGTCGGCTACGGCAAGGCCAAAGAGGTGCCCGCCGCGATCGCCAAGGGTGTCGAGGAGGCTCGTAAGAACTTCTTCCGCGTCCCGCTGATCGGCAGCACCATCACGCACCCGGTGCAGGGTGAGGCCGCTGCCGGTGTGGTCATGCTGCGTCCGGCCAGCCCCGGTACCGGCGTCATCGCCGGCGGCGCCTGTCGCGCGGTGCTGGAGTGCGCCGGTGTGCACGACGTGCTGGCCAAGTCGCTCGGCAGCGACAACGCGATCAACGTGGTTCACGCCACCGTTGCCGCACTCAAGCTGCTGCAGCGCCCGGAAGAGGTGGCGGCCCGTCGCGGTCTGCCCATTGAAGACGTCGCTCCGGCCGGCATGCTCAAGGCACGCCGGGAGAGCGAGCTGCAGGCTCGGCACGCCGCCGCAGCCGCTGCCCATGAAGGAACCGCATAACCATGGCAGAGTTGAAGATCACTCAGGTGCGTGGCACCGTGGGCGCGCGCTGGAAGCAGCGTGAGAGCCTGCGCACGTTGGGCCTGAAGAAGATTCGCCAGTCGGTGGTCCGCGAGGACAACCCGCAGACCCGCGGGCTGATCAAGGTCGTGCATCACCTCGTCGAAGTTGAAGAGGTGTAACGATGACTCCGATCAAGCTGCACGACCTGCGCCCGGCGCCGGGCGAGAAGAAGGCCAAGACCCGCGTCGGTCGTGGCGAGGGTTCCAAGGGCAAGACCGCAGGCCGTGGCACCAAGGGTACCGGCGCCCGCAAGAACACCCGTGCGGGCTTCGAGGGTGGGCAGATGCCGATCCACATGCGTCTGCCGAAGCTCAAGGGCTTCAAGAACCTCCGGTTCCGCACCGAGTACGA
>CAYFMA010000036.1:0-9006 GCA_964344085.1 uncultured Mycobacterium sp.
GGGTGAGCAGGCCGTGACGGCGGCCCGGGCTGTCAGACGTCACGTTCACTCCTCGATAGACCGGGTGGAAACGACGGTTACGCGCCAAGGTTTACACAAATGACATGCCAAAGGTAGGACACCAGACCAATAAACGCATAGTCTGCCTAGCACCTACCGGTGAAGGAGACGGCTGTGCCCGAAGGCCACGAAATGCTGGACGAGGACGAACTGCACCTCGCCCGACTCGGTTACTCCCAGGAGCTCTCCCGCAACTGGTCGGGTTTCTCCAACTTCGCCATCTCGTTCTCGATCATCTCCATCCTGGCGGGCTGCTTCACCTCGTTCGGCCTGGGCTGGAACAACGGCGGCCCGGCGGCCATCGCGTGGGGCTGGCCGATTCTGGCCGCGTTCATCATGCTCATCGGGTTCTGCATGTCCGAACTGGTGTCGGCATATCCGACCTCGGGCGGAATCTATTGGTGGGCAGCCAAACTCGGCGGTCCGAAGGCCGGTTACTACACCGGCTGGCTGAACCTGATCGGCCTCGTCGCCATCCTGGCGTCGGTGTCCTATGGCAGCGCGACGTTCCTGGACCTGACCCTGGGCACCCTCAGCGAGAGCTGGCTGGCGGGATACAGCCTCAAGCGCGTCTTCGTGATGTTCCTGGTCATCCTGGTGGTCGTGGCCGTCATCAACATCACCTCCAGCCACCTGCTGGCCGTGATCAACAACATCTCGGTGTGGTGGCATGTGGCCGGTGCGGCCGCAGTCATCCTGATTCTGTTCCTGGTGCCCGAGCACCACGCCAGCGTCGCCGACGTGTTCGCCAAGACGATCAACAACAGCGGCATGTTCGGCGGGGCCACCTCAGGCGCCGGCTGGCTGCTGGTCGTTCTGCCGATCTCGGCGATCCTCACCCAGTACACGATCACCGGGTACGACGCCTCGGCCCACCTCTCCGAGGAGACCAAGAGCGCGGCAGGCGCGGCGGCCAAGGGCATCTGGCGCTCGATCTTCTACTCGGCGATCGGCGGCTGGATTCTGCTGCTCGCCTTCCTGTTCGCCGTGCAGGACTCCGATGCGGTGTCGGCGGCCGGCGGCGCTGTCGCGACCATCTTCAATCAGGCGCTGAGCTCCAAGTGGGCCGCGCTGGTCCTGTTCATCTCCACCGCAGGCCAGCTGTTCTGCACCACCGCCTGCCAGACCAGTTCGTCCCGAATGCTGTTCGCCTTCAGCCGTGACCGCGCCGTGCCCGGACACAAACTGTGGTCAGCGGTCAACAAGAACAAGGTCCCGGCCAACGCAGTGGTCGTCACCGCCGCCGTCGCGGCGCTGATCACATTGCCCGCCCTGGTGCCGGTGGACATCAACGGCGCCCCGGTGCCGATCGCGTTCTTCGCCGTGGTCTCGATCGGCGTGGTCGGTCTGTACCTGTGTTTCGCAGTGCCGATCTACTACCGCTGGAAGGCCGGCGACAAGTTCCCGGTGGGCAGCTGGAATCTGCGCGGTCACCATCGCTGGATGGCCCCGTTGGCCCTGGCCGAGATCGTCGTCACCTCGATCGTCGCGATGTTCCCGACCGCCCTGGGCGGCGTGCCGTGGGATCCCAGCTTCGAGTGGAAGTTCTTCAACTACACACCGGTCGTCGTGTTCGGCGTGCTGTTCCTGCTCTGGCTGTACTGGCATGGCTCGGTCAAGAAGTGGTTCACCGGTCCGGTGCGCCAGGTCGAGGTGGACCAGCTCGGAGTCTGACCCGGGCTGGATCACCAGGTGCTGGTGCGCAGGACGATCTCGGCGGCCAGTTGTGCCGTCGACTCGGCGGCGTTACGGCGCGCGGCGAAGTCGACCACCCGGTAGTCGCTGTAGACCCAGCGCTGGCTGGCCCTCGCCACGGCACGGGTGGCCGGGCTGGTGACCAGAGCGGTGGTGTTGATCTCGACTGCCGGGCATTCCGGATCACGAACCACAGCATTCGGATCGGGAACCCGAGGGTGCCCCCGGTCGATGACGACGAGACCGGTGAACCGGTCGGGTCGGGCCGCCGCGAGTTCCCACGCAAGATCGGCGCCGAACCTGTCACCGACGAGAATCGCCCACGGAACGTCGAGTGCTTCGAGGATGGACACCACTGCCTTGGGGTGCAGTCGGGGATCCGCTCCGATGACGACGGTCCGCACCGACGCGGTGTGCAGTCGCTGACACAGCGTGTCGTAGGCCGCCGGCGCATGCTGCGCGGCGCCCAGCAGGACGACATGGGGTCCCTTTTCCGGACCGGCCACGGCGACCGGAACCGGGAACCCGTCGACAGTCATCATCGTCGCAGGCATCCGCCTACGCTACTGCTCAGAGCGGTGCCGCGGAGCAGTTTCGGGGAAGGCGCAAGTTACCGCTCAGTAGTCTTTGAGCTTCGCAACTTGTTTGGCGAAAATCTCCAGGAACGTTTGCGGCAGTTCCGCTTTGGCGGCGATGGCCGAATTCGGCGTCGGGAACGCGACCCCGAAAACCGCGCGGCCGCCGATGTTCTGGAAGGCCATGAACACACTCGTGCTCGCGTCGTTGAGTTTCATCGTCTGCTGGTATCCCAGCGCCCCCGGCTCGAGTCCGGGCAACTCGACTGTGGTGATCGGAATTCCCTCCGCTCCCGGGTCGAAGAACGCCTCGAACTTCGCGCACCGCTCGGCGGCGGCATGCAGGGTGTCGAGGTCCAGATTCCACGACAGCAGCGTCATCACCATCCGCGCGCCGTCATAGGAGACGGCGTACTTCGCGGCGCTGCCCGGCCCGCGCTGGGCCGACTTCGAGATGACGTTCGTCAGCGCGTTGGAACATCCCTCGGGGCGGGAAAGCATCGAGCCGGGCCCGTCCGCCCCGTCGGGCACACCGGGCCGTTCGATGATGCGGTCGTACTGTGCTGCCGGCGGGAAATCACCGGCGCCCAGCATCGCCGCGTTGAGCACAGCACCCGGCCAGGTCGCGGTGCCGGGCACCGCGGTCGCACAACCGGCCAGCAGGCCGGCCGCTGCTGCGACGGCGGCCCGGGCTCGAATCATGGGCATCAGGTTATGTGACTGCTGATGACCGGGGCCGATGGCGGTGGGTCGTCCAGCAGCGCCAGCAGAGCATCGAGGTCGCAGTGCGCGGTCAGCAGGTCGGCCATCAGATCCAACTGCGCATCGCGGCGGGCCTGCACGCTGACGTCGGTGGCCACGTCGAACCCGGACCTGCCGGCGGCCTCGGCCGCCTCGGCGAGCCAGCCGCGCCGGAACGCGTCGTTGTCCATCAGTCCGTGCCAGTGAGTGCCGAACACCGATCCCCGCCGGTATCCCTGAATCTCGCCACCGGCCTCGAACCAGCCGTCCTCGAGGCTTCGGCTCACCCTTCCGTGATGAATCTCGTATCCGTTCAGCGCGCCGCCAACCCACCGGCGCAGTGCCTTGTCAGGGTGGAAGGTGATGTCGGCGTCGAGCAGTCCCAGCCCATCAACTGCGCCGCTGCGACTCTCCACCGCATCGTCGATCCGACGGCACAGCATCTGGAATCCGCCGCACAGTCCCAGGACGGCCTTCCCGGCGCCGGCGTGTGCGACGACCGCGTCGGCCAGGCCGCGTTCGCGCAGCCAAGCCAGATCTGCCACCGTCGCCTTACTGCCGGGGATGACGACGACGTCGGCGCCGGAGAGGGCGGCCGGTTCACCGGCCCACCGGACCTCGACTCCGGGTTCACAGGCCAGTGCCTCGACGTCGGTGGAGTTGGAGATCCGCGGCAGCCGCACCACGGCGACACGCAGGCTCTGTGAACCCAGAGGCGGAGCGGGTATGCCCACGACTGCGCCGGCCAACACCGATAGCGAGTCCTCCGTGTCGAGCCAGATCTGATCGTTGTATGGCAACACGCCGTAAGTGGGCCGGCCGGTCAGCGCCGTCAGTTGCCGCAGCCCTGGCTCCAGCAGTGCCGGGTCGCCGCGGAATTTGTTGATGATGAATCCTGCGATGAGAGCCTGATCCTCGGGTTCGAGCACCGCGACGGTGCCGAAAAGGTGCGCCAGTACCCCGCCCCGATCGATATCGCCGACCACCACGACCGGCAGGCCAGCCGCGCGTGCCAGTCCCATATTGGCCAGATCGGTTGCGCGCAAATTGATTTCGGCCGGCGACCCGGCCCCTTCGCACAGCACGACGTCATAATCGGCGCGCAAGGCGGCCAGTTCCCCGGCGACAACCGCCGCAAGCCGGTCGCGATGGGTGATGTAGTCACCGGCTGCCACCGTGCCGACCACCTCACCGCGCACGACTAGTTGCGAGGTGCGATCGCTACCGGGCTTGAGCAGGATCGGGTTGAACCGGACGCTGGGTTCCAGGCCGGCCGCCCGGGCCTGCATCGCCTGCGCCCGGCCGATCTCGCCGCCCTCGAGGGTCACCGCAGAGTTGTTGCTCATGTTCTGCGCCTTGAACGGGGCCACACGGATCCCCTTGCGCGACAGCACCCGGCACAACCCCGCGACCACCATGGACTTGCCCGCGTCGGAGGTGGTGCCGGCCACCAGCAGCGCGCCGCCCTGGGTCACGGTGCGAGCGTGAGAATCTCGGCGCCGTCCTCGGTGACGACCAGGGTGTGTTCGAACTGTGCGGTCCACTTGCGATCACGGGTGGCCACCGTCCAGCCGTCTTCCCAGATCTCGTAGTCGAGCGAACCGAGGTTGATCATCGGTTCGATGGTGAACGTCATTCCGGGCTCGAGCACGGTCTCGACTTCGGGCTGGTCGTAGTGCAACACGACCAGCCCGTTGTGGAACGTGGTCCCGATGCCATGCCCGGTGAAATCGCGAACGACGTTGTAGCCGAACCGGTTTGCGTACGACTCGATGACCCGGCCGACCACCGACAGCGCCCGGCCGGGTTTGACCGCTTTGATGGCCCGCATGGTCGCCTCGTGGGTGCGCTCGACGAGCAACCGGTGCTCCTCGCTGACGTCCCCGGCCAGGAAGGTCGCGTTGGTGTCGCCGTGCACGCCGTGGATGTAGGCGGTGACGTCGATGTTGACGATGTCGCCATCGGAGATCACCGTCGAATCCGGGATGCCGTGGCAGATAATCTCGTTGAGCGAGGTGCAGCAGGACTTCGGATATCCCTTGTAGCCCAGGGTCGAAGGGTACGCGCCGTGGTCGATCATGTAGTCGTGCGCGATCCGGTCGAGTTCGTCGGTGGTGACGCCGGGGGCAACCGCCTTGCCGGCCTCGGCCAGCGCACCGGCCGCGATCCGCCCGGCGATCCGCATCTTCTCGATGACCTCCGGAGTCTGCACCCACGGTTCGTGCCCCTCGACGGCGGTAGCCCGGCCGACGTACTCCGGGCGCGCTATCGACTTGGGTACCGGCAGCATCGGTGAGACGACCCCGGCGCTCAGCGCACCGCGAACTGACATGGAACTCCCCTACCGCCTCAGCAGATGTGGTCGCTTGGGCCTGGGACCGCGGATGTTGACCGAACCCAGCACCACCCGCCCGGTCAGCACCACATGCGGACGGCCCTCTGCGGGGGGGTCCTTACGGCGGTCACGTGCGCTGCCTCCGTAGACGGTGACATCGTCGAGCGAGGCACTGGCCCCCTCCGGCAGCCGGATGTCGAGCGATCCGCGAACCATGTCGAGCTCGATGACCACCACCGGGCCGGCGAACCGCGCCCGGGTCAGGTCGAGGTCCACCGAGCCGACCCTGCGCACCAGTGCGAGCCGGGTCGGCACCGTCCACTCCCCGCTTCGGCTCAGTGACCCCAGCCAGCCGCGCAGTTCGAGCCGATCAGCCGCCGAGGTGGCGATGGCTCCGGGTCCTGGCAGATCCCGGACCAAGGCCTCCAGTTCGGTGGGCTGGCGGGCCATCGAGACCTGCACCGATCGTTCCTCGAACTCGTTGATGTCGATCAGGCCGAGGCCGACGGCGTTGTGCAGGCGACGCAACGTGCCGCTGCGGTCTGCATCGGAAACCCGCATCTCGATCTCAGTCATAACGTTTCCAATTTACCCCGGTACCGTGTGGGCGATGTCCGACCTGACCCGCCGCACCGTCCTGTACGGAGCCGCCCTCGCACCCCTGGCCGCCTGCGCGCCACGACCGGAGAACACCCCGATCCCGAATCCGCCCACCCCGGGTCAGAAGATCGTCGCCGCCACCGACGTCCCGGTCGGCTCGGGCGCCATCGCAGACGGAACGCTGGTCACCCAACCGGCCGCCGGTGTCTTCAAGGGATTCATCGCGCGGTGCACCCACGCCGGTTGTGCGTTGTCCAAGGTCATCGACGGTGTGGCGCTGTGCCCCTGCCACGGCAGCACCTTCGGCCTCAACGGGGAGGTGCTGCGGGGCCCGGCGATGGAACCGTTGCGCGCGCGTGCGGTCGTCCTGCGCGGCGGCGAGATCGTCGCCGGCTGAGCCGGCATCAGGCAGGAGCCGGCTGAGCCGGCATCAGACAGCAGCCGGCTGAGCCGGCATCAGGCAGGAGCCGGCTGGGCTAGACGGTGGCGACGTCACTCAGCCTGAACTGGGCGGCCGTCACACCGACCAGGGTCACCTTGCTTCCGCCGATGGAAACGACGGTGTTGCCGTTCTCGGTGGTGACCTTGGGCTTACCCCGTCCCAGGTTCTCGAACTGTAGTTTGTCCAGACCCGCCTTGAAGTCGGTGATCACGGCGTTGACCCCGGTCACCGGAACGACGAAGAGGTCCGAACCGGTTGCGCCGGTGAGGGTTTGGCGGCCGGTACCGGCCACCAGCATGTCGTCGCGGTTTCCGCCGACGAGGGTGTCGCCGCCGTCGGATCCGACGACCAGTTGCGGTGCGGTCGGGTTCTCCATCACTCCGCCGCCGCTGGTGCCCGACCGGCGTTCGTAGTAGACGAATGCGTCCGCCTGGATGTGACGGGTGTCGGTATTGGCCAGGATCACCGAGGACAGCGTGGTGGTCTCGATCTGCTTGAGCGTCGCGGCGTCGAAGCCCTGGTTCTGGTACCAGAACCGGTCGCCGTCGCGCAGGTCGCGGAACTGCTTGGCGATGATCACATCGAAGGTCTGGCCCACCATGGCGCCCGACACGTGATCCTCAGCCAGTCCGCCGATCCAGAGTTCGACGCTGTTGACGTCGCCGTAGGCGGCCTGAAGTGCGGCCGCGGTGGTGGCGTCGGAGGTGATCTGGGAGAAACTGGTGTAGGGCTTGAGACCCAGCGCGACCCGGGTCTCGTTGAGGGTTCCCAGGCCGAGGTCCCGGCCGCGCTGAATGTTGAGCGCGGCCAGATCCAGGCCGGCCGACGGACCGAACAGGAAATCGCGCAGATCGTCGACGAGGTGGACGTCCAGCGCGTTGGACGGATCGTTGGTCAGGTGGCGAAGCAGTCCGTTGGCACCGCTATCGGCGACGAACGCCGAGGTGTCCTGGAAGAAGGCGTTCCTCAGGGTGACCGGAGTGCCGATCACGTTGCCCTGTTCGTCGGTCTTCTCCAGATTGGCCGAGACGATGGAGTGCCCCAGCCGGTAGGCGGCCCCCGCGAACTCCTCGGTGAGGCGGGCGTCGACGTTGGACCGGTAGCCCTGGTAGGGCTGGATCGCCGTCTTTCCGAGCAGATGCGGCAGGAACTCGTTGTAGGTGATCCGCTCGATCTCCGCCGTGACGATGGCTCGGGCCTGGTTGTAGAGCTGATCCGAGGTCCAGTCCGGGTGGGCGGTCTTGAGCAGGTCGACCTGGCGGTTGTGCTCCCGCACGAACAGTGTCTGCAGCGCGGTGAGGTCGGGGTTCTCCTGGACGCGGGCGTCACCGGCGGCGAAAACGCCGTCGACGATCGGCAGGTTGTTGCCGGTCGAGGTCAGCAGGTGCCCGTCGGTGCCGCGCAGGCCGGCCGCCGTCGTGGCGTCCGACCCGTACACCATCGAGCCGTCCAGCCAGCCGGTCACGTTGTTGGTGGCGGTGGCCGGCTTGCCGGCAACCCCGGTAGTCGGGTCGATCACCGCGCGGGTCATCGAGATCGTCCCGCTCAGGGTCGGATCACCGGCCGGGACGGTGATGTCGATGTGGGTGACGCCATCGGAGTTGGTCAGGTTGATGTCGTGGTCGACGAACTGGCCCCAGGCGTACATCATCCCGGACAGACCCTCGGCGTTGACGGTCTCGCCGTTGCCGGCCACGACAAGGTTGCTGACGGTACGGGCGTTGGGCAGTCCGGTGCGCAGCGACGAGACGCCGTCGGCGAAATGAGCCACCCCGATCCGCGTGTAGTCGGCGCCCGTGACGTTGACCCCGGGCCGTGCCAGGTTGTTTCCGGTGCCGTCGATGGACCGGTAGATCGGGAGTCTGGGCTGAGCCGGCGGAGGTGGCGGGGCCGGTACCGCCGCGGCGGAGACGGCGCCGGAGGCCGCTGTCGAGGCGGCCGCCTTGCGGTGCGCAGCCGCCCCGACAGAGGACCGGCTGGCCGCCCGCTCGGTGCCGGCCGACTGTCCGTCGTCGGCCGAGGCAACCCAGGGAACCGCGGCCAGCGCCCCTCCCACACCCAGGAAGACGGCCAGGGCGCCGACGCGCCCGATGCTCAGGGAAGATAGGCCTTTAACCATTGGAAACCACCGTCTAGCTGGGAATGTTAGGAAACTACCGCGCTCATAACATCACCAAGTGAGGCTGTGGTCAATAACTTCGGGGCAGAAAACTCCGTCAGGCCAGGAAATCAGGCGGCAACTCGGCCAGCATGTGCTTGACCATGCGGACCGCGTAGGTGGAACTTCCGCCGCCGACGATGAGCGCGGCGAAGGCCAGATCGCCCCGGTACCCGGTGAACCAGGCGTGCGAGCCGCCGGCGTACTCCGCCTCCCCCGTCTTGCCGTAGACCGGGCCCGAATCCCGGATCTCCCGGGCGGTGCCGTCGAGGACCACCAGACGCATCATCGACCGCAGCCCCTCGAGGGTTCCCGAGTCGGGCACCGGCGGGTGATCGCCCGTCTCGGTGGTCTCGCTGCCCACGATCAGCCGCGGCGTCGGAGTTTTGCCGGCCGACAC
>CAYFMA010000036.1:9016-16234 GCA_964344085.1 uncultured Mycobacterium sp.
CCAAGCAAGTTAGATAAGGGAACTCTTCGAATAGTCGCTCTCGGTGGTCTCCGTGCCAACAAACAACCACGGCGTCGGAGTTTTGCCGGCCGCCACCGTCGCAGCGGCCATCGCCATGCCGAACGGGGTCACCACGACCCTGCCCTGACCGAAGCCGTCCTCGGTGCGCTCGGCGAGGTTGACCGTGGGCGGCACAGATCCGGTCACCGTGGTCAGACCCTCGATGGCATAGTCCGCCCCGATGCCGAGCGCGGCGGCCGTGTTGTGCAGCACGCTGGGCTTCATCCGGCTGGCAAGCTCAGCAAACGTCGTGTTGCAGGAATTGGCGAACGCCCGGGCCAGCGGGACGGTGCCGAGGTCGAACTTGTTGTAGTTCGGAATACTCCGCTCGCCGATGTCGATCTGTCCCGGGCAGGCCACCATGCTGTCCGGGTTGGCCATGTCGTTCTGCATGGCCGCAGCCGCGGTCACGATCTTGAAGGTCGATCCGGGCGGATACAGGCCGGTCGTCGCAGCCGGGCCGTCGGCGTCGGCGGCCGCGTTCTGCGCGACCGCGAGGATGTCTCCGGTCGACGGCCGCATCACCACCAGCATGGCCTTGTTGCCCTGCAGGTTGACCGCATCCTGTGCGGCGTTCTGCACCACCCGGTCCATGGTCAGTGACACCGACGGGGCCGGTTTGGGCGCAACCTCGGTGAGGACGTCGACGTCGGCACCGTTCTGGTTGACACTCACCACCCGCCAGCCGGCATCGCCGTCGAGCCGGTCGATGACGGACTTCTTGACCTGGTTGACGATCGCGGGCGCGAAGTCGTCGTCGGTGGGCAGCATTTCGGCCTGCGGCGTCACCACGACACCGGGCAGCACATCCAGGATCGGTGCCACCTTGTCGCGATCCGCCGGTCGCAGGGTGATGAGGTCCAGGGCGCCGTGCGCCGAACTGGCGCGTTCGGCCAGCTGTTGGGGGTTCAGGGTGTCATCGAACCGGTGCAGCACTTCGGCGACCACCCGGGACGTCGTCATCAGCTCGGCGCCGGCTGCGCCGGCGTCGAGCTGGTAGTGCCACAGGCTTCCGGGGCGGAGCACCTCGGTGCCGCTGGCCTCGTTCACGGTGGCTCGCGGCGCGCGGTCGGCGCGCAGCATGAAGTGCTGGTGGTCACCGAGTTTCGGGTGCAGGGCACTGGCGGTCCAACGCACCCGCCAGGTGCCCTCGTCCCGGATCAGATTGAGCGCACCGTCATAGGTCCAGGTGCGCTTCTTCGGCAGCTGCCAGGTGAACCGGTAGTTCACCGTGCCGGTGTCGCCGGTGTAACGAGATCCGAGGACCGTGGCATCCAGATGGGCGGCCTGCAGACCGGACCAGGCCTCGTTGAGCCCCTCGTGCGCCTCGGCCGGCTTGTCGCTGAGCTGGGCGGCGGCGGCGGTGTCTCCGCGCCCGAGGTCGGCGAAGAACTGCGCTGCGACCGGCGCGGGGCCGTCGGGCCTCGGGGTGCAGGCCGAAAGCGCCCCCACCGCTAGTCCGAGCGCCGAGACGAGTCCTGTGACTCGTGTTGCCAATGAGATTCCAGTTGCCATTGAGGCAGATGTTATGAGCCTGTGACCGAACTCCCGGGGAGGCACACCGGGACGGCGCAAATCGGAGCTAGTCCAGCAGGACTGTCGCGAAGGTGCCGACCTCGCGGAAACCGACGCGGGCGTAGGCCGCCCTTGCGACCGTGTTGTAACCGTTGACATAGAGACTGGCGATACGGCCGCCGTCGATCACCGAGGCCGCCACCGCGGCGGTGCCCGCGGTGCCCAGCCCATGACCGCGCCACTCCGGATGCACCCAGACACCCTGAATCTGGCCCACGGCGGGCGATTGGGAGCCGATCTCGGCCTTGAAGACCACCCGGCCCTGCTCGAACCGCGCATAGGCCCGGCCGGATGCGATCAGTGCCGCGACCCGTCGCCGGTAGCTGCGGCCGCCGTCGCCGGACCGCGGGTCGATGCCCACCTCGCCGATGAACATGTCCACCGCCGCCACCAGATACGCGTCCAGTTCATCGGCCTTGACCCGGCGCACCGACGGATCGGTGGGGCAGGCGGGTCGGGTGTTCAGCGCCAGCAGTGGTTGGCTGTCGCGCACATCGCGCGCCGGACCCCAGCCCCGGTTCAGCCGCTCCCACATCGGCATCACCAGATCGGCCCGACCGACCAGTGATGAACAACGGCGGGTGCGGCCGAGCGCCTGATCGGCGAAGGCACGCAGATCGGCGATTCCCCCGCGCAGCGGGATCAGGTTGGCGCCGGCGAAGCAGAGTGATTCCAGCGGATGACGGCGGGTCCACAGTTCCCCGCCCATCGTGCGGGGCTCGATTCCGTGGTCGGCCACCCGGGCCGCCACCATGCATGCCGCCACCGGATCCCCGTCAAGGACCCGGGTGACTGCGTGGATGTCCCGGACCACCGACACACCACGTCCCTCGACAGGGCGGAATAGTGGCGGCGCCGACATCGTCGTCAGCTTACGGTGACGACCGGGGAACCGCTCGCATCCTGCTCACCGCGTTCGGCGGCAAGTCGCATCGCCTCTTCGATCAGGGTCTCCACGATCTGCGATTCCGAGACCGTCTTGATCACCTCGCCCTTGACGAAGATCTGACCCTTTCCGTTGCCCGATGCCACTCCCAGGTCGGCCTCCCGGGCCTCACCCGGGCCGTTGACCACGCAGCCCATCACCGCCACCCGCAGTGGCACGTCGAGACCCTCGAGGCCGGCACTGACGGCGTTGGCAAGTTTGTAGACGTCGACCTGCGCACGGCCGCAGGACGGGCAGGACACGATCTCCAGCCCGCGGGGGCGCAGGTTCAGCGACTCCAGGATCTGGCCGCCGACTTTGACCTCTTCCACCGGGGGCGCCGACAGCGAGACCCGGATGGTGTCACCGATGCCCTCGGACAGCAGCGCGCCGAAGGCCACCGCGGATTTGATGGTCCCCTGGAACGCCGGGCCCGCCTCGGTCACGCCCAGATGCAACGGATAGTCCGTCTTCTCGGCCAGCAACCGGTAGGCCGCGACCATCACGACAGGGTCGTTGTGCTTGACGCTGATCTTGATGTCGCCGAATCCGTGCTCTTCGAACAGCGACGCCTCCCACATCGCCGATTCGACGAGGGCCTCGGGAGTGGCCTTGCCGTACTTCTCGAGGAACCGCTTGTCCAGAGAACCCGCGTTGACGCCGATGCGGATCGGAATACCCGCCGCGCCGGCGGCTTTCGCCACCTCACCGACCCGGCCGTCGAACTCCTTGATGTTGCCCGGGTTCACCCGCACCGCCGCGCAGCCGGCATCGATCGCGGCGAAGATGTACTTGGGCTGGAAATGGATGTCGGCGATCACCGGGATCGAGCTGTGCCGCGCGATCTCGGCCAGCGCATCGGCGTCCTCCTGGCGCGGGCAGGCCACCCGGACGATGTCACAGCCGGCGGCGGTCAGCTCGGCGATCTGTTGCAGAGTCGCGTTCACATCGTGGGTCTTGGTGGTGCACATCGACTGCACCGGGATCGGGTAGTCGCTGCCGACCCCGACATCGCGCACCATGAGCTGACGCGTCTTGCGCCGCGGCGCAAGAACGGGCGGCGGTGCGGAGGGAACACCCAAACCAACGGACATGTACGAATCTCCTACTGGAACAGGCGGATCGGGTTCACCACGTCGGCGGTCACCGTGAGCGCCATGTAGCCCACGACGACGACGATGATCACGTAGGTAGCGGGCATCAGCTTGCTGTAGTTGACCGGACCGGCCGCAACCAGACCGCGGGACGCCCGGAACATGTTGCGCAGCTTCTCGTAGATCGCCACCGCGATGTGACCGCCGTCGAAGGGCAGTAGTGGCAGCAGGTTGATGGCACCCAGGACGAAGTTCAGTTGCGCCAGGAAGAACCAGAACGCCACCCACAGTCCGTGGTCGACGGTGTCACCACCGATGATGCTGGCTCCCACCACAGAGATCGGGGTCTCCGGATCGCGTTCGCCGCCGCCGATGGCGTGAACCAGTGCTCCGACCTTCGACGGGATCGCGGCCAGCGACTTGCCCAGTTCCACACCCAGATCGCCGGTGAACACGAAGGTGGCCGGGACGGCGCTCAGCGCGTTGTACTGCGTCGGCCCGAACTGCGCAGCGGTGATGCCGATGGCCCCGACGTCGGACGGTCCGGTCGCCTCGCCGCCACCGGCGGGGGTCACCCAGCGCTGCGTCGTGGCGACGTCGACGAGGGCGTCGATGGTGCTCGTGGCACCGTCCCGGGTGCGCTCGATGACGAACGGCGTCGGTCCGGAGGACTTCTGGACGGCGGTCACCATCTCGGCGAAGGTTTTGACCGGGGTGTTGCCCACCTTGACGACGACGTCACCGGAACGGATTCCGGCGGCCGCGGCGGGTCCGGCGCCGGTGCAGTCCCCGAGCTTGTTCTTGGCGACTTCGGCTTTGACACAGGTGGTTTCGCCGACGACGGCGGTGGTCGGCGGGTGCAGTTGCGGCAGCCCCCAGACGACGGCGATGACGTAGACGAGCACCAGACCGATGATGAAGTTCATCGCCGGACCGGCGAACAGCACGGCGACCCGCTTCCAGGCGCTCTGCTTGTACATCGCATACGGCTCGTCCTCGGGACGCAGCGGTGCGTCCGGGGTCATCCCGGCGATATCGCAGAACCCGCCGAGCGGGATCGCCTTGACGCCGTACTCGGTGGCGCCGAGACGGTTGGGCCGCATGGTCGACCACAGGGTCGGACCGAAGCCGACGAAATACCGGCGGACCTTCATGCCGGTGGCGCGGGCCATCCACATGTGGCCGCATTCGTGCAGCGCCACCGAGACCAGGATGGCCAGGGCGAAGAGAAAGATGCCCAAGACGAACATCATGCGTCGAACATCATCGGATCGGGGCGACCTCCTGTGCGGCGATCTCGACGAGTTCACGCGCACGTTGCCGGGCCCATCGCTGGGCTTCGAGTACGTCCTCCACGGTAGCCGGTTCGGCCGACCACTGGTCGGCGCCGGCCATGACGTCAGCGATTGTTCGCACAATCGTTGGGAAACGGATATGCCCGGCCAGAAAGGCCTCGGCGGCCTCCTCGTTGGCGGCGTTGTAGACCGCGGTCAGGCAACCGCCGGCCTCGCCGGCCTGCCGGGCAAGGTTCACCGCCGGGAACACCGCATCGTCGACCGGTTCGAAATCCCACCGAGAAGCTGTGGTGAAGTCGCAGGCCACGGCAGCCCCGGCCACCCGTTCCGGCCAGCCGAGCGCCAGCGAGATCGGCAGTTTCATATCCGGCGGGCTGGCCTGCGCGATCGTCGAACCGTCGACGAACGTGGCCATCGAGTGCACGATCGACTGCGGGTGAACCACCACGTCGATCCGGTCGTAGGGAATGCCGAACAGCAGGTGCGTCTCGATGAGTTCGAGGCCCTTGTTGACCAGCGACGCCGAGTTCAGCGTGTTCATCGGGCCCATGTTCCAGGTGGGGTGGGCCCCGGCCTGTTCGGGCGTGACGGCTTCGAGGGCCTCAGCCGTCCAGCCCCGGAACGGTCCGCCTGAGGCGGTCAGCACGAGCCGGGCCACCTCCTCGCCGGTTCCCGACCGCAGGCACTGGGCCAGGGCCGAGTGTTCGGAGTCCACCGGCACGATCTGGCCGGGCCGGGCGGCCTTGACCACCAGCGGGCCGCCCGCGACCAGGGACTCCTTGTTGGCCAGAGCCAGCCGGGCGCCGCTGTCCAGTGCGGCCAGGGTGGGTTCCAGGCCCAGCGCCCCCACCAGAGCGTTGAGCACGACGTCCGCATCGGTCTCCCGGACCAGCCGGGTGACCGCATCGGGTCCGCTCAGCGTGACGCCGATCCGCTCGGCTGCGGCGGGGTCGGCCACCGCGAGGTTCGTCACACCGGTCTGCGCCCGCTGACGGGCCAGCAGTTCGGCGTTGCCGCCGCCTGCGGCCAGGCCCACGACCTCGAAGCGCTCCGGGTTCGCGCCGATCACCTCGAGGGCTTGGGTGCCGATGGATCCGGTGCTGCCGAGGATCAGGACACGCAGGCGGCCGCTGGAACTCACCGGTCCATTGTGCCGCCCGGGAGGTGCCCATGGAGAATCTGGCACATGACTGTTGCGCGTTCGGTCCGGATCGCCGGTGCGGTGTCACTGGCCGCCGCCCTGACGCTGACCGGTTGCGCCCGGAACCCGGCGCAGCAGACGGCCGTGTCGGGCACCGGATCGGCGCCGGCCGGACCCGCCGGACAGGAGTCGTCGGCTCCCCCGGCGCCCGATGTCGCAGTCCCGGCCGAACTGGCCGGTACCGGCTGCCCGGCCTACGCCTTGCGAGTGCCCGCCGGGCCGGGCTCGCTGACCGGCATGGCACGCGATCCGGTGGCCACGGCAGTGTCCAACAGCGCAGCGCTGACCACCCTTGCCGGCGCGATGTCCGGCAAGCTGAACCCGGATGTGAACCTTGTCGACGCCCTCAACGCCGGACAGTTCACCGTTTTCGCCCCCACCGACGAGGCCTTCGGCCGCTTGGATCCGGCGACCGTCGAGAAACTCAAGACCGACGATTCCCTGTTGACCGCGGTGCTCAAGTACCACGTCATCGACGGTCAGACCGATCCGGACAAACTCGCCGGTGAGCACAAGACCCTGCAAGGCGCCCCGCTGACAGTGACCGGGTCGGGTAACGACCTCAAGGTCAACGGCGCCGCCGTGGTCTGCGGCGGCATCAAGACGGCCAACGCGACGGTATATCTGGTCGACACCGTGCTGATGCCGCCACCACCGCCACCATCGCCGCCGGCCACCTCCGGCGCACCGGCGTCGCCGACCACGTCCACCACCCCGACGTCCTGACATGACGGCATCGCTGCTGTGGTTCCGGCGGGATCTGCGCCTGCGCGATCTGCCTGCGATGCTCGACGCTGCCGAGGGAGACACTCAGGTCCTGGCCTGCTTCGTCCTCGATCCACGGCTGGAGGCTTCTTCAGGTCCGCGCCGCTTGCAATTCCTCGGCGACGCGCTGCGGGAACTCGACGAAGGCCTGGGCGGGCGGCTGCTGATCATCCGAGGGCGCCCCGAACAGGTCATCCCGCAGCTGTGTTCGGCCATCGGCGCCCACCACGTGCACATCTCCGCGGACTTCAGTCCCTTCGGGGTGCGCCGGGGCACCTCCGTGGCAGCCGCACTGGGCGCCGA
>CAYFMA010000036.1:16244-36653 GCA_964344085.1 uncultured Mycobacterium sp.
CGCTCCCCGAAGGGACTGAAGTCCGCGGAGGTGTGCACGTGGTGGGCGCCGATGGTGCCGAACTGATCGCGACCGGTTCGCCGTATCTGGTCTCACCGGGCCGGGTCACCAAGGACGACGGCACCCCCTACAAGGTCTTCACCCCATTCTTCAACCGGTGGCGCGAGGTCGGATGGCGCGCACCCGCACAGAGCGATCCAGCAGCGGTGCAGTGGATCGACCCGTTCGGCATAGCCGGCATCCCACAACGCTGCGAGGCCCCGAATCCCGCTGTGGCACTGGAACTCCCGGCCGGTGAGACCGCTGCGCGCAGCGGCTGGCGCGAGTTCCTCACAAGCGGTGTTCACGACTACGCGGGAGACCGTGACCGGCCGGACAAACCGGGCACGAGCCGGATGTCGGCGCATCTGAAATTCGGCACCATCCATCCCCGCACCATGGCCGCGGATCTCGACGTCCGCAATCCCGGACCGGCGGCCTACTTGCGCGAATTGGCCTTCCGGGACTTCTATGCGAGCGTGCTGTCGCAATGGCCGGACAGTGCCTGGCGAAACTGGAATCCGGGTTTCGATGACATCGAGATGGACACCGGAGCCGAAGCCGAGGCCTTGTTCGATGCTTGGAAGCAGGGCCGCACCGGATTCCCGATCGTCGACGCCGGCATGCGCCAGTTGCTGCACACCGGCTTCATGCACAACAGGGTGCGGATGATCGTGGCGTCATTTCTGGTCAAGGATCTGCACCTGCCGTGGCAGTGGGGCGCGAAGTGGTTCATGGAGCAACTCGTCGACGCCGACGTGGCCAGCAATCAGCATGGCTGGCAGTGGGCCGCGGGCACCGGAACCGATGCCGCGCCCTACTTCCGGGTTTTCAATCCGACGGCACAGGGCAAGAAGTTCGACCCGGACGGCGCCTACGTCGCGCGTTGGGTTCCGGAGGTCGCCACCCCGGACTACCCCGATCCGATCGTCGACCACGCCGCCGAGCGACTGGAGGCGCTGCGCCGGTACAAACGGATGGGGGGTGTGCCAGAATGAGCGCAGTTTCGCATCAGACAGGAGCACCCACGATGGCCAACACCTCGGTCGAGCGCTACAACGACGTCGATACCGCTGAGGTCCCGTCGGCGGCGTGGGGCTGGAGCAAGCTCAACCCGCGCACCTGGTACGCCCTGGGCATCTTCGTCATCGTGTTCCTGCTCGGCATGCTGCACGGCAACCACATCGGCCACGTCGAGGACTACGTCCTGATCAGCTTCGCCGTGTTCGTCGCGTTCGTGATCATCCGCGACATGTGGATGCGCAAGCGCGGCCTGCTGAAGTAGTCGCTAGCTCTCCGCTGCCAGCTGCCCGCACGCGGCTGCTATTTCCCGACCTCTGGTGTCCCGCACCGTGCAGGTGACCCCCTGCGCCCGCACCCGGCGGACGAATTCCCGCTCGACCGGTTTCGGGCTGGCATCCCACTGGCTACCCGGCGTCGGGTTCAGCGGAATCAGGTTGACGTGGGCCAGTGGGCCCAGTGTCTGATGCAGTTTCCTGCCGAGTAGATCGGCCCGCCAGGCCTGATCGTTGACGTCGCGGATGAGCGCGTACTCGACGGAAACCCTCCGGCCGGTCACATCGGCGTAGTAGCGGGCCGCATCGAGGACCTCGCCGACCTTCCAGCGGTCGTTCACCGGCACCAGGGTGTCGCGCAACTCGTCATCGGGTGTGTGCAGTGAGACCGCGAGCGTCACACCGAGCCGTTCGTCGGCGAGCCTGCGGATCGCCGGGGCCAGACCGACCGTCGAGACCGTGACCGAACGAGCCGAGATTCCGAATCCCTCCGGCGGGCCCGCGGTGATACGGGTGACGGCTGCCACCACCCGGGCGTAGTTGGCCAGCGGCTCCCCCATCCCCATGAAGACGATGTTGGAGAGCCGCTCACCGTATTCGTCACGAGCCGTCACCGCCGCGGCCCGGACCTGCTCGAGAATCTCTGCGGTAGACAGGTTGCGTTTCAGCCCGCCTTGGCCCGTCGCACAGAAGGGGCACGCCATCCCGCAGCCGGCCTGTGAGGAGATGCACACCGTGGTGCGATCGGGATAACGCATCAGCACCGATTCGAAGGTTGCGCCATCGTGCCCGCGCCACAACGTCTTTCGCGTTTCACCCCTATCGCACTCGACCTCGCGAACCACGGTCAGCAGGGGCGGGAACAGCTCCCCGGCGACCTTCTGACGAACATCGGCCGGCAGATCTGTCATCTGTTGCGGATCGGCCACCAGCCGGCCGTAGTACTGATTGGCCAGTTGTTTGGCCCGGAACGCCGGCAGGCCCAGTTCGGCCACCGCGGCTGAGCGTCCAGCGGCATCGAGGTCGGCGAAATGACGCGGAGGCAGGCCGCGGCGCGGCGCCTCGAAGACCAGCTCCGGCTTCACGCCGGCAGACCTAGCACGATCACGTCGCGAGCAGCGACAGGACGATCCACGTGGCCACCGCCGAGGGCAGCGCCCCGTCGATCCGATCCATCAGGCCGCCGTGACCGGGCAGCAGAGTACCCATGTCCTTGATGCCCAGATCGCGTTTGAACTGAGACTCCACCAGGTCGCCGGCGGTGGCGGTGATGACGAGCATCAGGCCCAGCGGGATACCGATCCACCACGGCTGGTGCATCAGGAAGACGACCGCCAGGACCGCGGCCAGCGTGCCGCAGACCAGCGAGCCGGTGAAGCCCTCCCAGGATTTCTTGGGACTGATCGCCGGCACCATCCGGTGCTTGCCGAACAGCACACCGGCGGCGTACCCGCCGATATCGGAGAACACCACCGCCAGCATGAAGGTGAACACCCGGGCCCAGCCGTTCTCCGGGTAGACCAGCAGCGCGGCGAACGCGGCGAACAGCGGGATCCAGGTGGCCAGGAAGACGGTGATGGCGACATCACGCAGGTAATTGACCGGCTGACTCTGCAGCCCCCCGCTCAGCAGCCGCCAGATCAGGCAGACCAGCACCGTGCCGCCGTATCCGCCCAACGCGCCGGCCGCACCGAACGGCCAGGTCAGCCAGATGATGGCCTGGCCGCCGATCAGCAGCGGGATGAGCGGTATCGAGTACCCGCCCTCGCGCAACCGCTTGACCACCTCGTGGGTGGCGATCGCCATCGCCACCGACAGCACCAGCACCCAGCCTCGCGGCGCGAAGACAAGGGTGCCGATCACGAGACCACCGAGTGCCAGGCTGACGGCGATGGCCGCCGGCAGGTTGCGCCCTGCGCGCGAGGTCTTGCCCGGCGGGGCCTGTGCCTCTGACGGGGTGTCAGCCACGGTTTCGTCTGCCGGAGTCGTCAGACCTCCAGCAGCTCGCCTTCTTTGTGTTTGACGAGTTCGTCGATCTGGGCGGTGTAGGTGTGGGTGCTCTTGTCGAGGTCCTTCTCGGCGCGGCCCACCTCGTCCTCTCCCGCTTCGCCGTCCTTCTTGATGCGGGCCAGTTCCTCCATGGCCTTGCGGCGGACGTTGCGCACCGAGACCTTGGCGTCCTCGCCCTTGGACTTGGCCTGTTTGACCAGATCGCGCCGGCGCTCCTCGGTCAGCTGCGGGATGGACACCCGGATGATCTGGCCGTCGTTTGTCGGATTGACACCGAGATCGGAGTTGCGGATCGCATCCTCGATGGCCTTGAGCTGATTGGACTCGTAGGGCTTGATGACGACCATCCGCGCCTCGGGCACGTTGATGCTGCAGATCTGGGTGATCGGCGTCGGCGAACCGTAGTAGTCGATGACGATGCGGGAGAACATGCCCGGGTTGGCGCGCCCGGTCCGAATGGAGGCCAGATCGTCGCGGGCCACCGCGACGGCCTTCTCCATCTTCTCTTCGGCATCGAAGAGTGCCTCGTCAATCATGAACCGCTCCTACTAGGTGGTGACAAGCGTTCCGATCTTCTCACCTGCGACCGCCCGGGCGATATTCCCATCGGTCAGCAGGTTGAAGACCAGGATCGGCATCCCGTTGTCCATGCAGAGACTGAACGCGGTGGCGTCGGCGACTCCCAGCCCACGGTCGATCACCTCGCGGTGAGTGATGTCGGTGATCATCTGCGCATCCGGATTGGTCCGGGGATCGTCGGTGAACACGCCGTCGACGGCCTTGGCCATCAGCACCACTTCGGCACCGATCTCCAGGGCTCGCTGGGCGGCAGTGGTGTCGGTGGAGAAGTAAGGCAGCCCCATGCCGGCGCCGAAGATCACCACACGCCCCTTCTCCAGGTGCCGACGGGCCCGCAGTGGGAGATACGGCTCGGCAACCTGGCCCATGGTGATGGCGGTCTGCACCCGGGTCTGGATGCCTTCCTTCTCCAGGAAGTCCTGGAGGGCGAGGCTGTTCATGACAGTGCCGAGCATTCCCATGTAGTCAGAGCGGGTGCGTTCCATACCGCGCTGCTGCAGTTGAGCCCCGCGAAAGAAGTTTCCGCCGCCGATGACGACGGCGACCTGGACACCGCTGCGTACCACCTCGGCGATCTGGCGGGCCACCTGCGAGACGACGTCGGGGTCGAGTCCCACCGAGCCGCCGCCGAACATCTCGCCACCGAGTTTCAGCAGAACCCTGGAGTACCTGGGCCGCATCGGACTCCTCACGGTCGTTGACGAACAGCATGATCATCCTGCCTCATCGGACCGGGCAGAGGGCGCGGGGGTTGACCATTGGGCAAACCTCCGCAACACCGGACCCTTGAGTCTGCTGTCGGCGGGTCGTAGGTCTAGACTTGAATTGGTTCGGGAGTCTTGAAGACGGTTCGACGCAAACCGGGAATGGGAGTGGCCGAGAGTGGCATTGCAGGCCCGCGCTGAAGCTACGCGCCGCAAGATCATCGAGACGGCGGTCGAACTGTTCAACGAATTAGGTTATGGCGAAACCGGACTCGCCGACGTTCTGCAACGCGCGGGCGTCAGCAAAGGCGCGTTCTATTACCACTTCGACTCGAAAGAGGCCGTTGCCAAGGCCATCATCGACGAGTTCGACAGCCGTGCCGCCCTCTGTGTCGAGGAGAATTTCGACCCTGCGAATCCGACGATGGCCGGATTCATCAGGTCCACCTTCGCCGTTCAGGGCCTGATGCACCGCGACCCGACTGTGCAGGTCGGTCAGATGCTGTCCCAGGCGCTCAAGCAGGTCAGCAGCGCCGGATCCCAGATGTACTCCGGGTGGACCGAACGCTTCGTCGAGATGGTCAACGCCGTGGCGAAGACCGGTGGGATCCGCCCGGACATCGACCTGCTGGACGTCGCCGAAGCCATCTGGGCCGGTGTGCTCGGCTCACACCTGGTCTCAGCAGCCCGCCGAGACGACCCCTATACCCGGCTGGCCAGGTCCTGGCGGGTGCTGGTGCTGTCGATCGCGCCCGAGGGTGAGGTAGCCGAACTGCACGCCATGCTGGAGGACACCGTCGCGCACTATCAAGCCGCGGTCTAACCCGCCGGACTCTGAATCCGCGGCCATCCCCCGGCCGCCTCGAGTTCGTAGGCGAGCTGCAGCAGGCGTCGTTCGTGTCCCATCGGTGCGCCGAACATCATCCCCAGCGGCAGTCCGTTCGCCGATTGTCCCAGCGGCAATGAGATCGCCGGCTCGCCGGTGGTGTTCTGAATCGGGGTGAACGCGACCCAGTCAACCAGCCGATCGATGACCTGCTGGTAGTCCGCGGTCGGGTCGAGGTGACCGATGAGCGGTGTCTCCTCGGCGAGCGTCGGGGTCAACAGCACGTCATAGTCCCGGTACAGCCGGTCGGTGACCCGCCGCAACCTGCGCAGCCGGGTGATGGCCAGCGGCAGCCGGTGCAGATTACGCCCGGCGTGCCGGGCCAATCCCAGAGTGAGGTTGTCGAGACGCTCACGGTCGAAGCTCTTGCCGAAACTGCGCGACCCGGTGCGCACCAGTGCCATCGCCAGCGAGGCCCAGTAGAGCAGGAAGTCGTCGACGAACCGTTCCGGCACGGGGTTGTGGTCGAGGTAGTCGACCCGGTGGCCGAGTTCGGACAGCAGGCCCGCGGTCTGCAACGTCAGATCGCGTACCGGCGGGGCGGAATCACGGATCACCGAACGGGTGACGACGGCGACGCGCAACCGCTCGCGGCCCGGTCCGGTGACGGCGCCGATCGGCTGCAGTGCGCGGTTGCGCCAGATCCGTTCAGCCTCGCGATAGAAGGCGGCGGTATCGCGCACCGAGCGGGTCAGCACGCCGTCATTGACGAGCCGCACCGGCATCTGCCGGGTCATCTTGTCCTGCGGCAGCCGGCCGCGGGAGGGCTTGAGTCCCACTAATCCGTTGCAGGCAGCCGGAATTCGGATCGATCCCCCGCCGTCGTTGGCATGGGCGATCGGAACCACACCGGCCGCGACGAACGCTCCCGAACCCGATGACGAGGCTCCGGCGGTGTAGTCGGTGTCCCACGGATTGCGCACCGCGCCGATCCTCGGATGCTCGGCTGAGGCGCTGAAACCGAATTCGGACAGCTGGGTCTTGCCGAGCGGGATGAGCCCGGTCGCCAGGAAGAACTCCGCGAAGTCACCGTGCTGCGGATGCGGCGTCGGATCCCAGGCGTCGGTGCCGCGCATCGTGGGCATGCCCTCGACGTCGACATTGTCCTTGATGAAGGTGGGCACACCGTCGAAGTAGCCGCCCACCGTATTTCCTGACGCCTGCGCGCGAGCGCGTTCGAAGGTGGCGTGCGCGAGACCGTTCAGCGCCGGATTCACCGCCTCGGTGCGGGCGATCGCCGCCTCGACGAGTTCGGTGCGGGAGGCCCGGCCGGTGCGCAACGCGTCCACCATCCCGACCGCGTCGAGTTCCCCCAACGCGTCATCGCGGAAGGCGTTGACGTGGCGCACCGGCCCGGGCCTGCCCCGTGTGTCCTCTGTCGGGCCTTACTAGGCCTGGCCGACCTCGAAGCGGGTGAACCGGGTCACGGTCACACCGGCCTCGTCGAGCAGTGCCTTGACGGTCTTCTTGTTGTCCGAGACCGAAGGCTGCTCGAGCAGCACGACATCCTTGAAGAAACCGTTGACGCGGCCCTCGATGATCTTGGGCAGCGCGGCCTCGGGCTTGCCCTCGGACTTGGCGGTCTCCTCGGCGACCCGCTTCTCGGCGGCCACCAGATCGGCGGGCACCTCCTCGCGGGACAGGTACTTGGCCTTGAGCGCGGCGATCTGCAGGGCGACCGCGTGCGCGGCGTCCTGATCAGAACCGGTGAACTCGACCAGCACACCGACAGCCGGCGGCAGGTCGGCGGCCCGCTTGTGCAAGTAGGTCTCGACGTTGCCACCGAAGAACTCCGCACGGCGCAGTTCGAGCTTCTCGCCGATCTTGGCCGACAGCGCCGCGATGGCCTCCTCGACGGTGTGGTCACCGATCTTGGCAGCCTTAAGCGCCTCGACACTGTTGGCCTTGGCCGCCAGCGCCGCGTCCACGATCTGTTCGGCCAGACCCTGGAACTCCGCGTTCTTGGCGACGAAGTCGGTCTCGGAGTTGAGCTCGATCAGCGCGCCGCCCTTGGCGGCGACCAGGCCCTCGGCGGTGGCGCGCTCAGCGCGCTTGCCGACGTCCTTCGCGCCCTTGATCCGCAGCACCTCGACGGCCTTGTCGAAATCGCCGTCGGTCTCGGCCAGCGCGTTCTTGCAGTCCATCATTCCGGAGCCGGTGAGCTCGCGGAGCCGCTTGACATCAGCAGCGGTGTAGTTCGCCATTCTCAGCTTTCCTCGATGGTGACGGTGGTGGTGACGGACTCATCGGCGACCGGACCGGCCTCGGTCGGGGCGGCCTCGACGGCGGCACCGGCCAGCAGCTCCTGCTCCCACTCCGCCAGCGGCTCGGCGCCGGCCTCGGCACCGGCACCCGCGCCGGCACCGCCGCGGGCCTGCAGACCCTCGGCGACCGCGGAGGCGACGACCTTGGTCAGCAGGGCAGCCGAGCGGATCGCGTCATCGTTGCCCGGGATCGGGTAGTCGACGACGTCCGGATCGCAGTTGGTGTCCAGGATCGCGATGATCGGGATGTTGAGCTTGCGGGCCTCGGCAACCGCGAGGTGCTCCTTGTTGGTGTCGACGACCCAGATGGCCGAAGGCACCTTGTTCATGTCGCGGATACCGCCGAGGCTGCGCTCGAGCTTGTTCTTCTCGCGGGTCAGCATCAGGATTTCCTTCTTGGTGCGACCCTCGAAGCCACCGGTCTGCTCCATCGCCTCAAGCTCCTTGAGGCGCTGCAGGCGCTTGTGCACGGTGGAGAAGTTGGTGAGCATGCCGCCGAGCCAGCGCTGGTTCACGAAAGGCATGCCGACGCGGGTGGCCTCTTCGGCGATGGACTCCTGAGCCTGCTTCTTGGTGCCGACGAACATGATGGAACCGCCGTGCGCGACGGTCTCCTTCACGAACTCGTAGGCCTTGTCGATGAAGGTCAGCGTCTGCTGCAGATCGATGATGTAGATGCCGTTGCGGTCGGTGAAGATGAACCGCTTCATCTTGGGGTTCCAGCGACGGGTCTGGTGCCCGAAGTGAGTGCCGCTGTCGAGCAGCTGCTTCATGGTTACAACAGCCATGTCAGGCATGTCCTTATGCGTTGTCGGTTGTCGCCCGGCTTCGGGTGAAGTCGGGCCCTGGCGTCTGCGCGCATACCACCCCCGCCGGAACGGGACCAACTGGCATGCGCGGCGAATGTCGAGTTGTCGACAAGGCACACAGACGCGCGAAGTCAATCCGCTTGCGCGAATTGCAGGCTTGAGTTTACACACAGCGGTGCCCCGATCCCCAATCGGTGCCTGCCCGGCTGCGGCCCCGGCCCGGCCGGGCTGAACTGCTGTGATGCGGTTCATCGCGGCGGCACTGGCTCTGTTGATGACGTTCGTCCCGGCCTGCCGGGCCGACGGGGTACGGCTGCAGTGGCCGCTACGGCCGGGCATCCCGGCGCTGACTCGGCACTATGACGCCCCGACCCCGGACTGGCTGGCCGGCCACCGGGGCGTCGACCTGGCCGGAGTGCCCGGTCAGCCGGTGTATGCCGCCGGAACGGGACGCGTCGTGTTCGCCGGGTCGCTGGCGAGCCGGCCACTGGTTTCCATCGAGCATCCCGGCGGCCTGCGGACCAGCTATGAGCCGGTCGATCCGACGGTGCGACCCGGGCAGCTGGTGGATTCCTCGACTCCGCTGGGCCGGCTGGCCGCCGGTCATCCCGGCTGTCCTGCCGCCGCCTGCCTGCACTGGGGCGCGATGTGGGGGCCGGCAGCCGGCGCCCGCTACGTCGATCCACTCGGCCTGCTGGCGGACACCCCGATCCGGCTCAAGCCGGTGGCCGGTCAGGCGCGCGGGTGGGCCTGATCGTGGACGGCCCGCAACCGGGCCACCGTGACATGGGTGTAGAGCTGGGTGGTGGCCAGCGACGAGTGGCCGAGGATCTCCTGCACCACCCGCAGATCGGCCCCACCCTCCAGCAGGTGGGTCGCTGCGCTGTGCCGCAGACCGTGCGGACCCATATCGGGTGCGCCGTCGACCGCTCCGACGGTCTGATGCACGACGGTGCGGGCCTGACGGGGGTCGAGGCGGCGCCCACGTGGACCGAGCAGCAGCGCCGGGCCGGAGTCGGCGTTGACCAGTTCAGGCCTGCCATCGCCTAGCCATGCCTCGAGCGCACCCAGCGCCGGGGCCCCGAACGGAACCGTCCGTTGTTTGTTGCCCTTGCCGAGAACCCGGATCAGCCGGCGTCCGGTGTCGACGTCATCGATGTCCAGGCCGCACAGCTCGCTGACCCGGATACCGGTGGCATAGAGCATCTCGACGATGAGCCGGTCGCGCAACGCCAGCGGATCCCCTTGTTGCGCACCGAGATCCGCCGCATGCAGGGCGGCGAGCGCCTGGTCTTGACGCAGCACAGCCGGCAGAGTGCGACGGGCCTTGGGCACCTGCAGGCGGGTCGCCGGATCGGCGGTCATCAGACCGCGCCGGCTTGCCCAGGCTGTGAAGGTCTTCACCGCGGATGTCCTGCGTGCCAGGGTGGTGCGGGCCGCACCACCGGAGGACTGGGCGGCCAGCCAGCCGCGCAGCACCGGAAGGGTGAGCGCGTCGAGTCCGGCTCCGGGTGCACGGGCCTCCAGAAAGGTGAACAGCGCGCTCAGGTCGGCCAGATACGCCCGGCGGGTGTGCTCGGAGCGGCCGCGTTCCAGCGCCAGGTGCTCGGCGTACTCGTCGAGCACGGCTGCGAACCGCTGCGGAACCTGCACTCCCCTACGGTTGCAGAAATTCCGGCCCGATCACCATTGCCACACCGACATGTCGGTCGGGTATTGGTTGCAGACATCGGTGGCCCGAGCCGCCACACCCTTGTTGTTGAAGAAGATCTTCGCCCAGTTGGGCCAGGCGAAGGCGAGTTGCTCGTAATAGATGTCGGTCGCGATGTTCTCCGAGTACTGACGCCGGCCTGCGTAATCCATCGAGAAGAACCAGTGAATCCGATCCTGCGCGGCCTGCTGCACCTGAGGCGACTTGTTGTTGTAGTCGATCATGTAGCGCTCGTAGTAGACCGGCCGGACGTCGCGGACGGCGGACATGATCTGCTCAGCGGTGCACGAGGTGCGCAGGATCCGGTTGGGAATCGGATAGTCGTCGGTGGCGTCGGCACCCGCCGGTGCCGCAGAAACCAGGGCGGCCAGAACCGACAGCATCGCGACGATCGTGCGCATCAGCGTTTCTTCCAGAACATCCAGCGCGGCGCAGGCGCAGCGGCGATCTCGCTGGCGGAGTGCTTTCCGCCGCACCAGTCGCTGGCCGGCACACTGCGCTTGACCATGTCGATGTGCTGGCCGCAACCTGCCCACGTCGTCTTTCCGCACACCCGACACTTGGTGGCACGACACATGGATGAATTCCCTTCTGCCTCAGGCCAAACTCAAAAAAAGCTTCTCCAGCTCTTCAAGAGTCAACTGCTTGTCACTGGGATCGATGTTCGGATCCATACAGTTGCGCACATTGCTGGCGATGATCGCAAACCCGGCGCGACTGAGCGCCTTCGACACCGCCGCCACCTGGATCACCACGTCCCGGCAACCACGACCGTCCTCGATCATCGCGATCACGCCGCCGAGTTGGCCGTGGACCCTACGCAACCTCTTGAGCACAGCGGTCTGCGCGATATCGCACTGCTGCTGACCATCAGCCGGTGTGGCCATATCCCTGCCCTCCGAAGCGCTCACCAGTCGTGTATACCATACCCCCTATGGTATATGTAATGACCAACAGATCTTCGCGACCATCGTCTGTCAGATAGGGATACCGAATGACAACACCGACCAGAAAGCCGCTTTCCGGCGTGCTGAAACGATTCTGGGTGGCTCTTGTGATCGTGGTGGCGCTGCTGATGGCGGCGGCCGTCGTCAGCCGGCTGCGGACCTTCTTCGACTCTGACCGTCCCTATGCGGGGGCGCCGCACACAGCCGACGCGATCGTGCCCTTCCACGTCAAGCGCATCACCTACCAGATCGTCGGCCCCACCGGCGCCACCGGACGAGTGAGCTATCTCGATGTGCGTGGCAGGACCCAGGAGGCGAGTTTCACCGTGCCGTGGTCGGTGACGGTGTCGACCACCGATCCCGGCATCCTGGCCAACGTGGTGGCCCAGGGCGATGATTCGGCACTGGGTTGCCGGATCCTCGTCGACGATCACCTCGTCGCTGAGAACTATGCCCAGGGCGCTGACGCTCAGGCCTTCTGCCTGGACAAAGCCGCATGAGCGCACATTCCTCCACCGGCGGCGCCGCCGGTTTCATCCGCAAGGCCGCTCTCCCGATCCTGCTGGGCTGGATCGTCCTGACCGCGGCGCTCAATCTGCTGCTCCCCCAGGTGGAGATCGTCGGCGAGCACGCTGCGGTGTCGATGTCACCGCAGGACGCGCCCTCGGTCATCGCCGCCAAACGGATGGGCGTGAAATTCCAGGAGTCCAAGTCCGACAGCATCGCGATGGTGGTGCTCACCGGCGACAAGGAACTCGGCGAGGACGCCCACCGCTACTACGACACGCTGGTGGAGAAGTTCAACCAGGACAAGAAGCACATCGAACACGTCCACAACTTCTGGGGCGATGCGATCACCGCCGCCGGTGTGCAGAGCAGTGACGGCAAGGCCGCCTACGTCCAGGTGAATCTCGCCGGCGACCAGGGCAGCACCGAGGGCAACGAATCGGTGGCTGCGTTGCGCACGATCATCGCCGACACCGCGCCCCCCGCCGGCGTGCGCGCCTACGTCACGGGCCCCGCCGCACTGACCACCGACTCGCTCAAGACCGGTGACGCCAGCATGGTGAAGATGACGGTGATCACGATGATCGTCATCACCATCATGTTGATCCTGGTGTATCGCTCGACGTCCACGGTGCTGCTGATCCTGGCGATCGTCGGCATCGAAATGGGCTCTGCCCGTGGGGCCGTGGCGCTGTTCGGCCAGCTTCACCTGATCGATTTCTCGACCTTCTCGGTGCCGTTGCTGACGGCGCTGGCGATTGCGGCGGGAACCGACTACGCGATCTTCCTGATCGGCCGGTATCAGGAGGCGCGCGGCAAGGGCGAGGATCCAGAGTCGGCATACTTCACGGCGTTCCACGGCGTCGGGCACGTCATCCTCGGCTCGGGCCTCACCGTCGCCGGCGCCATGCTGACCCTGCGGTTGACCCGGTTGGCGTACTTCAAGATGCTGGCCTTCCCGTCGGCCATCGCACTGATCGTCACCGTCGCCGCATCGCTGACGGTGGCACCCGCGATCCTGGTCCTGGCAAGCCGCCGTGGCTGGTTCGACTCCAAGAGGAAGATGAAGACCTCGGGCTGGCGCAAGGTCGGCACGGCCACCGTTCGCTGGCCCAAGCCGATCCTGGCGGCGGCGACAAGCGTTGTGCTGCTGGGCATTCTGGCCATGGTCGGGTACAAAACCAGTTACAACGACCGCAACTACATCCCTGCGAAGGTTCCGGCCAACGTCGGCTATGCGGCCGCTGAGAAGCATTTCAGCGCGGCGCGGCTCAACCCGGACATCATGACCATCGAGTCCAGCCACGACATGCGCAACTCGACGGATCTGATCGTGCTGGACCGAATCGCCAAGTCGCTGTTCCGCATCAAGGGCATCGCCATGGTGCAGAGCATCACCCGCCCGCTGGGTTCTCCCATCGCGCACGGTTCGATCCCCTATCAGATCAGCATGCAGGCGGTGCCGATCACACAGAATCTCCAGTTCCTCAAGGCCAGGGTCGACGACCTCGACACCATGTCGAACAGCCTCGACTCGATGGTCGCGTCGATGACCCGGATACAGAACCAAATGAACCTGATGTCCGGCGCCATGCACGACACCGTGGCCGGCGCACAGGACATGGCCGGCTTGTCCCGCCGCGGAGCCGTCGATATGAACGAGATGCGCGCCGCAGTGGATCAGATGCGCGATCAACTCGCCGACTTCGACGACGTCGCAAGACCGTTGCGGAACTACTTCTACTGGGATCCCAACTGCTTCAACATCAACGTCTGTTGGGCGACGAGGTCGGTCTTCGACGCCATTGACGGGGTCGACAAGATCAGCGGCCAGATGGCCACCATGCAGAAGGACACCGATGCCGCCGTCCAGGCCATCGATGCCATGGTCAACGGTATGGCCAGTATCGACACCGTGATCCCGCAGATGACCGCGGAGTTCCCGACGATCGTCGCGACAGCCACAGCTCTGCAGCGTTCGGTCAAGCTGATCCACTCCAGCTTCGGCGGAATGGTCGATCAGATGAAGGCGCTCACCGACAACGTGACCGCGATGGGCGAGTCCTTCGACGCCGCCAAGGCAGACGACTACTTCTACCTGCCGCCGGAGGTGTTCGCCAACCCGGATTTCCAGAAGGCGCTGAAGTTGTTCTTCTCGCCCGATGGCAAGGCGGTCCGGATGGTGATCACCCACGACGTCGACCCCGCGACCGAGGAGGGCATCTCCGTGGTCGACGACGAACTGGTCGCCGCCCATGAGGCGGTCAAGGGCACCTCGCTGGCCGACGCCGACATCTATCTGACCGGGACGGCGGCGACCTATCGGGACATTCAGTCAGGCGCCAAGTACGACACCATGATCGCGGCGTTCGCCGCGCTGACGCTGATCTTCCTGGTGATGCTGGTGCTGACACGGGCGCTGGTCGCCTCACTGGTGATCGTCGGCACCATCGTGCTGTCACTCGGCGCCGCCTTCGGTGTCTCCGTGCTGGTGTGGGAGCGCATCTTCGGCATCGAACTGAACTGGATCGTGCTCGCCTTCGCGGTGATCATCCTGATGGCGGTCGGATCGGACTACAACCTGCTGCTGGTCTCGAGATTCAAGGAGGAGATCGGCGCCGGGATCAACACGGGCATCATCCGTTCGATGGGCTCCACCGGCAGTGTCGTCACGGCCGCCGGCCTGGTGTTCGCCTTCACCATGGGCTCCATGGTGTCCGGCGATCTGCTCAACGTCGGGCAGGGCGGCACGACGATCGGTATCGGTCTGCTGCTCGACACCCTGATCGTGCGGTCGCTGATGACACCGTCGATCGCGGCGATTCTCGGACCATGGTTCTGGTGGCCGCTGCGAGTCCGCTCCCGGCCGGCTTATTCCGAACGCATGGCCGCGATCTCGAAGAAACCGACCGATCCGCCTTCAGATGCCGAACTGGTCGGCACCGAGGCGGGCTGACGGCAGCCGCCACCTGCCGTCGCGCCGCTGCACCAACCCGGCGATCTCCAGAATGGCTAGCGGTCCGAGGATGCTGGTGGCCGGAAGTCCGGCAGCCACGGCGATCTGATCGGGGGTGCGCGCCCCCCTGGCCGGCAGCGCCTCGAAGACCTTGAGTTCGGTTTCGCTGAGTCCGTCCAGCGGATTGGCGGGCCGTGGCCGCTCCTCGGCGAATTCGCCTGCGCGGCCGATGAGTTCGACGATCTCATCGGTGCGCGTGACCAGTTCGGCTCCGGACCGGATCAGCTGATGACAGCCCGCCGAAGCCATCGAGGTGATCGGTCCGGGCACCGCACACACCACGCGGCCCAGCGCGCGAGCCCAGGCCGCCGTGCTGGCCGCGCCGCTGCGCAGACCTGCCTCCACCACCGCAGTCGCCGACGACAGCGCGGCCACCAGTCGGTTGCGTGTCAGGAAGCGGTGGCGCGCCGGCCGCACCCCGGGTGGGTACTCGCTGACCAGCAACCCCTGCTGAGCCACCCGGTGCAACATGGCCGAATGGCCGGCCGGATACAGGACGTCCACCCCGCCGGCGAGCACCGCCACCGTCACACCCTCGCCGGCGAGAACTGCCCGGTGCGCGGCGCCGTCGATGCCGTACGCGCCGCCGGAGACGACCGTGACATCGCGTTCGACGAGCCCGGCCGCCAGTTCAGCTGCCACGTGTTCGCCGTAGGCGGTTGACGCCCGGGTGCCGACGATCGCCACCGATCGCTCTGCGACCTGATCGAGGCGGTGCCCACCGATCACCCACAGCGCCAGCGGCGCCCTGCCCTGAGACTTGTCCCGGACCGGTGCTCCGTTGAACGCAGCGAGGGACAGCAACGGCCACTCCTGATCGCCGGGAGTGATCAGCCGGCCGCCGCGGCGGTGCAGAAGCTCCAGATCTTCAGCGGCGCAGTCCAGTTCACGCCGCGCCTCGGTCAGCCGGGCGAGTTCGGGCCCGACCTCACCACGACGGATGCGCTCGGCCGCCTCCTGCGGGCCGACCGATTCGACGAGGGCCAGCAGGGCCGAACACGGCGGTTCAGCGACCCGTGCCAGATAGGCCCATGCGGTCTGGATCTCGACGCTCATGGCTTGGAGTCCGTCTGACGGAAGCTCAACGCCATCGACACCTGATCGACGCTCGGTGCGGTGAGGCCGGCGAGATCGGCCAATGTCCATGCCACCCGCAGCGAACGGTCCAGCCCGCGGATGCTGATCAGCCCGCGATCCAGGGCAGCCCGCAGCGGAGCCATGGTGACCGTGTCCAGCCGGAAGTGCTTGCGCAACACCGCACCGGTGACCTCGGCGTTGGTGGCGAATCCGTGTGGCCGCCAGCGTTCGGCGGCGGCGGCGCGGGCTTGCGCCACCCTCGCCCTGACGGCCTGACTGCCCTCGGCGGCATCCGGGACGAACGCCCCTGCGGTGACGGTGTGCATCTGGACGCGCAGATCGACCCGATCGAGCAGCGGACCGGACAGCTTGCCGAGATAGCGACGCCTTTGCAGTGGGGAGCAGTTGCAGTCGGTTTCGCGCGCCGGGGCACACGGGCACGGGTTGGCTGCGGCCACCAGTTGGAACCGGGCCGGGAACTTGGCCACCCCGTCGCGCCGGGCGATCCGGATCTCCCCGTCCTCCAATGGAGTGCGCAGCGCCTCCAGTGCGCTGACACCCAACTCCGCACACTCGTCGAGGAAGAGCACGCCGCGATGGGCCCGGCTGACCGCGCCGGGACGTGCCATCCCGGAGCCACCACCCACCAGCGAGGCCACGCTCGAGGAATGGTGGGGCGCGATGAACGGCGGACGGGTGATCAGTGGTGTGCGCGACGACAGCGTCCCGGCCACCGAATGAATGGCCGTCACCTCCAATGCCTCGCTGTCGGTGAGGTCGGGCAACAGCCCTGGAAGCCGTTGCGCCAGCATCGTTTTCCCGACGCCGGGTGGACCGGTGAGCATCAGATGGTGCGCGCCGGCGGCAGCCACCTCGACGGCGAACCGCGCATGTGCCTGTCCCATGACGTCGGCCAGATCGGCGGTCGGCTCATCGGACCGCAGCGGTAGATCGACCCGGGTGTCAAGGTCCTCACCGGTGTCCAGCCACCGCAGCAGCGCGGCCAGGTTACGCACACCGAAGACCTCGATCCCGTCGACCAGGCTCGCCTCGGCCAGGTTGCCGGCCGGCACCACGACGTTGGGCCAGCCCTGACGTTTGGCTGCCAGCACGGCGGGCAGCACACCCTTGACCGGCCGCACCCGGCCGTCCAGTGCCAGTTCTCCGATCAGCACCGTCTTCTCCAGGCGGTACCACGGCTTACGCCGGCCGGCCGCGACGATGCCGACTGCGAGTGCGACGTCATACATCGATCCGGCCTTGGGCAACGAGGCCGGGGACAGCGCCACCGTCAGCCGCGACTGCGGCCAACTGTTGCCGCAGTTGGTCACCGCCGCCCGGACCCGGTCACGGGATTCCTGAACCGCTGCGTCGGGAAGTCCGACGAGATGGAAGCCCGGCAGTCCGGCGGTGATGTCGGCCTCGATCTCAACGATGTCACCGTCAAGGCCGCGAACCGCCACCGAGAAGGCCCGGCCCAGCATCAGCCCACCCCCCGCAGGTGCATGACCTCCGGCGTGCGGTTGCGGCCGATGCGAACTCCGATGACATCGATGCGGACCTGCGCCCAGCCCTCCTCGCGGCCGGAGAGCCAGATCCCGGCCAGGCGCCGGATGCGGCGCACCTTCAGCGGCGTGACGGCCTGCTCGACTCCCCCGAACCCGTCGCCGGTGCGGGTCTTCACCTCGACGAAGACAACACCGCCGGCGCCGTCGTCGGCGATGACGTCGAGTTCGCCGTAGCGGCAACGCCAATTGCGCGCCATGATCCGCAGACCGAGGTTCTGCAGATGCTCGACGGCGATCTGTTCGCCCCGTGCGCCGAGTTCGTTGCGTGTCGTCATGCGGCCAAGACTGAGACCGACGACCGACGATCCGCAGCCCCAGAGACCAGGCAGACCCGGGTTATCCCCAGCCGGTCATCGGTGCACAGCCCGTTATTCGGGCAGCCGCAGTTCCGGCTTCTCGACCTCTTCGATGTTGACGTCCTTGAAGGTGATCACCCGGACCTGCTTGACGAACCGGGCCGGGCGATACATGTCCCACACCCAGGCATCGGCCAGGCGAAGCTCGAAATAGACCTCGCCCTCAGTGTTGCGGGGCACCAGCTCGACGCTGTTGGCCAGGTAGAAACGGCGCTCGGTCTCCACTACGTAGCTGAACTGCCCCACGATGTCCTTGTACTCGCGGTACAGGGACAGCTCCATCTCGGTCTCGTACTTCTCGAGATCTTCGGCACTCATCAGCTCGGCTGTCCTTCTGTCATGTCCTACGACGTCTCTCCATCATGGCCCACCGCGATCCCGGCCACCCGCCGGACGTTGATGAACGACCGGCGGTGCTGGGGGCAGGGTCCCAGATCCGCCAGCGCGGCCGTATGTGCGGCGGTGCTGTATCCCTTGTGCTCGGCGAATCCGTAGCCGGGGTGTTCGTCGTCCATGGCGATCATCAGCCGGTCCCGGGTCACCTTGGCCAGCACACTGGCCGCGGCGATACAGGCCGCGGCCCCATCCCCGCCGACCACCGGAAGCGACGGTATCGGCAGCCCGGGCACCGCGAATCCATCGGAGAGCACGTACCCGGGCCGCAGCGACAGACCGGCGACCGCGCGCCGCATGCCCTCGATATTGGCCGCATGCACACCGCAGCGATCCACCTCCGCGGCCGGGATCAGCACCACGTGATAGGCCAGCGCGTGGCGGCGGATCACCGGAAAGATTTCCTCACGGGCTTTGGCGGTCAGTTTCTTGGAGTCGTCGAGGGCCGCGAGGCTTTCGAAACGATTCGGTCCCAGCACGCAGGCGGCCACCACCAGGGGCCCGGCACAGGCCCCCCGGCCCACCTCGTCGACGCCGGCGACCGGTCCCAGACCGCTGCGATAGAGGGCCGCCTCCAGCGTCCGGAGCCCCGAAGAACGCCGGATGACCGTGCGCGGAGGCCACATCTCAACCCTGCTGGGGGTCGATCGCCGTCACACCACCCCAGCGCGACGGCGGCCACGCGATGAACCGGGCTTTGCCGATGACGTCGTCGACCGGGACGGTGCCGGTCGACGGGTCGCCGGTGCACAGGATGCCCTTCTGCGCATCGGCCGGGGTGCTGGTGCAGTGCGCGCGGGAGTCGGCGGAGTGGGTGCGGTTATCGCCCATCACCCACAGCCGGCCGTCCGGCACCTTCACCGGGCCGAACTCGTTGCCCAGGCAGGGGTAGACGACCGGGTCGGCCATCATCGTGGCCTTGTTGAGGTAGGGCTCACTGAGTTCCTTGCCGTCCACCGTCAGACCGGTGTCGGCCCGGCACTGGACGGTCTGTCCGCCGACCGCGATGACACGCTTGACCAAGTCGTTCTCGTCGGGTGGCACGAAGCCGATGAAGGAAAGCGCGTTCTGGACGGCGCGGATCGCCGGGTTCTTCGAGCGGATCGACTTGTAGCCGACGTTCCAGTTCGGCGGGCCCTTGAAGACGATGACGTCACCCGGCTCCGGGGAACCGAACCGGTAGGTGACCTTGTCGACCATGATGCGGTCGCCGACGCAGCCCTTGCAGCCGTGAAGGGTCGGTTCCATCGACTCCGAGGGGATCAGATACGGACGCGCGATGAAGGTCAGCATCACGTAGTAGAGGACGACGGCGATTCCGACCAGAATCGCGCCCTCACGAAGAGCGGAACGCTTCTTGGGCGTCTCCGGCTGCTCCTTGATGACGGGGAGAGCCTCGTCCGGATCTCCGGCGGTGGTCACGCGATCAGGGTAGCCAGGTAGGCGCCCAGATCCCGGAAGCTCAGCGCTTCTCCTTGATCTTGGCCTTCTTGCCACGCAGTTCGCGCAGGTAGTAGAGCTTGGCCCGGCGGACGTCACCGCGAGTCAGGACCTCGATGTGATCGATGTTGGGCGAGTGCACCGGGAAGGTGCGCTCGACGCCCACGCCGTAGCTCTCCTTGCGCACCGTGAAGGTCTCGCGGACACCGCCGCCGGAACGGCGCAGCACGACACCCTTGAAGACCTGGACGCGGGACTTGTTGCCCTCGATGACCTTGACGTGCACGTTGATGGTGTCACCGGGCCCGAACTCGGGGATGTCGTCGCGCAGCGACGGCTGGTCGATGAAGTCGAGAGTGTTCATCTCGGTGACTACTTCCTTGCGGTCGAGCTGCGGTCTTGACGTCCGGGCGCAGGCGCCTGACATCGCCGAAGCTGGTGGTCAGGTGTTTGTCGCAGCAGGCCGGGGAACAGAGGAGATGTCCCAGCCCGCGCAGGCAACCGCCTAATTGTGCCAGATGCGTCCCGAGCGACGAAATCGCGCGACCCGCCGGAGCGCCGTGTAACCAAATCGGGCCGTTGTGCGGTGTACTGAAGACACCGCTACCCTGGGTCGATCGGGCTTCGACGGGGGCGGCCCATTCAGTTTGCCCGCCGAGCCGAGGAGGGGATCATGCGACGTCGCCGGTCCAAGCTCCTGTCGGCTTTGCTGTTCGGTATCGCGATCCTCCTGCTCGGCGCGTCCTCCACCCAGGTCAGCAGCCGCATCTTCGGTAATCACGGTGAGTCGGTCTCCTTGCTGGCTGCC
>CAYFMA010000037.1:0-6054 GCA_964344085.1 uncultured Mycobacterium sp.
ACCCTCGGGTGAGATGAGCGAGGCCTTCGCCCATTCGATCTCGCCGGCGAGATCGCGGACGTCGTCGGTGGAGACCTGCAGCCGGGCGCGGTTGGCGGCCTGGGCGACGACGGCGAACTTGCTGTCCAGCAGCTGCCAGCCGGTGTCGCCGACGACCCGCGGCCAGAAGTACTGCAACTGGCGTCGCGCGGCGGCGTGGAAGGTCAGCGCCTGGACTCCGCCGACGTCCATGGCGCGCAGCCGGGTGCGCATCTCCCCCGCGGCCCGGGAGGTGAACGTCACCGCCAGGATCTGGGCGGCGGCGACGTGGCCCTGGGACACCAGGTGGGCGATGCGGTGGGTGATGGTCCTGGTCTTGCCGGTACCGGCCCCGGCCAGCACGCACAGCGGGCCGCGGGCAGCGAGGACGGCCTCGCGCTGCTCGTCGTCCAGGCCGTGGTTCACGGCCTCCATCTTGGCAGTTGACTCCGACAGTGCATTAAGTTGACGCCCATGAGCGACGTCACGATGTACACGACGGTGTGGTGCGGCTACTGCGTGCGGCTCAAGACCGCCATGAAGGCGTCGGGTATCGCGTTCAACGAGGTGGACATCGAGCACGACCCGGCGGCCGCCGAGTTCGTCATGTCGGTCAACGGCGGCAACCAGACGGTGCCGACGGTGCGTTTCGCCGACGGGTCGTCGCTGACCAATCCGAGCATCAAGGACGTCAAGGCGAAGCTGGGGCTCTGACGGCCGACCCGCCGCGGGCGATCGGGCCACTGCCGGTGGCATCCCGGTTCTGGCGATTCCCGTCATGACACTTTTTGCCCGCCTCGTAGCGACTCGGCCTCCTCGCGGAGCGCGGCGACCCGCGCGATGATGCGGTACTCCGTCCCGCGGGGCACCCAGCCCTCTCGATAGGTGCCTCGGCCGCAGCGGTAGACCCTGCCGCGGCCGACCTCCCACCGCAGCGCATCCGACACCGTCTTCGAGGGCCGGCCTTCGACGGTGAACCCCCAATCCGCCAACTGGGTCAGCAGTTGGGAGATGGTGACGGGCCCGACCAACTGGATCAACCGGGTCAGCATGTAGCGCAGTTCGGTGCCACGCAGTAAACGTCCGTTCATGATCGCACCGTTGCACAAGGCACCGACAATTTCTGTTGTCGCTATGAGGCGGGCAAAAAGTGAAATGGTTCCCGCGCCGACAGACGCCGTCAGACGCTATAAGCCCATGACTCGATGATCTCCCGCGCGATCGAAATCGACCCGGGCAGAAGCAGTTTCGACGACGAGTCACTGCTCCAGTCACCGGCCTCCAACGCGGTCCGCACCTCGGCACGGGTGAACCAGGAAGCCTCCGCGATCTCACCGTCCTGAAAGGCGAACTCCTGCTCGGGATCACCGACGGCGTGGAATCCGACCATCAGTGAACGCGGGAACGGCCACGGCTGACTGCCGAGGTAGGTCACGTCGGTGACGGTGAGTCCGATCTCCTCGGCGATCTCACGCACCACGCAGGATTCGAACGACTCACCGGCTTCGACGAACCCGGCCAGGATGGAGAACAGCCGCGGCGGCCACACGGCCTGCCGCGCCAGCACCGCGCGGTCATGCCCGTCGTGCACCAGGCAGATCACCGCCGGGTCGATGCGCGGGAACTCCTCATCGCCGGTCAACGGGTTACGGCGGGCCCAGCCGGACCGGACCGGCCGGGTCGGAGATCCGTCGACGGGCGAAAACCGCGCCCGGTCATGCCAATTCAGCAGCGCCAGCGCACTGGCCACCAACTGGGCGCTGGCGGCCTCGAAGCGCACTCCCCCACGCCGCGGTTCGATCACGCGGGCCTGCACACCGTCCGGCGGCAGCAGATCGGCACGCACCGCCCAGATGTGCCGGCCGTCGTCGAGCCGGCCGAGGAAGACCGCGTCCGCGGGCGGCGTCGCGGAGAACTCGGCAGCCGGAGTGAGCACCACATCGGAGTCGACCACCAGAACCTGGCTGCGGTTGTCCACCCGCAACAGCAGGGCGTCGGGCCAGCCGGCCACCGCGGCGTCGGTGTCGGTGCGCACTTGGTCGGCGCGGTCGGCGCCGACCCGGGACAGCAGGGGGACGTTGCGCAGCCGGAAGCTCACCGGATCCTCAGTCTCCTTCGGAGGTGCGGACGTAGAGCAGGCGGTCCATATCCTCCAGCGCGTCGGCGTCCGGATCGTCGACCCGCATGAGCTTGCCGCCGCGGACGACGCCGAGCACCAGATCGGTCAGGTGCTTGGGCGATCCGCCGATCTCCTTGGGTTCGACCTCGCGCTCGGCGATGGCGAACCCCTCGTGCGGGGTGAGCAGATCCTCGATCATCTCCACGACGGCGGGCTTGCTGGTGGCCAGGCCCAGCAGGCGGCCGGCGGTGTCGGAGGAGACCACCACCGAGTCGGCCCCGGACTGCAGCAGCAGATGGCGGTTCTCGGCCTCACGGACCGCGGCGATGATCTTGGCGTCCGGCGCCAATTCGCGGGCGGTCAGCGTGACCAGCACGGCGACCGGATCGGAGTCGGTGGCCACCACGATGGCCTTGGCGTGCTGGGCGCCGGCCAGTCGCAACACGTCGGACTTGTTGGCGTCACCGCGCACGGTGACCAGTCCGGCGGTGCTGGCCCGTTCCAGTGAGGCCTGGTCGGTGTCGACGACGACGATCTCGGCGGGCGGCACCCCGTCGCCGATCATCGCCGCGACGGCGGTGCGGCCCTTGGTGCCGTATCCGACGACGATGGTGTGGTTGCGCACCTTTTTCCTCCAACGCTGAATCTTGGCCGCCTGCCGTGACGCCTCGGTCAGCGACTCGACGGTGGTGCCGACCAACACGATCAGGAATGCCACCCGCAACGGGGTGATGATGAGAACGTTGACGAGCCGGGCCCGTTCGGTGATCGGGGTGATGTCGCCGTAGCCGGTGGTCGACAGCGAGACCGTGGCGTAGTACAGGCAGTCCAGGAAGGTCATCGGCTGGTTGCGGGCATCCTGGTAGCCGTCACGGTCGAGATAGACGATGACGACCGCGGCGAACAGCGCAGCCAGTGCGTACAGCACCCGGCGGGCGATGCGCCGGACGGGGCTGACGAACCGCGACGGGATTCGCAGGTACTCGACGAGCGCGGAGCCGGGCTTGAGGGCGAGATCCTCGGAGATGGCTTCGAGGCTGCGACGCATTCCGCGATCAGCCATTTTTCACCCTCGGGATCGGCAGCACACGAGCATTATGTACCCATGAGTGAGAGCACCGGGGCCAGCCAGCGTCCGGCCTACCAGATGGCCGCCATGCTGATCGCCATCGGCATCGGGCACTTCGCGGCCCCGAAGCCGTTCGACACCATCGTTCCGGCCGAACTGCCGGGCAGTCCGCGCTTCTACACCTATGCCTCCGGGGTTGCCGAGGTGGGCGTGGGCGCCATGCTGCTGGTGCCGCGGACCCGCCGGCGCGGGGCGCTGGCCGCCGCGGCGCTGTTCCTGGCGGTGTTCCCGGCGAACATCAACATGGTGCGGCTGTGGTGGAACAAGCCACTGCCGATGAAGGTCGCTGCGCTGGCCCGCCTACCGCTGCAGGTGCCGATGATCGTGCGGGCATTCAAGATCAGGAAAGCAGCGCCAGTAATTCCTGCGGCCCGGGCAGCGTCTGCGGGCTGACGGTACGACCGGAGCGCACATAGTGGAACGCCGCCCGCACCTCTGATTCCGGACGGCCGGCCAGTGCCGCCCAGGCCAGCCGGTAGACGGCCAATTGAATCGCGGCGGACTGCCGGGCCTTCTCATCGGCCGGCGGTTCGCCGGTCTTCCAGTCCACGACGGTGACGCCGCCATCGGGGTCGGCGAACACCGCGTCGATGCGGCCGCGAATGACGGTGGTGCCGATCGCCATCTCAAAGGGCACCTCGACGTCGACAGGTGTGCGGGCCGCCCACGGCGAAGCGGTGAACGCCTCCTGCAGCGCTTCGAGTTCGGCGGCGTCGGCGGCCGCGGTGTCCCCCGCGCCCGGCAGGTCATCGAGGTCGAACAACCGGTCCGCGCCGTAGAACCGTTGTACCCATTCGTGGAACGCCGTGCCCAGGATGGCGTGCGGGTCGGGACGAGACGGCAACCGGCGCGTGAGCCGCCGGGCCGCCCCACGCGGATCGCGGTCGAGTTCGACCAGTGAGCTGACCGACAACTGGCCGGGCAGCGAGATCGCGGCCGGCGTGCCGGCCCGCTCGCGTTCGGCCAGCAGCGCGTCGACGTCGGCGCCCCAGCCGTCGGGATCCTCGGTCCCGATCAGCGAGCCTGCCATCGCCGCCGCCACCAGATCAGCTCCGCGTTGCACATCGTCGCGCCGGGGCAGCGGATCGACCGGCCACCGCACCTCGACGGCGTTGTCCTGCAACGGGTTCGGATCACCGTCGGCCGGCTCGGACGCCCACTGGAGGACCTCCCCGCAGCCGGTGGCCTCGATGATGCCCTTGATCTCGACCAGGAACTCCGAGGGCCCGCGGGGGGTGGAGTCGGTGGCGCCCCAGTGATGGCCGGAGAGCAGCAGGGTGTCCTCTGCGCGGGTGATCGCGACGTAGAGCAGCCGGCGTTCCTCGTCGACGCGGCGCCGGTTGAGCTGATCGCGGTGTGCGTCGATGACGTCCTGCAGGGCCTTGCGATCGGCGACCGCGGAGGTGTCGAGCAGCGGAATCCCGTGCAGCCCATCATCACCTGCGCGGTCGCCGCGCAGCAGGGGCGGGAGATCCGCCGGGTCGTTGAGCCAGGTGCGCGGATTCGCCGTCGACGGGAACCTGCGGGCGCTCAGATGCGGCACCGCGACGATCTGCCACTCCAGCCCCTTGGCGGCGTGCACGGTGAGAACCTGAACCCGGCCCTCGGCCACCCCGACGTCGGCGGGCGCCAGCCCGCCTTCGCGTTCGGCGGCGACGTCGAGGTAAGCCAGCAAGCCGGTGACGTCGGCGCGCGCACGGTCGGCATACCGCGCGACCTCATCGGCGAACCGGTCGAGATGTTCGGTGCCGCCGCCGGCCGCGCGGACCTCGGCGTCGATCCCGATGACCCGGCGCACCTCGGCCACCAGATCGTTGACCGGATGGGTGAGATAGCCACGCAGCCGGGTCAATTCGGCGTCCAGGGCGCCGATGCGGCGGTAGCCCTCAACGCTGTAGGCATCGGCCGGCCCCGGGTCGGCGATCGCATCGGCCAGCGACGCGGTGTCGGGGTCGGCGGCCGCGGCGACGATCTCCGCCGCGGTCTCCGCGCGCGGACGGCCCTGATCCAACACCCGCGCACGCCGCCACAGCGCGGCGAGATCGGCCGCACCGATCCGCCAGCGCGGGCCGGTGAGCACCGTCATGGCGGCCGCGCCGTCGGTGGGGTCGGCGACCAGCCGCAGCATCGAAAGCAGCTGTGCCACTTCGGGAACGGACAGCAGCCCGGCCAGGCCGACCACCTCGACCGGAACACCGCGCGCGGTCAGGGCCTCGGCCATCGGTCCGGCGTCGGCATTGCGACGCACCAGCACCGCCGCGGTCACACCCTCGCCGTAGCGGGCGGCGATCTGGTCGGCCACCCAGTCGCGCTCCTCCTCGACATCGGTGAGCAGCGAGCACAGCACGGTTCCCGCATCGGCATCGGGACGCGGTTGCAACGGCAGCACCCCCACCGAGCGGGCCCGCGCCTCGGCGGAGACGGCGTTGGCCAACTCCAGCGTGCGCGGCGGGTTACGCCAGCTCGTCGAGAGCTCCAGCGTCGGGGCGGGCGTGCCGTCGGCGAACGGGAAGTCGGTGGCGAACCGCGGCAGGTTGGTGGCCGAGGCGCCGCGCCAGCCGTAGATGGACTGGATCGGATCGCCCACCGCGGTCAGCGCCAGCGCGTCGTCCACCCCGCCGCCGAACAGCGCCGACAGCGCGATCCGCTGGGCATGCCCGGTGTCCTGGTACTCATCGAGCAGCACCACCCGGTAGCGCGCACGCAACGCCTCACCGACCTGCGGGCAGGATGCCGCCAACCGGGCCGCCGCCGACATCTGCGAGCCGAAGTCCATCACCTTCTCGAC
>CAYFMA010000037.1:6064-26601 GCA_964344085.1 uncultured Mycobacterium sp.
AGCGGCACCAGGGCGGCACGCTGGGTCTGCACGTCGAGCAGGTTCAGCAGGGTGCGGTTCGGCCCGCCGCGCTGCCGCGGCCCGGCCGGCAGGTTCAGCACCAGCCGTTCGAGTTCGACGTGGGTGTGGCGCAGTTCGGCGGTGTCGACCAGATGCTCGGCCAGCTCGCCGGAGAGTTTGAGCACCATCGTGGTGACGGCGGCCGGATCCTTCTCGAAGGGCAGCGGACCGGGATGGGAGCGCACCACGTCATAGGCCAGCTGCCACATCTCGGTCTCGCTGAGCAGCCGGGCGTCCGGCTCGACCGGCAGCAGCGGCCCGAACTCGCGCAGCAACTGGCCGGCGAACGCGTGGTAGGTGCTGACCGCCGGCGGCGCTCCGGCCGCCGCCCCGGTGTGACCGGCCAGCCGGGCCAGCCGCGAACGCACCCGGCGCAACAGCTGCCCGGCGGCCTTGCGGGTGAAGGTCAGCCCGAGCACCTGACCCGGATCGGCGTGCCCGTTGGCGACCAGCCACACCACCCGCGATGCCATGGTCTCGGTCTTGCCCGCACCGGCGCCGGCCACCACCACCAGCGGACCTGGCGGGGCGGCGATGACCGCGGCCTGCTCCTCGGTGGGCTGCGGAAGGCCAAGGGCGGCAGCCAGTTCGGACGGATCAGACACGGGATCCTCCCTGCGCCGGGCAGGTGGCGCGGATCGGGCAGTGTGTGCAGCCGTCGTTGGCCCGCGCGGTGAACGACGGTCCGGCGGTCGCGGCGGCGGCATCCTGCACCACCGCACGCCACTGCTCGGCGGACTCCGGCGCCAGCGCGGTCTGCTCACGTTCGGTGGCCTCACCGGCGGCGGTGGCTTTACCGGGATAGACCAGCCGGCCGCCGCCGGGCTCGGTGCCCTCGGCCAGTAGACCCGCAGCGATCGCCAGCTGATAGAGACCCAGCTGGGCGTTGTGCTGGGCGTCGTCCTTGGTGGCCGGACTCTTGGCGGTCTTGACGTCGACGATCACCAGCCGGCCCTGCGCGTCGCGCTCGAGGCGGTCGATACGCCCACGCACCGCCACCCCCGGCGCGATCTCACCTGACAGCGCCACCTCGGTGCCGACCTCGGTGAGCTCGTGGCGGGTGGCCGTGCGCCAGGCGATGAACGCGGCGAGCATGGCCCGGTGCCGGTCGAGCTCGTTGGCGGCGTACCACGGCGAGTCGAATTGCACTGATTCCCAGAGTGATTCGAGGTCGGCGATCAGCCGCTGCTCGCTCGCCCCGGAGTCGGCGACCAGGGCGTGCACCACCGACCCGAGGGTTGAGCTCAGCCCGCGCGGGCCGCTGCCGCCGTGGGCCTCGGCCAGCCAGCGCAACGGGCAGTCGGTCAAGGTCTGCAGCGTCGAGGGGCTCAGCGTCACGACATGGTCCTCGCCACTCCACAGCGGCGCCTCGGTGCTCACCTCCATCAGGCCCTGCCACTGCGACGGGTCGGCGCCGGGAACCCCGGCGGCGGCCAGCCGGGCCAATTGCTCTGCGGCGCAGGCTCGCCGCTCCTCGTCGACCGCACCTTCGGGTGCGCACACCACCGCACGCAGCCGGCCGACCACCGCCGACGGGGACAGCAGCGGCGGAGCGGGCACCGGCCGGATGGGCTCCTCGAGCACACCGGTGTCGAACGCGGCGAGTTCGGTGACGAACGATGACGGCAGCATCGCCTCATCGCCGCCGTCGCTGTCGACGGCGGTGATCAGCAGACGATGCCGCGCGCGGCCCATGGCGGCGATCAGCAGCCGGCGTTCCTCGGCCAGCAACGGGGCACGTGCGGAGACGTCATCGCCGAGGCCGTCGAGGACGTCAAGCAGCCGCTGGGTGCCCAGCACCCCGCCGCGAGGAGTGGTGTTGGGCCACAACCCCTCCTGCACGCCGGCGATGACGACCATCTCCCAGTCGCGGCCCAGCGCGGCGTGCGGGCTGAGGACCGCGACGGTCTCGGTGGCGGCCTCGTCGGCGGCCACCGGCGCCAGTTGCAGGGCGGCGACATGGTCGAGCAGACCACTGACCGAGGCGCCGGTGGTGCGGGCGACGTAGTCGTCGGCGATGTCGAACAGTGCGGTGACGGCGGCCAGGTTGCGGTCGGCCAGGGCGCCGTCGACTCCCCCGCGCTCGGCCGCGGTCAGCCAGCGGCGTTGCAGTCCGCTGCGCTCCCAGGCCTGCCACAGCGTGTAGCGCGGATCGTTGTGCTCACGGTTGGCCCGGCCGGCGGCCGTCAGCACCGAGCGCACCCGCTTGACCGCACCACCCAGCGCACCCGGCAGCTGCGGGGCACGGCCGGTGAGCGCCTGCGCCACCCCGATCTCGTTGCGCCGCAAGCTCCGTCGCAACTGGCGCAGCGACACCGGATCGACCCGGCCGATCGGCCCGGTGAGCAGTGCGGTGGCCTGCTCGTCGCCGAGACCGGAGACGGTGGCGGTCAGCACGGTCAGCAGCGCGCGGGCGGCCGGCTGATCGGCGACCGGTCCGACGACCGCGCTCGGGTCGACCGGAACACCCGCGGTGGACAGCGCGCGTTCGATGGCGGCCGCGGTCGCCGTCGAGCGGACGATGACGGCCAGCTGCGACCACGGCACCCCGTCGACGAGGTGCGCGCGGCGCAACGCATCGGCGATCAGGGTGGCCTCGGCATGTGCCGACGACGTCACCCGCACCGAGACCGACCCGTCGCCCCCGGATCCGTCCAGTCGTCGCCAGCCGGACCCGGGCAGCCCGGCCGCCACCCCGCTGATCGCCCGCGCGATGGCCGGCGCGCAGCGGTGTGAACGGCTCAGATCGATGGCCTGGGTATCGCCGGCCAGCAGTTCAGGATCGGCGCCGCGGAACCCGTAGACCGCCTGGTTCGGATCGCCGGCCAGCACGGTGAGATCGGCACCGGCGGCCAGCACCCGCACCAGCCGGGCGGCCTGCGGGTCGAGGTGCTGGGCGTCGTCGACCAGCAGCACCCGCACCCGGGCCGATCGGCGGCCAGCAGATCGGCGTCGGCGGCCAGCGCGTCGAGGGCGGCACCGACGAGTTCGTCGGCGCCGAGGGCCGGCACCGTCGCCTGCGGGGCCGCGGTGCCGACGGAGGCACGCAACAGCATCACCTGTTCGTACTGCCGGGCGAACCGGGCCGCGGCCACCCATTCCGGATGCCCGGACTCGCGGCCGATGCGCGTGAGATGCTCGGCGTCGACACCACGCTCGGCGCAGCGTGACATCAGGTCGCGCAGTTCTCCTGCGAACCCGACCGTGGTCAGGGCGGGGCGCAGTCCTCGCGGCCAGCCGCGGGCGCCGTCCTCGAGATCGCCCTCGAGCAGTTCGCGGATGATGCCGTCCTGCTCGGCGCGGGTGACCAGCCTCGGCGGCGGATCCCCGGCGCGCTCGGCGGCCTTGCGCAGCACGGCGAAGGCGTAGGAGTGCAGCGAGCGCACCAGCGGCTCACGCACCACCGCGCGGCAGGGCTCGCCGGAGCGGGCGGCCAGCAGCCGGGCGGTCAGCGCGCTGCGCGCCGAGGCGGCCAGCCGGCCCGACCCGGTCAACAGCAGCACCGACTCCGGGTCGAGCCCGGCCGAGATGTGCGCGACGGCGGCCTCGGCCAGCAGGCTGCTCTTGCCGGTACCCGGACCGCCGAGCACCCGTACCGTCGTCATGAGGGCATCAGACCAGAGGGGTCCGACAGAAACCCGCTGCTACAGGTCGAAGACCTGGCCCGGCCGCGGCACACTGGCCTGCCAGCCGAACTCCCGGCCCAGCCGCGAGCGAAGGGTGTCGGCGGGCTGCGGCTCGCCGTGCACGACGAGGACCTCGCGCGGCGCGGTGGTGAACCCTCGTGCCCAGCGGATGAGTTCGTCGGCGTCGGCGTGCGCCGAGAGCATGGTCAGATCGGCCACCTCGGCGTTGATCGGAATCCACTCACCGAAGACGCGGACGAATCGCTCCCCCGCCGCGATCGACGCACCGCGCGTTCCCGGCACCTGATAGCCGGTGATCATGATGGTGTTGCGCGGATCCGGCGCGAAGGCCTTGAGGTGGTGCAGGATCCGGCCGCCGGTGGCCATGCCGCTGGCGGAGATGACGATCTTCGGCTCCCTGCTCTCCGAGATCGTGCGCGACTGCTCGGAGTCGGGGCTGTAGTTGGCCATCGTGCGCATGCCGTCGTACACCTCGCGCGGCAGGCGATGGTCGTCGGGATAACTGCCGAGCAACTCGCTGGCGCGGATCGCCATCGGCGAGTCCAGATACACCGGCACGTCGGGCAACTTGCCGGCCCGGCGCAGCAGCCACAGGTAATAGAGAAGCGTCTGCGCGCGGCCGACCGCGAACGCCGGAACCACCACGGTGCCGCCGCGCTTGACCGTCTGCTCGACGATCGCGCGCAACGTCTCCATCACGTCGGTCTTCTCATGCACCCGGTCGCCGTAGGTCGACTCCATCACCAGGTAGTCCGCGCCCGCGACCGGGTCGGGGTCGAACATGATCGGGTCGTCATAGCGGCCGAGGTCACCGGTGAAGACGATTCGCCTGCCCTGCCAGTCGACCTCGACGGTGGAGGCCCCGAGGATGTGCCCGGCCCGCCGGAAGGTCACGCTCGCGCCGGTGCCGGGAATCTCGAACGGTGCGCCGAACGGATGCGGTCTGAACAACTCGATCGCCCGCTCGGCATCCTGCTGGTCATACAGCGGCAGCGCCGGATGATGCTTGGACTTCTTGTGCTTGTTGAGGAAGGCGGCGTCCTTCTCCTGAAGGAACGCACTGTCGCGCAGGATGATCTGCGCGACGGCACCGGTGGCGTCGGTGACGAAGATCGGCCCGCGGTAACCGTTGCGCACCAGCCGCGGCAGATAGCCGGTGTGGTCGAGATGCGCGTGGGTGATGACGACCGCGTCGATGCTGTCCGGGTCGACGGCCAGAGACGCCCAGTTCAGCTCGCGCAGATTCTTCACGCCCTGGAACAGACCGCAATCCACCAGGATTCGCATGCCGTTGCTCTCCAGCAGATGCTTGGAGCCGGTGACCGTGCTGGCCGCGCCGAGACTGCGGAACGTGAGCGGTTGGTTGTCCCCCGAACCCATGCTGGCAGCATATGCCCCGTGACCGCCGAGCTTTATCTGCATCGCTTCGGGCCGACGGGCCCGGCCAAGGTCCTGCTGCTGCACGGACTGACCGGCCACGGGAAACGCTGGCGCTCGTTCGCAGAAGGGCACCTGGCCGACGTGGCGGCCCTGGCGCCGGATCTGATCGGGCACGGCCGGTCGTCGTATGACGCGCCGTGGACGTTCGACGCGAACGTGGCCGCGCTGGCGACGCTGATCGAGAACGAGGCTGACGGTCCGGTCGTCGTGGTGGGCCATTCCTTCGGCGGTGCGACGGCACTGCACCTGGCCGCGCAGTGCCCGGATCTGGTGTCCGGTCTGGTGTTGCTGGACCCGGCGATCGGACTGGACGGTTGGTGGATGAGCCAGGTCTCCGAGTCGATGCTGAACTCGCCCTACTACACCTCCCGCGACGAGGCCCGGGTGGAGAAGGCCACCGGATCCTGGTCGGACGTTCCGGAATCCGATCTCGACGAGGATCTCGACGAACACCTCATGGAACTGGCCCGCGAACGCTGGGGCTGGCGGATCTCGATCCCGGCGATGATGTCCTACTGGAGCGAGCTGGCCCGCGATATCGTGTTGCCGCACAGGGGAACTCCGACGACGCTGGTGCGTGCGCTGCAGAGCGATCCGCCGTATGTCGGCCCGGAACTGATCGACTCCCTGGCCATGCAACTGGGCACCGGGTTCAGACTGGTGGATCTGGACTGCAAGCACATGGTGTTCCTGCCCAAACCGGTGGAGACCGCAGCGCTCATCCGCGACATGCTCGGCTAGTGGCGCCGATCACCGACGATCAGGTGGAGCGGGTGCGCGCCCTGGTGGCTTCCATCCCGCGCGGCCGGGTGTGCACCTACGGCGATATCGCCTCTGCCGCAGGGCTTTCCAGTCCACGGATCGTCGGCTGGATCATGCGCACCGATTCCGCGGACCTACCGTGGCACCGGGTGATCACCGCCTCCGGCCGGCCCGCCGCCCATCTGGCGACCGAGCAGCTGGCGCTGCTGCGCACCGAGGGGATCCTCTCCGACGACGGCCGGATCCCGCTGTCCGGAGCGAATTCCGTGCGGCACCCCCTCTGACAAAGCGATACCGCCGGCGCCAGCGCTTTGCGGAAGGAGATGTCGTTGCGGAAACGGCGCGGCGCTACAGCGCCATCCGCACGACGGTGGCGGTGCGTTCGAGCCCCGGGAAGGCCTCGGCGGTCGAGCGCGGGTGCAGCACGTGCACGGCCAGCCGGAACATCAAGGCCCGCAACAACATCTGCGGCCACTCGGAGAAATCCTCCCAGCGCTCGATCAGACCGTCGTCGGCGTCACCCCAGGACAGGGCGTCCACGACGATCACCCCGGCAGCCCAGGCGGGCGGGCGCCAGTACGGGGTGATGTCGGTGATCCCCGGGGCCGCCGCGCCGGAGAACAGCACGGTGCCGTAGAGATCGCCGTGCACCAGCTGGCTGTGGCTCTTGGTGGGCTTGCGCTGCGCGGCGAGATGGCCGAGCAGTTCACGGGCCTCCACACGGTGCGGTGCGTCGTCGACCTCCGGGGCGCCCAGCGGAAGCTTGTTGAGCACATGCTCATCCCAGGCCGCGCGGTCGGCGGCGGTGAACACGTCGACATCGGTCCACGGCGGCACCGGCGCCTGGGTGATGAACCGGGGCCGTTCCAGCGATGCGGTGGCCTCGTGCAGCCGGACCGCCGCCGAGATGACCTCATCGTGGCGCGGCTCGGGTGACCCTTCGACGAAGGTGTCCGCCCGCCAGCCGGCCACCACATAACGGCCGTCGGTGGAGCGCACCGGGCGGGCCAGTCGCAGCCCGTCGACGAACAGCGATTCCCGGGTCTTGGCCGACCAGGCGGCGCGCGCGTGATCGGCGATCTGGGACAGCACGATCTCCCCGCAGCGCCAGCCGCCGTCCCAGCCGTCCCCGAGCGGTTCGGGCTTACCGGACTTGAGCCCGAACGCGGTCATCACATGCTCAGGCGGCCGCTCCGCGATCACATGCTCAAGGCTCACATGGCCAGGTTAAGTGCTGGCAGCGACAACAAGCCGTCAGTACATCACCATGTCGGGCTCGAATTCCGCGGCCCAGGCCACGATGCCGCCGCTCAGGTGCAGGGCGTCGGCGAATCCGGCCCGCCTCAACGCGGCCAGGGCATCGGCGGAACGCCCGCCGCTCTTGCAGTACAGAACCGCGGGACGGTCGGTGGGCAGCAACGCCAGCCCCTCGCCCGAATCGATGGTGGACTTAGGGATCAGGACGGCGCCGGCGATGCGGTTGATCTCCCATTCGGCCGGCTCGCGGACGTCGATCAGCGCAACCCGCCCCGCCTCGAGCAGGGCCCGCAGTCGGGCCGGGGTGATACCGGGTTCGGCGACCGGCAGAGCGCAGTAGGCCTCGTAGTCGATGAGTCCGGTGATCGGTGGCGCGGCCGGATCCCTGCGGATGCCGATGGTGCGGTAGGTCATCTCGAGTGCGTCGTAGATCATCAGCCGGCCGAGCAGTGATTCGCCGATTCCGGTGAGCAGTTTGATGGCCTCGGTGCTCATGACCGAGGCGATCGACGCGCACAGCACACCGAGCACACCGCCCTCGGCACAGGACGGCACCAGACCGGGCGGCGGCGGTTCGGGATACAGGTCGCGGTAGTTCAGGCCTCGTTTCTCTCCCTGGGGCCCGTCGGGGGCGTCCTCCCAGAAGACCGAGACCTGGCCCTGGAACTGGTAGATCGAACCCCACACATACGGCTTATGGGCCAGCACCGCGGCGTCGTTGACCAGATAGCGGGTGGCGAAATTGTCGGTGCCGTCGATGATCAGGTCATAGGACTCGAAGAGTGCGATGGCGTTGTCCGGTTCGAGCCGGAACTCGTGCAGATTCACCGTGACGTACGGGTTGATCTCACCGATGGCGTCACGCGCACTATGCGCCTTCGGACGGCCGATGTCGTTGTGGCCGTGGATGATCTGGCGCTGCAGATTGGATTCCTCGACCACGTCGAACTCGACGACCCCCAGCGTCCCGACGCCCGCGGCGGCCAGATAGAGCAACGTCGGTGAGCCCAGACCGCCGGCGCCGATCACCAGAACCCGGGCGTTCTTCAGCCGCTTCTGCCCCTCCGGTCCGAAGTCCGGCAGGATCAGGTGCCGGCTGTAGCGGGCGACCTCATCGCGGGTCAGGTCGGCGGCGGGCTCGACCAGTGGCGGCAGGGACATGAGCCCAAGCTAGGCGATCGGATACGGCCAGGAGTTGGCGCGGCAGGTCTTGTTGTCCGGCTTGACCGAATTGGGGTCGAACCGGGTGGCGTCGTTGTCCGACGTCGAGAAGGTCTGCTGCATCATGATCGGAGCCAGGGCACCGTTCTTGTCGCACGGTTCGTGGTTGGTGTAACCGATGGCGTGGCCGACCTCATGGTTGATGACGTACTGCCGGTAGCCGCCGATGTCGCCCTGGAACGGCATCGCCCCGCGGACCCAGCGGGCGAGGTTGATGAACACCCGAGGCTCGGCATTCGGTCCGTAAACCGGGTTGTAGCAGGAGGATTCGAGCTGGATCTCATACCCGCAGCCCTCACGCACGGTGGCCGGCGAGGTCAGCGACACCCGGAAGTCCGGCTTGACGTTGGGGTCGTCGATACGCCGGAAGGCGAACTGCGGGTTGTGCGTCCAGCTCTTCGGGTTGTCCAGCGTCTCGGTGACCATCCGGGCGAAGCCCTCGTCACCGCCGAACCCGGAGGTGTCGATCCCGTTCTCCACCTCGACGGTGTAGGTGAACGTCTTGGCGCTGCCCTCGCCGACCTTCTCGGTGGTGCCCGGGACGATGTGCCAGGTCCGATCGCCGGCCTCGGTGAACGCCCCGCCCACCGGCAGCTGTCCGGCGGGCAGGCTGGCGTCGAACTCGGTCAGCCCGCGCGGCGGGGCGCCGATGATCGAGGTGCCCGACGAACCGATGGTCGGCGGGCCCTTGATCTCGGATTCGGCCGACTGCACCGGCGGATTGGTGAAGGTCTGCCACAGCACGACGACGGTGAGCACGGCCAGGGCCGGCAGTGCATACGCCCGCCAGCCGTAGGTGGCCAGGAACGCACCCAATCGGGTCTGCTTGCGCACTCCCGCCCGCCGATCGCGGTCGGCTCGCGGCCGTCCGGAACTCTCGGTCAGGGGGTCACGCCGGGCGCGCAGCGGCTCGTTCCACTCGCTGCGCAACACGGGTGTACGGCCACCCCCGTGAGGCCCCGACGCGTTGGTCACCGACCCAGGATGGCATATGAGCACGCCCAACACCCGGAACGGTGCCGCTGAACCAGCAGGTTCGAGTAGTAATGTCCCCCGCGTGAACGAGACGGCCGACACCGCTGCCCGCAGAGCCGCGGGCCGGCGCGGTGGGCGTCTTCCCCGGGGGGAACGCCGCGAACAACTGCTGGAAGCGGCCAGCGATCTGTTCGTCGACCGCGGTTACCACGCCGCCGGCATGGACGAGATCGCCGAGCGGGCCGGGGTCAGCAAGCCGGTGCTCTACCAGCACTTCGCCAGCAAGCTGGACCTGTACCTGGCGGTGCTGCAGCAGCACGTGGAGATCCTGGTGACCAGCGTTCAGGAGGCCCTGAACACCACCACCGACAACCGCCAGCGCCTGCACGACGCCGTCCAGGCGTTCTTCGACTTCATCGAGGACGACGCCCAGGGCTACCGGCTGATCTTCGACAACGACTACGTGACCGAGCCGCAGGTCGCCGCCCAGGTGAAGGTGGCAACCGATGCGTGCACCGACGCGGTGTTCGCACTGATCAGCCGTGACTCGGGTCTGGAGCCGCACCGCGCCCGGATGATCGCGGTCGGACTGGTCGCCGTCAGCGTCAACTGCGCGCGCTACTGGCTGGACGCCGAGAAGCCGGTGTCCAAGAAGGACGCGGTCGACGGAACCGTGCAGTTCGCCTGGGGCGGCCTGTCACACGTCCCGCTCACGCGGTCCTGAGTTCCCGGCGGTTCAGCCGGCGGCGATACCGAAGCCGACCCGGCCCTTGTCGGCCGCGCCGATCTCGATGAAGGTGATCTTCGAGGCCTGCACCAGGATGCGACGGCCCTTGTCGTCGGTGAGGGACAGCAGTTCGCCATCCTTGGCCAGCGCAGCCTTCACCAGCGCCTCGACCTCGTCAGGCGTCTGAGAGCTGTTGAACGCCAGATCACGCGGGCTGTCCGCGATACCGATCTTGACCTCCACGCCGGGCCCCTTTCGTTTGGTGCGATTCACCAGTGAGGCTAGTGGACGCCGCAGCGGGATCGTCGGCCGCGCCGGGACGTTCGGCAAAAAAGCCATCAAGCTGGGGTAACAGCATGGCAACGCGCCCGTGCGCCGCGCGTCGAGAGGCCGCGGGCCTCCCTACCGTTGAACGCGTGATGGGTTTCCGGGTGGCGCTGACCGCCACCGGCGTGCTGGCCACCGCGCTGGCCACCACCTACGTCATCAAGACCGGAACCGCCGCGACCGTGCAGGAGAGCCGGGCGCCGCGCACCGTCATCGCCACCGCCGGCCCGGCCACGCCGCACGCCGCCCCGGAAGCCGTCACCGTGACGGTCTCCCCCGAGATCCCGGTGCGGGTGCAGGGCCTGGACATGAATAAAGCGGCCAACCAGCGCCCTACCGATCTGCGTCAGGTGGCCTACACCGTGGCCGGCAACACCCGCCCCGGTGATGCGGTGACCGTCGTCTACGCCGACGAGACCGGGACGCTGCAGCGCGCCGAGAACGTCAAGCTGCCGTGGACGCTGACCATCACACCCGACCTGCCGGTGAGCTATGTCTATGCGACCAGCCGCGGCAGTCAGCTGAACTGCTGGATCACCGACGCCGGCGGCTCAACGGTGGTGTCGCAGACCAACTTCAGCCCCAGCGCGACCTGCAACCGCTGACGATCACCGGGTCAGCCCAGGCCTAGTTCGCGCATCCGGTCGGCGTGGGTCTGCTGCAACCGGTCGAAGAATTCGTTGATCTGGCTCAGGCCGCCCTTGGCCATCACCAGGTCGACGAGTTCGTCGCGATCGGCGAGCACGTACTGGGCCTGGGTGATGGCCTCACCGAGAAGCCGCCGCGCCCACAGCGCCAGCCGGCTGCGCTGACGGTCACTGGCGGTCACCGCAGCCCGCACATCTCCGACGACGAACTGTGAGTGCTTGGTCTCGGCCATCACCTGATGCACCACATCGGCCACCTCGTCGGGCAACACATCGGCGATCTGGCGGTAGAAGTCGGCCGCCAACGCATCGCCGATATAGGTCTTGACGAGGGCTTCCATCCAGGTGCTGGGCAGCGTCAGCCGGTGGTAGTTCTCCAGCGTCGGGGCATACCGCGACATGGCCGGCAACACGTCGACACCGCGGGACTCCAGGGACTCCCGCAACGTCTCGTAATGGGCCATCTCGGCGGCCGCCATCCGGGCCATGTTGATCCGGCCGCGCAGGTCAGGGGCCATCCGGGCCTCGTCGGTGAGCCGGTAGAAGGCCGCAACCTCACCGTAGGCGAGCAGGGCGAACAGTTCGTTGATGCCGGGATGGTCGGCCGCCACGGTCATGCCGCCACTGTAGTCAGAGGTAGAATGGCCTCCGGAACCGCAGGTTCCACGGAAATGTGCGTGCACGCAGTGGGCCCGCCCTCCTCGGCGCCGGGCCCCTCAATTCCGAAGTCGGTCTCTCGTGCGCGCGTGGAAAACAGGCACGAGGAACGGCATCGGAAGGCCATCAGTGACACATCTGGAACACCACAATCCCATCAGCTTCGCCCAGCTCGGGGTGCGCGACGAGATCGTCCGCGCCCTCGCCGAGCGCGGCATCGAGCACGCGTTCGCGATCCAGGAGCTGACCCTGCCGCTGGCACTGGCCGGCGACGACCTCATCGGTCAGGCCCGCACCGGCATGGGCAAGACGTTCGCCTTCGGCGTTCCGCTGCTCAACCGCATCACCGCGCCCGGCCAGCCCGACCTCAACGGCACACCGCGCGCGCTGATCGTGGTGCCCACCCGCGAGCTGTGCATCCAGGTCTTCGACGATCTCACCGGGGCCTCGAAATACCTTGAGGCACAAGGCCGTCCGCTGTCGGTCGTCTCCATCTACGGCGGCCGCCCGTACGAGCCGCAGATCGAGGCACTGCAGAAGGGCGCCGACGTGATCGTCGGCACGCCCGGCCGGCTGATCGACCTCGCCCAGCAGGGTCACCTGCAACTCGGCGGCGTGTCGGTGCTGGTGCTCGACGAGGCCGACGAGATGCTGGATCTGGGCTTCCTGCCCGATATCGAGCGCATCCTCAAGCTCACCCCGGACGGCCGCCAGACCATGCTGTTCTCGGCCACCATGCCCGGCCCGATCATCACGCTGGCCCGCACCTTCATGACCCAGCCGACCCACATCCGTGCCGAGGGTGTTCAGGGTTCGGCGACCCACGACACCACCGAACAGTTCGTCTACCGCGCGCACGCGTTGGACAAGGTGGAGATGGTGGCCCGCATCCTGCAGGCCGAGGGCCGCGGCGCGACGATGATCTTCACCCGCACCAAGCGCACCGCGCAGAAGGTCGCCGACGAACTCGCCGAGCGCGGCTTCAAGTGCGGCGCGGTGCACGGCGACCTCGGTCAGATCGCCCGCGAGAAGGCCCTCAAGGCATTCCGCGAGGGCGAGGTCGACGTGCTGGTGGCCACCGATGTGGCCGCCCGCGGCATCGACATCGACGACATCACCCACGTCATCAACTACCAGATCCCCGAGGACGAGCAGGCCTACGTGCACCGCATCGGCCGCACCGGCCGCGCCGGTAAGACCGGTATCGCGATCACCCTGGTCGACTGGGACGAGCTCGAGCGCTGGTCGATGATCAACAAGGCGCTGAACCTGGATTGCCCGGATCCGGCCGAGACCTACTCGAACTCACCGCATCTCTACGAGGAGCTGGGCATCCCGGCCGAGGCCGGTGGCACCATCGGCTCGGCCCGCAAGGCCCAGGGCACCCGCCCGCCGCGCGACCGCGACGGAGGCCGCGACGGCAGCCGCACCTCCAGCCGCGACTCGGGTGAGAAGCGGGAGCGCCCGGCACGCAACAGGTCACGGCAGCGCACCCGCGGCGGGCAGAGCGCCGACGGCCAAGCAGCCGGTCCGGCCGACGGCGAGGCGACAAGCGCCGGCTCGGCCGAGGGTGGCAGCGGCCGTCCGCGCCGTCGCCGCCGTCGCGGCCCGCGCAAGGCCGCCGAGGCCGGCGCCGCCAGCTGACGCATGGTCGCTCCCGAGCGCCGCACCAGAGGTGACCTGCTCGCTGCGGCGGCGATCGTCGCGGTCGTGGCGATGGTCATCGCCGCGTTCTGGTGGCACAGCACCGCACGGTCCACAATCCTGCTTCCGGCACCGTCCAAAGCGCCGGGTCTCGTTGCGCCGCAGGATGTTCCGGCTGCACTGACCCAGCGCTGGGAAGCGGCCAGCGCACGCACCATGGTGCCGGTGGTGGTCGGCGGAACCGTGGTGACCGGTGACGGCCACGACGTCATCGGGCACGACCCGAACACCGGCGAGCAGCGCTGGCTGTATGCCCGCGATCTGGACCTGTGCGCGGTGACCTATGTCTACGACCTCGCCGTCGCGGTCTACCCGGACAGCCGGGGCTGCGGCCAGGTGACCGGCATCCGCGCCGCCACCGGGGTGCGCGGGCCGTCGCGCACGGCGTACTCCGACAAGCACACCGTGGTGAGCTCCGACGGCAGCGCGGTGCTGTCCTACGGACCGACGCGTCTGGAACTGTGGCGCACCGATCTGGTGCGGCTGCTGTCCTACGGCGAACTCGACGCCCGGGTGAAGCCGGTCAACACCGGCATCGGTGCGGGCTGCACGCTCATGTCGGCGGCCGGCAGTGACGCCTCCGCGGCGGTCCTGGAGTCCTGCAAGGACGAGAAGGATCTTCGGCTGACGCTGCTCAAGCCGGCCAAGGAGGAGGACGAACCGGAGGCCAAGCATGTGCCGATGCCCGGCCTGGCCGTCGACGCCGACGCCCGGGTACTGGCGGTGTCCGGCACCACCGCGGCGGTGTACCTGCCGATCCCGAGTCCGCGGGTGGTGGTCTACGACGAGACCGGCACCAGGATCTCCGAGACACCGTTGCGCGTCCCGCCTGCTCCGATCGGCGCGGCTCCCGCGATCACCCGCGCCGGTGATGACTTCACCTGGTGGACCGGGACCTCGGTGCTGGTGTTCGACGAGAAGCTGACCTACCGCTACACCATCGACGCTCCCACGCTGGGCCCCGCGACGAGGATGGCGGGGCGGTACCTGATCCCGGTGGCCGACGGACTGGCGGTCTACAACCCGGCCAACGGAACGCAGGAACGGGTGATTCCCGTGCAGCACGCCGACGGTGACGCGCCGATCATTCCGGCGACCGCGGGCCCGATGGTGATCGAGCAGCGCGGCGCGACACTGCGCGCCTTCGGGCCGTAGCCGGACCCAGCCCAGGATCAGTCCACGTCCGGCGTGAACGTCGGAAGCGCCTTGCCCTTCTTCCAGTGCTTGAGAAGAGACTTCGCCAGATCGCGATATGCCGTGGCGCCCTTGTTCTTCCGGCCGGCCATCACCGACGAACCTGACGCGCTGGCCTCGGCGAAGCGCACCGTGCGCGGGATCGGCGGGGACAGCACCGGCAGGTCGTAGCGGTCGGCGACGTCGAACAGCACATCGCGGCTGTGCGTGGTGCGCGAGTCGTACAGGGTCGGCAGCGCACCGAGCAGTTCGAGGCCGGGGTTGGTGATCTGCTGCACGTCGGCGACGGTGCGCAGGAACTGGCCCACGCCGCGATGCGCCAGCGTCTCGCACTGCAACGGCACCATCACCTCGTCGGCGGCGGTCAGGCCGTTGAGGGTCAGCACGCCGAGCGACGGCGGGCAGTCGATGATCACCACGTCGAAGTCGTGATCCCCGAGTTTGGCCAGTGCGCGCTTGAGGGCGTACTCGCGGCCGGCCCGCATCAGCAGCATCGCCTCCGCACCGGCCAGGTCGATGTTGGCCGGCAGCAGCGACATGCCCTCGGGGGTCTGCACGAGCGCGGCGTCGGGTTCGACCTCGCCGAGCAACACCTCGTGCACCGACACCGGCAGCTTGTCCGGGTCGGTCCCCAGCGAGAAGCTCAGACAGCCCTGCGGGTCGAGGTCCACGAGCAGAACCCGCTGGCCCTCGGCGACGAATGCCGCGCCCAGCGAGGCCACCGTCGTCGTCTTGGCCACCCCACCCTTCTGGTTGGCCACGGCCAGAACTCGGGTCACGCCGACCAGTCTTACAGGTTCGGGCAGAATCGGTGAACGTGAGCGTCGGGAACCATCGGCTGATCCTGCTGCGGCACGGCGAAACCGAATGGTCACGCAGCGGCCAGCACACCAGTACCACCGATCTGGACCTCACCGAGGTGGGCCGCGAGCAGGCCCGCCTGGCCGCCGGAACCCTGGCACAGCTGAACCTGGACAACCCACTGGTCATCAGCAGCCCGCGCCGTCGCGCGCTGGACACCGCGGAACTGGCCGGGCTGCACATCGACGAGGTGTCGCCGCTGCTGGTCGAGTGGAATTACGGCGACTACGAGGGCATGACCACCCACGACATCCGCACCGAGACGCCGGGCTGGCTGCTGTGGACCTACGGCTGCCCGGGCGGGGAGAGCGTTGATCAGGTCAGCATGCGCGCCGACCAGGCGGTGGCTTACGCGCTGGACCACATGGGCGAGCGTGATGTGGTGTTCGTCAGCCACGGGCACTTCTCCCGCTCGGTGATCACCCGCTGGGTGGAGCAGCCGCTGCGCGAAGGCGCCCGCTACGGGTTCGCCACCGCCGCGGTCGCGGTGTGCGGATTCGAATACGGGCTGCGTCAGCTGTCGGCACTGGGCCTGCACGCGTGACCCCGTCGTTCGTGCTGAGCGGCCCGGCCGGCACGGTGGTCGCCACCGGGATCAGGAACGCCTACGACGACGTCACCACCGCCGCCCGCGCGCTGCGCGACGGCACGGCGGCGACGGTGGTGGGCGCGCTGCCGTTCGATGTCCGCGATCGCGCCGCCCTGCTGGAACCGGTGAGCATCGGCGACGCGCTGCCGCCGCGGCCGGCGACGGCGCTGCCGAAGGTGCGGATCGCCGGAACGCTGCCCGACCCGCAGGCCCACCGGACGCGGATCGTCGCGGCACTCGAACAACTGCGTGACCGCGAAAACCCCTTGGAGAAGGTGGTTCTGGCGCGCGCCCTGCAACTGCAGGCCGACGGCGCGATGGATCCGCTGGCGATCCTGTACCGCCTCGTCGAAGCGGACCCGGAGGCCACCGCGTACCTGACCGACCTGTCCCCCGCCGGCCTGTCCGGCGCGACTCTGGTGGGCGCCAGCCCCGAACTGCTGGTCGCCCGCTTCGGCGACGAGGTGTTCTGTCAGCCGTTCGCCGGGTCGGCGCCGCGCTCATCCGAACCGGACACCGATCGGGCCAACGCCGCCGCACTGGCGGGCTCCGGAAAGAACCGCCACGAACACCAGCTCGTCGTCGACACCATGCGGACCGCACTGGAACCGCTGTGCCGCGAGCTGGACATCGCCGCGCAGCCGCAACTGAGCAGCACCGCGGCGGTGTGGCATCTGAGCACACCGATCCGCGGCCGGCTGCGCGAGAGTTCCACCACCGCTTTGGATCTCGCGCTGGCACTGCATCCGACGCCCGCCGTCGGCGGGGTGCCCACCGCGGCGGCGGTCGATCTCATCGCCGATCTTGAAGGCGGCCGCGGCTTCTACGCGGGCGCGGCGGGCTGGTGCGACAACCGCGGCGACGGCCGCTGGGTGGTGGCCATCCGCGGCGCCCAACTCTCCGCGGACCGGCGCAGCGCGCTGGCCCAGGCCGGGGGCGGCATCGTCGCCGAATCGGACCCCGACGACGAAGTCGCCGAGACCACAACGAAATTCAGAACGATCCTGACCGCATTGGGGGTGGCCGGATGAAACGTCGGACCAGCACCGAGTTCCGGCCCGCGCGACCCGGTGACGAACCGGAGATCGTCGCGATGATCCGTGAGCTCGCCGAGTTCGAGCGGGCGCCCGAGCAGTGCACAGTCACCGAAAGTCAGATCACCGCAGCGCTTTTCGGCGACGATCCCGCGGCGCACTGCCATATCGTCGAGGTCGACGGGCTGGTCGCCGCGATGGCGCTGTGGTTCCGGACCTTCTCGACCTGGGACGGGGTGGCCGGCATCCATCTGGAGGACCTGTTCGTTCGCGAGAAGTTCCGCCGCCGCGGGCTGGCGCGGTCCATGCTGGCCGTGCTCGCCAAGGAGTGCGTCGACAACGGCTACAGCCGGCTGGGTTGGGCGGTACTGGACTGGAACGTCAACGCCATCGCGCTCTACGACGCCATCGGCGGGAATCAGCTCAACGAATGGATCAGCTACCGGGTGTCCGGGCCGACGCTGTCGGCGCTCGCGCTGGAGTGCCCCGGCGGCTGAGCCAGCCACTGCAGGGTGGCCGGGCTGAACAACAGCGCCAGGATCAGCGCGGCGATGACCGCCAGTGGGACGGCGTAGCCCCACTGGTGTGAGCCCACACCCATGTACCAGGACACCGGCAGCAGCAGCAGTTGGGTGAACACCGCGATCCCGCGGCCCCACCGCCGGCCGTTCCACAGCGCCCAGGCCGCGGCGAGCACCGCGGCGCCGAGCAGCCCGAGAACGGCGGCGTTGCCGAAGCCGTTGACGATGTGCTGATCGGCTCCCGCCAGTCCGCGGATCACGAACACCAGCGCCACGGCCGCCGCGGCGGCACCCTCCAGACCGACCAGCACGGCCGCCTGACGCACCGCCGCCGGAGCCGGAACTGTCATGCGCCGAGCCTAAGTCCGCCGTCACCGCCCTTCGAGCGGGGCTGCGCAGTGGTGCGGACGGCACCCGGATCGAGCTCCCGGACCCAGCCGTCGATGAGCTCGGCGACCTGCTCCCAGGTCAGCTCCTTCCAGCCCGGCGCGAACTTGGCCAGCTGGGCGTCGAGCAGGGCCAGCACGTCCGGGTCGGCGATCAGACCGGTGCGGAAGGCCACCGTGGCGAAGATCCGGAAGTCGACCTTGCCGGCGGCGAAGACCGCCGACAGCTTCGGCAGGCGCTCCTCGGCCCGCCGGGCGACACACATATCAGATTCATCGAACATAGATTCGAGGCTACCGCCGGGCCTCGATACGTTCAGCCTCGTTTTGGTCTCGAATTAGGCTCAGTCCTCGTGCGCGCCGTCCTGATCGTCAACCCCAACGCCACGTCGACGACGCCGGCCGGCCGCGACCTGCTGGCCCACGCCCTGGAAAGCCGGGTCGACCTCACCGTCGCCCACACCGACCGGCGCGGCCACGCGATCGAGATCGCCCGGAACGCGGCGGCCGACGGCATCGACGTGATCATCGTGCACGGCGGCGACGGCACGGTGAACGAGGTGGTCAACGGCCTGCTGGGCGCACCGGGCGGAACCCGTACCCCGGCCGCCGACCTGCCGGCGGTGTCGGTGGTGCCGGGCGGGTCGGCCAACGTCTTCGCCCGCGCGCTGGGCATCAGCTCCGACCCGATCGAAGCCACCAATCAGCTGATCGACCTGATCAGCGCACACCGGGCCGGCACCCCGTGGCGCCGGATCGGCCTGATGGACTGCGGCGAGCGCTGGGCGGTGTTCACCGCCGGGATGGGTGTCGACGGGGACGTGGTGGCCGCCGTCGAGGCTCAGCGGGCCAAGGGCCGCAAGGTCACCGCCGGCCGCTACATCCGGATCGCGTTCCGCGAGATGCTGTCCAACGTCGGGGAAGAGCCCCGGCTGACCGTCCATCTGCCGGGCCACAACCCGATCCGCGGGGTGCACTTCGCGTTCGTCTCCAACGCCAGTCCGTGGACCTACGCCAATACCCGGCCGGTCTGGACCAACCCCGGCACCACCTTCGACACCGGGCTGGGGATCTTCGCGATCACCAGCATGAATTTCATGGCGAATTTGTTGCTGGTGCGACGGATGTTGTCCAAGAAGGCGAATATCGAAGCAAAGCACCTGATTCGCGAGGACGACCTGCCCTGGGTGCGCGTGACGGCCGCCGAGCCGGTCTCCTGCCAGGTGGACGGGGATTTCCTCGGACTGCGCGCGGAGATGACGTTCACCTCGGTTCCGGACGCCGTTTCGGTGGTCGCCCCTCCGCCAGATACGCTCTGACCTGGGAATTAGTCCTCAGATTGTCACAATCCGGGCGCGATTCGGCCGGAGTGTAGTACAACAGGGTGGACAGGGACCAAATCGGGCGGCAGAGTGACGTTGCCCACGGTTGATCAGACTTCCCTTGACATCCGTTGAGGCTGTGAAACCATCGTTGGTAACAGTGCAACAACATTTGTGTGCGCCGGCGTTATCAGCCCAGGCTGAACGGGATTTTTTCCCGCAAACTTGCCGCGCACACAGTACTAGAGGAGATGCTGAAATGGATTGGCGCCACAAGGCGGTCTGTCGGGACGAGGATCCGGAGCTGTTCTTCCCGGTTGGGAACAGCGGGCCGGCTCTCGCCCAGATCGCTGACGCGAAGCTCGTCTGCAACCGGTGCTCGGTTGTCACCGAGTGCCTGACCTGGGCTCTTGACTCGGGCCAGGACGCCGGCGTGTGGGGCGGCATGAGCGAGGACGAGCGTCGCGCGCTCAAGCGCCGCAACGCCCGCACCCGGGCGCGTACCGGAGTCTAAGCTCCACCGGAATTGGAGTCGCGGCCCCGAGAAATCGGGGCCGCGACTTTTTTCGTGGTCATTTCCGGCCCAGCCGGCCGATCGGCACCCGTAGCAGCACGTCGGTGCCGCCCCGCTCAGCGGCCCGCATCTGCAGCGTCCCGTCGAGTTCGGCGGCGACCAGAGTCCGGACGATCTGCAGCCCGAGCTGGTCGGAGGACTCCAGACTGAAGCCGGCCGGCAGCCCGCGCCCGTCGTCATGCACGACGATGTCCAGCCAGCGGGCCGACCGGTTGGCCCGGATGGTCACCGAACCGCCCTTCTCGGCCGGGTCGAAGGCGTGCTCGACGGCGTTCTGGACCAGTTCGGTGAGCACCATGACCAGTGGGGTGGCCCGGGCGGCGTCGAGCACCCCCATGCTGCCCTCCCGCAGGATCGGCACCGGCGAATCCACCCGGGCGACGTCGTTCATGTTCGGCAGGATCCGGTCGATCACCGCGTCGAGGTCAACCTCCTCGTCGACCGACATCGACAGCGCCTCGTGCACCTGGGCGATGGCGGCCACCCGGCGCACCGACTCCATCAGGGCGTCCCGGGCCTCCGGGGTGCGGCGGGCCTGCAGTCGCAGCAGCGCCGCGACGGTCTGCAGATTGTTCTTCACCCGGTGGTGGATCTCGCGGATGGTGGCGTCCTTGGACAGCAGCGCCCGGTCG
>CAYFMA010000037.1:26611-28996 GCA_964344085.1 uncultured Mycobacterium sp.
CCGCGACACCGCCCTTGAGCAGCGGAAGGGTGCGCAACAGCACCACCGCACCGCCGGCGTCGACCTCCAGTCGCATGCTGGGCCCGCCGTCCAGCGAATCGCGGAAATGACCGCTGAGTTCCTTGGCCTCGAACGGGTCGGAGATCAGCGGCCGGGTGATCTCGACCAGGTTGTGGCCCTCGAGGTCGGAATTGAGACCCATCCGGTGGTAGGCCGACAGCGCGTTGGGGCTGGCGTAGGTGACCGTGCCGTCGACGTCCAGGCGGATGAAACCGTCGCCCACCCGCGGGCTGGACCGGGCCAGCGCGAGTTCGCCGACGCTGGGAAAGCTGCCCTCGGCGACCATGTCCAGCAGGTGGGCCGCGCAGTCAAGATAGGCCTTCTCCAGACGGGACGAGGTGCGCCGGCCGTCGCGACCGGTCTGGTGGGTCAGCAGTGCCACCTCCTGACCGTGGTGGCGCACCGGGATCGCCCCGAGCAGGCCCTCCTCGGCGACCGAGGTGCCGACGGCATCGGTGATGAGCAGGGTGGAGGCGGTGTTGGGCCGGCACTGGGCCACGCAGACCACGGTGCCGTCGTCACGGCGGACCCACATCAGAAAATCGCCGAAGGACATGTCGGCGAGCAGCTGCCACTCGCTGACCAGGGCGTGCAGGTGGTCTACCGCGCTGCCGGGCAGGACGGTGTGCTCGGCGAGCAGGTCACCGAGGGTGGACATACGTCAGACGGACTCAGTCGTCGATGACGGCGATCAGGTGCCCGGCCTGGATGACGTCGCCGACGGCCACGTTGACCTCGGTGACGGTGCCGTCGACCTCGGAGAGCACCGGAATCTCCATCTTCATCGACTCGAGCAGGACCAGGGTGTCGCCGACACCGATCCGGTCACCCTTGCTGACGACGACCTCGAGCACACTGGCCACGATCTCAGCGCGGACGTCCTCGGCCATGTCACTCTCCCGGTGCCGTAATTCGTGATGCGGGCGTATCGAACCGCGACTACATCGAACCACAAGACCGGATTAGGGTGCGGTCACGGGGCCGTGAGATACTTGACTTAATCAATCAGACGTCTTGATTTTCACGGAGGTATTCCCATGGCCAAGCGTGGCCGTAAGAAGCGCGACCGCAAGCACAGCAAGGCCAACCACGGCCGTCGTCCCAACGCCTGATCGCGCTGGTCAGACCTCGTATCGCCGGATGATGGTGGTCCGGCTGATCTCCAGCCGGACCCGCTGAATCAGGGTCTCCGGCGCCTTCTCCCCGCTGCATTTGGTGGCGATGAGATTCTTGATCCGTTCCTCCACGCCGTAATGGCGTAGACAGGCGGGGCAGTGCTCGAGATGCCGGCGCAGCCGATCGGTCTCGTCCTCGGTGCATTCGCCGTCGAGCAGCATCCACACCTCGGCCATCACCACCGCGCAGTCGGTGTGGCCCTCGTCGGGGTCTGAGTCCAGCCCGCTCATCAGCCGACCTCCTCCGTGGCGTCCTCAGGCTCGCCGCGCAGCACCCCACGCTCCCGGGCGACGTGGGCGAGCGCCGTACGCAGTTGCTTGCGGCCCCGATGCAGGCGGGACATCACGGTGCCGATCGGCGTATCCATGATCTCAGCGATCTCCTTGTACGGCAGGCCCTCGACGTCGGCGTAGTACACCGCCATCCGGAACTCTTCTGGTAACGCCTGGAGCGCCTCTTTGATTTCACTGTCGGGAAGATTCTCCAGTGCCTCGACCTCGGCGGAGCGCAACCCGGTCGAGGAATGCTCGGCGTTTTGGGCCAGCTGCCAGTCGGTGATCTCGTCGGTCGGGTACTCCGCCGGCTGGCGCTGCTTCTTGCGGTAGCTGTTGATGTAGGTGTTCGTCAGGATCCGGTACAGCCAGGCTTTGAGGTTGGTGCCGGCCCGGAACGAGCGGAACCCGGAATAGGCCTTGACCATGGTTTCCTGGACCAGATCCTCGGCGTCGGCGGGGTTGCGGGTCATCCGCAGCGCGGCGCCGTACAGCTGGTCCATCAACGGGATCGCATCGCGTTCGAACCGCGCCGTGAGTTCGGCGTCGGTTTCCTCGCGCTCGGGTGCATCCTCGACGTCGGTCATTGAGAGCAGATTCTAGGCGACCGGTGGGTCCCGGACCGTCCGGCATGGTCCAGCTCGCCGCGACCGGAATGGCGCTGCAGGTCGATCATCACGTCTCGGGACCACACGCCCGCGATCACCCATCGAGTGAAATGGGCCGTGAAATAGGCTCAGGTACATGGGAACCTTCTCCGGCAAGACGATGTTCATCTCCGGTGCGAGCCGCGGTATCGGCCTGGCGATCGCCAAGAAAGTAGCCGCCGACGGCGCCAATATCGCGCTGGTGGCCAAGACCACCGAACCGCACCCGA
>CAYFMA010000037.1:29006-35796 GCA_964344085.1 uncultured Mycobacterium sp.
GCCGGGCACCATCTACACCGCCGCGAAGGAGATCGAGGAGGCCGGCGGCCACGCCCTGCCGATCGTCGGCGACGTCCGTGACGGTGACTCGGTAGCCGCGGCGGTGGCCCGGACCGTCGAGCAGTTCGGCGCCATCGACATGTGCGTCAACAATGCGTCGGCGATCAATCTCGGATCGATCGAAGAGGTTCCGCTCAAGCGGTTCGACTTGATGAACGGCATCGAGGTGCGCGGCACCTATGCGGTCTCTCAAGCCTGCATCCCGCATATGAAGGGCCGGGAGAACCCGCACATCCTCACCCTGTCGCCGCCGGTCCGGCTTGAACCCAAGTGGCTGCGGCCGACGGGATACATGATGGCCAAGTTCGGGATGACGTTGTGCGCCTTGGGTATTGCCGAGGAGATGCGCGCACACGGAATCGCGTCGAACACGCTGTGGCCGCGTACCGCGATCGCGACCGCAGCGGTGCAGAACCTGCTCGGTGGCGACGAGATGATGGCCCGTTCCCGCAAGCCCGAGGTGTACGCCGACGCCGCTTACGCGGTGCTGAGCCGGCCTGCCCGCGAATTCACCGGAAACACACTGCTGTGCGAGGACGTGCTTCTGGAGTCCGGCGTCACCGACCTGTCGGTGTATGACTGCGTGCCCGGGTCCGAGTTGGGGGTCGACTTCTGGGTCGATACCCCCAACCCGCCCGGATACAAGGGCTAGCCGGCCCTACCGTCTTCAGCCCTTGGCGCCGAAGCGGCGTTTGCCACGTCCGGCGAAGGCGCGCATCGCGGCCCGCGCGAAGTGCGACTGCTTGATCGGCGAGGAGTACCAGAGCATCTCCGACTTCTGGGTCGGGATGCGCGGGGCGGTGATCGCCTGCTGCCGGCAGAACTTCTGCAGGCCGGCCGCGCCGCCACCGCGGTAGCCGATGCCGGACTCCTTCCAGCCGCCCATCGGCAGCGACGGGCAGAAGACGTTGGTCATGGCGTCGTTGACGTTGACCGCACCGGCGTCCAGACGCCGCGCGATCCGCTCGCCACGAGCGGTGTCCTTGGTCCACACGGTGGCCGACAGCCCGTACTTGGAATCGTTGGCCAGCCGGATGGCCTCCTCCTCGTCCTTGACCTTGACGACCGGCAGGGTGGGCCCGAAGGTCTCCTCGGTCATGCAGGTCATCGACGGGGTGACGTCGGCCAGCACGGTGGGCTGGAAGAAGGTGCCGACACCGGTGGGCTTGCCGCCGACGATCACCCGGGCGCCGGCCGCGGTGGCCTCCTGCACATGCCGGTCGACGATGTCGCGCTGAGCGTGGGTGGCCATCGCACCGGTGTCGTAGGCGAAGCCGGACTTCTCATGACCCTGGTTGATCTTCCCGACCTGCTCGGCGAGCTTGGCGACGAACTGGTCGTAGATCGGGGCCTCGACGAAGACGCGCTCCACCGAGATGCAGACCTGGCCGGAGTTGAACATCCCACCCCAGGCGATGCCGTTGGCGGCGCGGTCGACGTCGGCGTCGGCGAGCACGATCGCCGGGTCCTTGCCGCCGAGTTCGAGGCTGAACGGGATGAGCCGCTCGGCGCACGCCATCGCGACCTTGCGGCCGGTGCCGGTGGAACCGGTGAAGTGGACGTAGTCGGACTGCTCGATCACCGACGCGCCGGTGGCGCCGTAACCGGTGGCCAGTGCGAGCACCGGCGGAGCGCCGATCTCGTTCCAGCCGCGAACCAGTTCGACGGCCGAAAGTGGCGTCACCTCAGAGGGTTTCAGCAGGACCGCAGCGCCGGCGGCCAGCGCGGGCACCAGATCCAGCGCCAGCATTGCCAGCGGGAAGTTCCACGGCTCGATCATGCCGACGAGCGGGTACGGCCGATAGATCGTGGTGAGCTTCTTGACCTTGAACAGCGGGCTGTGCGCGCCCGGGTGCTTGTCGGCGAGGAACTCCTCGGCATGACCGGCCCAGTACTTGATCGCGTCGGCGATGGTGACGGCCTCGATGCTGGCGTCGTTGCGCGACTTGCCGGTCTCCGACATCAGCACGTCGGTGAGCATCTCGGCGTTGTCGAGGATCCAGTCCTGCCACTTCATCATCCACTTCTTGCGGCCGCGCGGGCCGATGGCCTCCCACTCCGGCTGGAACAGCCGCAGTTCGCGAGCCTTGGCGGCGACGGTGTCGGCGCCGTCGACGGGAACGGTGCCGACGATCCTGCCGTCAGCGGGGTTGTGGACGGTGATGGTGTCTTGATCGCTCTTCGGCTCGACCGCGGTCATGCCCGCTCTCCTCCGTATGTCAGGTTGTGGGTGGATCAGGGACTTGTCTGTGAGCCTAGCCTCACTCTCCCGGCTAGAACAGGCCAACCGGTTGGTTGCCGGGGCCGGCCGGCTCGATCAGCTCGGGTCCGTTGTTGGCGGTGCTGTTGACCAGGGTGGAGACCTCTCGCATCGTGAGTCCGGCGATGTCCGGCGGCGCGTCGAGCAGATCCGCCGGGGCGGGCGCGTCGGGGTCCAGCCAGCGATCCCAGTCGCGTCCGGCCAGGATCAGCGGCATCCGGTCATGGACAGCCGCAAAGTCGCCGACCGCGTCGGTGGTGATGACCGTGCAGGTGAGCAAGGGTGCTGCCGCACGGTCTGATCCACCGGCCGTTTTGCTCATGCCCGCCGGGGTGCTCCTCCACGCCGACCACAGGCCCGCAACCAGAAGCGGCGAGCCGTCCTGGCGGGAGAAGTAGAACGGCGTCTTGCGGCCCCGTTTGGGGTTGTCCGCATTCGGCTGCCATTCGTAATAGCCGTCCATCGGGATCAGGCACCGCTTGTGTTCGGCCGACGCGCGGAACGCCGGGGACGTCGTCACCGTCTCGGCCCGGGCATTGATCAGCTGGCTCTTGGTCTGCGGCGCGCCGTCCGGGCCGGCTTTGACCCACGAGGGCACCAGACCCCAGCGCATCAGCCGGAGCCGGCGGGTCGGGTCGTCGTCCGGCTCGTCGTGGCGGGCGACCGCGGCGGCGATGTCGGTGGTCGGGGCCACGTTGTAGTTCGGGCTGCGCAGGCCCCCCGCGCCGGTCTCGTCGATCGCGTCGATCTGAGCCGCCAGTCTGGCCGGGTCCGTGGTGACCGCGAAGCGTCCGCACATGAGACAAGATGTACACCCGTGAGCACCGAGTTGTGGACGGCACCGCATGCACCGGCACCGGTCCGCGCCGATGTGACGGTGCCCGGATCGAAGTCGATCACCAATCGTGCGCTCATCCTGGCCGGACTGGCCGCGGCGAACGGCGGCACGTCCACCGTTCGCGGTGCGCTGCGCAGCCGCGACACCGACCTGATGATCGGGGCGCTGCAGACCCTCGGCGTCCGCATCGACGGCGAGAGCGCAGATCTGTCCGTCAGCGGATCGCTGCGGCCGGGACCCGACGCGCGCATCGACTGCGGCCTGGCCGGCACCGTGCTGCGGTTCGTGCCGCCACTGGCCGCACTGAGCACCGCGACGGTGCTCTTCGACGGTGACGAGCAGGCCCGCTCCCGACCGATCACTCCCCTCCTCGACGCGATGCGCGGACTCGGTGTCGACATCGACGGCGACGGGCTGCCGTTCCGGGTCCGCGGGCGCGGCGCGGTACGCGGCGGCACGGTGCGCATCGACGCCTCGGCGTCGTCACAGTTCGTCTCCGGCCTCCTGCTTTCCGGCGCGGCGTTCACCGAGGGCCTCGAGGTGCTGCACACCGGCGAGTCGGTCCCTTCGGCCCCGCATATCGCAATGACGGTCTCGATGCTGCGCGAAGCCGGCGCCGAGGTCGACGACGCCACTCCCAACCGCTGGCGGGTCGCACCCGGTGCGATCGCGGCGCGGGACTGGCTGATCGAACCGGACCTGTCCAACGCGGTGCCGTTCCTGGCCGCTGCTGCGGTGACCGGCGGGGCGGTGCGGATCACCGGCTGGCCGGCGGTCAGCGTGCAGCCGATGGAGCAGGTGTTCGCCATCCTGAAGCTCACCGGAGCGACTGTGTCCGAACAGGATTCGGCACTTCAGGTCACCGGCGCCGGCGGATATCCCGGCTTTGAGGTCGATCTGCACGACGTGGGTGAACTGGCCCCGTCGGTAGCCGCACTGGCCGCGCTGGCCGGACCCGGCTCGGTGTCGCGGCTGAGCGGTATCGCGCATCTGCGTGGACACGAGACCGACCGGTTGGCCGCGCTGCGGGCCGAAATAACCGGTCTCGGCGGTGACTGCGCCGAGACCGACGACGGCCTGGTGATCACCGCACGCCCACTGCACGGCGGGGTGTGGCACTCCTACCACGACCATCGGATGGCGATGGCGGGTGCGATCGTCGGCCTGCGAGTCCCCGGCGTGCAGGTCGAGGACATCGCCACCACCGCCAAGACCCTGCCGCAGTTTCCGCGGCTGTGGTCGCAGATGCTGGGGTCGGCTTGAGCCCACGCGAGTACGACGAGTCCGACGTCAGGATCCGCTCCGGCCGGGGCTCGCGTCCGCGCACCAAGAACCGACCCGATCACGCCGACGCCGAGTCGGCCATGGTTGTGACGGTCGATCGCGGCCGCTGGGGCTGCGTCCTGGGCGGTGACCCACATCGCCTGGTGACAGCGATGCGCGCCCGCGAACTCGGCCGCACCCCGATCGTTGTCGGCGACGAGGTGGACGTGGTGGGCGATCTGTCCGGCCGGCCGGACACTCTGGCACGCATCGTCCGCCGCGCCGAACGCCGAAGTGTGTTGCGCCGCACCGCCGATGACACCGATCCCACCGAACGGGTGGTGGTGGCAAACGCCGATCAGATGATGATGGTGGTGGCCCTGGCCGACCCGCCGCCGCGGACCGGACTGGTGGAACGCGCGCTGATCGCGGCCTACGCCGGCGGGCTGACACCGATCCTGTGCCTGACCAAGACCGACCTCGCCGACCCGGCCCCGTTCGCCGAGCAGTTCGCCGGTCTGGATCTGATCGTCGTGACCGCCGGCCGCGACCAACCCCTGGAACCGGTGCAGTCGCTGCTGGACGGACATATCACCGTGCTGCTCGGCCATTCCGGGGTGGGTAAGTCCACCCTGGTGAATCGGCTTGTGCCGCAGGCGGACCGGGCCACCGGCGAGGTCTCCGGGGTGGGCAAGGGTAAGCACACCTCCACCCAGTCGGTGGCGCTGCCGTTGCCTGGCGGCGGCTGGGTGGTGGACACACCGGGCGTGCGCTCGTTCGGCCTGGCCCATATCGAACCCGATGACGTCCTCAAGGCGTTCTCCGACCTCGGCGGTCAGATCGAGGACTGCCCGCGTGGTTGCGGTCACCTGGGTCCGCCCGCCGATCCGGAATGCGCGCTGGACGGACTCAGCGGCGCGCAGGCCCGACGGGTTGAGGCGGCGCGACGACTGTTGGCTGTACTCAAAGAAGGAGAGACATGGGCGTCCCGATGATCACCCTCAACGATGGAAACCACATCCCGCAATTGGGGTTCGGCACCTACAAGGTCCCGGCGGATGAGACCGCCGCGGCCGTGCGCTCAGCACTCGAGATCGGGTACCGCCATATCGACACCGCCCAGATGTACGGCAACGAGAAAGGCGTGGGTCAGGGTGTCCGCGACGCCGGAATCGATCGCGGGCACGTCTTCATCACCAGCAAGCTCAACAACGGCTTCCACCGGCCCGACGATGCGCGGCGCACCTTCGATCAGACGCTGAAAGAACTCGGCACCGACTACGTGGACCTGTTCTTGATCCACTGGCCGCTGCCGACGCTGTACGACGGCGACTTCGTCACCACCTGGAAGACACTCGAAGAGTTCAAGGCCGACGGTAGGGCCCGCAGCATCGGGGTGTCGAACTTCCAGATCCATCATCTGCAGGAGCTGGCCAGGGAGGCCGATACGGTGCCTGCGGTCAATCAGATCGAGGTGCATCCGTACCTCACCAATGACGAGGTCCGCGCCTACGGCGTGGAGCACGACATCATCACCGAGGGCTGGTCCCCGATCGCCCGCGGCAAGGTGCTCGGCGACCCGGTGGTCTCCCGCATCGCCCGGGCCACCGGCGCGCATCCGGCTCAGGTGGTGCTGCGCTGGCATATCGAGCGTGGCGATGTGGTGATCCCCAAATCCGTTCATCCTCAACGGATGAAGGAGAACTTCGAGATCTTCGACTTCGAGATCAACGATGAGGAGATCGAGGCACTCACCGCGCTGGACCGCGGCGAGCCCGGCCGGATGGGGCCCCATCCCGACACCTTCGATCTGATCCGCTAGGTCCGATCCCCTCAGCGGGTCAGCGCCCGCACCGCGGCGATGGCCGACTTGAGCCCGCGGCGCGGGCCCGGGCCGAGCACGTCGAACATCCGCTCACTGCGGGTCTCCGGGGCGTCGTCGGCGGTGTCGCGCAGGAGCCGGTCCGGCAGTGCGAGTTTCGCGATGGTGCGCCACGACTTGGCGTACTGGGCCGGCAGTGGACCGCTGGTGTAGGGAAGGTCGTACTTGTCGCACAGCGCCCGCACCCGCACCGAGGCTTCGGCGAGCCGATTACTCGGCAGGTCGGGGTACAGATGGTGCTCGATCTGGTAGGCGAGGTTGCCGGTCATGAATCCCAAAACCGGTCCGGCGTCGATGTTGGCGCTGCCCAGCATCTGACGCAGGTACCACTGCCCCTTGCTCTCGCCGGCCATATCGGTGGTGGTGAACTTCTCGGCACCGTCGGGGAAGTGTCCGCAGAAGATCACCGCGTTGGTCCAGAAGTTGCGGATTACGTTGGCGAGCAGGTTGGCCTTGACCGTCGAGGTGAAGCCGGCCCTGCCCCTGT
>CAYFMA010000038.1:0-35759 GCA_964344085.1 uncultured Mycobacterium sp.
GATCTCGGTGGTCGTCGGCTTCGCCGCCTATGGGCCGGCCCTGACCGACGTGGTGATCATGGCTCCCGAAGGCCGGATCTTCGTCACCGGACCCGACATCGTGCGCAGCGTCACCGGCGAGGACGTCGACATGGAGTCCCTCGGCGGCCCGGAGACCCACCACAAGAAGTCGGGTGTCTGCCACATCGTCGCCGACGACGAGGCCGACGCCTACGTTCGCGGCCGCCGTCTCGTCGAATACTTCTGCCAGCAGGGCCATTTCGATCGCTCCAAGGCCGAGGCCGGCGATGTCGATCTGCACGCGCTGCTGCCGGACTCCCCGCGTCGCGCCTACGACGTGCACCCCCTGATCGACGCCCTGCTGGATTCAGATGCGCCGTTCGAGGAGTTCCAGTCCCGCTGGGCGCCGTCGATGGTGATCGGCCTCGGTCGGCTGTCGGGTCGCACCGTCGGAGTGCTGGCCAACAACCCGTTGCGCCTCGGCGGCTGTCTGAACTCCGAGAGCGCTGAGAAGGCAGCCCGTTTCGTGCGACTGTGCAACGCATTCGGCATTCCACTCATCGTCATCGTCGACGTGCCCGGCTACCTGCCCGGTGTCGACCAGGAGTGGGGCGGCGTCGTTCGCCGCGGCGCCAAACTGCTGCACGCGTTCGGCGAGTCCAGCGTTCCCCGCGTCACGCTGGTGACCCGCAAGATCTACGGCGGCGCCTATATCGCGATGAACTCGCGCTCGCTGGGCGCCACCAAGGTGTTCGCCTGGCCGGATGCCGAGGTCGCCGTCATGGGCGCCAAGGCCGCCGTGGGCATCCTGCACAAGAAGACCCTCGCGGCCGCCGCCGAGCACGAACGTGACGCCCTGCACGAGGAACTGGCCGCCGAGCATGAGCGCATCGCCGGCGGTGTGGACAGCGCGATCGACATCGGCGTGGTGGACGAGAAGATCGATCCCGCCCACACCCGCAGCAAGCTGACCCAGGCACTGGCCGAGGCGCCGCACCGGCGCGGCCGGCACAAGAACATCCCGCTGTAACCCAGGGCTCTCCAGGCCTCACAGCGCGCCGGCGAGGAACTCCTCCGCCGCGCCGACCGCACGCGCACGATCGGCGGCCACCAGGCCGATCCGGGTGCGGCGGTCCAGGATGTCCCCGACGTCCAACGCTCCCTCATGGGTGACGGCGAATTCGAACTCGGCGCGGGTGACGTCGATACCCTCGGCCACCGGATCGGCCGGCCGATCACACCGCGACCGGGCCAGCACGCTGGTCGCCTCGGTTCCGAACCGGGCGGTCAGCGACGCGGGTAGGTCACCGGGATAGTGCACCGCCGAGACACGTCCCGCGGGTGCGCCGACCAATGGCAGATCGTGAGTCCGGCACGGCTGGGCGGACAGGCCCCGGCTCTCGATCGCCCTGTCCAGGACGTCCTGGGCCATCAACCGGTATTCGGTGAGCTTGCCGCCGACAACGCTGAACAAACCGTTGTCGGACTCCAGCACCGCGTGATCCCTGGACAGATCCGATGTTCTGCCCTCACCCGCGTCGATGAGCGGTCGCAGGCCCGCGTAAGCCCCGATCACGTCGGCCGTCGTCAATGCGGTCTGCAGTGCGGTGTTGACCGTGTCGAGCAGGAATCCGACCTCCGCCGGCGTCGGCTCCGGAACGTCGGGGATGGGACCGGGCGCCTCCTCGTCGGTCAGGCCGAGATAAATCCGGCCCAACTGCTCGGGCATCGCGAAGACGAACCTGTTCGTCTCCCCGGGGATCGGAATCGTCAGTGCCGCAGTCGGATTGCCGAAGGTTGCGGCATCGAAGACCAGATGGGTGCCGCGGCTCGGGCGCAGTTTGATAGTCGGATCCACCTCGGCGGCCCACACGCCGGTGGCATTGATCACCGCACGGGCCCGCAACTGCATCGACTCGCCCGTGAGTCCGTCGGTGAGACGAACGGAGTCGCCGGTCGCCGCCGAGGCTCCCACCCGGGTGAGGATGCGGGCACCGTGCGCCGAGGCGCTGCGGGCCACCGCGATCACCAGCCGGGCATCGTCGATGAGCTGACCGTCATAGGCCAGCAGTGCGCCGTCGAGCCCGTCGCGGCGCACCGTCGGCGCCATCGCGATCGCCTCGGCGGCGCTGACCCGGCGCGGCCCCGGCAACACCGAGGACTTGGTGCCCGCCACCGCTCGCAGGATGTCCCCGGCCCGGAAGCCCACCCGCACCAGCGCCCGCTGCGAGCGGCTCATGCTCGGCAGCAGCGGCACCAGTTGCGCCATCGCCGAGACCAGATGCGGTGCGGTGCGCGTCATCAGGATGCCGCGCTCCACTGAACTGCGCCGGGCGATGCCGATATTGCCGCTGGCCAGGTAGCGCAGTCCGCCGTGCACCAGTTTCGAACTCCACCTGCTGGTACCGAAGGCCAGATCGTGCTTGTCGACGAGCACCACCGACAGTCCGCGACTGGCCGCATCCAGGGCGATACCGGTGCCGGTGATCCCGCCGCCGATGACGACGACGTCGACGGCGCCGCTGTCGCCGAGTCCGGCGAGGTCGGCACGCCGCCTGACGGCACTCAGAGCGGTGCTCAGCGGTGAGCTCATGGCTGGAGGGTAATACTGGGACCCATGTCTGACGCCAAACGATCCATGTCTGACGCCGCCCTGCTGCCGCCGATGGCCTGGAACGCCTGGGGAGACCCGGCGCTGGCCAAACCACTGTCCCCCGCGATCCGCGGTCTGCTCGAGCAGGCACTCGGCGTGAGCGGAACCGAGAACCGAGCCCCGGGCATCGACGAGGTGGAACTGGCCCCGTCGGCTTTGCCGGCCGAGCATCGCGCCGGCCTGTCGGCCATCGTCGGCGATGGTTTCCTACGGGATGGCGATCTCGACCGGCTACTGCACGCCGGCGGAAAATCCACGCCGGATCTGCTGCGCCGCAGGCAGATTCGCCAGGATGCCCCGGACGCCGTCGTACTGCCCGGAACCGATGACGAAGTCGCCCGGATCCTCACCTACTGCTCGCAGCACCGGATTGCGGTGGTTCCCTTCGGCGGCGGTTCCAGCGTGGTGGGCGGAGTAGACCCGATCCGGGCCGGTTTCGAGGCCGTCATCACCGTCGACCTGCGTCGCTTCGACGACCTGCACTGGCTCGACGAGGTCTCCGGAGAGGCCGAACTCGGCGCCGGAGTCACCGGGCCCGAGGCCGAACGTCTGCTCGGCGACGGCGGCTTCTCCCTCGGGCACTTCCCGCAGAGTTTCCGCTACGGCAGCATCGGCGGGTTCGCCGCGACCCGCTCCTCCGGTCAGGACTCGGCAGGCTACGGGCGGTTCAACGACATGGTGCGAGGGCTGCGGGTCATCACTCCGGCAGGCCAACTCGACCTCGGCCGCGCACCGGCCTCGGCAGCCGGACCGGATCTACGTGAACTTTTCATCGGCTCCGAGGGTGTGTTCGGCATCATCACCCGGGTGCGGGTGCGGGTTCATCCGGTACCGGAGAGCGTGCGCTACGAGGCGTGGTCCTTCCCGGACTTCGCCACCGGGTCAGGCGCGTTGCGCGCGGTCACCCAGACCGGTTCGGGCCCGACGGTGCTGCGCCTGTCCGACGAAGTGGAGACCGGCATCAATCTGGCCACCACCGGAAGCATCGGCGAGCAGAGCGTCACCGGCGGATGTCTGGCCATCACCGTGTTCGAGGGCACTGCCGCTCACACCGAGAGCCGGCAGGCCGAGACCCGCGCCATCCTCGCCGGGCACGGCGGTACCTCGCTCGGCGACGAACCGGCCCGGGCGTGGGAACACGGCCGCTTCGATGCGCCGTATCTGCGTGACTCACTGCTGACCGCCGGCGCACTGTGCGAGACGTTGGAGACCGCGACCTGCTGGTCCAACGTTCCGGTACTCAAAGCCGCAGTGACCGAAGCGCTGACCGACGCCCTGGCCGCGAGCGGCACACCAGCGTTGGTGATGTGCCACATCTCGCACGTCTACCCCACCGGCGCATCGCTGTATTTCACCGTCGTGGCGGGACAACGCGGCGATGCCGCCGCCCAGTGGCAGGCCGCCAAGGTGGCGGCCTGCGAGGCCATCATGGCCAACAACGGAACCATCACCCACCATCACGCCGTCGGCGCCGATCATCGACCGTGGATGACCGCGGAGATCGGCGATCTGGGCGCGCAGGTGCTGCGCGCTGTCAAGCAGACCCTCGACCCGGCCGGAATCCTCAACCCGGGCAAGCTGATTCCGTGATCGGAAGCTCGGGAGGCAGGCGTGAGATCGGGCGCGTCACGCTGCTGACGAATCCGATGGCCGGCCACGGTAACGCCCCGCACGCCGCGGAGCGCGCAGTGGCCCGATTCCAGCAACTCGGTATCGACGTCGTCGAGATCGTCGGCCGCGATGCTCAGCACGCGCGCAGCCTGGTCGACGGAGCGGTGGCCGCCGGCACCGATGCACTGGTGGTGGTCGGCGGTGACGGCGTCATCCGGCTCGCGCTGCAATCCCTGGCGCGCACCGATGTTCCGCTCGGTATCGTCCCGGCCGGCACCGGCAACGACCACGCCCGCGAGTACGGCATCCCGGTCGGCGACCCTGCGGTGGCCGTCGACGTCATCGCGGCCGGCCACACCGAATCGACCGACCTCGGTCTGATCCACAGCGCCGACGGTGCAAGCACCTGGTTCGGGACCGTCGCCGCCACCGGGTTCGATTCCCTGGTCAGCGACCGGGTGAACCGGATGAGCTGGCCGCACGGACGGATGCGCTACAACGTGGCGATGGTGGCCGAGCTGTCCCAGTTGCGGCCGCTGCCGTTCCGCCTGGTGCTGGACGGCGAACGCGAGATCGTCGCCGATCTGACCCTGGCGGCGATCGGTATCACCCGAACCTACGGCGGCGGGATGCAGATCTGCCCCACCGCCGATCACTCCGACGGACTTCTAGACATCACCATGGTGGCGGCCGGCTCCCGGTTCAATCTGATCCGGCTCTTCCCGACCGTGTTCAAGGGCACGCATGTCGACCTCGACGAAGTGACCACCGCACGGGCCCGAACGGTCACTGTCGCCTGCCCCGGGATCAACGCCTACGCCGACGGCGACTTCGTAGGCCCATTGCCCGCGGAGATCTCCGCGGTGCCGGAAGCGGTGAACATTTTCATCAGGCCGTAGGCTGTCGGCCGGAAGTGTGATCAAGGGGAATCAATGGACTACAACTGGCTCAGCCCGAAGGCGCAAGCGCGCCCTGCGGGAGGGAAAGGCTGGGGCTCCTACGCAGTGGAGCCCATCCAGGCCGGGGAAACGGTCGCGGCGTTCGGCGGTTCCGTCGTGCCGTTAGCCGTCCTTCAGACCTTCAGCGACGATCGACAGAGCCGTTCCATCCAGGTCGACACCGACCTGTACCTGGTCTCGGGTGAGACTCCGGATGCGGGCGACATGCTCAACCACTGCTGTGAGCCCAACTGCGGCCTTCTCGGGCAGATGCTGGTGGTCGCCATGCGCGACATCGAGCCCGGCGAGGAATTGTCCTTCGACTACGCGATGTGCGACGCCAGCGACTATGACGAATTCCGTTGTCTCTGTGGCGAACCCACCTGCCGCGAAATCGTCACCGGAGCCGATTGGCGTGACCCGGCGCTGCAGGAGAAGTACGCCGGCTGGTTCTCGCCGTATCTGGCCCGCCGGATCGCGGCCCTGCCCTCCAGCTAGCCGGTCCCGCTAGCCGACGCCGCGACTGAGCCAGCTGACCTCACCGGTCTCGCCACCGTCACGATAAGCCTCGAGCGCCTCGTCCCACGCGGTGCCCAACACGGTGTCCAACTCAGAGGCCAGCGTGTCGGCGCCTGCAGACATCAGCGATCGCAGGCGCATCTCGCCGACCATCACATCACCGTTGGCGCTCATCGCGCCGCTCCACAGACCCAGTTGCGGAGTGTGACAGAACCGCTGACCGTCCACGCCGGGACTCGGATCCTCGGTGACCTCGAAGCGCAGCACCGACCACGACCGCAGCGCATTGGCCAACCGGGCGCCGGTGCCCACCGGACCCACCCAGTTGGTGACCGCGCGCAGTTGTCCGGGCATTGCCGGCTGCGGGGTCCACTTCAGATTCGCCCCTGCGTTCAGGGTCGACGACAACGCCCACTCGACATGTGGGCACACCGCCGCGGGTGAGGAGTGGACGTAGACCACTCCCGTCGTCGCGTCGGCGAACTGGTTCGACGCACGCATCACTTACTCCTTCGGCTCCACTAGGGACGTCTTCCCCAACGACCTGGTGTTCTCCGAAGATGCAGTTGTGCTGTGCGTGTCTATTGTGCCTCGTGGGGCCTCTGTTGCGCTAGTCCGGGGTGAACTCTCTCAGAACTTCGCCAGACAACGCCGGCCAGAGCGGCTTGGCCCAGTCCCCGAAATCCCGATCGGTCAGCACCACCAGGGCCAGGTCAGCGACCGGATCCACCCAGATGAACGTGCCGCTTTGGCCGAAATGGCCGAAGGTCGCCGCCGAATTGGCCGGCGAGGTCCAGTGCGGGGACTTGGCGGCACGGATCTCGAACCCCAGCCCCCAGTCATTGGGCCGTTGCATGCCGAATCCGGGCAGCACCCCGTCCAGACCCGGGAACTGCACGGTGGTCGCCTCGGCGTGCGTTTGTTCTGACACCGTGCGGGGCCGCAGCAGGTCGGCGGCGAATAAGGCCAGGTCGGCGACGGTGGAGAAACCTCCGTAGCCGGCCGCCGGAGCGCCGCCGTCCAGTCGCGAGGCCGTCATCCCCAGCGGCTCGAACACCGCCTCGGTCAGGTAGCGGCCGGCCGCGATACCTGATTCCCGCTCCAGAGTCCCGGCCAGCACGGCGAAGCCGTAGTTGGAGTAGATCCGCTTGGCCGCGGGCCGGGCCAGGATCTGGGCGTCGCCCATGGCATAGCCGGCGGTGTGGGCAAGCAGGTGCCGCACCGTCGATCCGGGCGGCCCGGCCGGGGTGTCGAGGTCGAAGACGCCCTCCTCCACGGCGACCTGGGCGGCGCGGGCCATCAGCGGCTTGGTCACCGAGGCCAGCCGGTAGCAGTGGGCGGTGTCGCCGTACTGCGCGAGCACCCCGGCCGGGCCGACGACGGCGGCCGACACGGTGGGCACCGGCCATTCGGCGATGAGATCGAGGGCGGACATCGTCGCCCAACCTATCCGGTTAGATTCTTAGTCCATGAGTCAGACAGTGCGTGGGGTGATCTCACGGAGCAAGGGCGCCCCGGTGGAACTGGTCGACATCGTCGTCCCCGATCCGGGACCGGGTGAGGTCGTGGTCGCGGTGCAGGCCTGCGGTGTCTGCCACACCGATCTGACCTACCGCGAGGGCGGCATCAACGACTCCTATCCCTTCCTGCTCGGCCACGAGGCCGCCGGCGTCGTCGAATCGGTGGGCGCTGACGTCACCTCGGTGGAACCGGGCGACTTCGTCATCCTCAACTGGCGTGCGGTGTGCGGACAGTGCCGGGCCTGCAAGCGCGGCCGGCCGTGGTACTGCTTCAGCACCTTCAACGCCACCCAGAAGATGACGCTGACCGACGGCACCGAACTCACCCCGGCGCTGGGCATCGGCGCCTTCGCCGACAAAACACTTGTGCACGAAGGACAGTGCACCAAGGTCGACCCGGAAGCCGACCCGGCCGTGGCCGGCCTGCTGGGCTGCGGTGTGATGGCGGGCTTGGGCGCAGCCGTCAACACCGGCAACGTCAGCCGCGATGACACTGTGGCCGTGATCGGATGCGGCGGTGTCGGTGACGCCGCGATCGCCGGTGCCGCACTGGTAGGCGCCCGGCGAATCATCGCCGTGGACACCGATGACAAGAAGCTGGCCTGGGCGCGTGACTTCGGCGCGACCCACACGATCAACGCCCGCGAGTTGGATGTGGTGCAGACCATTCAGGATCTGACCGACGGTTACGGCGCCGACGTGGTGATCGACGCGGTCGGCCGGCCAGAGACCTGGCAGCAGGCGTTCTACGCCCGCGATCTGGCCGGAACCGTTGTGCTGGTTGGTGTTCCGACGCCGGATATGCGTCTGGAGATGCCCCTGGTCGACTTCTTCTCCCGCGGCGGCTCGCTGAAGTCGTCGTGGTACGGCGACTGCCTGCCCGAGCGCGACTTCCCCACTCTGGTCAGCCTCTACCGGCAGGGCCGGCTGCCACTGGACCGGTTTGTCTCCGAACGCATCGGCCTCGAGGAGATCGAGGAGGCGTTTCACAAGATGCACGACGGTGAGGTGCTGCGCTCGGTGGTGGTCCTGTGATGAGCGCCTGCGCGAAGAACGGACAGGCATGACCTCGGCGGGCATCGAACGGGTCGTCACGCACGGCACGTTCGAACTCGACGGCGGCAGTTGGGAAGTCGACAACAACATCTGGATCGTCGGCGACTCCTCCGAGGTCATCGTCATCGACGCCGCGCACGACTCGAAAGCCATCGAGGATGCCGTCGCGGGCCGACACGTCGTGGCGGTGGTGTGCACCCATGGGCACAACGACCACATCACCGTGGCACCGCAACTGTCGGCACGGCTGGATGCCCCGATCCTGTTGAACCCGGCGGACACGATGCTGTGGGAGATGACCCACGCAGGCATGCCGTTCCGTGCGCTGGCCGACGGTCAGGTACTCAAGGCCGACGGTATCGAACTGCATGCGATCGCGACCCCGGGTCACTCCCCCGGCTCGACATGCCTGTACGCACCGCAACTCGGAGCGCTGTTCTCCGGCGACACCCTGTTCAACGGTGGCCCCGGCGCCACTGGTCGGTCGTTCTCCGACTTCCCCACCATCCTCGGTTCCATCAAGGACAAGCTGGGCCATCTGCCCGCGGACACCGCGGTCTACACCGGGCACGGTGCCTCGACGACGATCGGCGGCGAACTGGTGAACTACGACGAGTGGGTCAAGCGCGGCCACTGAAGTGGCCATCACACCAGACGTTGTCGCTACGTCAACTCGGCGGAACTCCGCGGATCGATGAGCACCTTGGCGTGCCGCTCCGGGTCGCCGAGCGCCTGGAAAGCACCGGCCACCCCCTTCAGACCGACCTTGCCGGTGATCAGCGCCGAGGCGTCGAGCTTTCCGTCGGCCAGCATGTGCAGGGTGTCGTAGAACTCCAGGGGCGTGTAGCCGAACACGAACCGCACATCGAGTTCCTTGGCGATCGCCATCGTCGGCCGGATCTGGTCGGTGCCCATGCAGACCCCGACCACGACAACCCGCGAGTTCAACGGCGCCGAGTCCATCATCGCGTCGATCATTCCGGGCACGCCAACACACTCGAAGATCACCGGTCGCTTCGGATCTGCGGCGCCGACGGCATCTGCGGCGCGGTAGACCTTCGACCACCCGGGCAGCCGGCGCAGTTTGCGCATCGTGGTCAGCGCCACGTCATACAGCTCGATGGCCTCGGTGATCATCCCCTTGCCTTCGGCCTTCTCGAACGGGGAATCCACTGCAGGGTCGACGACGATCGAGGCCCCGCACCGGCGGGCCAGCTCCCGCCGCGCCGGTGAGAAGTCACTCGCCACGATCTTCTCGACACCGAGCGCCTTGAGCTGGCAGATGACCGCCAGACCGACCGGACCGCAGCCCACCACCACGGCGGTGTCGCGCTTCTTGATCTCGCTGCGGCGCACCGCATGCAGACCGACGGCCATCGGCTCGGTCAGCGCGGCGATGTCGACCGACAGCCCGTTGGGCACGGGGAAGGTCAGCGACGCCTCCACCAGAACCCGCTCGGCGTAACCGCCCGGTGCCAGCGGCGAAAGGCCCGTCAGCTGAGGTTTTCCCTGCATCCGCACGAGCGGGAAGGACACCACGGTCATCCCCTCGCGCAGCGCCTTGGGCGTCCCGGGCCCGCGTTGCGCGATCACGCCGGCGAACTCGTGTCCCATCACCGTGGCGGTGTCGGTGCGCATGAAATCCGGGTAGCCGACCTTGGCCATGACGCCGGTCAGATCGTCGGCGTGATCCTTGGCATGTAGATCCGAACCACAGATGCCGCAGGCCCGCACATCCAGGACCAGCTGCCCTTCAACGGGCCGCGGTTCCGGGAGGTCGACCACCGAAAGCGTTCCATGTTCACAACTGACGGCCCTCACTACTGTCCCTCCAGGATTCGACGCTTCTCGGCCTGAAACTCGCTCTCGGTGAGCGCACCCGAATCACGCAGTGCCGCAATGTTCTTGAGCTGTTCCAATCGGACTCCCTCATCGGTGGGGGTGTACGGATCGGCGGTGACAGCAGGAACTGCGGGAGCGGCATCGGAGCCCGCCCTGCGCCGTCGGCTGCGCTGGAACCACCATGCCGCGATGGCGAGATCCGAGCTGATCATCGATGCCGCAACGAGCACCCATACCCAGCCGTCCGTACCGCGATCGCCGCCGAAAGCCAGTTTCGGCGAGTTGTAGTCGGCGACCGGCCCGTCAACGGACACCGGGTAGCGGCCGGCGGCCGGCACCTGCATCACCCAGACCTGCCGGTGGACGTCGTTGTTGACGGTCACGGATCCGCCGAGGTCGTCGATCACGTGTGGATCCCGGCCTCCGGGCGGCGGTTCGATGTCCAGATGCAGCGGTGGCACCGAGGTGCCGTCCCGCGAGGAGGTCACGTGGAAGCTGACGATCACCTTCCCCTCGGGGAGGTTCACGACTCCGGAACCGGGGATGTCGATTTCGCCGTATTCGTTGTATTTGCCGGAGTTGAGGAAGACAAGCGAGATCAGGCCGGCGAAACACAGTGCCGCTACAGCGCCCGTCGCGATCATCAGAACCCGGGCGACACGGCTTCCGTTCATCTGCGCAGTCTGGCACGCCGGGCTACGGTCGTCGTCATGTCCGCTCAAGAGTTGAACCCGGCCCTGCGCTTCGTCCTGCACAACTGGATCCCGATCACTCTGTTCGTGCTGGCCGCCGCGTTCATCGGCCAGAACCGCGAGACGGCAAGGATTCACCTGCTCTGGATGACCGTGGAGTCACCGATGTGGCTGCTGCTGTCGGCCATGCTGCTGGTCGGCATCGTCGTCGGCGTGCTGCTGAATCGCCGACGGCGCAACTGAATCAGCGGATGGTGCCGCGCCCCGGGATCAGCGGCAGGTCCAGCGGGGTCACCCAGCCCGGCGGAAGGTCGTTGACCGCGGGCACCGCGTTGAGCGCCCGCAGTCCGGTTGCCAGACAGCCGGCCGTCGCCGCATCGCGTCCGGAGCCGTCGGTGAAGCGGAACGCAGTCTCCTGGAAGATACTCGGCGTTCCCTCGATATCGACCCGGTAGACGTCGTCCTGGTCACCGGAGGGCCAGTCCGGCGCGGCATCGCGGCCGATCCGGTTGACGTGCTCCAACTGGATCCGCGTCTCGCCGTTGAAGACTCCATTGATGGTGAACCGGACCGCGGCCACCTTCCCCGCCTCGATGACGCCCTTGACGGTGTTGCGCTCAGTCGGGGTGACCCATTTGTCCCACGTGGTGGTGATCTCGTCGAGTTGGATACCCGCCGCATGCGCGATCATCGGAACGGTTGCGCCCCAGGCGAACACCAGGATGTCGGAATTCTGCAGCAGTGGGGCGAATTCCGGCTCCCGGCCGATCCCCATCTCGAACTCGTAGTCGCCCTCGTAGTTGGTGTAGTCCAGCAATTCCGATGCGCGCACCCGGCGCACCTCCGAGCACAGGCCCATCAGCGTCATCGGGAACAGGTCATTGGCGAAGCCGGGGTCGATTCCGGTGGTGAAACACGACGAGCGGCCCTCGTCGCACGCGGCGGTGATCGGTTCGATCCAGTTCGGCGGGTTCAGGTGCATCTTCGGCCACACCCACGGCGTCATCGCGGTGGAGCACACGTCGATACCGGCCCGCAGGAACTTTCCGATCAGATCGATGTTGGCGTCAGCCTTCGCCGCCGTCGGGCCGTAGTGCACCAGTGCGTCGGGTTTCAGTTCGATCAGTGCATCGACGTCGTCAGTCGCGGTGATGCCCACCGGTTGCGGCAGTCCACAGATCTCCCCGACGTCGAGGCCCACCTTGCCGGGATTGCTCACTCCAACGCCGACCAGTTCGAATTCCGGGTGCCGGAGCACTTCGGGGATGATCATCTTCCCGACAAAACCGGTCCCCCAGACCACGACCCGCTTAGCCATGTCAGTGAGTTCCCTTCGCGCGCAGCGTGTATCGGCGTTCGGCATAGATCAGATCGTCGCGCCACAATCGGGCGGCGGCGAATCTCATCAGGGGCTGAATCAACGGCGCGGCCCTCAGCGACTTCTGGAAGCCCGGCCGGTCGGATTGAGCGATGACGGCCTCGATCACTGCGGTACGCGGCCGTCCGTCCGGACCGGTGCCGATCGGGGTGGCGTGGGTCTCGACAACGCTGCCGGCCCCCTCGCCGTCGACGATGTGCATGACGATCGTGCGGGGTTCCGGAACGGTGAACTCCGCGATCACCGGCACACCGAAGCGGCCGAGGTGGAAAGTCACCGCCACCTGGTAGGCGTCGGCATCGTCGTCGGCGTCGACCGGCGCGGCACTGAGGACTTCGAGTTGGGCGAACGAATACGGGTGGAACCAGGCGCCGTGCCACGGGTCGAGCCGGTTGGCGATCACGTCACTCGGCTCGCAGACACCCTCCAGCCGGGTGACGGCGGCCAGTCGCGGACCCGACGGGCGGGCCGGCAGCACCGGGGCGTCCAGCGGCTCCTCCTGCCCGGCCTTGTCAAGACGGACCCAGACCAGCACCCCGTCGTCGTGGGACGGCAACGGCTTCCAGCCGAACTCACGCCGGCCTTCCAGCTTCAGTCCGTGCCAGGGGCAGATCAGGCCGCCGCACTCCACCTTGCCGGTGGCCAGATCGGCGCCCAGGTGCGGGCACGACGCCGGACCCACGTGCAGGCAGCCCTGGTCGTCACGCCAGGCCACGACCTCGATGCCGGCGACCTTCGCGCCGAAGGGCCGGTCGGACCGGATGTCGCCGCTCGCCGCGAACACGTACCAGTTACCGCTGGGACGGGCCAGCGCCCGGCGCAGGGCCGCGTCGATCAGGGCCGGCTGCGCATCCTGGAAAGTGGGCTTCTGGCGTGCCCAGTCCATTTTCGGGATGATCTGGACCGGAACGTCTTTCGGCATCCGCTCGGCGATCCGCGACAACAGCCCCATCTCAGCTCGCCCCTCTCTCCGCCAGCCGCCGCAGGATCGTCGAACGTCCCCGGACCGGCACCGTGTGCAGGGTGTGCCCACTGATCCCCCAGCCCGCCAGCAATTCGTTGGCGGCCGAGAAACCGGTGGTGGCAGCGCGTTCCATCAAGGCTACCGGGAGGTCGATCCGGATTCCGTCGCCGGCCAGCATCAGCCCGGGAACAGGCGTCCGGACGGTCGGGCGGCCGGCGTGCGATCCCGGTGAGAGCAGTGGGCAGTCCTGCTTGAACAAGATGCTCTCGGCCAGAACACCGGCTCGTGCGGTCTCCGGGTACAGCTGGTGGAGCCGCGCGAGCATCTTCTCCCGCAGGCCTTCGAACGGCGGGGGTTCCACCACTGAATAGGAGTGAACCTCGACCACCGAGCCCCCGTGCTCGCGCGCCCAATCAGCGGCCTGGCGTTCGTAACGACTCACCACGCTGATGTTGTCCACCGGTTCCAGGCCGCCGGTGCCCAGGAAGTCCGGACGGTCGGCCCGCACGGGTGAATCCAGCCACAACCGCTGCACCACGAACGGCGGGGCGAGGTTCATCGCGGTCACCCGTTGCCGCCAGTCCTCGTCACCGAGGTCCGGCGAGGCGGCGACGATTCGTTGTAAGCCCTCGACGTCGACGGCGAGCACGACACCGTCGGCGTCGACGACGGCGTCACCGATGTTCACCTGGAACCGACGCGAGCCTCCCCGGCTGACGGACTGCGCCGAGACGCCGGTCCGGAGCTTCACACCCAGTCCGGTGAGATAGTCCCCCAACGGGTTCCACAGTGCGGTGTCGAAGTTGGCATTCGCGACGTCGAACACCAGTCCCTCGCTGGAACCCAGGAAGTAGATGTGGAACATCGCCGCCAGTTCGGCTGCCGAGAGCCGCTCCGGCCGGGCGAAGAAGCTGCGGGCGAACACCTCGAAAGCCAGATGCCGGGCGGCGATCGGGAAGTTGATATCACGCAGGAAGGACTCCGCGTCCTGGTGGTCAAGACGTTCATAGATTCCCGGTACGGTCACGCAGGCCAGCGGCGCGGCGACTTTGGCGTTGAGCCGCAACAGATCCCGGAACCGGAAGGTGGGGCTACGCAGCGCGAACCACAGTCCGTTCCACGGCGGGGTCTGCGGCAGTCCCTTGAACGTGTCGGTACGGCCGTGGGCGTCGACGAGCGGATAGTCCTCAACGGCCTTGAGACGGTTCAAGCCGGGATCGCTACGACGCAATAAAGCGCGCAGGTTGTAGTACTGGCGGAAGAACGCGTGGAAGCCGCGGTTGTTGGCCACCTCGGTGCCGGCAAGCGGACCCTCTGTCAGCTTCTCGGTCCATCCTGCCACCCTCCCGCCGAGGGATGACTCCCGTTCGATGACGTCCACGGTGACGCCCCGTTCGGCCAGTCCGGTGGCCGCGGCGAGTCCGGCTATCCCGCCGCCGATGACGACCACATGTGGTGTGGTCTCCAGCGAATCGGCGTTAGGCAGCCCCGGCCTTGCCGGATGGGCCACTCGGCGTGGATCTTTCACGGTGCGTCCCCCAGGAATGTGTGCACGATATTTCGCTGCCAACCCGACATGGTCTCGCTGTGCACACCCGCGAAACCGGCCGCCACCAGACGACGCTGGAAGTCGCCTGCTCCGTCGAAGGCGTTCACACTGCGCCACAGATGCCGGTAGAGCGTGCTGTCACCGGTCCTGCGGCGTCCCAGCGGGATGATGACCCCCCAGCACACCGCATTCCAAATTGCTTGGGCAGCTTTGGAATCCGCCACCGAGTATTCATGCACGGCCAGCGTGGCACCCGGGCGAAGCATCTCGCGGAAACGTCGCAGCTGGGCATCCGGCTCAGCGAGGTTGCGCAACAGGTAGGCGGCCAGTATTCCGTCGAAGGGGCCCCGCACCCCGGCCTCGGCGAGGCCTTCGATCGGGGTGTGCACGAACCGGACGGAGGCCGGCCAGGCCTTGGCGGCAGCCTGTTCCAGCATCCCCGCCGACGCATCGACGGCGACGATCTCGGCATGCGGGGCGGCTTCCAGCAGCGCTGCGGTCGACGCGCCCGTGCCGCAGCCGGCGTCAAGCAACCTCAAGCCGCGACCACCATTGGGGATCCGCATCCGCCGGGCCGAGATCCGCAGATGGTGGTGGTAGCCCGGATTGGCCCCTACCAGCCGGTCGTAGTCGCGTGCCCCCCCGTCGAACGCACCGGGCACCTGCGATTTGGGAAGTCCGGTCCTGAGTACCTCGCCACGCTCCGCGGTCACTGCTTCTGTCCCTGTTTGACCCACAGCAGCAGTACGCCGGTCACCAGCGCCCAGCCGAAAAGGAAGTCCTCCACCGGGATGTCCCACGGGAACCGCAGCCCCGAGGTGTGCTGCTCGTTGTAGATGACGATGGGGGCGGACAGCTTCGTCAGCCATCCGTCGGTCAGAATCTGAAAGCCCACCACGATCACCATCGATATCCAATAGGCCGGCTTGCGGAACAGGCCGGTGCGCAACACGGTCAATTCCAGCACACACACGATCACGACTGCGACGACGGCGGGCAGTGTGTAACCCAGCCCGCTCAACGCCGTATCCGTTCGGCGCGGACCTTCCGCAGCATGCCGAGGATGCTGCTGACCGCGTTGTAGGTCAGCAGACCGCACAGCGGGATGACGATGAAGAACAGGAATTCCTCCAGTGGCATGAACGGCACGTTGATCCCGCTGACATAGCGCGGGTTGTAGTGCCAGACGTGCAACGCGATGGCGATCGCGTCCCAAACCAGGAAGGCGATGGCCACCGGCGCCAGCGCCCGCAGCAGGCGCCGCGGCTGCCGGTAGACCCCGTCTCCGAAGACCTCCAGCGGCAGGGTGATCAGAACGCAGCCGCCCAGCAGCAACAGATACTGCCAACGATCCATCAGTGGCCGCGCCGGGCACGCCGGGCCCGGATCAGGCCTCCGATGAAGACCTGGGCGCGCCGCGTGTTGCCGACCGACGCGCGCTGGCTGAACACCTCGAAGTCGATCTCCTCGATCCGGTCGAGGATCTCCGAGTAGAGCGTGAAGGCCGCTCGCACGCAGGGCCGCGACTGCGGGGCCAGCAAGGCGATTCCCTTGTTCGCCTCGCGATAGATCTCACGGGTGATGGCGTGCTGTGCCTCAAGGGCCTGGCGGACCCGCGGGTCGGTGCGCCGGTTGTCATGGCACCAGGTCAACAGTTGCCGGTCGACGCCGAAAGCGGCCAGCTCGTCTGCGGGAAGGTAGACCCGGTTGCGTTCGAGGTCCTCGTCGATATCGCGCAGGAAGTTGGTGAGCTGGAATGCCCGGCCCAGCGCCTCGGCGTAGGGCTCGGCGTCACGCAGCGGTCCGACGGTGCCCAGGATGGGCAGCATCTGCAGGCCGATCACCTCGGCCGAGCCGCGCATGTAGTGGTTCAGCGCGGGCCGGTCGGGATAGTCGGTGACGGTGAGGTCCATCCGCATCGAGGTCAGGAAATCGTCGAAGAGGCCCAACGGGATCCGGTAGGTGCGGGCGGTGTGCAGAACCGCCGGAAGCACCGGTTCGGAGCCGTCGTCGGCGCCGTCGAAGAATTTCGACGCCAACCGCTCCAGCCGTGCCTGCCGTTCGGCGACCGGGGCATCGGAGTTCAGATCGTCCAGGATGTCGTCGGCGTAGCGCGCGAAGCCGTACAGCGCGTGCACGGCGGGGCGCTGCGAGGGAGCCAGCAGCCGGGTGGCCAGGAAGTAGGTGCGGCCGTGTTCGGCATTGAGCCTGCGGCAGTACCGATAGGACTCGCGCAGCCGTTCGTCGTCGATTCCTGCGGCATGCAACTCGGTGTGGATCATGCCTTCACCTCCGAACTCATGACAGTACGGGTACGCGCTCGGTCCCGCACCGGGCCGGTTATGCGCTGGGCGGCCAACCGCCCGGAAAGCAGTGCCGTGGGAACGCCGACACCGGGCACCGTGGACCCGCCTGCAAGCACCGCGTTGTCGATGCCGCGCACCAGGTTGGCCGGCCGGAACGGCCCGGTCTGGGAGAAGGTGTGCGCCAGTGCGAAGGGGGTACCGGCCGTCATGCCCTGACGGGCCCAGTCGGCCGGGGTGACCACGTCGAGGATGTCGGCGTCGCGGTCGAGTCCGGGCAGCAACCGCTGCGCGGCCGTTGCGAGCATCTCGTGTGCGTAGGCGTCACCCTGGGCGGTCCAATTGATCTTGCCCACTTCGAGATTCGGGCAAGGAGCCAGCACGTAGAGCAGATCGCGTCCGGCCGGGGCAAGCGTGGGATCACCGGCGGTGGGCATGGTCACCAGCAGCGACGGATCGCTCATCAGCGTGCCGGCACCGATGATCTCGTCGAAGGTCTGCGACCACTTGCCGCCGAAGCTGATGTTGTGATGCTGGAGTTTTCCGCCGACCGATGGCACACCTACGTGCATGACAACCGCCGAGGGTGCGGGACGCATCTTGATCGGGCGGCGCGGCGTGCGGCCCAGCAGTTGATAGGTCAACGGCAGTTCGGTGGTGAGAACCACCGCATCACAGGCGATCCGGTCACCGGATTCGGTGCAGACGGCGGTAACGCGCGATCCCGACCGTTCCAGGGCCGTCACGCTCGTCGAGTACCGGAACTGCACACCGGCCTGGGTGGCGGCGGCCGCGAGCGCCTCGGGCACCGCGCGCATACCGCCGCGGGGGAAGTACACGCCGGCGACGGTGTCCATGTAGGCGATGACGGCATAGGCGGCCAGCGCATGCTGGGGCGGCACCCCCGCGTAGAGCGCCTGGAAGGTGAAGATGCGCTGTACCCGCTCGTCGGTGATGAAACGGCGCACCATCTTCTCCCAGCGGCGGAATCCGCCGATGGCCGCCAGCCGCGCCAGTTGCGGTGTCAGCAGCGAGAGCGGGGATTCGAAATTCGCGCCGATGAATCCCTCGATCTCGAGCTTGTAGAGCTCGGTGAGCCACTGTCGCAGCCGCTGATAGCCCGCTGCCTGCTCGGGACCGGCGAACTGCTCGATGGCTGCGGTCATCGCCGCTCCGTCGGTGTGCACGTCCAGCGCGCTGCCGTCGGCGAACGAGGCCCGATAGGCCGGGTCGAGCGGCAGCAGGTCGAGGTGATCGCTCATCGAGGCGCCGACGGCGTCGAACGCCTCCTCGATGATGTCGGGCATGGTCAGCACCGTCGCGCCGGTGTCGATGCGGTAGCCGCGGATGTCGGCCTGACCCACCCGTCCGCCGGGGAATCCGTGACGCTCGACAACGGTCACCGAACGGCCCTGACCGGCAAGCTGCAGTGCCGCAGACAGTCCGGACAGACCCGCGCCCACCACGACGACGCGGTCGGTCGATCCCGGGACAGTTCGCATCCTCTGGCTCCTCACTCAGGTCATCCGGGCGGTGCAGACCGCTGCCATCTCGGTCAGCGCGCACCGCACGGGGTCGGCGATCCGGATACCGGCGAGGTGCCCGTTGGCGGAGCACACCCGCTCGGCGATCATCTCCTCGATCCACTCCACCGCGCCGGTGGCGAGAATCAGGTTGCGCCAGTGCGCGATATCGCTGTCGCCGAGATTCTCGGCGTTCATCAGGTCGGTGAACTCTCGCCGGATGGCCGGATCGGCCATCTGCCGGGCGACCACCACCACACTGGTGGCCTTGCGTTCGGCGAGATCCCCGCCGGCGGGCTTTCCGGTCAGCTCCGGTGAGCCGAACACGCCCAGGATGTCGTCCCGAAGCTGGAAGGCCTCGCCGAGCGCTTCGCCGTAACCGCCCAGCGCGCCCAGCAGGTCCTCGCGGCCGGCCATCGCCGCACCGATCTCGAGCGGCCTGCGCACGGTGTAATTGCCGGACTTGCGCCGTGCCACATCGAGGACGGTGTCCAGCGCGGGCATCGCCCCGGCGTCGTTGGCCACATCGGCGAACTGCCCGACGGCCAGTTCCACTCGCATCGCGTCGTAGTGCGGCCAGGCCCGCGACAGGGCCGCTGCCGGGAGTCCGCTCTCTCGCATCATCTGCTCGGCCCAGACCAGGCACAGGTCGGACAGCAGGACGGCCAGCGCCGCCCCGAATCGCTCGCGCGATCCGGACAGCCGGTTGCGGCGGTGCCAGTCGCCGAACTGCACGTGCGCGGCCGGGCGCCCGCGCCGAAGCGGCGAGTCGTCCATCACGTCGTCTTGCAGCAGGGCGAACGCGTGCAGCAGTTCCAGTCCGGCGGCGGCGCGCAGCGCCGAGTCATCGGGTCCAGCGCCGGACAGCCAGCCCAGGTACATGAAGGTCGAGCGGAGGCACTTGCCGCCATCAAGCAGACCGGTGAGGACCGCGGGAGCGATGTCGATGCCGGTGCGGTGCAATTGCGGCACGCAATAGTTGCCGACGAAGTCGGCGACGTGATCGAGAGCGGCGGAACGCACGCCGGCACGCCAGACCTCGAACTCCGTGGACGGCGAGGTAGCCGTCATCTGTTCCGCGACTGCGCGCACAGCGCCTCCCTCCCATCAGCGACCCCTTTCCCATTCAAGACGATGCCCGCCCGTCCTGCCTGCCGGGGGCGCACATGGTCACCGTTGGGTAATTTCTCCGGTCATGACGAGCAGACAGCTGGACGGGAAGGTCGCCCTGGTCACCGGGGCGTCGTCGGGACTCGGGGCGGCGGTGGCCAGGCTTTTCGCAGAACGAGGCGCGACGGTCTTCGGGATCGCCCGGGACGCCGAGCGGATGGCGGCGGTGTTCGCCGACGTTCCGGGTGGTCACTACGCATCGGTCGACATCACCTCGGCTGCGGCCTGCCGCGATGCCGTTGCGCAGTGTGTTCAGCGGTTCGGCAAGCTCGACGTGCTCGTCAACGCCGCGGGCTTCCACCAGATGCGGCACACCGCCGATGTGACCGATGACGACTGGGACTACGACCTCGCGGTGAACCTCAGCGCCCCGTTCTACCTGTGCCGGGCGGCGATTCCGCATCTGCTGGACGGCGGAAACATCGTCAACGTCGCCTCGGTGGCGGGCGTGGAGGGTGAGGTGTACTCGGCCGGCTACTGCTCGGCCAAACACGGACTGCTCGGCCTGACCCGCGCCCTGGCGGTCGAGTACACCCGGGAACGGTTGCGGATCAACGCCGTGTGCCCGGGCGGAATGCTGACTCCCCAGGTCACCGAGTTCAGCGCGCCCGAGAACGCGGATTACAAGCTGATCATGCGGATCGCCGCCCCGCGCGGACTGATGGAACCCGCCGACGTGGCCGCCGTGATCGCGTTCCTGGCCAGTGACGACGCCGCCGCTGTTCACGGCGCGGTGTACGAGATCGACAACGGCAAGCTGGCCGGCTAGTCGGTGCCTGAATCATTGCCCTTTCTGCCCACCTCGTAGCGACAAATCCTGCGAACCCAAACGTTGTCGCTCAGAGGCGGGCGCACAGCGATGCGCTTCCTGCCTCGGGCTAGGCCTCGAAGACACGACGTATACCGGCCAGCATCTCGGTATGCGCAGCCACCGCACGGCGGACCGTCAATCCCAGCAGCGGCCATGGCGCGGTGATCGTGAGGTGCTCAACCAGACGGGTGCCGCCGCCAACGGCGTCGAAGTACACCCGCGATCGCAACCGGACGCCCGGGAACTGGATCGCCTCCGAGCTGACCGGACCCTCCGCCGGCACCCGCATGATCGCGGTGTAGGTGACCGGAATCGTCAGAAATCCCAGCGGGACACGGTCTTTGATGCGGTAGGTCGTCTCCGAGGTCCGGGTCACGGATTCGATCAGCGGATGCACAGTGGCGAGATTTCCGAGATCGACGTAGTGCGCACGCACGTCATGTGGCGGTGCCGGGATGAACCCGGCGACCGTCCGGTCGACGGCTCCCCGCACGTCGGCTACTGCGCGGCGGCCTGCAGCACGCCGGTCTGATCCGGGCAGTAGGTGCTGATCGCGGCGCCGAGGAACTGCCACGCCTGGGACTGCGTCGTGGTGCGGGCAAGGTTCTGCGCGACGAAGGACTCGGATGCGTAGGCGTTGGCGTCGACTCCCCTGGCCAGCCGCTTGCAGGTGATCTTGCCCAGCCAGGCGTTGTAGTCCCGAGCTCCGTAGATGCCGTAACCGTGCAACTGGTTGGCGAAGTCGATATCGGGGTCCGCATGGGCCGGTGCGGCGAAGGTGACGGCCGCCACGACCGAGAGAGCGGCTACTGACATGCGCCTGGGGATGCTCATGTCCGGATTGTATGCCGAACAGTTACATAAGCTAATCTCTTGTCGGTGATCGGCTCGAGATCGCGGGGAATGCAATGGTCAAGCTGTTGAGGCGAAAAGTCGCCCCCACTGCTGTGGCCCTTCCCGTCGGCGAGAACACCGCAGCCAACCGCCACGTCGGAGCACATCCGGCGATCCCCCGCTTCATCCGGCTCTTCTCGGTGCCGATCGTGCTGTTCTGGCTCGGCCTGATGGTGGTCCTCAACGTCACCGTCCCCCAGCTCGAGGTCGTCGGCCAGGAGAACTCGGTCTCGCTGGCCCCCCAGGACGCGCCCTCGCTGCAGGCGATGCAGCGGGTCGGCGAGGACTTCAAGGAGTTCGACTCCAACTCTTCGGCGATGATCCTGCTGGAGGGTGAGGCGCCCCTCGGCGACGCCGCTCACGACTACTACGACTCGTTGATCACCGCGCTGCGCGCCGACACCAAGCACGTTCAGAACGTCCAGGATTTCTGGGGCGATCCCCTGACGGCGACCGGCGCGCAGAGCGGCGACGGCAAAGCCGCCTACGTACAGGTCTATCTGGCGGGCAATCAGGGCGAGACGCTCGCCAACGAGTCAATCGAGGCCGTTCGCAAGATCGCGGCGAAAAACCCTCCGCCGCAAGGGATCAAGGTCTACGTGACCGGACCGGCCGCCATGATGGCCGACCAGCATCACGCCGGCGACAAGGGTGTTCAGAAGATCACCACGGTCACCCTCATCGTCATCTTCGTGACCCTCATGATCGTCTATCGGTCGATCGTCACCACCGTGCTGGTTCTGTTGATGGTCTTCGCTCAACTCGCAGCCGCCCGTGGCATCGTCGCCTTTCTCGGGCACCATCACATCATCGGGTTGTCGACCTTCGCCGTGAACCTGCTGACCACCATGGCCATTGCGGCCGCGACCGACTACGCCATCTTCATCCTGGGCCGCTACCACGAGGCGCGGGAGAACGGCGAGGATCGCGAAACCGCCTTCTACACCATGTATCACGGCACCGCGCACGTCATCCTGGGCTCGGGTCTGACCATCGCCGGCGCGACATTCTGTCTGCACTTCACCCGGATGCCGTATTTCCGGAGCCTCGGCATCCCGTTGGCGATCGGCATGCTCATCGCGGTGGCCGCCGCACTCACCATGGCGCCGGCGATCCTCACCATCGGCAGCCACTTCGGCCTGTTCGACCCGAAGCGCGCGATGAAGACCAGTGGCTGGCGCCGGGTGGGCACCGCCGTGGTGCGCTGGCCGGGACCGATCCTGATCGCCTCGATCGCGCTGTCGCTCGTCGGCCTGCTCGCGCTGCCGTCGTATCGCAACAACTACAACGATCGCGAGTACATGCCGCAGGATCTGCCGGCAAACCAGGGCTATGCGGCCGCTGACCGGCACTTCCCCCAGGCCCGGATGAACCCCGAGATGCTGCTCATCGAGACCGACCACGATGTGCGCAACCCGGCCGACATGCTTGTCGTCGACAAGGTGGCCAAGAGCATCTTCCACATCCCCGGAGTGGGGCGCGTGCAGGCCATCACCCGCCCGCAGGGCACCCCGATCGAGCACACCTCGATCCCCTTCATGATCAGCATGTCCGGAGCGACCCAGCGACTGAACATGTCCTATCTCAAAGACCGCATGAAGGACCTGCTCAAAATGGGCGACGAGATGCAGGCCAGCGTCGAGAACATGCAGCGCCAGCTGGAGATCATGACGAAGCTGACCGGCGTCACGCACGACATGGTCACCCAGACCAAGCAGATGGTCGCCGACACCGACGAAATACGAGACCACATCGCCGATTTCGACGACTTCTTCCGGCCCATCCGTAATTACCTCTACTGGGAGCCGCACTGCTTCGACATCCCGCTGTGTCATGCGATGCGATCGGTGTTCGACAGCCTCGACGGGATCGACGCCCTCACCGATGATCTGCAGGCAACGGTCGTCGACATGGAGAAGCTGGACGTCCTGATGCCGCAGATGCTGACGATCATGCCGCCGATGATCGAGAACATGAAGACGATGCGCACCAGCATGCTGACGATGCAGTCGACCATGAACGGCATGCAGGACCAGATGGATGCGATGCAGGAGAACGCCAACGCGATGGGACAGGCGTTCGACGCCTCCAAGAACGACGATTCGTTCTACCTGCCGCCGGAGGTGTTCAACAACGAGGAGTTCAAACGCGGCCTGAAGATGTTCGTCGCGCCGGACGGAAAGGCGGTGCGGTTCATCATCTCTCATGAGAAGGACCCGGCCACCCCGGAGGGCCTGGCACTGATCGACAAGATCAAGAACAAGGCGTTCGAGGCCATCAAGGGGACCCCACTGGAAGGCTCAAAGGTCTACCTGGGTGGCACCGCATCGGCATACAAGGACATGCAGACCGGGGCCAACTACGACCTCATGATCGCGGGGCTGGCGGCACTGTGCCTGATCTTCATCATCATGCTGCTGCTGACCCGAAGCGTGGTGGCGGCTGCGGTGATCGTCGGTACGGTCGCGCTCTCGCTGGGCACATCGTTCGGGTTGTCGGTGCTGATCTGGCAGCACATCCTCGGCAAGCCTCTGCACTGGATGGTGCTCGCGATGTCGGTCATCATCCTGTTGGCCGTCGGCTCCGACTACAACCTGCTGCTGGTCTCCCGGTTCAAGGAGGAGATCCACGCCGGCATCAACACCGGCATCATCCGGTCGATGGCCGGCACGGGCGCCGTCGTTACATCGGCCGGATTGGTGTTCGCCTTCACCATGGCCTCGATGCTCGTCAGTGATCTGGTGGTGGCGGGCCAGGTGGGCAGCACCATCGCCCTGGGTCTGCTGTTCGACACCCTGGTGATCCGGTCCTTCATGACCCCGTCCATCGCAGCGCTGCTCGGCCGCTGGTTCTGGTGGCCGCAACTGGTGCGCCCTCGCCCGGTGCCGCATCCCTGGCCGCAGCCCGAGCACCCCACCGACCGTCAACTTGTGAGCGCCGATCCCGGAGGACAATCATGAGCCGCATGCGTAACCACCTCGCCCGAACCGCGGTGCCGGCGCTCGCGCTGACCCTGGCCGCGGCGTTGTTCCCCGCGCACGCCGCCGCAGACGCCAGCGACGATTACCCCATCCCGCACCGGATGATCGTCACGACGTGCACCGCCGAGCAGATCATGGCGGCCGCCCGCGACGTCACCCCGGTCTATTACGAGCGCTACATGATCGACTACAACAACAAGGGGGCCGACGTGCAGCAGGCGGCCCGCGACCGAATTCACTGGTTCTTCTCGATGGATTCCGCCGGCCGGCGGCAGTACTCGGAGAACATCGCCACCGATATCTACTACGAGCAACTGGCCTTCGCCTGGCCGAACTGGGCCAAGTTGTTCTTCAACAACAAGGGTGTGGCGGCGCGCACCACCGACATCTGCAACAAGTACCCGACAGATCCGTCGGTATGGGTCTGGTGACCGCCGTTCCGGCGGTGATCGAACGCTGGCTCGCCGTCATCAACCAGGGCCGCACCGACGAACTCGACGACCTGCTCGCCGAGGATGCGGTGTTCTACTCTCCGGCGGTCTTCACCCCGCAGCAGGGCCGGGAGAAGACGAGCGCCTATCTACGGGCCGCCGAGCAGGTCTTCAGCACCGCGGATTTCCACTACGTCGAGATGTGGTTCGGAGAGCGTTCGGCGGTTCTCGAATTCGCGGCCCTGCTCGACGGAGTGACCGTGCAGGGCATCGACATGATCCATTGGAACGAACAGGACAAGATCACCTCGGTGAAGGTGATGGTCCGCCCACTGAAGGCCCTGCAGGCACTGATGCCCCGGATGGCCGACCTCCTCGCCGGTCACTGATCACGGCTTCATTGCGGCTTTGCCGGACTCGGGTCCGGCTGTGGAAATCCTGAGCGAAGAATGAGTACAGTGCTGTAGAACCCCCGCGGGGCGATCGTTGTTGAGCTTTGCCAGAGTCGATGACCTGCAGTGATCACAGAGCAGGAGCGTGTTGATGAGTTCCAGCAAGACCGCCGCACTCGCGGTGGCCCTGGGCATCGGGGCAGCCGTGACATCCGGCGCCGGCATCGCCTGGGCCGATACCTCGAACGCCGGCGACACCGGCAGCGCGGTGTCCGCATCCGACTCCGCGGCCCGACGCGCCGCGGCCCGACCGGCGGTGCGGCGTAGCGCACCGGCCGCCAAGAGCAAGGCCGCCGCGGCCACCACCGCACCGGTGGCCACGCTCGTGAGCACCCCGGTTCTGTCGAGCACGCCGGTGACACCCGCGCCCTCGGGCGGAGCGCCCGCCGTCCCGGCGGATTCCCCGGCCGGGTGGACCGTGCTGGCCTGGAGCCGTCGCGCCTCGGCGCGAGGCGGGGCCGCACCGGCGTCGGCACGCGCCGCACAGGCGGGCGCCAGTCTGGCCTCAGCCGTCGTCGCCACACCGACCACGCTGACCTCGACCCCTCTCGGCTGGGTCACCGGCCAGCGCAACACCGCCTATCCGGGCAGCTTGTGGACGCAGACCAACAACACCAGCTGGGCCGGGGTCTACGGAACCGACCTCGGCATCATGTGGTTCAACCCGGTCAACGGCTACACCCAGCTGGCCTTCGGCGACACTTTCAGCGGTCCCAACATGACCGGCAACTGGCGCTCCAATGTGCTGCTGCTCAGCAGTGATACCCAGCTCTACGACGGCCTGAGCCTGATCAACACCGGCTATGCCAACCAGTTCATTCCGGCCGCACGAAATCAGGTGTTCTTCATCGGATCGGAGACCACCAACATCCCGACATCGGCGATCTACGCCAACGCCAACAACTATGTGAGCTACATGTCGGTGAAGTCCTGGGACACCCCCGGCCGGTGGACCACGAACTACTCGGCGATCTCGCAGTACGACCCGGCCACCGACAAATGGGTGTTGCAGACCTCCACCGTCCGCTCGGCAGGCTGGTTCCGGTCCTCGACCCGCTACCGGGCCGGTGACCAGAACTTCCAGCAGATGGCCTACGTGCTCGAGCCGGAGAGCCAGGTCGCCCCCGGGGGCACCCGCTATCTCTACGCCTTCGGCACCCCGGCCGGCCGTGCCGGTTCGGCGTTCCTGTCCCGGGTGCCCGAGGCTTCGGTCACCGACCTGTCGCAGTACGAGTACTGGGACGGCAGCAACTGGGTGCTGGATCGCCCCGCGGTTGCGGCCCCCGTGATCGGTGACTCGCCGAACTCAGCCGGATTGTTCGGCTTCATTCGCGATCTGGCCAACAACCCGAACTTCTTCGGCGGCTGGTTCGCCGGACTCGTCGGCGCCAAGACCGGCGGCAACGTCAGCGAGATGTCGGTGCAGTACAACGAGTACCTCGACAAATACGTCGTGCTCTACGGCAACGGCCTCAACAACGTCATCCTGCGCACCGCAGACACCCCGGAGGGCCCATGGTCGGACCCGGTCACCATCGCCACCTCGATCACCTACCCGGGCCTCTATGCGCCGATGATTCACCCGCTGTCGGGCACCGGTGATCTCACCGACGCCAGCGGCAATCCCGACCTCAGCACCCTGTACTGGAACATGTCGATCTGGAGCAACTACAACGTGGTGCTCATGAAGACCGACCTGTCCACGCTCAAGACCGCCCAGGTGTAGACCAGCGGTGCGACCGGGAATCGGCGTCTGGGCCGCAACGCTGGGCGCCGGCACCGCGCTGGGCATCGGTGCGGCGATAGCCACCGCGGCGCCGGCCAGTGCCGATGACGTACCGGCATCGGCCCGCACCGCCAAACCTGCTGCGGCCAAGACGGTTTCGGCCCAGGCGAAGACGACGGGCCCACGCCGGAACACCGCACGGACCGGATCACTGCCCCGGGCCGCGGTGAGCTCAGGAGCCTCGCCGGCGCCGGCGATTCCGACCGTGGCCCTGAGCCAGTTCAGTCTCAGCAGCGGCAGCACCGGTGCGGCCGAACTCAGCGGGCTCACCTATGCCGGCGGCACCACCTACTACTCGGTGGGCGACAACGGGGCTGACTCGATCTGGCAGTTGTACACCTCGCTGGCCACGCCGCCCGGCGGGATACGGTCCGGGCTCGTCGCATCGGGGATCAGCGCGCCCGCCCTCGGAGCCGATTCCGAGGGCATCGCCCTGACGCCGTCGGGGACCAGTGCGTGGGTCTCCGACGAGATCGCCTCCACGATCACCGAATTCAGTCTCGTGGACGGCTCCAGGGTCGGTTCGGTCGCCGTCCCGGCCATCTACCGTCCCACCAACGTGCAGGGCAACTTCGGTCTGGAGTCGCTGAGCTATGCCGCCGGGGCACTGTGGACCGGTAATGAAGAGGCACTGCGGTCCGACGGTTCGCTGTCCACCACAGCCGCGGGCAGTTGGGTCCGGATCCAGAAGTTCACCGGGCCCGGCTTCACCCCGTCGATCCAGTACGCCTACCGCACCGATCCGATCGCCGAGATGTCGCCGCTCACCGACGCCGAGCGCAGCGGTCTGGTGGACATGGTCGCATTGCCCGACGGCCATGTGCTGAGTCTGGAGCGTGAACTCGGCGGGTTCCTGCCGGTGTTCCGATCCCGGATCTATCTCGTCGATTTCACCGGCGCCACCGACATCGCGGATGTCCCCAGCCTCTCCGAAGGCGGATTCACACCAGTCTCCAAAACCCTTCTGTGGCAGGGCTATTTCGCATTCACCAACTTCGAGGGCATGGCACTGGGGCCGCAACAGTCCGACGGCTCCTACAGCCTGCTGATGGTGTCCGACGACGGCGGCGGAATCCTCGGCCAACGCCAGACCCTGCTTACGCTGAATCTACGGCTGGTCTAGCCGCACTGGTCGAGCACCCGCGCGATCGCGTCGTGCTCGGACTGGGTAACCCACAGTTGATACGCCGATTTCACCTCGACGATGCGCGAAACGTACACGCACCGGTAGGACTTGTTGGGCGGCAACCAGGTCGCCGCGTCCCCGTCGCCCTTCTGCTTGTTGATCCAGCCGATCGTGGCCTGCAGATTGCGCGGATCATTGGCGAATTCCTGCCGCCGCACCGGGTCCCACTGCGCCGCGCCTTTCTGCCAGGCATCTGAGAGCGCCACGATGTGATCGATCTGCACCAGCGGGGAGGTGTCCTCACCGCGCTGGAAGGCGACGGTCTCGCCGGTATAGGGATCGTTGAGCACGCCATTGAAGACCACACATCCGTTGGTCACCACGTCGACCAGGTCGCGGCGCAGGATGTCGTTGCGGGTGTCGCAGCCGTTGTGGCCTCCGGCCACGTTGACGTCGTCGCTCCACGAATCGCCGAACTCACTGCGGTGGTATCCCGATTTGGGGCCGCGGCCCTTGATCACGAGGGCGTCCAGTTGGGCGCGAACGTCACCGATCGGATCCGCGGCGGCCGGCACCGGGATCGCCACCGGCGCGAACACCATCGCCACCGCCAGCATCACGCACTGGAACACTTTTCGCACTGCACTCCCCCCGATGAGTCTGTTCGCCAGACTACGTGCGGGGTCTGTCAGCCCCACCAGAAGGCGGTCGCGATCGCCACGTACAACGCGATCAGCACGGCCCCTTCGAACCAGTGCGATTCGCCGTCGAAGGTCACCAGCACGGCAACCAGGGCGGACATCATCATGCCGGCCAGCAGCAGCGGCGAGAAGACCAGATCGAAGCCGGGCTGTCCGAGGAAACCAGCGGCCAGGCAGACGATCGGCGCGATGGTCAAGGCGATCTGGACCGGCGACTGAAGCACCACCTGCACGGCGTAGTCCATCTGGTTCTTGGCGGCCAGTTGGATTCCGACGAAATTCTCCACCGCGTTGCCGGCGATCGCCACGATCACCAGACCGGCGAACACCGGGTTGATGCCGGCCGCGTGCATCGCGGGTTCCAGCGCGGCGACGAACCATTCCGAGACGAAGGCCGCGCCGATGCCGGCGATGGCCAGCATTCCGATCGCCATGGCCATGGGCCACTCACCGTGGGCTGCCGCCTTGCTCGCTGCTTTGGCCGAGTCCGGACTGGCCGCGATCGGAGAGGAGCCGCGAACGTTGGGGTGACCGTCGTGAACGCCCGCGTCGCCCTTGTTGCCCAGAGTCGCGGGCAGCGAGAGCGCGAAAAGAACCAGCATGACGACCGATACGATGACCGAAACCATCCGCTCATGCGTTGCCGCCGGCGTGTGCATCGCCGCGGTCAGCGAGGGCACGGCGAGGATGAACACCGCGAGGGTGAACATCAGACCGAGGGTGCGGCCATCGTCGGCGGCGAACCGCTGGCGGCCGTGCTTGAGGCCGCCGACGAGGATCGCCGCCCCGAGCACCAGCAGCACGTTGGCCAGGATCGAGCCGACGATGGTGGCCTTCACCACGTCGAACAATCCGGCCTTGAGTGCGAACAGGATGACGAACAGTTCGGGCAGATTGCCCAGCGCGGTCTGCAGTATTCCGGTCGCGTTCGGTCCGAGCCGGTCGCCGAGGGCCTCGACGGAGCGGCCCACCAGTGATGCCAGGGTGGCCAGCGCGATCGCCGACACGATGAACGCGGTCACCGCGTTGGAACTGGTGTAGTGCAGGACACCGGCGGCGATCGCCGCGATCAGCGTGATCGCGAACATGATGCGGTCGCGCCCGGACAGCAACGGCAGCCGTTCGGTGTGGGAGGACGTCACAGCCTGGGAGTTTGCCAGAATCCGCCCTGGCAATGTGGCATATCCGCGCCGCCTACAGTCTGTGCCATGCACGTCGATGCGATGACGATCCCCGGACCGCTCAGCAGAGCCGGCGAGGTGGCCAGACGAACCCGGGACGCCGGCTTCTCCGGTCTGCTGTTCACCGAGACCGGCCGGACCGCCTATCTCAACGCGGCCGTCGCCTCCCAGGCCGCACCGGGCCTGGCCTTGTCCACCGGTGTCGCGGTGGCCTTCCCGCGCAGCCCGTTCGTCACCGCTGCGATCGCGTGGGAGCTCCAGGAGGCCACCGGTGGCGATTTCCGCCTCGGCATCGGCACCCAGGTGCGCACCCACATCGTCCGGCGCTACGGCGTCGAGTTCGAACGGCCCGGGCCCCGACTGCGTGACTACGTTCTGGCGGTCAAGGATTGCTTCACGGCGTTCCGCACCGGGAAGCTCGATCACCACGGCGAGTTCTACGATCTGGACTTCATCACCCCGCAGTGGAGTCCGGGTCCAATCGACGCACCGGATCCGAAAGTCGATGTGGCCGCGGTCAATCCGTGGATGCTGCGGATGGCGGGTGAGGTGGCCGACGGCGTCCACATCCATCCCATCGGGGAACCCGGATATCTGCGTGACACGGTGTTGCCCAACCTCGCGGCCGGCGCCGCCAAGGCCGGACGGCCGTCCGCGGAGATCGACGTCATCGTGCCGGTGATGACGATCGTCGGCGACACCGATGAGGAACGCCATGACGAGCGCGAACTCGTCCGGGCCAGCATGAGCTTCTATGGCAGCACGCCGAACTACGCGTTCATCTGGGACGAGGCCGGATTCGAGGGGACCACCGCCCGCATCCGCGAGAAGCAGAAGGCCGGTGACTTCGCCGGGATGGCCGCCCAGATCACCGATGATCACATCGCCGTTTTCGCCACCGAGTCGACCTGGGACGGACTGGCCGACTCGCTGCGACAGAAGTACACCGGCCTGGCCACCCGCATCGTGCTGTACAACGCGCTCAACGTTGCGGACCGGATCGAACGCTACGGCGAGGTCGCCAAACGGCTTCGAGGCTAGCGATCGAAGTTGATGACCTCACCGCGGTTGATCGAAACCCAATCGCGGGCCTCAAGGTACGGCCGAAACGTCTCGGTGATCGCCCGTTCGTCGGCGGAGGTCTTCGGCCGCTGCAATTCGTACAGGTGCGGGAACTCGGTCCAGGCCAGCACGGCCTCCCAGAGGCGCACCGCGGCATCACCGGCCGGCGGGTCGATCAGCACCGGGCCGAACAGGCACTGGCCGTCGGGGAAGAACAGCGTCGGCACTCCGTATCCGCCGGCATCGACCACTCGTCGATGATCAGCCAGAACCTCGTCGCCGGTGGTCATATCGGCGATGGCTTCGTCGACCAGAGCGGGGTCAAACCCCAACTCCCCGAGCAGATGCCGGGCGACTGCGGGATCGTGCGGCTTGTGCCCCTCGGCATGCAGTGCCCGCGCCGCCCGCTCGTACCAGGCGTCGACGTCATCCATCGACCGGCGGCGCAGCAGTGCGCCGATCCGCATCATCGACCAGCCGTAGGACCACTCGCGTTCCCACGGATGCTTCTTGCCTTCGACGCGGTTGATCTCCTCGAGGCTGAAGAAGCGCCAGTTGATCATCAGACCGGTGCGGTCGCGGACCTCCCGGATCCAGCGCGAGGTCTGATAGGCGTACGGGCACATCACGTCGAAATGGAAGTCGACGTAGGCCGGGGATTCCGGACGGCTCATGCCGCTACCCTACGTCCGCGAGATCGACGCCACGGTCGCTAATGACGCTCGGTCCACAGCCCACCGGTCGATCTCGGCGCGCGGGCGGCGGCTCACATGGCCGCGTTGGCCAGCAACGCGGGGCAGTTGCCGGCGGCATCGACGGCCAGCTCGAAATGCCACACCTCGTTGGCGTAAATCTGGCACAGGCCGAACCGGGGACCGTTGGCGATCAGCCACCGGTCGGCTGCAGGCCCGCCCACGTCGACCGCTTGACCCAGCACGTGATGGGAACGATCCGGAGTCTGCACGTACTGCCGCGCGGCGGCCAGACTGCCGTAGGTGGCCACTGCGTCGTCGAGCAGTTGCTGCTGGAAATCCGGGGATCGCCAGCCCGAGGTGATCGTCATGGTGACACCGTCGGCGGCCGCCGCGGACGCCGCCTGCTGCACGGCGGCGAGCAGGGCGGGCGCGAGATTGCCGACGGCGGGGTCGGCCACATCCCACGGGCTCAACGCCTGCACATCGGCGGCGGCCACCCCGGGCACCAGAGCCGCCGCAGCAAATGTCGCGGCGAAAGCGACGGTCAGCACGATCGGTTTGGGCATGATGACTTCCATCATTCCTGACGACCCTGGGAGGTTGCCGTGGCGCTAGTCCTGGCGTACGGAGTCGTGCTGCTGATCAGCGTCTCGCTGTCCGGCCTCGCAGCGCGCACCGTACTGTCCACCGCGCTGTTGTTCCTACTGGCAGGCGCGGTGCTGGGGCCGGGCGGCCTGGGCGTGGTCACCCAGAGCGCAGAAGATGAGATCGTGGCGGTTCTCGCCGATATAGCCCTGTTCACGGTGCTCTTCACCGACGGCCAACGGGCCAGCGTCCCGGCGTTGCGCGAAGGCTGGCGGCTGTCCGGCCGCGCCCTCGGGTTGGGTATGCCACTGGCGATGATCGGCATCGCCGTTCCCGCGCACTTCCTTGCCGATCTGGACTGGCCGACGGCGCTGTTGCTCGGCGCGATCCTGTCGCCGACCGATCCCGTTTTCGCCTCCGCACTGGTCGGCCGTTCCGACATTCCGATGCGTCTGCGCCGTCTGCTCAATGTGGAATCGGGCCTCAACGACGGCCTGGCACTGCCGTTCGTCTTGATCTTCCTGTCGATGGCCAAACATGAAAGCTCGCATCTGAGCACCGTTCTTCTGGAACTGGTCCTCGGCCTGGTGATCGGCATCGGCGTCGCGGCGGCGGTCGCGCTCGCCTGGCGCAGCAAGATCCTCACCGCCGAGCCGAGGCTGCAACCGCTGGGCCCGGTGGCGATCGCGATCGTGGTGTACGCGACATGCCATCTGACACATGCCAATCCGTATCTGGCGGCGTTCGCGGCGGGTTCGGCGCTGGCCACCCTCGACCATGTCGCAGCCGAGGCCTTCGAGCCGTTCGGGGATCTGCTCTCCGAGCTCACCAAATTCGCCGCGCTGTTGCTCTTCGGTGCGCTGATCACCCCCGAGCGGCTCTCGCATCTGGGCTGGCAGGGCTGGCTACTGGCGATCGTGGCGATCGTCGTGGTGCGGCCGGCCTCGATGCTGCTGTCGCTGATGCGCACCCCGATGCCACGCTCGGAACGTCTGACCGCAGCGTGGTTCGGCCCCAAGGGCTTCGCCTCGGTGGTCTACGGCCTGCTTGTCCTGCAGGCAGGAATACCGCAGGGCGAGAAACTCTTCGATCTGATCGCCGTGACGATCGCACTGTCGATCATCCTGCATTCCTCGACCGACGTTCCGGTCGCCAAGAAACTGCGCATCGAGCCACCCGATCACCTGCCCGCCGGGCAGAACGATCCGGCGTTCGAGAAGACCTAGCTCAGGGGAATTCGATGTGCCGGCCGACGCCCGCGGCGGCCGCCCGGTCGAGCACCAGTGAGCTGAGCGCGACGTCATCCATCGCGATCCCCATGTTGAGGAACATCCGGCGGCCGGTGGTCGGAACGGTGACCTGACCGGACACCACCGAGGCCAGATCCGTCGTGGGCTTGGGCAGTCCAGAGAAGTACATCTCGATGACCGAGTTGTACTGGCCCGGGTCGTCGACGCTGTAGATGACCGCGTTGTCGAACGCGGCCTGGGCCATCGCGTCGGCGTAGTCCACCGGCAGCAGCAGCGCGTTGGGATCGGTATTGGCACAGTCGATCTTGGGATCCAGCGGCACCGTGATCGTCGTGATCACGAGATCGGCCCCGGTGACCGCATCGGTCGGCGACGAGGCGACCCGGGTCACCCGATCCCCCGCCCTGTCCAGCATCTCCTGGGCGCGTCCGGGATTGCGGTCATAGGCCGTCACATGGGTCAGCCCGGGATGGACTTCGAGTGCGACTTCGAGGTGGCGGTTGCCCTGTAGCCCGCAGCCGACGATGGCCAGATGCCTGGGGTCGCCGGGGACGTGGCGCATGGTCACCCCCGAGACACCCGGTGTGCGCATCTCGGTGATCCAGCCGCCGTCGAGCAGAGCGATCGGCCTTCCGGTCTCGGCATCGTTCATGATCATCACGCCGTAGATGTAGGGCAGGCCCTTGGCATAGTTGTTCTCGTAACCGGCCACCCATTTCAGGCCGATCTTGTCCGAGCCGCCGAGATAGGCCGGCATCGCGTGAATGAAGGCCGAGTCGCCGCGCGAAGTCACCTTGGGCTTGGGCGGGTTCTGCACCAGCCCACGAGCCTTCTGCTGGAACGCATCCTCGAGGACGTCGATGATCTCCGCCCAGGTCAGGCCGAGTTCCTCGAGGTCAGCACGGTTAAGGACCAGCATCTGGTTATCGCTCATGCGAAGTACCGTAGTGGCTTGTGATGCAATTGCGCATGCGCTCGAACTCGAGGATCGCCTCCGTCACAGGCTCAGCCGCCGCCGTGATCCTGTCGGCCGCCCTCGCCACCGCCCCGGTCGCCGGTGCCGCAGAGGTGGCAGGCCTACGTCCCGACGCGCCCGGGCCGACGATCAACGTCGACGTTCAGATCCCCTCACCGGTCAACTTCATCGCCGCGCAGGCGGCATCCGACGTCGAGACGTTCTGGGTGCAGCGAATTCCAGCCTTCAACCCGCCGACTCTGTACGCCGCCCTGCCGGCGGCCGTGCCGGGCCATGTCTGCCTGTCGCAGTTGAGCATCGCGCGGTTCTGCAGCGGTGAGATCGCCTGGGACGTGCCCGACCTCGAGCAGATCGACGCCGCCGGCGGGACGCTGGCCGTCTTGACCGTTCTGGCTCATGAGATGGGCCACCAGATTCAGGCATTCCGCGGCGTGGCCGCCAGCGAGTTGGGTGCGGACTGCCTGGCCGGGGTTTATCTCACGTCGGTGTCCGATGGACTCTCACCGCGATTCAGCGGAACGCCGGCCGACGTCGACGCCGCGGTCATGTCGACCTTCTCCACCACCCGGTCCGATGCGATCCCCGCCCGGGTGGCTGCCTTCGCCACCGGCCGGGGTGGCACCGCCGACGGTTGTCTGGCGGCGTATCCGGAGTGAACCGCGACGCGGCGACGTCAGGTCAACGCGTAACGGATCGGCAGATGCTTGACACCGCCGACGAAGGTGCTCGCGACGAGTTCCGGAATGCCCGACAGCTCAATGGAATCCAGCCGCGGCAGCAACTCCGAGAAGAAGCTGTTCATCTCCATCCGGGCCAGCGAGGCGCCCAGACAGAAGTGCACGCCGTAACCGAAGGACAGGTGTTTGTTCGGGTCGCGGCCGACGTCGAAGCGGAACGGATCGTCGAAAACCTCCTCGTCCCGATTGGCCGAGACATAGGACAGCAGCACCGCCTCACCCTTTTTGATCTTCACACCGCGCACCTCGGTGTCGGCCTGGGCGGTGCGCATGAACTCCTTGACCGGCGTGACCCAGCGGATCATCTCCTCGACCGCCGTGCCCATCAGCGCCGGATCCTCCTTGAGCCGGGCGAGCTGATCGGGGTTCTCCA
>CAYFMA010000039.1:0-10068 GCA_964344085.1 uncultured Mycobacterium sp.
ATCGAGGACTGCGGCACACCGACGGCGGCGATCTCAGGGCGGGTGAACGTCGCCGAGGCCACGGTACGGAGTCGGATCGGCGACACCCCCTCACCGAGTGCGTGATACATCGCAATGCGGCCCTGCATGGCGGCCACCGAGGCCAGTGGCAGCAACCCGGTGCAGTCACCGGCGGCGTAAATGCCGGCCGCCGCGGTGCGCGACACCCGGTCGACGGGGATGTGGCCGCTGGGGGCGAGGTCGATGCCGACCCGCTCAAGTCCCAGTTCGGTGGTGTTGGGTACCGAGCCGATACTCATCAGCGCATGACTGCCGTCGACGGTGCGGCCGTCGGAAAGGTGCACCCGGACCCCGGTCTCGGTGCGGCTCACCTGTTCGCAGCGGCCGTTCTTGACGATCTTCGCGCCGCGCTCTTCGAAGACCTCCTCGAGTACCGCGGCGGCGTCGCTGTCCTCATGCGGCAGGATCTGATCGCGACTGGCGACCACCGTCACCTGGACTCCGAGTTCGGTATAGGCGTTGCACATCTCCGCACCGGTGACGCCGGAGCCGACGATCACCAGGTGCTCCGGAAGTTCGGTGAGGTCGTACAACTGACGCCAGTTCAGAATTCGCTCGCCGTCCGGCACCGCACCCGGAAGCACCCGGGGTCTGGCGCCAGTCGCGATGAGCACGACATCGGCCTTGAGAATGCCCTCCTGACCCGCCGCTGTGGTGACTCTCACACGGTGGCTGGCCATCCCGGCCACGTCGTCGATCAGTTCGGCGCGACCCTGGACGATGTTGACCTTCTCCCGCACCAGCGACGCTGCGATGTCGGCGGACTGCGACCGTGCCAGTGTCTTGACCCGGTTGTTGATCTGGCTGAGCGTGATCCTGGCGTCCTCGATGCCGATGTCGAACCCCAGGCCAGCGGCCCTGCGGAGCTCGGTACGGACGCCGGTCGAGGCGATGAAGGTCTTGGAGGGTACGCAGTCGAACAGGACGCAGGCCCCACCCATCCCGTCGGGATCGATCACGGTGACTTCGCCGCCTCGGGTGGCGGCCACCAGCGCCGCCTCATAGCCCGCCGGGCCACCTCCGATGATCACGATCCGCTTGGTGTTCGGGGAAGTCACGCGCCTATCTAAGCACCGAGGCCGTAATCTTTCTTCGTGCCGCTATACGCCGCCTACGGGTCGAACATGGATCCCGAACAGATGCTGCAGCGGGCACCGCACTCCCCGATGGCCGGCACCGGATGGCTCTACGGATGGCGGCTGACGTTTGCTGGCGAGGACATCGGCTGGGAGGGAGCACTGGCCACCCTGGTCGAGGATCCCATGTCGCGGGTGTTCGTCGTGCTCTACGACGTCACGCCCACCGACGAGAAGAACATGGACCGCTGGGAGGGCTCAGAGATGGGCCTGCACAAGAAGATCCGGTGCCGGATCGACCGCGAGTCCTCGGACACCACCACCGACCCGACGCTGGCCTGGCTTTATGTGATCGACGCCTGGGAGGGCGGGCTGCCCTCTGCCCGCTATCTCGGCGTGATGTCGGACGCCGCCGAGGTGGCCGGGGCGCCGCAGGAGTATGTGCACGACATCCGGACGCGACCGGCCCGCAACGTCGGTCCCGGCCCCGGCCCCAGCGCCGACTAACTGCGCACGAATTCCCAAGCATCCGAGACGATCTCGTCGATCGTCGTTCGGGTCGGATTCCAGCCGAGCTCGCGCATGGCCCGCTCGCTGGAGGCGATGAGCACAGCCGGATCCCCGGCACGCCGTGCGACGTCGCGGGAGGCGATCGGCAACCCGGTCACCCGGCGGCAGCAATCGATCACCTCGCGCACGCTGAACCCGGCACCACTGCCCAGGTTGTAGATGTTGTGCACGCCGGGCTGTGCGTGTTGCAGGGCGAGCAGATGCGCATCGGCCAGATCGCGGACGTGGATGTAGTCCCGGATGCAGGTTCCGTCCGCCGTCGGCCAGTCGTCGCCGTAGACCATGATCTCGGGCCGCTGACCGGTCGCCACCTGCAGGACCAGCGGGATCAGATGAGTCTCGACGGCGTGGCGCTCGCCCAGCCCGCCGTAGGCGCCGGCCACGTTGAAATACCGCAGGCTGGTGGCGGCCAGCCCGTGCGCGGTCGCATAGGAGGTGATTGCATGGTCGATCGCCAGCTTGGTGGCCCCGTAGGCGTTGGTCGGGCGGGTGGGTGCATCCTCGGGTATCGGCACCGACTCGGGTTCGCCGTAGGTTGCCGCCGTTGAGGAGAACACCAGCCGGGGTGTGCCGGCGATACGCATCACCTCGAGCAGTTCCAAGGTCTTGATGACGTTGCCGCTCCAGTACTTCTCCGGAGCCTCCACCGACTCCCCCACCAGAGACTTGGCGGCAAAGTGCAGCACGCCGTCGAAGGAACCGTCGGTCAGCAGCGAGCCCGCGGCACTCACCATGTCGTCGTTGACGAACATCGCGCCCTCGGGCACCGCATCGGCGTTACCGGTCGACAGATCGTCGACCACGATCACCTGATGACCTTGTTCGAGAAGCACTTTCGCGCACACACTGCCGACGTAGCCGGCGCCACCGGTCACCAGAAGTTTCACGCGACCGATGTTCTCAAGAGAAAGCCGCGGATTGCTCGATGACGTTGACCAGCACCCGGACACCGATTCCGAGTGCACGCTCGTCGAGATCGAAGTTCGGCTGATGCAGGTCCACATGCGGGCCCTGTCCGCTCCACACTCCGAGCCGGGCCATCGCCCCTGGGACGTCCTCGAGGTACCAGGAGAAGTCCTCACCTCCACCCGACTGCTGCGTGTCGGCGAGTGATTCAGGGCCGATCGCCTCGATCGCGTGGGTCATGATCTGCGTCGAACGTTCCTCGTTGACCACCGGCGGAACACCCCGGTGGTACTGCAGGGAATGCTCAATACCCAGGGGCGCCAGCAGACCCGAAACCGTCTCGCGGACAAGGTCTTCCATGCCCAGCCAGGTTTCACGGCTGGCGGTCCGGACCGTTCCGAACAGATTGCCGATCTGTGGGATCGCGTTCGCCGCGACTCCGGCGTTGGCGGCACCCCAGACCATGACGGTTGCGTTGCGCGGGTCGATACGCCGCGACAGCACACCGGGCAGCCCGGTGATGACGGTGCCCATGCCGTACACCAGATCGGAGGTCAGATGGGGCCGTGAGGTGTGACCGCCGGGCGAGTACAGGGTGATCTCGATCGAGTCGGCCGCCGAGGTGATCGGCCCCGCCGTGATGGCCACCCGGCCGACGGCCAGGCGCGGATCGCAGTGCAGAGCGAAGATCCGCGATACCCCGCTGAGCGCACCCGCCGCGATGGCGTCCAGTGCGCCCCCGGGCATCAATTCCTCGGCGGCCTGGAAGATCACCCTGACGCCGACGGGCAGTTCGGGGACCGAGGCCAGCGCCGCGGCCGCGCCCAGCACCATGGCGGTGTGCGCATCGTGGCCGCAGGCGTGCGCGACACCGGGCACCGTCGAGGAGTACGGGGCGCCGGTCCGTTCGGTCATCGGCAGCGCATCCATATCGGCCCGCAGCGCGATCCGCGGCGCATATTCGGGGCCGAAATCACAGGTCAGTCCGGTGCCCCCGGGCAGCGCCTTCGGGTTCAGGCCGGCATCGACAAGCCGATCGGCGACGAACTGGGTGGTGGCGAACTCCTGCCGCCCCAGTTCGGGGTGGCGGTGGAAGTGGCGGCGCCACTCGACGAGGTCGTCGTAGTGAGCGGCCAGCCACGACTCAGCGGTGTCGGCCAACGGCATCCTGGCAGTATCTCACCGCCGGTTAGGCTCCCTGGCGCCGCACGACGATCAAGCGGCGAAGCCGCGATGAGGAGTGTGGCAAGGTCAGCACCCGCCGCACGACGATCAAGCGGCGAAGCCGCGATGAGGAGTGTGGCAAGGTCAGCACTGTGAGTCCAGACGCCGAGCAAGCGGCCGCGACAGTCGCCGAGCGCACCGGTGTCGCACGGCACGACGTCGCGGTGGTGCTGGGGTCGGGATGGGGTCCGGCGGCGGCCGCCCTGGGCTCTCCCACCGCCGAGATCCCCACGGGCGAATTGCCCGGATTCCTCACCCCCGGCGCCGATGGGCATCGCGGGCAGCTGCTCTCGATCCCGGTCGGCGAGCATCGGGTGCTGGTGTTCCTCGGGCGCATCCACGCCTATGAGGGCCATGACCTGAGCCTGGTGGTCCACCCGGTCCGGACTGCCTGCGCAGCGGGCGCCAACGTCATCGTCCTGACCAACGCCGCCGGCGGACTCCATCCCGACTACCGCATCGGCCAGCCGGTGCTGATCTCCGATCACCTGAACCTGACCGGACGCTCCCCACTGGTCGGTCCGCAGTTCATCGATCTCGTCGACGCCTACTCGCCGCGGTTGCGCGAGTTGGCCCGCGACGTCGACGAGTCGCTGGCCGATGGTGTCTACGCGGCGATGCCCGGCCCGCACTATGAGACCCCCGCGGAGATCAGGATGCTGCGCACGCTCGGCGCTGACCTGGTCGGGATGTCAACCGTGCACGAGACGATCGCTGCCCGCGCATGCGGAGCCGAGGTGCTCGGGGTCTCACTGGTGACCAACCTGGCCGCCGGGATGACCGGGGAGCCGGTCAGTCATGACGAGGTCCTGGCCGCCGGCCGGGCATCCGCCGCGGATCTGGGCTCGCTGTTAGCCGCTGTGCTGCAACGCCTTTAGCCTCTGGGTCGCCGCTTGATCGTCGTGCGGCTAGCGCGGACCGAACTGCCGGTCCCCCGCATCGCCCAGTCCGGGAACGATGTAGGCCGAATCGTTCAATCCGTCGTCGATCGTCGCCGTGAACAGCCGCGCCCCAGGCGCCTGCCGTTCCACTGCGGCGATCCCCTCCGGTGCGCACACCACGCACACCATGGTGATGTCGTGTGCGCCGCGGTTCTGCAGCAGTTCGATGGTGTAGGCCATCGAACCGCCGGTGGCCAGCATCGGATCGAGCACCATCACCGGCTGCTCACGAAGATCCTTGGGCAGCGACTCCAGATACGGCGTCGGACGGTGGGTCTTCTCATCGCGCGCAACGCCGACGAACCCCACCAGGGCCTCCGGGATCAGCGCATGCGCCTGGTCCACCATGCCCAGACCGGCCCGCAGAACCGGCACCAGCAGCGGCGGCTTGGCCAGCCGCGATCCGATGGTGTCGGCGACGGGGGTTCGCACGGTGATCTGCTCGCGCGGGGCGTCCCGGGTGGCCTCGTAGACCAGCATGTGGGTCAGATCGCGCAGCGCCGCCCGGAAACCGGCGTTGTCCGTGCGCTCGTCACGCAACTTGGTCAGCCGCGCCGCGGCCAGCGGGTGGTCAACGACACGCACGTCCATGGGGACAAACTGTAGGTCGTTAGGCTGTCCGGCATGGCAGCAGAGCTGGTACCGATCCGACTCGGCCTCACCGCCGGAGACCTCTACACCTTGTGGGCGCCGCGCTGGCGCGAGGACGGCGAGGACTGGGAGGGCTTCCTCGGCAAGGACGACGACGTCTACGCCTTCGATTCGGTGGCCGACCTGGCGGCGTTCGTCCGGACCGACACCGACAACGACCTCACCGATCATCCGGCCTGGCCGAAGCTTGCCAAGGCCAACGCCCACAAGCTCCAGCCCAGCGAGGACCGGGCAGCCGACCTGATCGCGGTCGAGGAGTTGCTGGCCGAAAAGCCCACCAAGGAGTCCGTCGACGCGCTGACCCACACGCTGGCCGTCGTCTCCTCGTTGGGCACGGTGTGCGAACTTCCCGCTGTGACCCGCTTCTTCAACGGCAACCCCAACCTGGGTCTGGTGGCCGGTGGTGTCGAGCAGTTCGGAGGCCGGGCCGGACGCAAGAACTGGGACAACATCGGCGACATCGTGGCCCGCGGCTGGGACGGGGTGCTGTCGGCGATCGACGACATCGTGACCACGCCCCCCGTCGACGCGGCAGCATCGGCCAAGGCCGCCGCCGAACTCGAGGAACCCTTCGAGGACACCGAGGACGACGACCTCATCGCCACGACTGAGGACGACGAGGACGACGACACCGCCGTGGAACGCGGCGCACTGGCCGCGGCCGGCTCGTCGGTGCTGGGCGGCGACGCGAATTTCTGGGAGCATGTCGGCATCGACCCGATCCGGGTGATGGCAAGTGGCGGAACGCTTTACACCCTGCGCTGCTATTTCGACGGCAAGGCGGTGTTCCTCGGCCGTAACGGCCGGATCAGCGTGTTCCCGTCGGAACGTACCCTGGCCCGTTACCTCGCCGACGAGCATGACCACGACTTGTCGGATCTGAGCACCTATGACGAAATCCGCACCGCCGCCACCGACGGCTCGCTGCGCATAGACGTCAACGAGGACAACATCTACGTGCTCAACGGACTGGCGGACGATATCGCCGACGGCCCGGAGTCCATCGACCACGATCAGTTGGCGCTGGCTGCAGAATTCGTCCGCGACGTCGGGGACTACTCCGAGGATGACACCGTCGAGAAGCTGCTCGGATCGGACACGGCTCTGGGCAAGCTGGTCGGCTACGTACTGGATCCGGATTCCGGCGAGCGCCCCGACGGCCCGTACAACAAGGCCGTTGCCGAGTGGGAGCAGTTGGAGCGGCTCGTCGAGTCGCGGCTGAGGCGCGAATAGCGCCGAAGAGCGCGACGGCATCACATCCGGCCTCGCGGCTGAGGCGCGAATAGCGCCGAAGAGCGCGACGGCTAGGTCCGCAAGGCCGCATACCGCGGTTTGATCACCTCTTCGATGATGGCCAGCCGCTCATCGAAGTGGATGAACGCCGACTTCATCGCGTTGACGGTGAAACGCTCGAGATCGCTCCATCCGTAGCCGAAGGTCTCGACCAGCTGGAACATCTCCCGGCTCATCGAGGTATCGCTCATCAACCGGTTATCGGTGTTGACGGTCACCCGGAATCGCAATCGGGCCAGCAGGTCGAACGGATGCTTCTCAATGCTGGGGACGGCGCCGGTCTGCACATTGGACGTCGGGCACATCTCCAGCGGAATCCGCTTGTCACGCACGATCGCCGCCACCCGGCCCAACTCCACGGTGCCGTCCGGCAACTGGATGATGTCATCGACGATGCGAACTCCGTGGCCGAGCCGGTCGGTGCCACAGAACGCCAATGCCTCCTGGATCGACGGGAGACCGAACGCCTCTCCAGCGTGGATGGTGAAACGCGCGTTATTGGACCGCATGTACTCGAAGGCGTCGAGGTGCCGCGACGGCGGATTGCCGGCCTCGGCACCGGCGATGTCGAAGCCGACGACACCCTTGTCGCGGAACCGGATGGCCAGCTCCGCGATATCCCGGGACCGGGCGGCGTGACGCATCGCCGTCACCAGGCAGCGCACCACGATCGGACGTCCCGCCGCTGAGGCCGACCTCTCCCCCTCGGCGAAGCCGGCCAGCACCGCATCCACCACCTGGTCGAGGGTCAGACCACCGGACAGATGAAGTTCGGGCGCGAAGCGCACTTCGGCGTAGACCACGTTGTCCGCGGCGAGGTCCTCGACGCACTCCAGCGCGACCCGGTGCAACGCCTCAGGGCTCTGCATGACGGCGACGGTGTGGGCGAATGGTTCCAGGTAACGCACCAGGGACCCGCTGTGCGCGGCCTTGCGGAACCAGGCCGCCAGTTCGGCCTCATCGGCGCTCGGCAGGGCCTCGTAGCCGATCCGCCCGGCGATGTCGATGACCGTCGAGGGCCGCAGCCCACCGTCGAGGTGATCATGAAGCAGCGCCTTGGGGGCACGGCCGATCGTCTCGAGGGTCAAAGCGGTCGTCATGCACCCCATTGTGCCGGTTCAGCGAGTGAGATTTTCCGCACACCGGATCGAAAGCCGGCCCCGACCCCACGACCCACGGCCGTTGCCGGAGAGCGCGTATTCGCTTGTCACGCACCTTCATCCCGTTAACCGCCGCCGTGGCGCCGTGACGGGTCGGGAACGAGTCTGCCGATGTCACCCCCGTCTCATCCTTTTAGCAGTAAAAACAGCGTTACAGTCAGCCCAATTTCTTGAGTGTTGGAGGCCCTGATGAGTACTGCCGTGCAGGCGGCGCCCCGTCGGCGACGGACCTTCTACCGCGGCGACCCCGGCATGTGGTCATGGGTGCTGCACCGGATCACCGGCGCAACCGTGTTCTTCTTCCTCTTCGTTCACGTCCTGGACACCGCCCTGGTGCGGGTCAGCCCGCAGGCCTACAACCAGGTGGTGGAGACCTACAAGACCCCGATCATCGGCCTGATGGAACTCGGCCTGGTCGCCGCAATGCTCTACCACGCGCTCAACGGCGTGCGGATCATCCTCATCGACTTCTGGTGGAAAGGCCCGCGCTACCAGCGGCAGATGCTGTGGGGTGTGGCCGCGATCTGGCTGGTGGTCATGGTTCCCGCGACGGTCGTCATCGGCATGCACATGGCGGAGCGGTTCCTGTGACGCGCCCCGAGGCCCCGATAGTCGAGACCGACCGCAACCGTCCGGCGGCGCTCGACAACCCGCGCTCCCCGCGACGACATTCCGGCACACCGAACTTCGAGAAGTACGCCTGGCTGTTCATGCGGTACTCGGGCGTCGTGCTGATCTTCCTGGTGCTCGGCCACCTCTTCATCGGCCTGATGTGGCAGAACGGCGTCTACCGAGTCGACTTCAACTACATCGCCGAGCGCTGGGCGTCGCCCTTCTGGCAGATCTGGGACCTCACGATGTTGTGGCTCGCCCAGCTGCACGGCGCCAACGGCATGCGGACCATCATCGACGACTACGCGCGCAAGGACTCGACCCGGTTCTGGCTGCACTCGCTGCTCGCCGTCTCGGTCATCCTCGTGCTGGTGGTCGGCACCTACACGCTCGTCACATTCAATCCGAACATCTCTTGACCCGGGAGATCACCAGATGATTCATCAGCACAAGTACGACGTCGTCATCGTCGGCGCCGGCGGCGCCGGCATGCGCGCCGCGGTGGAAGCCGGACCGCGGGTCCGCACCGCCGTGCTGACCAAGCTCTACCCGACCCGTAGCCACACCGGCGCGGCTCAGGGCGGCATGTGCGCGGCACTGGCCAACGTCGAAGAGGACAACTGGGAGTGGCACACCTTCGACACGGTCAAGGGCGGCGACTACCTCGCCGACCAGGACGCCGTCGAGATCATGTGCAAGGAAGCCATCGACGCGGTTCTCGACCTCGAGAAGATGGGCATGCCGTTCAACCGGACCCCTGAGGGACGCATCGATCAGCGCCGGTTCGGCGGTCACACCCGCGACCACGGTAAGGCCCCCGTGCGCCGGGCCTGCTATGCCGCCGACCGCACCGGCCACATGATCCTGCAGACGCTGTATCAAAACTGCGTCAAACACGGCGTGGAGTTCTTCAACGAGTTCTACGCCCTGGATCTGGTGCTGACCGAGACCGCCCGGGGTCCGGTCGCCACCGGCGTGGTGGCCTACGAGCTGGCAACCGGTGACATTCACGTCTTCCACGCCAAGGCAGTGGTGCTTGCGACGGGCGGCTCCGGCCGGATGTACAAGACCACCTCCAACGCCCACACCCTTACCGGCGACGGTCTGGGCATCGTCTTCCGCAAGGGACTTCCGTTGGAGGACATGGAGTTCCACCAGTTCCATCCGACGGGTCTGGCCGGGCTGGGCATCCTGATCTCCGAGGCGGTGCGCGGCGAGGGCGGACGCCTGCTCAACGGCGAGGGCGAGCGGTTCATGGAGCGCTACGCCCCGACGATCGTCGATCTAGCACCGCGCGACATCGTCGCCCGATCGATGGTGCTCGAGGTGCTGGAGGGCCGAGGGGCCGGACCGAACAAGGACTACGTCTACATCGACGTCCGTCATCTCGGCGAGGACGTGCTCGAGGCCAAGCTTCCCGACATCACCGAGTTCGCCCGCACCTACCTCGGCGTCGACCCGGTAACCGAACTGGTTCCGGTCTACCCCACCTGCCACTACGTCATGGGCGGCATTCCGACCACCCTCATCGGCGAGGTGCTACGCGACAACACCCATGTGGTGCCGGGCCTTTAC
>CAYFMA010000039.1:10078-10901 GCA_964344085.1 uncultured Mycobacterium sp.
GCGCCTGCGTCTCGGTGCACGGCGCCAACCGCCTCGGCACCAACTCGCTGCTGGACATCAACGTCTTCGGCCGCCGCGCCGGTTTCTCCGCGGCCTACTACGCGATGGGCAACCCGCGCGTGGAGATGCCGCCGGAGCCGGCCGCAATGGTGACCGAGTGGGTGGCCAACATCCTCTCCGAGCACGGCGAGGAGCGGGTCGCCGACATCCGCGGCGAACTGCAGCAGTCGATGGACAACAATGCCGCGGTGTTCCGCACCGAGGAGACCCTCAAGCAGGCGCTCACCGACATCCACGCCCTCAAAGAGCGCTACTCGCGAATCTCGGTGCACGACAAGGGCACGCGCTACAACAGCGACCTGCTCGAAGCCATCGAGCTCGGATTCCTGCTGGAGCTCGCCGAGGTCACCGTCGTCAGCGCGCTCAACCGCAAGGAATCCCGCGGCGGCCACGCGCGCGAGGACTACCCGAACCGCGACGACACCAACTACATGCGCCACACGATGGCCTACAAGGAGGGCAAGGATCTGCTCTCCGACATCCGGCTGGACTACAAGCCGGTGACGCAGACCCGTTATGAGCCGATGGAGCGGAAGTACTGACATGGCAGAGCCCCCCGTTCCCCCCGGCGCGGTGATGGTGACACTGAAGATCGCCCGCTTCGATCCGGAGAGCCCCCAGCGGTACGACGACAGCGACGGCTGGCAGAGCTTCCGGGTCCCGTGCCTGCCATCCGACCGGCTGCTGAACCTGCTCATCTACGTGAAGAGCTACCTGGACGGCACGCTGACCTTCCGCCGCTCCTGCGCGCACGGTGTGTGCG
>CAYFMA010000039.1:10911-26845 GCA_964344085.1 uncultured Mycobacterium sp.
AGCATGTCGCGCATCAGCACCTTGCAGGCAAGACGGTTGACACCGTTGATCCGCTCCTGCGCGCACGGTGTGTGCGGCTCGGACGCCATGCGGATCAACGGTGTCAACCGTCTTGCCTGCAAGGTGCTGATGCGCGACATGCTGCCCAAGTCGGGCAAGCCGGTGACCATCACGGTCGAGCCGATCCGCGGGCTGCCGGTGGAGAAGGACCTCGTCGTGGACATGGAGCCGTTCTTCGACGCCTACCGCGCGGTCAAACCGTTCCTGATCACCACCGGTAACCCGCCCACCAAGGAGCGGATCCAGAGCCAGACCGACCGGGCCCGTTACGACGACACCACCAAGTGCATCCTGTGCGCCTGCTGCACGACGAGTTGCCCGGTGTTCTGGAACGAAGGCAGCTACTTCGGGCCGGCGGCGATCGTCAACGCCCACCGGTTCATCTTCGACAGCCGCGACGAGGGCGCCGCCGAGCGGCTGGAGATCCTCAACGACGTCGACGGTGTCTGGCGCTGCCGCACCACGTTCAACTGCACCGACGCCTGCCCGCGCGGCATCGAGGTCACCAAAGCCATCCAAGAGGTGAAACGGGCGCTCCTGTTCGCGCGGTGAGCGCTCGAACGACGCTGCGGTCACGGCAGTGGCCGAGTGGGAACCGTGCCGTCGGAAGCAGCGCGGTAAAAACAGCGCGGTGACGATCGGGCGGCAATTCAGTCGTTGACGCGCACAACGGGCGCGCGGACCGTAGTCTTTTGCGCCATGAGCAAAGGCGAACTGACCGTTGAGCCACCAGCGGGAACAGTAGACAGCAAGGGTCTCAAGGGCGGTGCGCTGGGCCTGCTGTCCAGCATCGTCGTCGGGATGGCCTCCACCGCCCCGGCCTATTCCCTGGCCGCCAGCCTGGGACTTGTCGTCGCCAGCGGCGGGGCGCTACTGGCAGGGGTCAAAGCACCGTCGATCATCCTGCTCGCCTTCATCCCGATGTACATGATCGCGGTCGCCTACCAGGAGCTCAACAAAGCCGAACCGGACTGCGGCACCACCTTCACCTGGGCTTCCCGCGCGTTCGGCCCGCTGGTGGGCTGGATGGGCGGCTGGGGCATCATCGCCGCGGACGTCATCGTGATGGCTAACCTGGCTCAGATCGCCGGGTCATACTCCTTCACGCTCGTCGGGTTGTCCGATCTCGCTGACAGCACGTTCTGGTCGACGGTGGCCGGCGTCATCTGGATCGTGATCATGACCTACATCTGCTATCGCGGCATCGAGGTCTCAGCCCGTCTGCAGTACGCCCTGCTGGGCATCGAACTCATCGTCCTGATCGCCTTCGCCGGAGTTGCCCTGTTCAAGGTCTACACCGGACAGGCCGAGAGCTACTCCCTCAAACCCTCGATCGACTGGTTCTGGCCGGCCGGCCTGGACTTCTCGACCGTCATCGCCCCGGCTCTGCTCACCGCACTCTTCATCTACTGGGGCTGGGACACCGCGGTGGCCTGCAACGAGGAGTCCGACGACCCGGGCAAGACGCCGGGCCGGGCCGCGGTCATCTCGACCTTCTTGCTGCTGGCCACCTACGCCACGGTGTCAGTGGCGACCATCGCGTTCGCCGGTGTGGGCGAGGAGGGCGTCGGCCTGGGCAACCAGGACAACGCCGACGACGTGTTCGCCGCCGTCGGACACGACCTGTTCGGGGACAGCGTCCTGGGCAAGATCGGCCTGATGCTGCTGGCGGCCTCGATCCTGACCTCCGCATCGGCATCGACCCAGACGACCATCCTGCCGACTGCTCGCACCACGCTGTCGATGGGCGTTTACAAGGCACTGCCGGATTCGTTCGCCAGGATCCACCGCAAGTACCTGACGCCCACCACCTCGACGATCGCGATGGGCGCGGTGTCGATCCTGTTCTACCTGCTGTTCACCTTGGTCAGCCCGAACCTGCTGACCGCGCTGATCGGCTCGGTCGGTCTGATGATCGCCTTCTACTACGGCCTGACCGGCTTCGCCTGTGTGTGGTTCTACCGCAAGGAACTGACCAAGTCCGGTCGCGACCTGTTGATGCGCGGGGTGATCCCACTGCTGGGCGCACTGATCCTGACCGCGGTGTTCATCTACGGCCTGATGCAGTACGCCAAGCCGGACTGGCTCACCGACGACGACGGCAACAACGTCACGATCTTCGGCTACGGCGCGGTCGCGGTGGTCGGCGTCGGCGCCCTGCTGCTCGGTGTGGTGCTGATGATCGTCTGGCGGGTCGCCTCGCCGTCGTACTTCCAGGGCCTGACGCTGCCCCGTCGGACCAGCGCGGACCTGGTGCTTGTGCCGGCCCATGGCGTGGAGCCGATGTTCGGCCTGCCGGACTCCGGCGACATGCCGACGGTCATCGCCCCGGACCTGTCCAACCTGCCTCCGGGTGAGACGGCGGTCAACCCGGAGACCGGCGAGGAGTTCACTAAGAACGGCTAGCCTCACACCAGCGGTTGGTGGGCTAGCGCTTCTTGAATATCGTTCGGTGCCAGTCCTTTTCGGCGACGCCGGTGATATCGCTCATGACGTGCTTGATGGTCAGATACTCCTCGAACGAGTAGTCCGACATGTCCTTACCGAAGCCGGACGCACCCAGGCCACCATGGGGCATCTCACTGATGATCGGGATGTGGTCGTTGATCCACACGCAGCCCGCCTTGATCTCCCGGGACGCCCGCTGCGCGCGATAGACGTCGCGGGTCCAGGCCGAGGCGGCCAAACCGTAGTCGGTGTCGTTCGCCTGACGTAGCGCGTCGTCGTCGCCGCTGTGGCGTCGCACCGTCAGCACCGGACCGAAGATCTCATCGCGGTAGGCCTCGGAATCCTGCGCCACATCGGCGATGAGGGTCGGCAGATAGAACGCGCCCGGCAGATCAGGTGCCGCACCGCCGGTGACCACGCGGCCGCCCTGCCCCGGCGCTCGCGAGACGATGCCGGCAACCTTGTCGCGGTGCGCGAATGAGATCAGCGGGCCCATGTCGGTGTCGGGGTCCTGCGGATCGCCCACAACGATCTTGCCCATCAGTTCGGCAACTCCGGCAACGAAGTCGTCATAGAGATCGGCTGCCACGATCGCCCGGGTGGCCGCGGTGCAGTCCTGACCGGAGTTGATCAGCGCCCCGGCCACCGCGCCCTGGACAGCCGCATCGAGATCGGCATCGGAGAACACCACGAACGGCGCCTTGCCGCCGAGTTCGAGTTGTGTCCGGTGACCGTGCACGGCGGCTGCCGCCATCACCCGTCGCCCCACCGCGGTGGATCCGGTGAAGGTCACGACGTCGACATCCGGGTGCCCGGCGAGGGTCTGGCCGACATCGGCTCCAGCCCCCGTGACGACGTTGAGCGCCCCATCCGGAAGGCCCGCCTCCCGGGCAAGCCGGGCCAGGGTGAGGGTGGTCAGCGGCGTGATCTCGGCCGGCTTGATGACCACCGTGCAACCGGCCGCCAGTGCGGGGATGACCTTCCAGACCGCCATCTGCAGCGGGTAGTTCCACGGCGTGATGGTGGCCACCACACCGACCGCCTCACGGCGGATCGACGAGGTGTGATCAGCCGAGTACTCCGCGGTGGCCTTTCCCTCCAGATGACGGGCGGCGCCGGCGAAGAAGGCGATGTTGTCGACGCTGCCGGGCACGTCGAACTCGGTGGCCAGCCGCACCGGCTTGCCCGTCTGACTGACCTCCTCGGCGATCACCTCACCGGCATGGGCCTCGAGCAGTTCGGCAAGCTTGGCCAAAACGGCCGATCGCTCCGCGGGAGTGGCCGCGGACCAGCCGGGCAACGCGGCCCGGGCCGAGGCGACGGCGACGTCGACGTCCCCGGGGGTGGCCAGGGCCAGTTCTGCGACGACGGAGCCGTCGGCGGGATTGATGACCTGATGGCGGCTTCCGCCGGTCGTGACCGGGGTGCCGTCAAACCAACTACTCGCAATCACGGTCAAAATGCTACGCAATCCGTCGCGCACGTTGCCTAAAACAACGGATTCCGTGCAGAATCATCGGCATGCACGATTCGGGTGTGCCTTCGGGCCGTTTTCCGATCCGCGCCGTCGGCTCCCGGCCGTCGGCGCCGGTGCAACTCGATGAGATGTCGAAAGCCATCATCGAGAAGCTCCAGGAGGACGGCCGGCGGTCCTATGCCGGGATCGGCAAGTCGGTCGGGCTGTCCGAGGCCGCCGTGCGGCAGCGGGTCCAGCGCCTGGTCGACTCCGGGGTGATGCAGATCGTCGCTGTCACCGACCCGATGCAGATGGGTTTCACCCGTCAGGCAATGATCGGCATCCGTTGCCAGGGCGACACCACCAAGGTCGCGGAACGGCTCGCCGACATCGACTCGGTTGCCTACATCGTGCTCACCGCCGGCAGCTACGACATCATCGTCGAGGTGGTCTGTTCAGACGACGAGGAACTGCTGGAAATGCTCAACACCGAGATCCGGGCGGTGCCCGGAGTGGTAGCCACCGAGACGCTGGTTTACCTGAAACTTGTTAAACAGCAATACAATTGGGGAACGCGATGACATCCACCGCAAACCTGACCGCCGAACTGGGCGCGAAGGCCGATCGTTATCTGTGGGGGCATTTCGCCCGCCACGGCGTCGGCAACACACCGCCGATCATCACCCGTGGCGAGGGCGTCCACATCTGGGACAGCAACGGCAAGCGCTACATCGACGGCCTGTCCGGGCTGTTCGTCGTGCAGGTCGGCCATGGCCGGGAGGAGATCGCCGAAGCCGCCAAGAAGCAGGCTGAGACCCTGGAGTTCTTCCCGCTCTGGTCCTACGCCACCCCGCCGGCCATCGAACTGGCCGAGCGACTGGCCGGCTACGCCCCGGGCGACCTGAACCGGGTGTTCTTCACCAACGGCGGCGGTGACGCCGTCGAGTCGGCCTGGAAGCTGGCCAAGCAGTACTACAAGCTCACCGGGAAGCCCGGAAAGTACAAGGTGATATCGCGCAGCATCGCCTACCACGGCACCCCGCACGGCGCCCTGGCCATCACCGGTCTGCCCACCTTCAAGCAGCCGTTCGAGCCGATCACCCCCGGCGGTTTCCGGGTGCCCAACACCAACTTCTACCGGGCGCCGGAGGGCCACAACACCGATGTCAAGGAGTTCGGCCAGTGGGCGGCCAACCGGATCGCCGAGGCCATCGAGATGGAAGGCCCCGACTCGGTCGCGGCGGTCTTCCTGGAACCGGTGCAGAATGCCGGCGGCTGCTTCCCGCCGCCGCCGGGATACTTCGAGCGGGTTCGCGAGATCTGTGATGAATATGACGTGCTGCTGGTCTCCGACGAGACCATCTGCGCGTTCGGCCGCATCGGTTCGATGTTCGCCTGCAACGACTTTGGCTACGTTCCGGACATCATCACCTGCGCCAAGGGCCTCACTTCCGGCTACGCCCCGATGGGCGCGATGATCGCCTCAGACCGGCTGTTCGAGCCGTTCAACAACACCGACCACATCTTCGCCCACGGTTACACCTGGGGCGGCCATCCCGTCGCTGCCGCGACCGCACTGGCGAACCTCGACGTGTTCGAACGCGAAGGCATCAACGATCACGTGAAGAACACCGCACCCGCGTTCAGGGCGACCCTGGAGAAGCTGCTGGACCTGCCGATCGTCGGCGACGTCCGCGGCGAAGGCTTCTTCTACGGCATCGAACTGGTCAAGGACAAGGCGACGAAGGCGGTCCTCGACGACGAGGTCAGCGAGTGGCTGCTGCGCAGCTTCCTGTCCGTCGAACTGTTCGAGGCGGGGCTGTACTGCCGCGCCGACGACCGTGGCGACTCCGTGGTGCAGCTGGCTCCACCGCTGATCAGCGACCAGGCACTGTTCGATGAGATCGAGGCGATTCTGCGCCGGGTGTTCACCGATGCCTGGGATCACCTGCAGTCCCGAGGAAACGCATGGCACTGAGCCAGGGGCCCAAGCCGTCGGTCAGCCCGGTCAGGTGGCAGCCGCCACCAGTCAAGCCGCTGCCCGCATTCGGTCCGGCCGACCTCACCGTCGTCCCGATGCCCGGTGACGCTCCCGAGGACATCGTCGTAGATGCCGACGGCGCACTGTGGACCGGACTGGTCGACGGCCGCATCGTCCGGATAGATCCCTCCGGGGAGCTGAAGGTGGTCGGCAAGACGGCCGGCCGCCCCCTGGGAATGACGGTGACCCATGACGGCCGGCTGCTCATCTGCACCAGCCCCGGTGGCCTGCTCTCGATGGACCGCGCGACCGGGCACACTGAGGTTCTGGTCGACGCTGTCGACTTCAAGCCGCTGAATTTCTGCTCGAACGTCGTCGAATTGGCCGACGGCACAATCTATTTCACCCAGTCCACCGCCAAGTTCACCTACGCGAATTTCAAGGGCGCCATCATCGAGGCACGCGGCGACGGCGGACTGTTCCGCCGGGACACGGACGGCACCGTTCACACCGTGCTGGAGAACCTGTATTTCGCCAACGGCCTGACTCCGACCCTTGACGGCTCGGCACTGGCATTCGCCGAGACGCAGGGCCGGCGGTTGAGCAAGTACTGGCTGACCGGACCGAAGGCCGGCACGGTGACCGTGCTCGCAGAGCACCTGCCGAACATGCCGGACAACATCTCAACCGGTTCCGACGGGCGGATCTGGGTCGCGATGGTGACTCCGCGCAACACGGCCGCCGACTCGCTGGCTCCCCGCCTGCCGTTGCTGCGCAAGCTGGTCTGGGCGCTACCGGACAAGCTACAACCGCAGATTTCCCCGGAGGTGTTCGCGGTGGCGTTCGATCCCGACACCGGGGACGCGGTGGCCGGCGTGCACATGCAGCGGACCGACTTCGGCGTGGTGACCGGCCTGGTCGAGCACGACGGCCGGTTATGGATGAGCAGCATCGGCTTCCCGGCGGTGGCGCACTGCCCGGTTCCCCGGTGACAACCCTCCAGTAACAATAACCACACCAGTCACAGCGCGGCTCCCCGGAATCCGACCGTCGATCCCCTACTCTGCCTCGAATGGGGACCAGCAGAATCGTGGCGCGGACGGCTGCCCTGGCGGCGGCGCTGTGCCTGGCCGGGACCCCGGCGATCGCCTCCGCCGATCCCGTGGACCCCAACACCTGTCCGTACAAGGTCGCCACCCCGCCTGCGGTCGACTCCTCCGAGGTGCCCACCGCCGGTGACCCGCCGCAGCCGCTGCCGGTCCCGGTGAACGCGATCGGCGGAGACGCCCTGGCAGGTTGCGGAGTCATCGTGGCGGCCGGAACACCGCCGGTGCCGGCCGACGTCTCGGCCGATGCCTGGCTGGTGGCCGACCTCGACAGCGGCGAGGTCATCGCCGCGCGCGACCCGCACGGCCGGCACCGCCCGGCCAGCATCATCAAGGTGCTGATCGCGATGCAGGCCATCAACGAACTGCCGCTGAACAAGGTCATCGAGGGCACCCAGGAGGACGCCAACGCCGAAGGCACCAAGGTCGGCGTCGACGTCGGGGGCCGCTACACCGTCAACGACCTGCTACACGGACTGCTGATGCACTCCGGCAACGACGCCGCGCACGCACTGGCCGTCGCGCTCGGGGGCATGGACGTTGCGACGCAGAAGATCAATCTGCTGGCCAACAAACTCGGCGGGCACGACACCCGGGTGGCCACCCCGTCCGGCCTCGACGGCCCGGGCATGAGCACCTCCGCCTACGACATGGGTCTGTTCTACCGGTACGCGTTCAACAACCCGACATTCGCCAACATCGTGGCCACCAGGACCTACAACTTCCCGGGTCATCCGGCCAAGGCCGGAGAACCCGACGACCACCCGGGCTACGAACTCGAGAACGACAACAAGCTGCTGCTGAACTACCCGGGCGCGATGGGCGGCAAGACCGGCTACACCGACGACGCGCAGCAGACCTTCGTCGGCGCCGCCAACCACGACGGCCGCCGGCTGGTGTCGGTATTGCTGCACGGATCACGCGAGGCAGGTGCGCCGTGGGAACAGTCAGCGCGTCTGCTCGACTACGGCTTCGCCACCGCGCCGGGCACCATGATCGGCACGCTGATCGAGCCCGACCCGTCACTCATTCCGGTCAAACCCGACATCGCTGTCAAATCGGTGCCGGTGCTGTCCGCCGACGCCTTGCCGGTGCGGGTGGGTGTCACGGTGATCGGCACCGTGATCATCTTCAGCTTGATGCTGGCAGCGCGCTCACTGAATCAGCGGGTCCGGGCCCGCTGACGTCCGTGGTGGCCGCCCACGCCGTGGCGAACAACACCAGCCTCGCGGTCATATAGGCGAAAACCATCAGGCCCAGCACCGGACCGAACGCCGCACCGGCCGGACCGTGCACCACCGTCCGCAGATAGATCGACCCGACCTGCTTGAAGATCTCGAAGCCAACAGCAGCCAGCAAGCCGGCAAACACAGTGCGGCGCAACGGTATCGGCTCATGTGGCAGCCGTGCGATCATCCAGGTGAACAGTGCCCAGGAGATCAGAACACCGAGCGGCAACAGCGCGGGACGGGCCAAGGCGGTCAACCCGATGGTCAGCAGGCTGGCGACGAATGCCGCACCCAACGACCGAATGTCCGAGAGTTTCGTGTTGAGAAATCCCGGGGACGGAAAGTCCTGGCCCCACATCTGGCTCAGCGCCGCGCGCAGTCGCTGCATCCACAGCAGGCCGATGTAGACGGCGGTGCCCAGGCCGATGACGCCCACCGAAGTGCGCGATTCGATGGCGGAGTCCATCAGGCTGATGATCTGGTGGCCGAAGTCGCCGGGGACCGCGGCCTTGACCCGGGCGTCGATCTCGGCCAGTAGCTGCGGCCGGCGGGTCAGGATGATTCCCACCACGGCGAAGCCGATCATCAGCAGCGGGAACATCGCGAAGATCGTGAAGTACGTGACGCCGGCGGCGTAGATGTCGCCGTTGGCGTCCTCGTAACGCTGCTGAGCACGCACGGCGTGGCGCCATGCGGTCTTAAGCCGGGCTGCTTTCACAACGGGGCTTCGGTCACCACGATGGCGCTCAGTCACCCGGGCAGGAATCCCAGTCGCTCGTAGACCCGGCCGAGGGTGGCGCCGGCCACCTCACGGGCGCGGTCTGCGCCGGCGTTGAGAATGGCGTGCAGTTCGGCGGGATCGGCGAGCAATTCGTCCACCCGCGCTTTGATCGGGCTGACGTACTCGATGACGGCATCGGCGGTCTCGGACTTCAGATCGCCGTAGCCACGGCCCTCGTAGCCGGCGACGAGCTCATCGACCGGGGTTCCGGTCACCGCGGACTGAATGGAGAGCAGGTTCGAGACGCCCGGCTTGTTCTCCAGGTCGAACCTGATCTCCCGCTCGCTGTCGGTGACCGCCGAGCGGATCTTCTTGGCCGAGGACCGCGGATCGTCGAGCAGGTTGATCAGGCCGGCCTCGGTGGCCGCAGACTTGCTCATCTTGGCCGTGGGCTCAGCCAGGTCGTAGATCTTGGCCGTCTCCTTGGCGATCATCACCTCCGGTACCACGAAGGTGTCCGGGAAACGCGCGTTGAAACGCTGGGCGATGTCGCGGGCCAGTTCCAGATGCTGCCGCTGGTCCTCACCGACCGGGACCAGATTGGTGTTGTAGAGCAGGACGTCGGCGGCCTGGAGCACCGGATAGGTGAACAGGCCCACCGTGGTGGAGTCGGCACCCTGCTTCTGAGATTTGTCCTTGAACTGGGTCATCCGCGAGGCCTGGCCGAAACCGGTGAAACAGCCGAGAACCCAGGACAATTCGGCGTGCGCCGGAACCTGGCTCTGCACGAAGATCGTCGACCGGGACGGGTCGATGCCCAGCGCCAGATACTGGGCGGCAGTCACCAAGGTGCGCCTGCGCAACACGGCAGGGTCCTGCGGAACGGTGATGGCGTGCAGGTCGACGACGCAGAAGAAGGTCTCGTAGTCATCCTGCAGGCCCACCCACTGCTTGACCGCGCCCAGGGCGTTGCCCAGGTGCAGGGAATCCGAGGTGGGCTGGACACCGGAGAAAACAACACGGGATTGCTGGCTCATGATGGAACAATCCTGTCATGCGTAAATTCCTTGCGGTGATCGCTGCGGTTCTGGCGGCGTCGGCGATGTTGACGGGTTGTTCGGGCGGCCCCGGTTCGGGCGAGAAGCGGCCCTCCGGCGCGGCCGTGGTGGTGGTCTCCGGCGGGGACGCGGTGAGCCCGTTCACCACCAATGACCAGGCTTGCGCCACCGGCTTGGCGGCCGGCAACACCGACACCGCCATCCGCGAGTTCCTGATCTCGAAGGGCTACACGGTGTTCACCTCACCGGCCATGAACGGCCGTGGCCAGGTGGTCGACCAGCAGGGCTTCGGGGCTTTCGGGGTGTGCCCGGTGACTCTGCCGGAGAACATGACGGTGAACTCCACCGGCAGCATCGACACCGCCGGTGAGCACCTGGCCCGGTTCGTGAACTGGCTGCACACCGAGAAGGGCGTCACCGAGGTCGATTTCGTCGGTCACTCGATGGGTGGGCTGTACTCGCGGGCGGCCATCCGGGTGCTGGCCACCACGAACGCACCGGTCAAGGTGCGGTCGCTGACCACCATCGGAACCCCTTGGCAGGGCACTTACCTCTCCGACTACGCCAATGACCTGCTCCCGCTGACCGATTGTCAGGGCGACAAGCTCTGCGAAGGTGCGATGAAGGAGTTCAGGGTCCGGGTCCTGCAACTGATGTCGGGCTCCGGCCGGGAGGTGAACAAAGCGTTCCTGATGACCAAGAACGGCTGGAACGAGTTCCAGTCCGGCGTGCTGGACAAGATTCCGGTGACGCTCATCGCCGGTGACCGGTTCAAGGTTCCCGGCCCGGCCAACGCAGCGGTGTGGCCCAACGACGGGATCGTCGCGCAGGAGAGCGCGCTGGCCAAGAGTGTCAGCAACCCGGTCCTGCCGCACCGCCGGTGCTACACCTTCGACGACACCCACAGCATCTTCGTGTCCAACGAGGCCGGACTGGAATGGAAGACGGCGCTGACGTGGGACCCGCAGGTCTTCGACGTGATCAACAAGGCCATCCAGGACTCCCCCAAAGCGCTCGACGGAGCAAACGCCGAGGGCTGCTAGAGCTGCCTCAGCGGCAACTCGAGCCGGGGACCGGAGATGTTGATGACCCCGATCGAGGAGTTCGCGAACATCGCCGCCGAACTGGTGATCTGCAGCGTCAGTGAGTCACCGGCGCCGACGGTGTAGGCGACGCCGTACATCGGGACCGACACCGTGTGCGGCCGGCCGTCCAGCGTCACCGGGATCGGGGAGACCAGCGAACCGATCACCCTTCCGGTGGTGTTGTCGACGAGTTGGGCGAACACCGCACGGCTGGTGCCCAGGCCCTGATAGCTGAAGCTCAGCTGCGGAGAGCCGACGATCTGACTGCCCACCGCCGGGGTCGCGGTGAGGTTGATCGCGTTGACCGCCGAGGTGGCCAGCAGACCAGACCCACCGAGCAACGGCACGATGCCCAGTGTTCCCCCGTCCCCGGTGACGACGTAGGGCGTCGGAGAAGCGAATCCGTTCTGGAACGGCAGCAGGGCCGAGTTGTGGTAGTCGCCGTTCTGGTCGTACCACTGGAAGGTCGGGATCGCGTCGGCGGGCCGGCCGGAGCCGGCGACGTACTGCTGCATCCAGCTCAGGGTGTCGGCGAAGATCCGGCCCTGCTGCCCGGGGTTCTCCGGATCGAGACAGATGCCGTGCCCACCGCAGAACCACAGCATCTTCACCGTCGGGCTCCACGGATTACCCATGATGGACTCGGCATTGGCCACCGCCTCGTCGGGCGGAAAGAGTTCGTCGACCGTGCCCTGCACCAGCAGAGTGGGGACCTTCAACTTGTCCAGCAGCGCGGTCGGCCCACTGCTGGCGAGCGCGGATTGCGATGTCTCACTGAGGAATCCGAAGACATTGCCCGTGAAGATGCCTTCATAGATCTGGTCGTTGACGCGGGCCGCGGCGCCCACCAGGAACGCCAGCAGGATGTCGGCCCAGGTGGTCTTGAAAGTGTCGTAGGGGTAGAGCGCCGAGTTGGTGGAGTTCCACGCGATATCAGGAGCGATTGCGTCCACACGGGGATCAATGCTCGCGGTGACGAGTTGGATACCGCCGCCGTAGGAGCCGCCGACCATACCGAGTTTGGGATCGCCCGGTGCGTTGAGCGTGGCCGGGGTGCTTTCGGCGGCCCACGTGATGATGGCCGAGGCGTCGCGTCCCTCATAGAACGGGTTGTCGATCTGCATGATCCCGCCGGAGTCGTACTCACCGCGCGGATCCCAGGTGATGACGTTGAATCCGGCCTGCCGTTGCAGACCGACGCCGGGAACCGAGTCCGCGGTGCCGGACGATTCATAGGGGTTGGTGGCGCCCTGATCACCAAGACCCGGCCCATACATCAGGGTCGGTGCGGAGGCGCCGGCCTGAAGTCCGTCCGCGGGGAAGAAATTGGTACTGATCGGGGTGCCGTCGAACGAGGTCACGGAGAAGGTGAACGCAACCGGAGTGTCCCCCGGAGCCAGCGTCGCGACGTTGACGTCGAACCTCGCGACCACCGATGCCCCGATGAGCGGGATGAGCAGGTCGCTGATCAGCGGCAACTGCTGCAGCAGGCCGATCACCGGATCGGCGGCCAGACCGATCACCGGGATGCTGGTGAGGATCTGGTCCAGCGGCGTGATCTCCCGGACGCGGACACTGAACGTCTCGGCACCCTTCACGCCGGTGTCCAGCCAGGTGGCGTACGGAAGGACGGTGTAGCTCTGCGGATCCCCGCCGACCGTGCCGGTGTCGATCTTGCCCCCTGCGCTGCCGCGCAGGCCACTGACGGTCACCGGTAGGCCGCGAGCGCTCACGGCTTGCAGATTGCCCAGGATGACGCCGTCGACCAGATTCGCGGTGGGGTTGACAGTGATGCCCTTGGCGGTCACCGAATGCGTGGAATCGGCCTGCGTCGCTTGTTTTTTCGTCTTGACGACGGCCGGAGCGCGGCGATGCGGAGCCGGAGTGGGATGGTCAGCGGTGTCCGCGGCGGCGACGCCTGAGCCGGCATACAGCGTCAGGCCCAGTCCGAGCCCGATACCGCCTGCGATGCGCGCCGTGTTCATGGCTGGACTCTAGTGGCCGAACTCGACTGTCACCGGGGCATGATCCGACCAGCGCAGCGCGTAGGCGGCGGGCTTCTCCACACGAGCGGCCCGGATCCGTGCGGCCAGCGGCTCAGTGGCCAGGTGGTAGTCGATCCGCCAGCCGGCGTCGTTGTCGAAGGCTTTGCCGCGCCAAGACCACCAGCTGTACGGGCCGGGCTGATCCGGGTGAACCCGGCGCATGACGTCCACCCAGCCCGAGTCCATCAACCCGGTCAGCCACTGCCGCTCACTGGGCAGGAATCCGGCCTTCTTGACGTTGGCTTTCCAGGCTTTGATGTCGTTCTCGGTGTGGGCGATGTTCCAGTCGCCGCACAGCAGCGCCTCGCGCCCATCAGCCACCAGTTCGGCCATCCGCCCGCCCAATGCTGCCATGAAGCGCTCTTTCTCCACCTGCCGGTCGGAGCCCGCTTCACCGGTGTGCACGTAGACACTGCCGATGGTGGCACCGCCCGCCAGATCGACCTCGATGTAGCGGCCGTGCTGTTCGAATTCCGTTGCAGGAAGACCGATCCGGACCGCCGCGAACGGTGTGCGGCTCAGCACGGCGACTCCGCTACGGCCTTTGAGATGTGGCTCGGCTGAGGCAAGGTGCCAACCGGCGCTCAGCGCCGGTGCCAGCGCCTCGGCGAGTTGATCGTCGTCGGCGCGGGTCTCCTGCAGGCACACCACGTCGGCGGAGGTTGCGGTGAGCCAATTCAGCAGGCCGAGGTTTTCGGCCGAGCGCTCTCGTACCGCGGCCCGCGCACCATTGACGTTGATGGTGGTGACGATCACGGTGAAGCCTTCGCTGTCGCTATCGCGTGCCGGCGGGCTGACAGCAGGTCAGGCAAGCGCCTTCTTGAGGTTGCCGGCGAGGGTGGCCAGAAACTGCTCACTGGTCTGCCACGGCTGGTCCGGGCTGATCAGCAGGGCGAGATCCTTGGTCATCTCGCCGCCTTCGACGGTGTGGATGACGACCTCTTCGAGAGTGTGCGCGAACTCGATGACCTCAGGGGTGTTGTCCAGCTTGCCGCGATGCTCGAGTCCACGGGTCCAGGCGAAGATCGACGCGATCGGGTTGGTCGACGTGGGTTTGCCCTGCTGATGCTGGCGGTAGTGACGGGTCACGGTGCCGTGGGCCGCCTCGGCCTCCACCGTCTGGCCGTCGGGAGTCATCAGCACCGAGGTCATCAAGCCGAGCGAGCCGTAGCCCTGGGCGACGATGTCGGACTCGACGTCGCCGTCGTAGTTCTTGCACGCCCAGACGTAGCCGCCCTCCCACTTCAGGCAGGAGGCGACCATGTCGTCGATCAGGCGGTGCTCGTAGGTCAGGCCGCGCTTGTCGAACTCGGCCTTGTACTCCTCGTCGAAGATGCGCTGGAACTCATCCTTGAACATCCCGTCGTAGGCCTTCAGGATGGTGTTCTTCGTCGACAGGTAGACCGGGTAATTCTGTTGCAGCGCATAGGAGAACGTCGACCGGGCGAAGTCGATGATCGACTTCTTGAAGTTGTACATACCCATGACGACGCCACCGTCGGTGGGGATGTGCACCACTTCGTGCTCGATCGGCTGGCTGCCGTCATCCGGGGTGAAGGTGATGGTGACGGTGCCCGGCCGGTCCACCTTGAAGTTGGTGGCGCGGTACTGGTCGCCGAAGGCGTGCCGGCCGATGATGATCGGCTTGGTCCAGCCGGGCACCAGACGCGGGATGTTGGAGATGACGATCGGTGCGCGGAAGATCGTGCCGCCCAGAATGTTGCGGATCGTGCCGTTGGGCGACAGCCACATCTTCTTGAGGCCGAACTCCTGGACGCGGGCCTCGTCCGGAGTGATGGTGGCGCACTTGACGCCGACATGGTGCTTGAGGATCGCGTTCGCCGAGTCGATGGTGACCTGGTCGTCGGTGGCGTCGCGGTTCTCCATTCCGAGGTCGTAGTACTCAAGGTTGATGTCGAGGTACGGCAGGATCAGGGTGTCTTTGATGAGCTTCCAGATGATCCTTGTCATCTCGTCGCCGTCGAGATCAACGACCGTGCCCTCAACCTTGATCTTGCGTCCACTCGACATATGAGTCGCCTGTCCTCCTGCGCCCTGGCGAGCACGCGCTCGCGGGCCCAACATTACAAGGACCCCGGCGGCGAAGCGGGGCGGCTTGGGCTACTGACCAGTAGCTTCGCCTGCCGCCGGGTCGGGCTAGCGAGTGATCCCCGGTATGCGATAGGCTCTCCACCGGTCATGAGCGCCAGCATCAAGCCCCGGCTTGCTGGCCGGCAACCCTCCAACCGCGGTGGGGTGCCCCGGGTGATGACCAGGTTGAGCAGCCGGACAACGGTTGCACGGCAAGCGCGGGTCCGCCATGACGGGCCCCCCGAGTAGACAGGGAAACCTGATGCGGAGCCCCAATATGTGTCACTGTCGCTGATCACGCGCCGCTGAGCGCGCCACCCCGTCACCTGCGTTGACGGGCCGTGCCGCGTCAGCACAGTCCAGCCCAGTCACATTTTCTCCTAGGAGCCATGGCCCATGACCACACCCGAATCCAACTGGTCTTTCGAGACCAAGCAGATCCACGCCGGCCAGACGGCCGACCCGGCGACCAACGCGCGGGCATTGCCGATCTACCAGACCACCTCGTACACCTTCAACAGCACCGACCATGCCGCCGCACTGTTCGGCCTGGCCGAACCGGGCAACATCTACACCCGGCTGATGAACCCGACCACCGACGTCGTCGAGCAGCGGATCGCCGCCCTCGAGGGCGGCGATCCGCTGCTCGACGAC
>CAYFMA010000039.1:26855-32587 GCA_964344085.1 uncultured Mycobacterium sp.
GTCGCCGGCCTCTTCCTGGCTTCCGGGCAGGCCGCGGAGACCTTCGCGATCCTGAATCTGGCCGGGGCGGGCGATCACATCGTGGCCAGCCCGCGCCTGTACGGCGGCACCTACAACCTGCTGCACTACTCGCTGCCGAAACTCGGTATCGACACCACGTTCGTCTCCGATCCCGACGACCTGGACGCCTGGCAAGCCGCGGTGCGGCCCAACACGAAGGCATTCTTCGGTGAGACGATCTCCAACCCGAAGATCGACGTCCTCGACATCCCCGGCGTGGCCGAGGTGGCCCACCGGAACGGCGTGCCGCTGATCGTGGACAACACCATCGCGACGCCGTATCTCGTTCAGCCACTGGCCCACGGCGCGGACATCGTCGTGCATTCGGCCACCAAGTATCTCGGTGGGCACGGCACCGCGATCGCCGGAGTGATCGTCGACGGCGGCACCTTCGACTGGACGTCCGGAAAGTTCCCGGGCTTCACCAACCCGGATCCGAGCTACCACGGTGTGGTGTTCGCCGATCTGGGCGCGCCGGCCTACGCGCTCAAGGCGCGGGTGCAGTTGCTGCGCGACCTCGGTTCGGCGGCCGCCCCGTTCAACGCCTTCCTGATCGCCCAGGGTCTGGAGACGTTGAGCCTGCGCATCGAACGGCACGTGCAGAACGCTCAGAAGGTGGCCGAGTTCCTCGAGGCCCATCCCGACGTCGTCAGTGTCAACTACGCCGGGCTACCCAGCTCGCCGTGGCATGAGCGGGCCAAGAAGCTGGCGCCCAAGGGAACCGGCGCGGTGCTGTCCTTCGAGCTGGCCGGCGGCGTGGAGGCCGGCAAGGCCTTCGTCAATGCGCTGCAGCTGCACAGCCACGTCGCCAACATCGGCGATGTCCGCTCGCTGGTGATCCATCCGGCCTCGACCACCCATCAGCAGCTCTCCGCCGAGGAGCAGCTGGCCACCGGGGTCACCCCGGGTCTGGTCCGGCTGGCCGTCGGCCTGGAGGGTATCGACGACATCCTGGCCGATCTGGAACGTGGCTTCACCGCCGCCAAGTCAGTGTCCGGCGCCGCGGCTTGAGGGATCCGGACGTGACTCTCTCCTTCGAGCGGATCGAAACCCTCCCCGCGGAGGGTGAGATCGGCGTCGTCGACATCGGTCCGCTGACCACGGAAAGCGGCGCGGTGATCGAGGACGTGTCGATCGCGGTGCAACGCTGGGGAGAGCTGTCCCCGAACCGGGACAACGTCGTCCTGGTTCTGCATGCCCTGACCGGCGATTCGCACATCACCGGCCCGGCTGGTCCCGGACATCCCACCGCAGGCTGGTGGGACGGGATCGCCGGGCCCGGTGCGCCGATCGACACCAATCGCTGGTGCGCAGTGGCCACCAACGTGCTCGGCGGCTGCCGCGGTTCCACCGGCCCGAGCTCGCTGGCCCGGGACGGAAAGCCATGGGGCTCAAGGTTTCCCCTCATCACCATCCGTGATCAGGTGTCCGCCGACCTAGCCGCCCTGTCGGCTCTCGGCATCAATGAAGTAGCCGCCGTGGTCGGCGGTTCGATGGGCGGCGCGCGGGCCCTGGAGTGGATGATCGGCTACCCGGAGCGGGTGCGCGCCGGGCTGGTGTTGTCGGTCGGGGGGCGGGCGACCGCCGATCAGATCGGCACGCAGAGCGCTCAGATCGCCGCCATCAAGTGCGATCCGGATTGGCAGGGTGGCGATTACTACGGCACCGGCCGCGCCCCCGACGCCGGCATGGGACTGGCCCGCCGGTTCGCCCACCTGACCTACCGCGGCGAGGCTGAACTGGACACCCGGTTCGGCAACACCGGCCAGGACGACGAGGATCCACTCGCCGGCGGCCGCTACGCCGTCCAGAGCTACCTGGAGCACCAGGGCACCAAGCTGATCCGCCGCTTCGACGCCGGCAGTTATGTGGCGCTGACCGAGACGCTGTCGAGCCACGACGTCGGCCGCGGACGCGGCGGGGTCGCCGCCGCACTGCGGTCCTGCACGGTTCCGGCCGTCGTCGGCGGCATCACCTCCGACCGGCTCTACCCGCTGCGGTTACAGCAGGAACTCGCCGATCTGCTGCCCGGCAGCGGCCCGCTCAATGTGATCGAGTCGGTCTACGGCCACGACGGCTTCCTGCTCGAGACCGAGGCCGTCGGCCAGCTGCTGCGCAAGACGCTGTCCATGGCCTCCCGGTGAGCACGGCCCACGAACGTTCACTGTCCTTCGGAGCTCAAGCCGCTGCCTACGAACGTGGCCGTCCGTCGTATCCACCGGAGGCCATCGACTGGCTGCTGGCCCCGGCTCAGGACTGGGTGGCCCGTGACGTTCTCGATCTCGGCGCCGGCACCGGCAAGCTGACCACCCGGCTCGTCGAGCGCGGACTCAACGTGATCGCCGTCGACCCGATCGCCGAGATGCTCGAGGTGCTGCGCAACGCGCTGCCCGACACCCCTGCCCTACTGGGGACCGCCGAACATATTCCGTTGCCGGGCAAGGCCGTTGATGCCGTCCTCGTCGCTCAGGCCTGGCACTGGTTCGATCCCGAGCAGGCGGTGGCCGAGGTGGCCCGGGTGCTGAGGCCCGGCGGCCGGCTGGGCCTGGTCTGGAACGTTCAGGATGACCGGCTCGGCTGGGTCAAGGAGTTCAGCCGGATCGTCGGCACCGAGCACGACAGGGTCACCTCGCCGGATCTGCCCGCCCCGTTCACCGAGGTCGTCACACATCGGGTGGAGTGGACCAACTACGTGACGCCGCAGGCGCTGATCGATTACGTCGCCTCGCGCAGTTACTGCATCACCTCGCCGGCCGATGTGCGGGACCGGACCCTCGAGGAAGTGCGGGAGCTACTGGCCACCCATCCGGCGCTGGCCGGTTCGGCTGGCATCGCGATGCCCTACATCACGGTTTGCATCCGAGCGAGGCTCGGCTAGCTGGTCCCCAGCGGATCGATGGTCCAGGCGATGTAGACCACCGCCGCACACACCGTCGCCATCGTGGCGACGTCCAGCGTTCGGCCGCGCACCGCCAGCACACCGACCCGGTCCTCGGGTAGCAGTAGTCGCAGGATCGCCGCCACACCGACCCCGATACCGATCAGCAGCGCACCCCGCCGCCAGAAGCCTGCCGCCACCAGGACCGCGGCGACCAGGCCGATACCCGCAACAGTCAGGACCGGCCACTGGCGACGGAACACCGCCCTCCAGTACGCCTTCATCGGGCGGCTTGCGCCAGCTCCTTTTCCGCTCGCTCGACGACGTTGGTCAGCAGGAAGGCCCGGGTGAGTGGCCCGACTCCGCCTGGATTGGGCGACACCTTCCCTGCGACGTCCCACACTTCCGGCGCGACGTCACCGGTGAGCTTGCCGTCGACCCGGCTGACTCCGACATCGACGACGGCTGCACCCGGCTTCACCATGTCGGCGGTCAGCATGTGCGGCACGCCGACGGCGGCCACGATGATGTCAGCCTGGCGGGTCAGCGACGACAGATCACGAGTTCCGGTATGGCACAACGTGACTGTGGCGTTCTCGGTTCGCCGCGTCAGCAGCAGTCCCAGAGGGCGGCCCACCGTGACGCCGCGGCCGATCACCACGACATGGGCACCGTCGAGCGCGACGCCGAAACGACGCAGCAGGTGCACGATGCCGCGCGGAGTGCATGGCAGCGGTGCCGGCTCGTTGAGGACGAGGCGGCCGAGATTGGTCGGGTGCAGACCATCGGCGTCCTTGGCCGGATCGATGCGTTCCAGAGCGGCGTTCTCATCGAGATGGCGCGGAAGCGGCAACTGCACGATGTAACCCGTGCACTCCGGGTTGGCGTTCAGCTCATCGATCGTGGCGTTGAGCTCAGCCTGGCTGATGTCGGCAGGCAGGTCGCGCCGGATGGAGGTGATGCCCACCTTGGCGCAGTCGGAGTGCTTGCCCTTGACGTAGGCGTGCGAGCCCGGGTCATCGCCGACCAGGACGGTGCCAAGGCCGGGGGTACGGCCAGCCGCGGTCAACCGGGCCACCCGTTCGGCGAGGTCGGCGAGGATCTCGTCGCGGGTCAGCTTTCCGTCCAGGATCTGCGATTGGTCGGGCACGGCTACATTCTGCATATGGACGGTGTCAGGGATGTGTTCAGCCCGGCCAAGCTCGGCCCGATCACACTGCGGAACCGGACCATCAAGGCCGCCACCTTCGAAGCCCGCACCCAGCAAGCACTGGTCAGCGACGATCTGATCGCATTCCACCGGGCTATCGCGGCCGGCGGGGTGGGGATGACCACCATGGCGTACTGCGCGGTCAGCCCGGGCGGACGCACCGACGGCACCGCGCTGTGGATGCGGCCGGAGGCGGTCCCCGGCTTGAACCGGCTCACTGAGGCGGTGCACGCCGAGGGTGCGGCGATCAGCGCGCAGATCGGCCACGCCGGCCCGGTGGCCAACGCGAAGTCCAACAAGGCGCCGGCGCTGGCTCCGGTGCGGTTCTTCAATCCGCTGTCGATGCGCTTCGCCCGGCATGCGACCCGCCGGGACATCGACGATGTGGTCGCCGATCACGCCCGCGCCGCACGGTTCGCCATCGAAGCCGGGTTTGACGCCGTCGAGATCCACCTGGGCCACAACTATCTGGCCAGTTCGTTCCTGTCACCGCTGATCAACAAGCGCCATGACGAGTTCGGCGGGTCGCTGGCCAACCGCGCGAAGGTCGCCCGGGCGATCGTCGAAGCGGTGCGCCGGGAGGTCGAGCGCGACCGCACCGCCGCCATCGCCGTGACCGCCAAACTCAACATGGCCGACGGGGTGCGCGGAGGCATCACGATCGAGGAGTCCCTGCAGACCGCGCGATGGCTGCAGGACGACGGCGGCCTCGACGCGATCGAGCTCACAGCGGGCAGCTCACTGGTCAACCCCATGTATCTGTTCCGAGGAGATTCCCCGATCAAAGAGTTCTCCGCCGCCTTCTCGCCACCGCTGAGTTGGGGCATGCGGATGACCGGGACGAAATTCCTGCGCAAGTACCCCTATCGGGACGCCTTCCTGCTCAGTGACGCCCGATTGTTCCGCAAGGAGCTGACGATGCCGCTGATCCTGCTCGGCGGGATCGTCGACCGCGAGTCGATGGACCTGGCCATGACGGAGGGTTTCGACTTCGTCGCGATGGGCCGTGCGCTGCTGGCCGAACCGGATCTGATCAACCGGATTCAGGCCGAGGAACCAGGCCACACCGTGCGCTCCGTGTGCGATCACTGCAACAAGTGCATGCCGACGATCTACACCCGTACCCGCTGCGTGGTGACCGGAGGTCCCGTCTAGATTCACCGCCACCGGCCGACGACGCGACGCAGCGCCGCGAGCCGCGGAGGAGGCCGGTAATCGCGTTACAGTTGGGCGCGATGAACGCGCCTGCCCTGACCGTCCGGTACAACGACATCGGTGGGGGTACCCCGCGCACCTTCGCCGCGGGGACCGACGTCGTCGTCGGCCGCGATCTGCGGGCCGATGTGCGCATCGCCCACCCACTGATCTCGCGCGCCCACGTGCTGCTGCGGTTCGATCAGGGCCGTTGGGTCGCGATCGACAACGGCTCGCTCAACGGCATGTACTTCCACGGCCGGCGGGTGCAGACGGTCGACATCGCCGACGGCACGACGATCAACCTCGGCAGCCCGGACGGGCCGCCGCTGACCTTCGACATCGGACGGCATCAGGGCACCGCGGGCCGGCCGCCGCAGACCTCGACGA
>CAYFMA010000040.1:0-31492 GCA_964344085.1 uncultured Mycobacterium sp.
ACTTGACCAACGCGCGCAGCGAGTTCCCATGGGCGGCAATGAGTACCGTCTTGCCCGCCTTCAGATCCGGCACGATCGTCTGCTCGAAGTAAGGCACGAACCGTGCCACCACATCGGCCAGGCATTCGGTCAGCGGGCCACCACCGATCGGCGCATAGCGCGGATCGGTGTCCTGGCTGTAATTGCTGCCCTTCTCGATCGGCGGCGGCGGGGTGTCGTAACTGCGCCGCCAGGCCATGAACTGTTCTTCGCCGTATTTGGCCTTGGTCTCGGCCTTGTCCAGCCCCTGCAGCGCGCCGTAGTGCCGCTCGTTCAGCCGCCAGTCGCGGTGCACCGGGATCCAATGCCGGTCAGCTTTGTCCAGCGCAACGTTCGCGGTGGTGATCGCCCGGCGCAACAGCGATGTGTAGAGCACATCGGGCAGCCGGTCCTGGGCCGCGATCAGTTCGCCGGCCCGTACCGCCTCGGCCCGGCCTTTGTCGGTGAGGTCGACGTCCACCCAACCGGTGAACAGATTGAGCGCGTTCCACTGGCTTTCGCCGTGGCGCAGCAGTATCAGCGTGGATGTGTCAGCCATGCGCGGAAGTCTCTCACGTGCGGCTAGTCGTCTTTCGCGATACCGCTGGACTCCTCATCGATCAGGTGCGCGAAAGCCTTGAGGTTCTTCAGCGACTCGCCATGGGCCACTCTCCAAGCCCATTCCCGCTGAATCGAGGTCTTGAAGCCGAGTTCGAGCAGCGTGTTGAAGTCCGAATTGACCGCCTCCACGACCTGGCCGAGGACCCGGTCGATCTCTTCGGCGGTGACCGAGTCCAGCGACATCCGGCCGACCAGGTAGATGTCACCGAGGTTGTCCAGCGTGTAGGCCACGCCGTACAGCCGGCGGTTGCGCCGCAACAGGAAGCGGTAGACGCCCTCGAAGTTCTCATCGGGCTTGCGGCAGACGAAGGCCTCGGCGCGCACCGAGTGATCCCCGATGCTCAGCAGGGTGTTGGTGATCAGCTTGCGCTCACCGGGCAGTTCGACGACCAGTCCGCCGCCACGGGCGCCCTCGTAGTGGGTGTACTGAAGTCCGTGCTCGCGCAGGGCGTCCTCGATCACCTGCGCAACCGGCGCCGTCATGCGCGAACTCCGCGAAGTTTCGTCCACCGCCGTCTACTTCGCCGCGCCGTCAGGTCGCGCGCCCCGGCCCTGCGATGGGAGCTGCCGTAGTCACCGATCGCCCGGCTGTAGCTGGCCAGCAGGGCGTCAACCGTGCTGTCCCAGGAGAATCGCTGCGCGTGCGCGAGCGCGGCGCGGCTCAATCCGTCGGCTTCCGCCGCGCCGGCGTTGAGAACCGAGGCCAGGGCATCGGCCCAGCGGGCCGGGTCGTGTCCGTCGACCAGGGTCCGCGCATCGGCCACCGCCACCGGCAGTCCGCCCACCGCGGCGGCGACCACCGGAGTTCCGCAGGCCTGCGCCTCGACCGCGACAAGCCCGAAGGATTCCGAGTAGCTCGGCACGGCCACCACATCGGCGGCCCGGTAGACATCGGCGAGTTGTTCGCGCGACTGCGGCGGGAGGAACGTAACCCGGTCGGTGATGCCGAGGTCCGCCGTCAGCTTGACCAGGCTGTCCGGTGCGGCCAGTCCGCTGCCGGACGGGCCGCCGGCGATCAGCACCTGCACATCGGGCAGCAGTGCGGCGGCGCGAACCAGGACATCGGGCGCCTTCAGCGGCTGGATGCGTCCGACGAAAGCGACGATCCGGCCGTCGGCCGACAGGCCCAGGGCCGAGCGCGCGGCCTTGCGGTCACCGGGCGAGAACGTCTCGAGATCCACGCCCGGGTGGACGACGTCGATCCGGTCCGGATCAGCGTTGTGAAGTGAAATCAATTGGTGCGCTTCGTCGTTGGTGTTGACGATGAGACGGTCCGCTTCATCGACGACCTGCTGTTCACCGACGGCTCGCAGTGGCGGCTCGGGTGAGTCGCCATCGGCGAGCGCGGAGTTCTTCACCGCGGCAAGCGTGTGCGCGGTGTGCACCAGTGGCACCCCCCAGCGGTCACGCGCCAGCCAGCCGACCTGACCGGACAGCCAGTAGTGCGAATGGACGATGTCGTAGTGTCCCGGTTCGTGGTTGGCCTCGACCCTCAACACACCGGCGGTGAACGCGCATAACTGGGTCGGCAGGTCGTACTTGTCCAGACCCTCGAAAGGGCCCGCGACCACATTGCGCACCAGCACGCCGGGAGCCACCGACACCACCGAGGGGTCGGCCGAGGACGTCGCCCTGGTGAAGATCTCCACCTCGACACCCCGCCGCGCCATGTGCAGCGCGGTCTGCAGGACATAGACGTTCAGCCCACCGGCATCGCCGGTCCCGGGCTGGGCGAGTGGGGAGGTGTGCACGGAAATCACAGCCACCCGGCGGGGCATCACCCCACCATGTTTACACCGCGCACCGGTCCACCGTCTGCCGCGCCCGCCGCATAGCCGCGAGCGGATCGGAATAAATGCTGCTCAGCGACACCACACCGGCACCGGCCTCCTGAACCCGGTTGCCGAATGCCGACAACCGGATCTCCCGCGGCGCCAGCAGAGACTTCTCGGCGAAGGCGGCCCGGAGGCGGTCCGAACCCTCCGGGTATTCGGTGAAGGCTTGACCACCGACCACGAGGTCGTCCGGATTGAGCATGTCTCTCATCAGCGCCACCGCCCCACCGAGGACCCGGGCGCGTTCGGCCAGAAGTTCGCGTGCTCCTTCCGATCCCCTCGCGTTCTGGCGGGCCAGTCGCAGCAGTGCGGAGATGGTGGAGTTCGGTCCGGCGGCGGGCAGAATTCGGCTCCTGCGCGCGGCGGCCAGCACCGCCTCGTGGCTCACCGTGGACTCCAACTGCCCACTGCCGCCAAGCAATTCGGACTGGACCGGAAGACCTGCAACGGTGCCGGGACCACTGGTCGGGCTGTGTACCCGCCCATCGATCACCAGAGCGAATCCGACGGTATCGCGGGCGTAGACGTACAGCCCACTGCCCCGACCTCCCTGCCGGCCCAGGAGCAACTCCGCACCTGCCATCGCATCGACGTTGGACGCCACCGAGACCGGAAGCCCCAGGGCGCCGGCCAAGACCGGGCCGACCGGGGCCTGCGACCAGCCGAGGCGGCTGTGGTCGACATGCCCTCCGACGCCATCGACCACTCCTCCGATGGCCACTCCGAGCCACAGCGGACGGCGTCGGCGCCAGCGGCCCAGGTAACGCCTCGCGCTGTCGGCGAGCGTGGCCAGGGCGGAAGTCTGCGAGCCGCCGGGCGTCGGGGTCTCGACCGCGTCCAGTGCCCGGCCGAACAGATCGCTGGCAACGATGCTGGTGGTTCGCGCGCCGATATGGACGCCGAGAGTCAGGTACGGCTCATGGTTGATCTCGACCGGGGTGCGCGGTCGGCCGATCGCTCCGGCGGCGGCGAGGTCGGGGCGCTCACGCAGCAATTGCGCTTCCAGCAGAGCGGTGACCTGGCGGTTCACCGTCGCGATCGACAAGCCTGTCAGGGTCGCGATGCTGTCCCGCGGTACCGGGCCGCGTTGCCGGATGGCCGCGAACACCGCCGCCGGTGCGGCTTCAGGGGCCCGTAGGGCGGGCGGAACGACGTTGGCCAGGACGTTCCGGCGGGGAGCAAGCGGATGGACGCGGGCTGAATTCCGCGGTTCGGCGAGGGTGCTGGTCATGGTGAATCCTTCTCGGTTCGGGACTGGAGGGGCTGAGCGCCGCGCCCGCGACCGAGGTCAGCGTGGGATCAGGCGCAGCGGGACGCGCGACAACAACACGCGCGGTGCGCAACCTGACAACCACGAAGGATCACGGGCAGAAAGGTAACACGCCTTACTACAGTTGTGGTCGATGGGAACCAGACCAGACGCTCACTCGAAGGTCGCCGTGGTGACCGGTGCCAGCTCGGGCATCGGCGCAGCGACGGCGAAAACCCTTGCTGCACTTGGCTTTCACGTGGTGGCAGTGGCCCGGCGCGCCGATCGGATCCAGCGGCTCGCTGACGAGATCGGCGGATCTGCCGTGGTGGCCGATGTCACAGACGGCGCCGCGGTGCAGGCCCTTGCCGATGGCCTGCACAGGGTGGACGTGCTGGTCAACAACGCCGGCGGTGCCCGCGGGCTGGAACCGGTGGCACAGGCCGACCTGGCGAACTGGCGCTGGATGTGGGAGACCAACGTCATCGGAACCCTGCAGGTCACCCGGGCTCTGCTGCCCAAACTCATCGATTCGGGCGACGGCCTGATCGTGACGGTGACCTCGATCGCCGCCCTGGAGGTCTATGACGGCGGGGCGGGTTACACCGCGGCCAAACACGCACAGGGCGCACTGCACCGCACGCTTCGCGGTGAACTACTGGGCAAGCCGGTTCGGTTGACCGAAATCGCCCCCGGAGCGGTGCAGACCGAGTTCTCGCTGGTGCGCTTCGACGGTGACACTCAGCGCGCGGAGTCGGTTTACGCGGGCATCACCCCACTGGTGGCCGAGGACGTCGCCGAAGTCATCGGTTTCGTCGCCTCGCGTCCCGCGCACGTCAATATTGATCAGGTGATCCTCCGGCCACGGGATCAGGCCAGCGCGAGCCGGTTCAACCGCCGGGTCTAGCGGCGCCCGTCGTCGTGGTCGCGCTCGGGGTTCCCGACAGCGTCGGCGCATCGGTCGGGGTGGCGGGAGCGGCACTCGGGATGTTCGCGCCCTGCTGACCGGACAGTGCTGACGGCGACAAAGCCGACATCGACTTCCACTCCGTCCAGTCCACTGCCCAGTCCCAGATGTCGCCGTCGGCATAGGACAACTCGATCGAGGTGCCGGTTACCTCGACCGGGTCGCCGTAGATCGCGGTGTAGAAGTACTGCTGCGCATCCTCGGTGGAGAGGTTGATACAGCCGTTGGTGACGTTGGTGTTGCCCTGCGCATCCGAACTCGCCGGATTGGCGTGAATGAACTCGCCGTTGTTGGAGATCCGCACCGCCCACCGTTCGTGGATGTGGCTGTAACCGGCGGCCGGGTTGGACATGTAGAAGTCCGAATACTTCTCGGTTACGACGTGGATTCCGCTGCGGGTGATGTTGCGGGGTTTGTCGGCCTGTCCGTAGCTGCACGGAAAGTCCATGATCACGCCGGCGTCGGTGACCACCTGGATGCGGTGCGACGGCGCCGAGGCCTTCACGATCTGGCGCCGGCCGATGTCGAAGTCGAGGGTCGAGTCGGCGCCGCCGTAGGCGCCGTCGCCGAATGCCACCCCGTAGAGCCTGGCGTCGACGTGAACGGCGGTGCCCGGGGCGAAGTACTCCCGGCTGCGCCAGTGCACCCGGGCGCCCTGCCGCTCGTCGGGCAGCCATGCCCAACCGCCTTCGGTGGGCGGATTGGTGGTGACCGTCAATGCCCGCTCAACTGTCGCCTTGTCGGAGATCGGTGCGTCGAACTGGATGATGATCGGCGCCGCGATGCCGACGGTCTGTCCGTCGGAGAGTTGGAACCCGGCGTTGACCACCTTGGTGGGCGCCAGCGTTCTGAAGGATCCGTTGACCGGTGAGGACTGACCGTCATGGCCGACCACGGCACCGCGCCAGGTGTAGACCCCGCCGTAGCCGAGCGGTTCGGTGATGACGAAGACGGTACGGTCCCGGTTGAGCGCCCCGGCGACATCCTTGCCCGCCGCGTTGGTCAGTGCGACGCGCTGGAACCAGCCGTCGGCGACCCGTACCGACACCGCAACGGTGGGCAGGACGCCGGACGACCCGTCGGCCGGGGTGTAGCTCAGCGACGGCGTGCCGGTGCGTCCGGCGTTGGATGCGCCGTCGCGCTGGCACGCGGCCAATGCGGCGCAACCACCGAGTGCCAGCAGGCTCAGCGCCTGCCGTCGGCTGAGAGGACTCACGTCAATCCAAGATAGGCGACTACAGCGCGCAGCCGATCAGGACGGGTTCGGGCACCAGGGTCACCCCGAACGCCTCGCGAACCCCGTCCCGCACCCGGCGTGCAAGCGACAACACATCGGCCGTGCGTGCGCCACCTCGATTGGTCAGTGCCAGGGCGTGTTTGGTCGAGAGCCGGCACGGCCCGCCGCCGGGGAATCCCTTGCCGAAACCGGCCCGTTCGACCAACCAACCGGCTGCCAGTTTCACTCCGCCCTCGGCTGGGTAGTGCGGGACCTGACCGTCTGTCACCGCCTGCAGGCGGTCGAACTGATCGGATGAGACGACCGGATTGGTGAAGAAAGAACCGACACTCCAGGTGTCGTGATCGGCGGCGTCGAGCACCATGCCCTTACCTGCCCGCAGTCGAAGAACAGCCGCGCGCACCTTGGCCGGATCGGCCTGCTCCCCGGCAGGCACTCCTAGGGCCGACGACAGTTCGCCGTACCGCATTGGCGCCGAGCGCCGGCTCGGGTCGAGGGCGAACTCGACCTCCAGAACCAGGGCGTCGTCGGAGTTCTTCAGCACACTGTGCCGGTAGGCGAACCCGAGTTCGCCGGCCGGCGCCCACCGCACCTCTAAGTCCCGGCGGTCCAGCAGCAGTACCCGGGTCAGGCTGTCGGCCACCTCCACCCCGTAGGCACCGACGTTCTGCACCGGCGTGGCACCGGCCGAACCGGGGATTCCCGAGAGGCATTCCAGCCCACCGAGATCCGCGTCGATCGACCGCACCACCACGTCATCCCAAACCGCTCCGGCTTCGGCCCTCAACACCGGGCCGTCCACGAATATCTGAGAATTAGCCAGCCGCACCACTGTCAGCCCGGCGAGATCGTCGGCGATCACGACGTTCGAGCCGCCACCGAGCACCAGCACCGGGCCATGCTCGCCGGCCAGGGTCCGCATGGTCGTGACGATCTGGTCGGTGCTGTGGCAGGTGATCACCCGCCGGGCGACCGGGCCGACCCGCAGGGTGGTCAAACCAGCGACCGGGACGTTCTCCTCGACCCGGGCGCCACCGAAAACCTCCCTGGGCGTCACGCGAGGTAACGGTAGCCTCACCAGCTATGCCCCGTTCATTCGACATGGCCACCGAGTACCCGGCGACCGTCGAGCAGGTGCACCGCGCAATGCGCGACGAGAAATACTGGCTGGCCCGGCTGGCCGAATCCGGGGCCGACGAAGTCCGTCTGGACGGGTTCGAGATCGGCACCGATGGCGGCCTCGACGTGGTGACCACCCAGGTGCTGCACGCCAGCAGGCTGCCCAATGTGATCCACCAGTTTCACCATGGAGATCTGGAGATCCGGCGGGCCGAGACCTGGACCGCTGTCAGCGAAGGCAGGGCCGAGGCCACGGTCGCAGGCAGTATCGCCGGAGCACCCGTCTCACTGCTCGGAGAAGGCGGGTTGGCCACGTCGGATGCCATGTCGCGGTTGGCCTTCCGCGTCACGGTGGACGTGCGTATCCCGTTGGTCGGTCGCAAGCTGGAGAACTTCATCGGGACCCAATTGGAGCAGCTGCTGATTTCCGAACAGCGCTTCACCACCACCTGGATAGCCGAGAATCACTGAGTCATGTCACGCCGGATGAGCTACGTGGTTGGGGTCGACAAACCTGTTGCCGCGGTCTACCAGGACTTCACCACCATCAAATACTGGGAGGACCTGGTCGAGTTCTACCGGGCGCACTCGCTTCGCACCGAGATCGCCCGTTTCGACACCGATGCGAGTGGCACCGATATCGCGTTCACCCACACGATCTCGGCGCAGGATCTCCCTCCGATCGCCAGACCGGTGGTCCCGGGCAGTTTCACCATCACCCGCCATCAGCATTTCGACCCCCTTGATCCGACCGGCAACAGGGCGGTCGGTCACTACTCGGCGGCGATCCCCAAAGCGCCGGTGGAGATCTCCGGCGAATACGTGCTGTCCGACACCGCAAGCGGCAGCCAGTTGGAGTTGCAGACACTGTGCCGGGTCAAGGTGCCGATCATCGGAGGCCAGATCGAGCATTGGATCGTCAACGGGTTGCAGACCATGTTCAGCACCGAGGGTGAATTCACCACGGACTGGGTGGCAGGCCATCAGTAAACCCCGGCGCCCGATCGGCATCCCGACCCGGGGAACCACCGGTGTCAACCGGTTACGAAAGGCCGATCGCTGGATGATCGGGTCCGCCGCGATCCAGGGAGCCCTGCAGTCCGTGCCGGATCCGGTGGCCGTCGACCTCGGCTATGGACGACTGCCGGTGACGACCCTGGAGTTCGCATCGCGACTGCGCGTGATCGCTCCCGGGGTTCGCGTGGTGGGCCTGGAGATCGAACCCGAGCGCGTCGAAACCGCCAGGGCCGCCACCGGTGCCGGCGTCGAATTCGGCCTCGGCGGCTTCGAACTGGCCGGCTTGCGACCGGTGCTGGTGCGCGCGTTCAACGTGCTGCGCCAGTACCCCGAAGAGGATGTGGCCGCGGCATGGAAGACCATGCAGTCTGCGCTGGCGCCGTCGGGTCTGATCGTCGACGGCACCTGTGACGAGTTGGGCCGGCGCTGCTGCTGGGTGCTACTGGACAAGGAAGGCCCGATCAGCCTGACCCTGGCCTGCGATCCGCGTCATATCGATACTCCATCGGATCTCGCCGAGCGGCTGCCGAAAGTGCTTATCCACCACAATGTTCCGGGACATCCGGTGCACACGCTGCTCAGCGCAGCCGACCGCGCCTGGGCCGCGGCGGCCGGACAGTCGGTGTTCGGGCCTCGGGCGCGCTGGCGTGCGATGCTGGCCGATCTGGCTGCCGGCGGCTTGCCGATGGGATCACAACGACGGCCGGGCCGCGACGCCGTCCTCACCGTGCCCTGGTCAGTCGTAGAGTGATCACCATGCGGATTGCATGTGCGCAGATCCTGTCGGGCACCGACCCTGCCGATAACCTGCGGACTGTCCGGGACTACACCCGTCGGGCAGCAGATGCCGGCGCCCGGCTGGTGGTCTTCCCGGAGGGCACCATGTGCCGGTTCGGAGTCCCGCTGACCCCCGTCGCCGAACCGATCGACGGCCGGTGGGCCGATACCGTGCGGGCGATCGCCGCCGACGCCGGCGTGACGGTGTTCGCCGGGATGTTCACCCCCGCCCCCGACGGCCGGGTCACCAACACCATCCTGGCCACCGGACCTGGAGTCGACGCCCGCTACGACAAGATCCACCTCTACGACGCCTTCGGGTTCACCGAGTCCGACAGCGTGGCGCCCGGCCGCCAACCGGTCGTCGTCACCGTCGACGGAGTGCGGGTCGGCATCACACTCTGCTACGACATCCGCTTCCCGGCGCTCTACGCCGAACTGGCCGACCGCGGCGCCGAACTGATCACTGTGAGCGCCTCATGGGGAGCGGGCCCGGGCAAGCTCGACCAGTGGACGCTGCTGGCCAGGGCGAGGGCGCTGGACTCCGCCTGCTTCATCGCCGCGGCCGGTCAGGCGTATCCGGGTGACGAACTAGCCGGATCGACGATGGCGCCGACCGGGGTCGGCGGAAGCCTGGTGTCGTCACCGTTCGGCCAAGTGATGGCCGAAGCGGGCGACGACCCGCAACTGCTGCTCTGCGACGTGGACACCACCGTCGTCGACGAGGTCCGGCAGACCCTCGCCGTGCTGCGTAACCGAACAGAGTTCGCGCGGCCCGATACGGCAGAATCGCGACGGTGACGACGCCGCCGCAGGGCCCCTTGGAACCGCCCACTCAGCAGTTCCCCGTGCCGCCGCAACCGGCACCCGTCCACCACCCCGCACCGGGCTACGATCGGGAACCCGAGGCCGAACGCCGCGATCCGCTGTCGGCCCTGCTGATCGCTGTCATCGTGGTGGCCTTGGTTCTCGCCGGCCTGCTCGGCGGGGAACTCTTCGCACGGCGCAAGGCCGACTCGATCGTGGCGTCGGCGGTCAGTTGCGTGGTGCGCGACAACGTGAGCGTGTCATTCGGCATGCGGCCGTTCCTGATTCAGCACTTCACTCACAACTATCGCGACATCAGGGTGGAGACGGCGGGAAATCAGATCCGTGAGGCCAAGGGAATGAAACTTCGACTGCGCCTCGATGACGTCCGGATCAACCCCACGTCGGATTCGGCGGGCACACTCGGTGCGCTGGACGCCGACGTGACATGGTCGGCCGACGGCATCAAGCAGACCGTGCAGGGCATCATCCCGTTCATCGGCGGACTGGTATCCGGGGTCACCACCGATCCGTCAGCGGGCACCATGGAGATTCAGGGCCCGCTGGGCAGCGTGACAGTGCAGCCTCGGGTGGTCGACGACAATCTCGCGCTGACGGTGGTGGGTGTAACCGGACTGGGCTTCACCCTGCCGCGCGAATCGGTGCAGCCCGCGCTGGACGCGTTCACCACCGCGCTGGTCAAGAACCTGCCGATGGGTATCCATGCCGATAGCGTGAAGGTCACCGACAGCGGTATCGACCTCAAGTACGTCACGAGCAACGCGACGATCCCGAACGGAGCGCAGGACCCCTGCTTCTCCGGCATCTAGTTCCGGAACCGGAACTAGATGCCTAACCCCGTTCAGTCCCGCCGGGGTTGCAGCCCGTCAGCACCATGGTGTTGTCATCGACGGCGGGCCGCCACGGTTCAAGATCCCAACTGGTCTTGCCCGGCTGGGCGAACTCGGCGAAATTCCAGTGACAGACGAACTGGGCGCGCATGCCGGGAGTGTCGGCGTCAGGGGCCAGTGCGAGCACTTCACGCCACGCCTCGCCGGCCTCCGCGGAGGTCTTTGCGAACTCTCCGGCCATCTCGCGACCGGCCATGGTCGGGTAGACGCGCAAGGTAGCCAGACCGCCGTAGCTCACCCAGCGCGCCTGATCGATATACGGCGGTGCCGCGGCTGAGGCCGCCGGCGCGGCTGAGACGGTAAGAGCGGCGCCGGTGGACACTACGGCTAGCAGGAGCTTCAGCGTGACTTCCCCTGCACTTCAAGGAGTCTGGGCCGGACGTCGACCAGATACACCCCGGCAGCGACCGCGGAGATGGCCATCCCCGTGACACCGAGCACCCAGGACAGCAGGGCGGCGACGCCGAGAATGCCCAACCAGGCGGGCTTGGTCAATTTGTCGGTGGCGGTGTAGGCGTCAGGCCGCTGCAGCGCCGCGTGCACGAACGCGAAGATATTGGCGACCAGGACCGCCCAGAACACCACATCAAGCACGACACCCGCCACACCCTGAAGCATCACGGCTTCAAGGGTAGGCGGGTGCCGTCTTGTGGTCGACTGGGTCGGCCGGTTCTTACTTCTGGGTGACCTTCTTGGCCGGGGCCTTCTTCACGGCCTTCTTGGCCGGAGCCTTCTTAGCCGGAGCCTTCTTGGCGACGGCCTTCTTGGCCGGAGCCTTCTTGGCCGGAGCCTTCTTGAGGGCCTTCTTGGCGGGAGCCTTCTTGGCGGGCAGGTTGCCGACCAGCTTGGCGGCCCGCTCGCCGACGGCGCGGGTCTGCGCCGACACGTTGCCCAGAGCCTCCTGGGTCAGCTCGACGGCCTGATCGACGTAACCCTCGACACGGCCGGCGGCCTCCTTGAACTCTGCCTGGCCCATCAGTCGCTCGAGAGCGGCCTCGCCACGCTGAACCAGGGTGTTGTAGGTCTCGGTGGCGTCCTCGAAGAACTCCTCCGCAGCCCGACGCAGCTCCTCAGTGGTGAGCTTGCCGCGCAGCTCCTCGGTCCGCTTGGGCAGCTCTTCCTGCAGACGGGTCAGGGCAGCACGACGGTCGTCCATCCGGTCGCCGGCCAGCTCGGCGCGCTCGCGCAGACTCGCCAGGATCTCGTTGACGGTGGCCAGCGCCAGGTCAGCGGCGCCGACTGCGGCGAGCAGCGGGGCCTTGAGGTCCTCGACGGTGGTTTCGTTCTTGGTCTTCTTAGCCATTTCGATGGCTCCTTTCGATTTTCTCTCTACTGAGGAGATTCGGGGTTGAACGGTTTTCAGCGTTGAACTTTTTCAGCGTTGAACTGAGGTGAGGGTGTTACGCAGACGGCAACTCCTTGCGGGCACTCTCGTTCTGCTGAAGGAACGAGGTGTAGATGTCCAGCAGTACCCGCTTCTGACGCTCGGTGATCGCCGTGTCGCCGACAATGGCGTCCTGAACCTGGCTGGGCTCGCCAGGTTCGAGAATGCCGGCACGGACGTAGAGCACCTCGGCGGAGAGCCGAAGCGCCTTGGCGATCTGGCTGAGCACCTCGGCGGACGGCTTGCGCAGCCCGCGTTCGATCTGACTGAGGTAGGGATTGCTCACCCCAGCCCGCTCAGCGAGCTGACGCACCGAGACCTCCGCGGCCTCCCGCTGAGCGCGGATGAAGCTTCCGATGTCTTGGGGCATGACTCCACGATACGCCCGAGTGCTAACTATTGCAAGCGGGTGTTAGCGCAGTTCAGAATAGCAATTGAGCTATGGCGTAGATCACAAGTCCGGCCAGTGCACCCACAACGGTTCCGTTGATCCGGATGAACTGAAGGTCCCTGCCGACATGAAGTTCGATGCGCCGGCTGGCCTCTTCAGCGTCCCAGCGTTCGATGGTGTCGGTGATCAAGGTGGTGGCCTCACCGCCGTACTGCGTGACCAGATGCTGGGCGCCGCGCAGAATCCAACCGTCGACCTTGTCGCGCAGATCGGCGTCATCGCGCAGTGACTCCCCGATCTGAACCACCGAATCGGCGATCCTCTCGCGCAGTGCGCTCGACGGGTCGTCCACACCCTCGAGCACCAAGCGCTTGAGCGTCTTCCAGGCCGTCTCAGCGGCTCGGGTCACCTCATCACGCTCCATCAGCTGTCCCTTGACGGCTTCAGCCTTGGCGATGGTCGAGGAATCGTTCTGCAGATCGTTGGCGAATTCGAAGAGAAACCGCGTAGCCGACTGGCGCAGTTCATGATTCGGGTCGCGCCGCACCTTGTCGGTGAAGTCCATCAACTCGCGGTGGATACGGTCGCCGACCAGCTGGTCGACGAACTTCGGTGACCAGGTCGGCGAGTCGCGCAGCACGACCCGCTCGATGGTCGGGCCGGCGTTAAGCGCCCACTCGAAGGCACGGTCGCACAGCAGCTGGATCAGCGCCTCCTGCCGGTTCTCGGCGAGCAGCTGCGACAGCACGCGGCCGACCGGAGGTCCCCACTGCGGCTCGGCGAGGCGCTTGACGATGGTCTTGTCGATGGCGTGCTGGATGTCCTCATCGTTGAGCAATTCCACCCCGACGCGCAGAATCGTCGCGGTCTCGGCGGCCACCCGGTCGGCGTTCTGCGGCTCGGAGAGCCACTTGCCCATCCGGCCGGCGATCTCGGCGTCACGCAGCTTGGTCTCGACGACCTCGGCGGACAGGAAGTTCTCCCGCACGAACTGGCCCAGACCTTGGCCGAGCTGATCCTTCTTGCGCGGGATGATCGCGGTATGGGGAATCTTCAGGCCCAGTGGATGCCGGAACAGGGCGGTGACCGCGAACCAGTCGGCCAGCGCGCCCACCATTCCGGCCTCGGCCGCGGCGCCGGCGTAACCAAGCCACGCGGCGCCGCCCCGCGCCTCGCCCCATTTGCAGGCCAGGAAGATCACCGTCGCGCCGATCAGAAAGCCCAGTGCCACCGCCTTCATCCGGCGCAGATTGCGCAACCGCTCGGCGTCGGCCACTGGGTCCGCGCCGGCGAACGACTCAGCCAGTGACGTGACGGCGCGAGCCGGCAACTCCGGAAGGCGATGTTTAGCGGCCACGCCACCATCATCCGCTATTTCCGGTCCGGCGCAGTCCCCCCTCGGCATAACCCCGAATGATTACTGTGACCGGCCGTCACAACTTTCTGCCCCAGCACCGGTAGAATCCGAAATATCGTGACTTCGCAGATGGCCAAGACCGACGGCCGCAAACGACGCTGGCATCAGCACAAGGTGGAACGCCGAACCGAGTTGGTCGACGGCGCACTGGACGCCATCCGCCGACTGGGCAGTGATGTCAGCATGGACGAGATCGCCGCCGAGATCGGTGTCTCCAAGACCGTCCTGTACCGCTACTTCGTCGACAAGAACGATCTGACCACCGCGGTCATGATGCGCTTCACCCAGACCACGCTGATCCCCAACATGGCAGGCGCGCTGTCGACCAACCTCGAAGGTTTCGATCTCACGCGAGAGATCATCCGGGTCTATGTCGAGACGGTGGCCTCCGAACCCGAGCCGTACCGGTTCGTGATGACCAACAACTCGGCCGGCAGAAGCAAGGTCATCGCCGACTCCGAGCAGATCATCGCCCGGATGCTCGCTCTGATGCTGCGCCAGCGGATGAAGGGTGTCGGGATGGACACCCGGGGAGTCGAGACCTGGGCATATCTGATCGTGGGCGGAGTCCAGCTGGCGACGCATTCGTGGATGTCGAACCCCCGGATGACAACAGAGGAACTGATCGACTACCTGACCATGCTGTGCTGGAGCGCACTGTGCGGGATCGTCGAGGTGGGCGGTTCACTGGAGAGATTCAACTCCGAGCCACACCCGGCGCCGCTGCTGCCGGACTAGTCTTCGGCGATGGCCAAAAAGTCCGGAACCGACCTCCCACAGCAGTGGACCCACACGCCGCGAGAGATTCTGCGCTTCAAACCCGGCAGCAAGATCGCCGATCTGGACACCGACTCAAGCCCGGGCTTCGCCGGCTCCAAAGAGGACGCCGGCATCCTGGCCGACCGCAGTGCGAAGTTCGCCGCCCTACAGGAGATGCTCTACGCCAACGGCAAACTGGGCGACCGGCGCTCGGTGCTGCTGGTGCTGCAGGGGATGGACACCGCGGGCAAGGGCGGCCTGGTCGAACATGTGGTGGGCGCGGGCAGTCCGATGGGCATCCGCTATACCGGCTTCGGTAAGCCCTCCGAGGAGGAGCGCGCGCACCACTATCTCTGGCGTATCAACAACGCCCTGCCGCCTGCCGGCTATATCGGCGTGTTCGACCGCTCGCATTACGAGGACGTTCTGGTGGTCCGGGTGCACAACCTGGTGCCCCAGAACGAGTGGGAGGAGCGCTACGACGAGATCAATGCCTTCGAAAAGGAACTCGTCGACACCGGCATGACGCTGATCAAGGTCGCGATGTTCGTCTCCATGGAAGAGCAGAAGAAACGACTGGCCGAACGGCTCGAGCGGCCCGACAAGTACTGGAAGTACAACCCCGGCGATCTCGAGGAGCGCAAGCTGTGGCCGGCTTACCAGGAGGCGTATCAAGCCGTCCTGGATCGGACGTCGACCGATTACGCGCCTTGGTACGTACTGCCCTGCGATAAGAAGTGGTACGCCCGGCTGGCGGTCACCGAATTACTGATCGAGGCGCTGGCGGACATGAACATGTCATGGCCCGCAGCGGATTTCGATGTCGAGGCCGAGAAGAAGAAGCTCGCTAGCCTTTGACGAGGGTGAACTGACCGATGTTGGTGATGCCACGGCGGAAGAAGTCGGCGCAGCCGGTCAGATACTTCATGTACTTGTCGTAGGTGGGTTCATCGGTCATCGCGATGGCTTCATCATGGGTGGCCTCGAGATTGGCCGCCCACATGTCCAGCGTTCGGGCGTAATGCGGGCCCAACAGGTGAGCGCGCTCAAGAGTGAAGCCTGAGCCCGCGGCCAGTGCCTCGATGTCCTCGACTGCGGGCAGCCGTCCGCCCGGGAAGATCTCGTCACCGATGAACTTCATGAATTTGAGGTCGCTGAGGGTGAGTTTGATCCCGTTGTCCCGGAAGAACTTCTGGGTGTGCGCAAGGATGGTGTGCAGGAGCATCCGGCCGTCGGAGGGCAGGATGTTGTAAGCCCGTTCGAAGAAAAGCGGATAACGCTCGACCTTGAAAGCCTCGAACGCACCGATGCTGACGATCCGGTCGACCGGCTCGTCGAATTCCTCCCAGCCCTGTAAACGGACCTCGATGGAGCGGTTGGTGTCGAGTTTGGCCAGCCGCTGGCGGGCGAATTCCGACTGCGCCTTGCTCAGCGTGATGCCGATGACGTTGACGTCGAACTGCTGCACGGCCCGCTCCAGCGCGCCACCCCAGCCGCACCCGACGTCAAGCAGGGTCATACCGGGCTCAAGGTTCAGCTTCCCCAGTGCCAGATCGAACTTGGCATTCTGGGATTCTTCGAGGTTCATATCGTCGCGCTCGTAGTAGCCGCACGTGTAGCCCATGGTCGGCCCGAGCCACAAGGCGAAGAAGTCGTTGGAGACGTCATAGATGGACTGCGACTCCTCGTAATAGGGAGTCAGATCCGCGTCGACATCACTCACGATATGAGTTTACCGTCAATAGCTGTAGAAGCCCTGACCGGACTTCTTGCCCAGCCGGCCGGCCTCCACCATTCGCAGTAACAGCGACGGCGGTGCGTAGAGCGGCTCTTTGAACTCGTCGAACATCTTGTCGGCGATGAGCTTGAGGGTGTCCAGACCGATGAGGTCGGACAGCCTCAGCGGTCCCATCGGGTGGGAGAGTCCGGCGACCACCGCGGTGTCGACGTCCTCGATGGTGGCGACCCCGGCCTCCACCATGCGGATCGCCGAGAGCAGGTAGGGCACCAGCAGGTAGTTGACGACGAAACCGGAGCGGTCTGAACAGCGGACCACCTGCTTGCCCAACACCAAACCGGCGAACTGCTCGGTGCGCGCCGCCGCGGCCTCGCTGGTGACCAGGGTGCTGACGAGTTCGACCAGTGGCAGCACCGGAACCGGGTTGAAGAAGTGCAGACCGATCACCCGTTGCGGGTTCCTGGTGGCGGCCGCGATCTTCATGATCGGGATGCTCGAGGTGTTTGAGGCCAACACCGCGTCCGGGTCCGTGATGATCTCGTCGAGCTGACTGAAGATCGAGGCTTTGACGTTCTCATCCTCGATCACTGCCTCGATGACCAGCTGTCGGTCGGCGAGGTCGGTGAGCTTGGTGGTGAACCGCAGCTTCTCGATGGCACGGTCGCGTTCGCGCTCGGTGATCTTGCCGGAGCTGACGCCGCGTTCCAGTGACTTGACTATGCGATTGCGGCCCGCGGTGGTGAGGGCTTCGGTGGTCTCGAAGACCACCACGTCCACACCAGCCCGGGCACAAACCTCCGCGATACCGCCGCCCATCTGTCCGGCACCGATCACGCCGACGCGTTCGATCGCCACTTCAGTCACGTTCTCTCCTAAGGATTGTCGGCAAATGAGAAACCCCGCCCGCCGAAGCGGGCGGGGTCCTCCTGGTCTTACTCCGCCGGACTTAGTGGAACTGGCCCTCTTCAGTCGAGCCCGCGAGAGCGGTGGTCGACGAGGTCGGGTCCACCGTGGTGGCGATCTTGTCGAAGTAGCCGGCACCGACCTCGCGCTGGTGCTTGGTGGCGGTGTAGCCGCGCTTCTCGGCGGCGAACTCGCGCTCCTGCAGCTCGACGTAAGCCTTCATCTGCTCCCTGGCGTAGCCGTAGGCCAGATCGAACATCGAGTAGTTAAGGGCGTGGAAGCCGGCCAACGTGATGAACTGGAATTTGAAGCCCATAGCGCCGAGTTCCTTCTGGAACTTCGCGATGGTGGCGTCATCGAGGTGCTGCTTCCAGTTGAACGACGGCGAGCAGTTGTAGGCCAGCATCTGGTCCGGGAACTCGCTCTTGACGCCCTCGGCGAACTTCTTGGCCAGCTCCAGATCCGGGGTGCCGGTCTCCATCCAGATCAGATCGGAGTAGGGGGCGTAAGCCTTGGCGCGGGCAATGCACGGTTCGAGGCCGTTCTTGATCCGGAAGAAGCCCTCGGCGGTGCGCTCGCCGGTGATGAACGGCTGATCGCGCTCATCGACATCGGAGGTGATCAGGGTGGCCGCCTCCGCGTCGGTGCGTGCGATGACGACGGTGGGAACGTCGGCGACGTCGGCCGCCAGGCGGGCCGAGGTCAGGGTCCGGATGTGCTGCTGAGTCGGGATCAGCACCTTGCCGCCGAGGTGGCCGCACTTCTTCTCCGAAGCCAGCTGGTCCTCCCAGTGTGAACCGGCGACGCCCGCGGCGATCATCGCCTTCTGCAGCTCGTAGACGTTCAGCGCGCCACCGAAGCCGGCCTCGCCGTCGGCCACGATCGGCACCAGCCAGTTGTCGATCGAGGTGTCGCCCTCGACCTTGGCGATCTCATCGGCACGCATGAGCGCGTTGTTGATTCGACGGACGACAGCCGGGACCGAGTTGGCCGGGTAGAGGCTCTGGTCCGGGTAGGTGTGGCCGGAGAGGTTGGCATCGCCGGCGACCTGCCAGCCGGACAGGTAGATGGCCTTGAGTCCGCCGCGAACCTGCTGGACGGCCATGTTGCCGGTCAGCGCGCCCAGCGCGTTGACGAAGTCCATGTCGTGCAGTTGTTTCCACAGCACCTCGGCGCCGCGACGGGCCAGGGTCTGCTCCTCGACGACGGTGCCCTGCAGGGCGACGACGTCGTCGGCGGTGTACGTGCGGGTGATGCCCTTCCAGCGCGGGTTGGTGTCCCAGTCCTTCTGGATCTCCGCGGCGCTCTTCGGCTTACCGACGTTCGACATTGAACCTCTCCATTTCTTCGTGTCGCCCAGACTTGCTAACACCCAGACGCCTTCGCTGGGCTGCTAACAGGACGATGTCACAGTAGATATGCGCAGGTCAAACCCTTGCAATTTGCGAATTTCGGCAATTGATCCGAGTTAACTTGCGAAGATTGCAAAGCTGATTGGAGATTCGGCAGGTCAACCGTCAGAGCGGGAAGATCGCCGCCACCGCTTTGGTCTGGTCTCCGACCAGGTATGTGAGCGTCCTCACCGTCCGGTCGGTCAGCTCCGAGCCGAATTTATCGGTCGAACCCGGCGGGTAGACGTGCGAGAGGATCTCCAGCTTCTCGCCGTAGGCAACCGCGGCGTCGTGCTCGATCGTGATCCGCAGCGGAGCCTCGAGCAGTTCGGGATGCGGCGCCAGGAACTCCTCGACGACCTTCCAGTACACCGAGTTGTTCACATGGTCGAACAGGTCGATATCGCTGACCCGGATGGGGAACTCGCGGATCTCCTCGGCGGTCTCGCGTGAGCCGGCCTTCAGATAGGACTTCCAGCGCAGCCGGTCGACCTCGGTGGTGCGCAGCAGCGCCTCCATGAAGTCATCGGCGATACGGGCCGGTCCCTGGGTTTCCCGGTTGAAGTTGATCCAGAACGCCTCGGATTCGATCAGGCCGCCCCGACGGCCGTCGATGCGCACCCGCATCTCGCACCATCTGTTGGACGCCCCCGAGCACCAGCGGCGCAATCGCAGCATGTCCTGAAACTCGATGGGCGCGATCATGTCCACCATCGTCCGGCGGACGATCCACAGCGGGTGGGTGTCGTTATGACCGTTCTCTCGCAACTGGTCCTGACCGATGTCCTGGATATGGCGCAGTGCGGCGTCCATCCGCAGCCTGCCCAGCCGGTCCACGTCCGCGGGACGCAGCGGCCACTGCCGCTCGAACACATCGAGGCTTGGTTCGGGTACCGGCATCAACGCCTTGGCCAGTCCGCTGTCCCTACCCATGGTTTCGGATCATAGCCAACTCTGCAAACCCCCCCTTCACACCTCGGTAGGCTGGCGTAATGCCCAAGACGTTCGTCGGATCGCGGGTGCGTCAACTGCGCAGCGAACGCGGCTTCAGCCAGGCGGCGCTGGCCCAGATGCTGGAGATCTCACCGAGCTATCTCAATCAGATCGAGCATGACGTGCGGCCGCTGACCGTTGCCGTTCTGCTGCGGATCACCGAGGTGTTCGGGGTCGATGCGACGTTCTTCGCCTCCCAGGACGACACCCGGCTGGTCGCCGAGTTGCGCGAGGTGATGTTCGACCGCGATCTGGACGCCGACGTCGAACCTGCCGAGCTCGCCGAGATGGTGAGTTCACATCCGGCAATAGCCCGGGCGATGGTGAATCTGCACCGGCGCTACCGGATCACAACGGCACAATTGGCGGAGGCGACTGAGGACCGCTACAACGACGGCAGCGGCAGCGGGTCGATCACCATGCCGCACGAAGAGGTCAGGGACTACTTCTACCAACGACAGAACTATCTGCATGAACTCGACACCGCTGCCGAAGACCTCACCGCGCGGATGCGGATGCACCGCGGTGAGTTAGCCGGCGAACTGTTCCGGCGACTGACCGAAGTACACGGGGTGAAGATCACCCGCCGGATCGACCTCGGCGACACGGTGCTGCACCGCTATGACCCCGCAACCAGAACCATGGAGATCAGCGCCAACATCTCCGCGGGTCAGCGGGTTTTCAAGATGGCCACCGAGTTGGCCTACCTGGAGGTAGGCGATCTGATCGATCAGATGGTCACAGAGGGCAAGTTCACCAGCGAGGAATCCCGCAAGCTGGCACGCCTGGGGCTGGCCAACTATTTCGCGGCAGCCGCGGTACTTCCCTACCGGCAGTTCCACGATGCGAGCGAGAACTTCGGCTACGACATCGAACGGCTCTCCGCGTTCTATCAGGTGAGTTATGAGACCGTCTGCCACCGGCTGTCCACTATGCAACGGCCCTCGATGCGCGGTGTGCCGTTCTCCTTCGTCCGGGTTGATCGGGCCGGGAACATGTCGAAACGTCAGTCCGCCACCGGCTTTCACTTCTCCTCGGCCGGTGGCACATGCCCGCTGTGGAACGTCTACGAGACGTTCGCCAATCCGGGCAAGATTCTGGTCCAGATCGCCGAGATGCCCGACGGCCGCAGCTACATGTGGGTGGCCCGCACCGTCGAGCGACGGGCCTCGCGGTACGACCAGCCGGGCAAGACGTTCGCGATCGGCCTCGGTTGCGAAGTGCGTCATGCCAATCGGCTCGTCTACTCCAGGGGTCTGGACCTCTCCTCCGACAGTGCTACGCCGATCGGCTCGGGTTGTCGGGTCTGCGAGCGGGACAACTGTCCGCAGCGGGCCTTCCCCGCGCTCGGCCGGGCACTGGATCTCGACGAGCATCGCAGCACGGTGTCGCCGTACCTGGTGAAGGAATCCTGAAGTGGCAGAGCCGCAACGCATTACGCCCGGCGACCGAAGTGAACTGGGCCTGGTGAACTGGGGCATCTCCCGCATTGCCGCGAAGTCGATCCGAGCGCCCCAGATGCATCTGTTCACCACCCTGGGTCAGCACCGGCTGCTGTTCCTGTCCTTCCTGCCCTATTCCGGCCTGCTGCTCAACTGGGGCAAGTTGCCCAAGCGCGATAAGGAACTGGTGATCCTACGAGTCGGGCATCTACGCAACTCGGAGTACGAACTCCAGCAGCACCGCCGGCTGGGCAGATCCCGGGGTGTGGACGATGCGCTGCAGGAGAAGATCTTCACCGGCCCCGGCGCCGAGGGCCTGAGTGGACGTCAGAGCGCGATGCTGACGGCGGTCGACGAGCTCATTCTCACCCGCGACCTCTCCGATCAGAGCTGGGCAGCACTGGCGGCACACCTGACCAGACAGCAGATGATCGAATTCTGTGCGCTGGCAACGAACTACGACGCGATCGCCGCAATGCTGGCGGCACTGCGCGTTCCGATGGATTTTCCGGACTGACCGGCCGCAGCGTGACTAGAGGTAGGTCACGCCGAGCACGACGATGGTGAACAGGATCGGCGATACCGCCAGGCCTGCGAGGAACGCCGCCCAAACCCATTGCTTGTGCTGATAGTTCTGGCGCGCGTGGTAGAGCGCCAGCGCACCGCCAAGGAGAAACAGCGCCGAGAACAGAAGCACATACGGGGCCGGCGACGGGGTTGCGCGCGCTATCGAGATTCCGATCAGCCACAGGATGTGACCGAGGATCGCCCCCCCGATCCCGGCTACCGCAACAGGGACTATCGGCATCTAGAAATTGATCATGTGGCCGGCGAGGCCGTGGAAGCACTCCTGCAACGCCTCCGACAGGGTCGGGTGGGTGTGGACATTGCGTGCCAGTTCGTTGACGGTCAGGTCCCACTTCTGGGCCAATGTGAGCTCAGGCAGCAGTTCGGAGACATCCGGTCCGATCAGGTGGGCGCCGAGGATTTCTCCGTACTTGCTGTCGGCGATCACCTTGACGAAGCCGGTCGGATCAGCCAGCCCGTGTGCTTTGCCGTTGGCGCTGAACGGGAACTTGGCCACCTTGACGTCGTACCCCTCGGCCTTGGCCTGCTCCTCGGTCAGCCCGAAGCTGGCCACCTGCGGCTGGCAGAAAGTCGCCCGCGGCATCATCCGGTAATCGCCCAGGGGCAGCGTCTCGGCACCGCCGATCGTCTCAGCGGCCACCACACCCATTGCCTCGGCCACATGTGCCAGCTGAAGTTTCGCGGTGACGTCACCGATGGCGTAGATGTGCGGCACGTTGGTGCGCATGTAGTCGTCGATGGCGATGGCCCCGCGGTCGGTGAGCGCGACTCCCGTCGACTCCAGACCGTAGCCGGAGACGTTGGGGGCGAAACCGATGGCCTGCATGACCTTGTCGGCCCGCAGATCCTCAGTCTTGCCGTCCTTGCTGATGACCACGGTGACGCCGGCGCCGTCATCGGTGATCGACTCGACCTTGGTACCGGTCAGGATCTTCACCCCGAGCTTCTTGTACTGCTTCTCGATCTCCTTGGAGACCTCGGCGTCCTCATTGGGCAACGCGCGCGGAAGGAACTCGACGATGGTGACGTCGACGCCGTAGTTCTTCATGACGTAGGCGAACTCCATGCCGATCGCGCCGGCACCCGCGATGATGATCGAGGAGGGCAGATCACGCGAGAGGATCTGCTCCTCGTAGGTCACCACGTTCTTCGACAGCGAGGTGCCGGGGATCAGCCGGGTGCTGCTGCCGGTCGCGATGATGGCGTTGCCGAAGGTGACGGTCTCGGTGCCACCGTCGTTGAGGTCGACCACGATTGTGTTGGCATCGGTGAATCGGCCATAGCCACTGATCTCGGTGATCTTGTTCTTCTTCATCAGATAGTGGATGCCGGCGACCCTGCCATCGGCGACCGTGCGACTCCGGTCGAATGCGGCGCCGAAGTCGAAGCTCACCTGCCCGCTGATGCCGAACGTCGCCGCCTCCTTGCTGACGATGTGTGCCAGCTCGGCGTTGCGGAGCAGCGCCTTGGAAGGGATGCAGCCGACGTTGAGGCAGACACCGCCCCAGTACTTCGGTTCGATGATGGCGGTGTTGAGGCCGAGCTGGGCGCACCGGATGGCGGCGACATAACCGCCGGGGCCGGCACCGAGGACGACGACGTCGTAGTGAGTCACGAGGGCTACCTTAGCCCGAGGGACTCACCGACAAGACCTGTGTTCCGCAGGCGACTACCCGATGATCGGGCGGGCGATCCATTCGAAGTAGTACGCACCATGGAGAACGGCGGCGGCTGCGGTCGAGGCCAGCGGCGCCGCCATCAGGGCCAGGGCCAGGGCGCTCAGCTGGGGCCGGTCGGGCACCATCGAGACCAGGATGGCGGCAACCGTGCAGGCCGCCAGGTAGAGCAGGATCCCGAATACCGGCAGTGTCTTGTGCGGCGCGGTGTACCACCAGTAATAGAAGCCGAGACCCGCTCCGGCGGCCACGACCCAGACCCCGACCAGGATCAACGCGAACCGCCAGCGCTTCACGAACTGATACGAACTGGGCACCTCGACCGGCTTGGCCGCCACCACGACCGACGGCACATGGCCGGTGACCGCCCTCAGGAACGCATCAGTGTCCTCGGCACTCAACTCGCTGAAGGCCTGTGGCGCTGACGGATGCGGTTCGAGTTCAGGCTCCGCTGGGACCTCTGCGGGCTGCTCTGCCACCTCGGGCACGGACTCACCGGCGGCATCCGGCGCGGGCTCACCGACATAGTTGACGACGAGCTCGGAGCCCAAGGGCTGCAATGGTTCCGGATGCGGACCGGTGTCGAAGATCGGCGCATGGTGCGGCTGGGTGCCGGGTGACGCGGTGGGCTGCATACCGGTGTCGAAGAGCGGCGTCAGATGCGACTCGGTACCGGGGGCGTGAACGTCAGTCACCCCGACACCACCTGTACGAGCAGTAGAACCGACAGCCAACCCGGAGCCATCGCGAGGATGAATGCACCCGCGGTGGTGACCCAGCGCTGGCCGGAACAGGCGATCAGCAGCAGACCCAGCACGCTCGGGATTCCGACGACCATGGCGACGATGACATCTGGACGCAGCGTCGAGTCGATGGCGAGTTTGGCTATGACGGCCGCAATCTGTCCTGCGACGACGCCGAGGAGCAACGCGCTCGTGAGCAGCCAGCCCCGAGGAAGGGGTATCACGAATCCGACGATAACCGCCGGTCGCGCTACTGCGGCGGACCTACTTCGGCGTGCCGAGCAGCTATTTCAGCGCCGGTCGAGGCCGGATTCGCCGACAAGGCCGCCAATTCCCCGTCGGTGAACGCCCGGCCCCGGATCAGGAACCGCACCCCTTCGGGAGCCTCAAGGCTGAATCCGCCACCGCGGCCCGGAACGACGTCGATGGTCACCTGGGTGTGCTTCCAGACTTCGTATTGCGGGCCGGAGATCCATACCGGGGCGCCCTCGAGCACACCGAGCAGGATGTCGCGATCCCCGACGATGAACTCGCCCTCGGGGTAACACATCGGAGATGACCCGTCACAGCAACCGCCGGACTGATGGAACATCACCGGACCGTGCCTACCCTGCAGCCGGCGCAGCAGATCGGCGGCCGCGTCGGTGATCAGCACGCGGTCCGGAACTCCCGCTGATGACATGGGCGACTCCTGGCGTGCAACGATGTAACGCAGTTCACATTACCGCGACGACGAGAATGGCGGCCATGGTCGAGGACCCGTATCTGTGGCTGGAGAACATCGACGACGAGGACGCCCTGGACTGGGTGCGCGCGCGCAATGAGTCCACAACCGCCGAACTGAGCGACGAACTGTTCGAGCGGATGCGCGCCGAGGCACTCGAGGTCCTCGACACCGACACCCGCATCCCCTACGTCCGGCGGCGCGGCGAATACCTCTACAACTTCTGGCGCGATGCGGCCAATCCCCGTGGGCTGTGGCGCCGCACCACGCTGGACAGCTACCGGAGCGAATCCCCGGATTGGGACGTGGTCATCGATCTCGACGAGCTCGCCCGGACCGACGGTGAGAACTGGGTATGGGCCGGGGCCGATGTGATCGAGCCCGACCACACGCTGGCGCTGGTGGCCCTTTCACGCGGTGGATCGGATGCGACTGTGGTGCGCGAATTCGATATGGGCACAAGGCAGTTCGTGCCTGACGGGTTCATTCTCCCGGAGGCGAAGTCGAGGGTCGCCTGGGCCGATCACGACACAGTGCTCGTCGGAACCGACTTCGGACCCGATTCGCTGACGGAGTCGGGCTATCCCCGGATCGTCAAGCGCTGGCGCCGCGGCGAGCCATTGGAGCAGGCCGCAACACTGTTCACCGGATCGGTGAGCGACGTCGCCGTGACGTCTGGTGTGGACCGCACCCCCGGATACGAACGCACCCTCCTCTACCGCGCGGTGGACTTCTACAACGATCAGGTCTTCCAACTACGCGCCGACGGCGAGTTGGTGCACATCGACGCCCCGACCGACGCCAGCGTCTCGGTGCACCGCGACTGGCTGCTGATCGAACTGCGCACCGACTGGTACCGGCCGAATCTTTCGGGAGGCGACGACGTCTACCGGGCCGGCTCGCTCCTGGCTGTGGACTACGAGCGGTTCCTCGACGGCACAGCCGAATTGAGCGTTGTGTTCGCCCCCGACGAGCGGACCTGCCTGCACCAGTACGCCTGGACCAGGGACCGGCTCGTGATGATCACCCTCGCCGATGTCGCAAGCCGCGTGGAAGTCGTCACGCCCGGGAGCTGGACCCGGGAACCGGCGGCCGGTCTCGAACCGAGCAGCAACACGGTGATCGTCGCGACCGACCACACTGGCGACGAGATCTTCCTCGACTCCAGTGGGTTCCTCACCCCGTCGACACTGCTGCACGGGACCGCCGGCGGGACGCTGAGGCCGATCAAATCCGCCCCGGCGTTCTTCGACGCCGACGGACTGGACGTCGCTCAGCACTTCGCCACCTCCGATGACGGCACCAGGGTGCCGTACTTCGTGGTGAGCCGGCCGGGCGCGGGACCGGGGCCGACCCTCCTGGGCGGCTACGGCGGGTTCGAGGTGGCCCAAACCCCCGGCTACGGCGGCGTTCTGGGCCGGCTGTGGCTGTCCCGGGGCGGCACCTACGTGCTGGCCAATATCCGCGGCGGCGGCGAGTACGGGCCGGGCTGGCACACCCAGGCGGTGCGAAGCGGCCGACACAAGGTGGCCGAGGACTTCGCCGCGGTCGCACGCGATCTCGTCGCCCGCGACATCACGACCGCCGCGCAACTCGGCGCACAGGGCGGCAGCAACGGCGGCCTGCTGATGGGCATCATGCTGACCAAGTACCCGGAGTTGTTCGGCGCCCTTGTGTGCCAGGTTCCGCTACTGGACATGAAGCGATTCCACCTGTTGCTGGCCGGGGCCTCCTGGGTGGCCGAGTACGGCGATCCGGACGATCCGGAGGAATGGGCTTTCATCTCGCAGTATTCGCCGTATCAGAACATCCGCACCGACAAGACCTATCCCCCGGTGCTGATCACCACCTCGACGCGTGATGACCGCGTGCATCCCGGGCACGCCCGCAAGATGACCGCCGCACTCGAGCAGGCCGGTCACCGGGTCTGGTACTACGAGAACATCGAGGGAGGGCACGCCGGCGCCGCCGACAACGCGCAGACGGCGTTCAAGTCCGCGCTCGCCTTCTCGTTCCTGCACAGGATGCTCACCGAACGCTGACGGGACGGGTCAGGCCGGCCAGGAGGGAGACGATCACTCCGACCAGCACCAGTCCCCCGCCGGCGATCAGCGTCACATTGAGCCATTGATGCATGCTGTCCCGGGCGGTGGCGACCATCGCGTCGGCCACGATGCGCATGGCACCGGAGGTGCCGTTGAGAGCGCGATTGAGATAGCGTTGACCTAATTCGATTGCAGCCCATCCGGTTCCGCCGACGAGAAGGGCAGCGACTCCGAGTGCCGCAAGTGCCTTGCCTCGGCTGGGCGCGGCTAGCAGCATCAACATTGCGGACGCAGCAGCGAGCACTGCGGCACCGATGGTGGCCCAGGGCCACCACATGCCGACCTCGCGCAGCGCTCCAGGCCGCACGGTCGTCGACGCATTGTCGGTCAGCGGGATGGGCACCGATGACGGGACGCTGACGTTGTAGTCCCGCAAGGTCTGAGCGAAGGCGGTGTCGGAGAGCATCGGCGCGAAATCGATCACCCAGCGGCCCTGCTCGTCGCGACCTGAGCCGACGGTGTCGGTGAAAAGCCAGCGGTGCGCAAAGGCATTGGCCTGTCCGAATTGAGCAGGGAAACTCGAGCTTGCGGTGTAGAGCCGGGCGATCGGGCCGACGACCGCGGAATCGGCCGTGACACTCAGTCTGCCGACCTGGGCGGTGAGCTCTGTCGCCATCGCCGACTGCAGTTGCGGATCGGCAGCGGCCCGCTGCGCCAGTGCGGCATAGCCTGCGCGGTCGACCAGATGAAACTGAACCCAGGCTGCCGGCAGCGCCACGGCCAGAAGCGCCGTGGTGATCAACCACATCAACACCGTCGCCGCCGAGCGCATCAGATCCGCAACCTTCGCAACGCGACGACGGCCAGGCACACCAACGAACTGCCCAGCAGAAGTGACCCGACCGTGTCGGTGAAATAGTGATAGCTGACCGCCTGGCCGATGATGCCGAGCACTCCGAATACGATGGCCGCCAGCACAATCCAGCGTTTGGCACCTGCCGCCAGGATAAGCAGGCCGAGCAGCACGACCATCACCGTGGTGTGCCCGCTCGGGTAGGCCAGACCTTGATCCTTGAGCCGTCCGAACAACGGCTTGAGCGCCTCGGTTGCCCCCCAGGCTCCGATGGGTACGACCACCGCCGCTACGGCCAACGGCCACAGCCGCCGGTAGAGAGAGACCGCCACGGTGGCCAGCAGCAGAACCTTGGCGGTGCGCTCGTCGGTGAAGAACAGCAGCCAACTCAGCGGGCCGCCTTGTGCCTGCTGGAAGAATCCGTCGAGCGGGGTCGCACCGTCACGAACACCCAGACCCAACAGAACCATCAGGGGCATGCCGACGAGCGGCCAGCCCAACAACACTCTTTCGGTCAGGACAGCATCCCCCGGATGTAGGCCGCCTGCCCGAGGTGCTGGGCGCAGTCGTCGATGATGCTGACCAGGCGCACACTTGCAGTCACCGGCGGATCCCAGCTCTCGTCGACGATGCGGGCGAGCTCGGAGTCGGTGACGGTCGCGACGTACTCGAGCGTCATCTTGTGCACCGAGTGGTAGTAACCGGCCAGCAGATCGGCGGGCACGCGAACCTTGGCCACCTCCTCGGCAGTGTGACCGTAGCCGTGGGCATCGCGGGGCAGGTCGAGAGCGAACCGGTCGACCCATCCGGCGCTGAACCACACCTGCTCGATCCCGGCGATATGCGCGATCTGGGCGTCCTGGATTCGGGCGCTGTGCCAGATCAGCCAGGCGATACTGTTGACCGTCGGGGTCGGGCGATGGAACGACACCTCGTCGGTCAGGCCGTCGGAGATCTCGTCGACATGCTCGATGAGCCGGGTGAAGGCGTCACGCAGGATCTCCCGTGCGGACGCGACGGATTCGGCCATGAAATCGACGCTACGCGCCGCGCCCGACGCGACGTAATCTGACACTCATGGGCACCGGTAGGGGATACGACATCGTGATCCGAAACGGAACCATCGTCGACGGGCTCGGTGGTGAGCCATACCGCGGCGACGTCGCGGTCTCCGGCGGGTTGATCGTCGCGGTGGGAGCCGTCGACGGCACCGGCGCACGGGAGATCGACGCCACCGGACTGCTCGTCACCCCGGGATTCGTGGATCTGCACACCCACTATGACGGGCAGGCGATCTGGTCGGAGCGGATGACGCCGTCGTCAGCGCATGGGGTGACCACTGCGCTGATGGGCAACTGCGGCGTCGGTTTCGCTCCGTGCCGCAAGCAGGACCATGACGTCCTGGTCGATGTGATGGCCGGCGTTGAGGACATCCCCGGCGTCGTGATGACCGACGGGCTGCCGTGGGACTGGGAGACCTTCCCGGAGTACCTCGACTCACTGGAGTCGCGGCGACGGGACATCGACGTCGCCGCCTACCTGCCGCACTCACCGCTGCGGGTCTACGTGATGGGTCAGCGCGGCGCCGACCGGGAACCGGCGACACCCGAGGATCTGGCGTTTATGCGCAAGCTGGCCGCCGAGGCGATCGAGGTCGGCGCACTCGGGGTTTCCTCGTCTCGGTTCGCCTTCCACAAGACCGGAAGCGGCGAACTGATTCCCACCTACGACGCCGCCTATGAGGAGATCTCGGCGATCGCCGCCGGAGTCGCCGACGCCGGCGGCGGCTTGTTGCAGTTCATTCCCGACATCCCAGCCGGCGGATACGAGCGGGTGCTGCAGCAGGTCTTCGAAGTGGCGACCGACGCCGGGCTGCCGGTGACGTTCACGCTGACGACCGGCAACTCCGGCGACCCGATCTGGCCGGGCGCGGTCAACCTGATCGAGAAGTTCAACGCCGCAGGCGGCCATATCACCGCGCAGGTCTTCGCCCGACCGATCGGTCTGGTGATCGGACTGGAGCTGACCGCGAACCCGTTCGTGCTGTACCCGAGCTATCAGCAGATCGCCGGTCTGCCCCTAGAACAGCGGGTCGCCGAGATGCGCAAACCCGAAGTGCGGGAACGGATTCTGGCTGACAGCCCGGGCGAGGGTCATCCCTTCATGCACTTCGCGCGCGCCTGGGAGTGGATCTTCCCGCTCACCGAGCCGGCCAACTACGAACCTTCCAAACAGGACAGCATCCTGGCCCGGGCCGTCGCCCGCGGCGTCAGCCCACTGGAAGAGGCCTACGACCGTCTGCTCGACGACGACGGGCACGCCATGATGCTGGTGGCTCTGGCGAACTTCGAGAACAACTCGCTGGACACCCTCGGCCAACTGATCCGTCGCGAGGATGTGGTCCTCGGCCTGGGCGATGGCGGGGCACATTACGGAATGATCTGTGACGCAAGCTATCCCACCTTCGTGCTGGCACACTGGGCCCGGGATCGGGCCGGCGGCCGGCTCACGGTGGCCGAGGCGGTGCGGCAGATGACAACGCTCCCCGCCAAGGTCGCCGGGCTGTTGGACCGGGGCCGGATCGCGTTGGGTTACAAGGCCGATCTCAACGTGATCGACCACGCCGGGCTGACCCTGCACCGTCCGGTGATCGTTCACGACCTGCCCGGCGGCGGACGCCGGCTCGATCAAACCGCCGACGGCTACGTGGCGACGATCGTCTCCGGCGAGGTCATCGCCGAGAACGGGGTGCCGACCGACGCGCGACCCGGCACGCTGATCCGTGGAAAGCGAAAGGCACCGGTGACATGAGCGTCAAAGTCGATATCGACGAGTTGGCCGGTGCGCTTGCTGATTTCGATTACGCCTACCTCATCACGGTCGGCGCCGACCACCGCGCGCACGCCATCGCGGTGCGGCCGGTGCTGACCGGCGGGGTATTCGATCTGGGTGCCGCGGGAGCCACCACATCACGCAATCTCGAGCAGTATGACGCCGTCACGCTGGTCTGGCCGCCACGCGAACCCGGCGGCTACTCGCTCATCGTCGACGGCACCGGAGCACTGGGAACCTCGCTGACGGTGAGCCCGCAACGGGCGGTGTTGCACCGACCCGCGGGCGATGCCCCCGCCGGCCCGACCGGCTGCCCGCACGACTGCGTGCCGCTCGAGACCAGCTGATCTGACCCAGACACACAACAGGGCCCGGCTCCCCGAGGAGCCGGGCCCTGTTGCAGGGGACTGTGAAACCGGACCTAGAAGTCCATGCCGCCCATGCCACCGGTCGGGTCGCCCGCGGGGGCGGCCTTCTCCGGCTTGTCGGCGACAACGGCCTCCGTGGTCAGGAACAGCGCCGCGATGGACGCCGCGTTCTGCAGCGCCGAACGGGTGACCTTGACCGGGTCGGCGACGCCGGCCTTGAGCAGGTCCTCGTACTCGTTGGTGGCGGCGTTGAGGCCGGTGCCGCCGGGCGAGTTGCGAACCTTCTCGGCGACGACGCCCGGCTCCAGGCCGGCGTTGAAGGCGATCTGCTTCAGCGGGGCCTCGAGCGCGACCCGGACGATGTTGGCACCAGTGGCCTCATCGCCGGACAGCTTGAGCTCGTCGAGCGCAGGAGCCGACTGCAGCAGGGCCACGCCGCCACCGGCGACGATGCCCTCCTCGACGGCGGCCTTGGCGTTGCGCACCGCGTCCTCGATGCGGTGCTTGCGCTCCTTGAGTTCCACCTCGGTGGCAGCGCCGGCCTTGATCACCGCAACACCGCCGGCCAGCTTGGCCAGGCGCTCCTGCAGCTTCTCGCGGTCGTAGTCGGAGTCGCTCTTCTCGATCTCGCTGCGGATCTGGTTGATGCGGCCCTGGATCTGGTCCGCGTCACCAGCGCCCTCCACG
>CAYFMA010000041.1:0-31395 GCA_964344085.1 uncultured Mycobacterium sp.
GACGCCGACACCGCTGTCGCCATCACCGGCATCGCCGGTCCGGGCGGCGGCACGCCCGACAAACCGGTGGGCACCGTCTGGTTCTGCGTCAAAATCGCCGGCGGCCCGGTGATCACCCGATGTGTGCGGGTACCGGGTGAGCGGGCCGATATCCGGGAGCGCTCGACGACGGTCGCGCTGCACCTTCTGCGTCGCGCATTAACCGGAGGCTGACGGGTCCGGCCCGACAGGGAAGTCGAAATAGGTGTCCGGGTAAGGCTCACCCCGGTCGGCCGGTTTGAAGGTGTAGTGCCACCACTCCTTGTCGTAGTTGACGAATCCCTCGCGCTCAAGGCCGTCGAGGAGCAACGTGCGGTTCTTGAACTGATCACCGTCGATGCGCGGATCGACGGTGTTGGCGAGGGTGTCGAAGCAGTCGAACCCGGTGCCCATGTCGATGGAGTTGTCCGCGAACCGGAGTTGTTGCGGCGCAGCGCAATCAACCAGCGGCTGTCCCACGACGTAGGGCGAGGTGGTGGCCGCCGGCAATTCGACGAGGGTGAGATCGACGGTGCTGCCGCGGCTGTGGCCGGATTTCCCGGCGATGTAGCCGTCGGCGAACAGTGTCGACTTGTCGGCTCGCGGATAGAACTCCGGTTTCATCTGCTGATCGGTGAGATCCTGCGCCCAGCGGACGAAATCATCGACCGCCCGCTGTGGCCGGTAGCAGTCGTAGACCTTCAGTGTGTACCCATGCTCGAGGAAGGCCTGCTGTGCCCGACCGAGTGCCTCGGCGGCCGTCCGGGTCAGGATGCACATCGGCGCCTGGTAGCCGTCGATCGGGTGACCGGTGAAGTTGTGCGGAGTGAAGTAGCGGATGTCGCTCAGGATGCTCGGCGCGACCTCATGCAGGTCGACGAAGTCGGGGGGCCCTGCGGTGTCAGCGGCGGCGATGGCCGGCGGTATTCCCAACGTGGCGATGAGCAGCAGTGCGTTCCATCTCATGAGGCCATTCCGCCGTCGCGGCGCAGATCCTTGTCGAGGATGTAGCGAACCTGGTTGCCGCCGTCACGGCGGGCCTCGCTCATCGCACCGGTGGCCAGTCCGATGACCTCGTCGAGAAGATCGTGCGGCGGCCGGTCAGCGATCGGTCGCAGCGCCGTGCTGACCACTCCGATGCTCGAGGTGATCCCCGACGGGGTCGAGAAGATGGCGCCGCGGATCCGTTCCACCAACGGAGTCGGATCCGGGATCGTGAAGGTGTCGGCGACGACGAAGTCGGACTCGCCGAGATGTCCGATGACCGCACCGCGCCGGACCGTCTCGCGCAGTGCCTGCCCGGCGGACACCAGGGCCTGGTTGGTCCCGCGCGATCCGTGCACCCCGGCGATGACGCTGAGGGTGTCGACGGTGACCACCGCGATGACGAGATAGCGGTCGTCATCGCGGTGCCGTGCGCCGAGCAGCGTCGAGGCATGTTCGTAGAAGGACTCCCGGGTCATCAGTCCGGTGACCGGATCGAGATCGGCGTGGCTGCCGTCATCGCCGCCGACTGTGGCGATGGTGCGGCAGGCGTAGGTGACCACCACACACAGCAGGACGATCGGCGTCGTCACCGCGATGGCCGTTGCGACGCCCTGATCGCGTGCGATCCGAACCGCCAGCACTGCGACGGTCAGTGCGGCGCTGACGGCGGCCGCGAGCAGAAGACGCGAACCGAGGAACAACGCGGCGAATCCGAGGATGAACAGGAAGGCGACCGCGGTCAGCAGGCCGGACATCGGGTCGATGGTGGCCAGGCAGCCGCCCGCAAGCGCCATGGTCCCCAACACGACCACGGCGGTGGATTCCCGTCGGGTCGGCCAGCGATACCGGAACCACGGAGCGGCCAGGCCGATGCAGGCCAGTGCGATCAGCGCGTAGACGAGACGGAATCCAGGCCACGGCGTGGCATTGGGAACCACGCCGGCCAGCACGGCGGGCAGCCCGAGGGCCAGGATCGATCCGCCCACCACCCGCATGGTGGTCGTCTGATAGCCGGCTGCGGCCAGTCGCGTGGTGAACGCGTTGTACTGATCGTGGGAGTACCCGGTGGGCAGTCTCATCGCGCGTGCACCGATACCACGTAGTCACCACCTGAGTACGGTTCGCGGTCCCAGGTCGACCAGCGGTGAACAAGCCTCAGGCCGGCGCCTTCGGTGAGGCGGTCATACTGCTCCAGCGTCAATTGATGCGGACGCAGACTGAAACCCGCAACGAGCAGACCGCCGGGGGACAGCCGGCCCGCCAGTGCGTCGAGCACCTGCTTCTCGGTGCCGGGTTCCAGGAAGATCATCACGTTTCCGGCCAGCAGCACCATGTCGAACGCCGCCGGCACGCTCGCGGGCAGTTTCGCGAGATCGGCCTGGAGCCAGGGCAATTCGGGCGCTTTGGCCTGTGCTGTCTTCAGCATCCGCGGATCGGAGTCGATACCGCATACCGGATGGCCGCGACGGGCGAGTTCGATCGCCACCCGGCCGGTGCCGCAGCCCGCGTCGAGCACGGTCTGATCCGGCCTGGTCAGCAGTGACTCGACCAGGTCAGCCTCGCCGTGGATGTTCTGGCCGGAATCGGCCAGAACCTGCCAGTGGGCGTCATAGTCCTCGCCCCGAGGGGCATCGGTCTTTTCCTGCCAGCGGGAGGTCATCACGTCATGATGCATCAGGCGGGTACGACGATGGTCAGATCTTCGCCTTCGCGTTCGACACGCATCCCGGCCTTACGTGCCACTGCGGCCACTGCGGCCGCGGTGCCGGGTTCGGATGTGGTGGTGGCCAGGGCTCGGGCCAGTCGTCCCTTGTGGGCCTTGTTGAAGTGGGTGACCACGGTGCGCCTGCCGTCCGGGTACTCGGCGAGCACATCGACCCGAACTGCGCGCTCGACCCGGCCCAGTCCGACGTAGGCGCCTGAGCGAAGGTCGACCACCAGTTCGTCGGTGGCCAGGCCGGCGAGTACCGGTTCCAGCACCGGCCGCCATCGGGCCGGCAGACCGGGCCGGCCGGGCAGTTTGGACCCGGCCGACAGCCGGTAGGCCGGGATCGGGTCCTCGGCGCGCAGCAGGCCGAACAGGGCGGACCCGATGGTCAACCGGGCACCGGCCCGGGCTGCCGCGGCCCTGGACAGCGAGCCGATGTCCAGCGCGTCGTACAGCACTCCGGTGTAGCGCCTGATGGCCGGCATCGTCGGTGCGGTGCGCAGTGCGGCATTGCGGGCGATCTCGTCGTCCTGGGACGTGGAGATTCCCAGCGCCTTGCGGCAGGCCTGCGGATCTGCAGCCAGATCGACGAGTTCGGTGAGGAGTTCGGTGCGCAATGGCGTCAGTTCCGCAGTGCTGAGTTTGTTCAGTCGCAGCGGCGGTCCGTCTCCGCCGGATCGCTTGGTCTCCGACGGGGGCAGCAGGACGATCACGCATCCGATCGTAAGGTGGGGCGATGCGACGAAAGGCAGCCTGGGCGTCGGCGGCGCTCATGCTGATCACCGGATCCGGCGTTGCGGGGGCGGATTCCGATGCGCTGTGGAATCTGGTCAGCGGTCAGTGCGTCGTCGACGAGGTCGCCTACCGTGATCCGGCGCCGTGCGCCGCGGTGGACCTCGACGGTGGCTGGGCCATCCTCAAAGACACCATCGGGCCGAGGCAGTACCTGCTGATCCCCACTGCCAAGGTGTCCGGCGTCGAGAGCCCGGAGCTGCTGGCGCCCGGGGCGCCGAACTACTTCGCTGCCGCATGGCAGGCGCGATCCTTCACCGAGGCGGCTGCCGGCGGTGCGTTGCCGCGGGAGTGGATGAGCCTGGCGGTCAACTCCTCGGTGTCGAGGTCGCAGAACCAGTTGCACATCCACATCGACTGTGTGCGGGCCGACGTCCATGATGCGGTGATCCGGTACGCATCGGGAATCGGCCCGGACTGGGCGCCCTTCCCGGCGCTGCTGGCCGATCACACATACGACGCGATGTGGGTTGACGGAGATCAGCTGTCCGCCAACCCTTTCCGGTTGCGTGCCGCAAAGCTGGCCAACCCCGCCGACGAGATGGGAATCCAGACGCTGGTGGTGGTCGGAGCGCTGCGGGACGGCAGGCCCGGCTTCGTGATCCTGGCCGACCGCGCCGACGGCGAAACCGGTGATTTCGCCGGAGGTGAGCAGTTACAGGATCACGGATCCTGTCCGCCGCCTGTGATGGCCGGGAAGTGAATCAGTAGGGCGGGAGCTGGCCGTTGCCGGACTGGCCGGCGAGTCCGTTGAGGATGTCGAGGTTGTGCCGCAACTGGAGTTGGGACAGCCAGGGCGGCGTCTCGCCCGGGAGGGGAGCGTCGGTCAACTGCCAGGGCAGGCAACCCCGGGTCCGGAACGTCGCATCGGTGTCCAGGATCTGGACCACCTGAGGTTGCTTGGACATCGCATTGTTGAGTGTGACGTTGTCAGCGCCCCCGCGGCGCCAGTAGCAGACCTGGCCGGGCAGCGGGCCCGCCGAGGCGTACACACCCGGGGCGATGTCCTTGCCCACGGTGTAGGTGCCGTCGCTGATACCGGGCGCCGGGGCCGGGTCAGCCGCCGCGACGGGGACAGCCGGTGACAGGCACGCGCACAGCAGCGCGCACGTCAGAGCGAGTCGACCCACAAGTGACAGGGTACCGGCGTGACGAAGTCAGGCGGTCTTGCGCAGCAGCGGCAGCAGCATCCGTCGACGGCGCATCAGGGCATCGTCGAAGGCGTGCTCGGCCTCGGCCACGGTGTTCAGCATGGGGAAGTCCGCATGCTGAATCCGGCGGGCCACCGCATCGCCGGCGACCAGTGCCCACTGCACGCCCAGGGCGGTGCAGTGATCATCGACGGCGGTGAGCAGGCGCACGGCCGCCTCGCTGAACGAGGTCGCGCCGCTCAGGTCGAGAACGAAGGGGGCATCCGTGCGGACGACCCGGACGGTCCGCCCGATCACATGGTCGACATTGCGGGCGTCGATCCGTCCACCGACCGCCACGACGGTGGCGTTGTGCCGGCAACGGGCCCAGATGTGGGCGCCCTTGTAATCGTCGGCAGGGTTCCCATAGCGGGAGGTGAAGCTGGACATGGCGCCCCCTAATCGTTGCTGTGACCAGAGGCTAACCCGCCAATATGCAGTGCTTGGTGGCGGTTCTCTAAAACTCCACTAAGAAATTATTATTTGCTGAGAGGCGTGTTCAGCCGGTGACGAACCGCTGTCGATAGGCGCTGAGCCGCTGCGCGACGTCATCGGGGTCCAGGCCCAGAGCGCCGAAGTCATAGATCACCTCACCGTGGCGGCCGCGCGGGTGGGCCGCGATGAAGGCCGTCATCGCCGAGCGCACCGCATCGTCGTACGGGCGGCCCGCCAGGTCGTAGACCGCGCGAAGGGTGCCCTGTTCGTCGGCCATGAAGTCGCCGAAGCGGATGTCGATCGACTGCCCGGCGGGTAGTACGTCGCGGTCGCGCAGGCAGCCGTTGAGCAGGTCGTCGGCACGATCGAGCCAGTACCGGCCCAGGGTGTGCGGATCGGGATGGGCACGCGCCATCCGGGATCCGTAGGCCACCATGGTGGCCATCGAGCGGGTCACCTCGGTGGGGTCGCGGTGGGTCACCACGAAGGTCGCGTCGGGGAAGGTCTCGTACAGGGTGGGGAACTGTTCGAGGTGTTGTGGTGACTTCAGCACCCATCGGCTGCCGCCGCGCAGCCATTGCAGTGCCTGCAGGCTGCGTTTGAGGTACGCGTACGACGGCCGCTGATCTGTCGCCTTGTAGTGCGCTGCGAAACTCGGGATGTAGTACGTGGTCTCGAACAGCATCCCGGAGATGTCGTTGGCCAGCAGTTGAATCTCTTCGTGCGCGTGGTCGACGGTCATCTCATGCATGCGTTTGAAGTAGGGCATCGATTGATCGACCATGTCGAGGCCGATCGCGCAGCGGTCCCGGCGCGCCTGTTCGCCGGGTTCCTCGGGCGAGGGGAACGGTTCGAGGCTCTCCCAGTACGGCAGTGAGCGGATTCCCGGGTCGGCGGCGATGAGGTTGTGCAGGTGGGTGGTTCCACTGCGGGGCAGCCCACAGATGATGATCGGCTTGTCCACCTCGACGGATTCGATCTCGGGATGGGCTGCGATCAGGGCCTCCAGCCGGAGCCTGTTGACCAGGTTGCCGGTGAGTTGCTCGAACACCACCGCCACGCCGGTGTCGGACAGATCGGCTTCGGTGCGCAGTGCCGTGCACAGCAGATCGAGGCGTTCTCGGAAGGCGGGGTCGCCGAAATCGCTCAACCCGGTGCGCTCGGCCGCCGCCGCCAGCAGTGCGTCCGGGGTCAGCTCGAGCAGGGAACCGTAGCCCGCCAGGCCCTCACGCACGGGCCTGGAAGCCTCGGGGTAGACCGGTTCGGCGAGATCGTCGATGCGGACGGGGTCGGGCTTCATCGCGACACCTCGTCGATGCCGACGACGCGGCAGAGCGGCCGTGTCGGGGTCTGCGCCGGCAGGAACCAGCGAAGCCAGATCAGGCCGCGTTGCCGGCCGGCGGTCGACACCCAGTTCGGATGTCCCGGGTCGCGGTCGCTGACGATGATCCGCCACGAGCCGTCGGATTCGTAGCGCACGTGGGCGCCGTTGATGGTGACCCGCTCGTAGTCGTAGTTGAAGGTGTGCAGGAACGGGTTCCACAGGCACAGGTTCCAGAACACGCAATCCGGCGACCTGCCGTCGATGACGAGAGCCTGATCGGGCTGTAAGTCGTAGGCGCCCATGGCATATGCCGCATCTGCGGCTGACCATCCGTACGCATGCTGGGGAACCGGGAACGGTTCGTGAATCTCGTTGGGCGGAGCGATCCGGGTGGGGATGAACGAGCACTGCTCGGCGATCCAGGTGCGGGCGGCGCGCAACCGGCGGGTGAGATGCGCACGGTCGTCGCGGCGCCGGGCCGGCGGATCGAGGGCCTCGATCGTCCAGGTCGCGCGCCGGTCGGTCTCCGGGTTGTCCAGATAGTCACGGGTCAATGCGACGACGGCGTCGTCGTCGAGTCCGGTGAGCAGGAATTCGAAGTTGCCGTCCGCGTCGAACTCCATCGAGCGCTGGTTGCGGGTCAGCACGATCCGGTTGCTGTAGTGGCCGTCATCCGGGCCGCCGTACACCGTGATCGACAGGTACACCGAATCGCCGCGGTTCCCGCGGATCCGGTAACTGCGGGCGGGGTCGACCGGCGCGAGTTGGTAGAAGGCGTCGGAATTGTCGCCGCCCCACTTCAGATAGGGGCCGATGACGTCGACGAAGCGCGGGTTGTCCTTGTCGCCCCAGACGTAGGCGTCGACCGCGACCCGCAGCAACGAGAACGTCAGGCGGTACCCGTCGAGCACATCGGGTTCGTCCAGGGGCGGATCGGCGGTGAGGAATTTGTGCTCGACCGCGCGCATTTCATCGAGCAGTTCCCCGAAGGCCCGGGAGAGATCGTCAGCCACGGCCTCACGGTATGACGCGTTTCTGACCGTTGGTCGCGGATCGTGGCGAATACCCCGCGGCCGTTCCTAGGCTCGAAGGATGAAGACGCACATGATCAGGGCGATGACGATGGTGCTGGCCATCCTGGCGCTCACGGTGAGCCTCGGTCGTCCGGCGACTGCATCGGCCGACGATCTGAACTTCACCGGCACGACACTCGGTGGCGGCACGTTCAACGGCAGTAGCCTGCAGGGCAAGCCGGCCGTGCTGTGGTTCTGGACGCCGTGGTGCCCGTTCTGCAACATGGAGGCGCCCAGTGTCAGCGCCGTCTCCGCGGCGAATCCGGGCGTCACCTTCGTGGGCGTCGCCACCCGCGCCGACAACGCCGCCATGCAGAACTTCGTGTCGAAGTACAACCTGAACTTCACCAACCTCAACGACGCGGACGGGTCGATCTGGGCGAAGTTCCGGGTGCCGTGGCAGCCGGCCTACGTGTTCCTCAAGCCCGACGGGTCGTCGACCTTCGTCAACAACCCGACATCGGCGATGTCGCAGCAGGAACTCAGCGACCGGGTGCGAGCGCTGACCTCCTAGCGGTGAACGGCGAACTGATCGGGTTGGCGTTCGCCGCCGGGATGGTGGCGGCGTTCAACCCGTGCGGGTTCGCCATGTTGCCCGCCTATCTGACCCTGGTCGTGCAACGGGCGGATAGCGGCCGCTTGACCGCGGTGTTCCGTGCGCTGGCTGCGACCGCCGCGATGGCACTCGGATTCCTCACGGTGTTCGGACTGTTCGGCGTCCTTACGGTCTCGGTGGCCTCGACTGTCCAGCGCTATCTGCCCTACGTGACGCTGGTGGTCGGCCTTGTCCTGGTCTGTCTTGGTTTGTGGCTGCTCTCAGGCCGCGAACTGGTGATCCCATCGGCGGCCAGGGGAGCGAGATGGACGCCGACGGCCCGGCTCGGTTCGATGTACGGATACGGAGTCGGCTACGCGATCGCGTCGCTGTCGTGCACCGTCGGTCCGTTCCTCGCCGTCACCGGCGGTAGCCTGCGAACCGGATCGCTGATGGGCGGGGTGAGCGTGTACATCGCATATGCCGCCGGGATCACGCTGGTGGTCGGCGCGCTGGCGGTGGGGGCGGCGGTCGCGAGTTCGGCGCTGACCGGCCGGATGCGGCGAATCCTGCCTTACGTCAACCGGATCAGCGGTGTGGTGATGATCCTGGTCGGCCTCTACGTCGCCTGGTACGGCTGGTTCGAACTGCGACTGTTCGGCGCGGGTGCGAACGCCGACGATCCGGTGATCGCTGCCGCCGGGCGGGTGCAGCGGACGCTGGCCGGGTGGGTCTACCAGCACGGGGCGTGGCCGTGGCTGATCGCACTCGGGGCGATGGTCGTTCTGGCCGTCTGGCGACGCGCCCGCCGGGCCTAGCTACACGAAAAACCCCCGCGGAGTCCGCGGGGGTTTTTCGTTCCTGTGCGGTTCGATTACCGGTGCAGGTCGAACCGGTCGTTGTCCATGACCTTGACCCAGGCCGCGACGAAGTCGTTGACGAACTTCTTCTTCGCGTCATCGGAGGCGTAGACCTCGGCCAGTGCGCGCAGCACCGAGTTCGAGCCGAACACCAGATCGTTGGCGGTCGCGGTGTACTTGGCCTTTCCGGTCTTGCGGTCGACGCCCTCGAAGACGTTCTCCGCGGCCTTCGACACCTTCCACTCGGTGCCCATGTCGAGCAGGTTCACGAAGAAGTCGTTGCTCAGCACCCCGACCTTCTTGGTGAACACGCCATGCTTGCTGCCGCCGTGGTTTGCGCCCAGCACCCGCAGGCCGCCGATGAGCGCCGTCATCTCCGGCGCCGTCAGGTTGAGCATGTAGGCCTTGTCCAGCAGCAGTCGCTCCAAGGGCAGCTTCTCACCCTTCTTGACGTAGTTGCGGAAGCCGTCGGCCCGCGGTTCGAGAACCGCCATCGCCTCGGCGTCGGTCTGGGCCTGGCTGGCATCGGTGCGTCCGGGATGGAACGGCACCGTCACCTTGACGCCGGCGTCGGCGGCGGCCTTCTCGACCGCGGCCGAACCGGCCAGCACGATCAGATCGGCCAGCGAGATCTTCTTGCCGCCGCCCGCGGACCGGTTGAAGCTCGCCTGGATCTTCTCCAGAACCGGAAGCACCTTGGCGAGCTTCTTGGGCTCGTTGGCCTCCCACTTACGCTGCGGCTCAAGGCGAATGCGCGCACCGTTGGCGCCGCCGCGCTTATCGGTGTTGCGGTAACTGGCGGCCGAAGCCCACGCGCATGCGACAAGATCCGACACCGACAGTCCGCTCTTGAGGATCTTGGCCTTCAGAGCGGCGACGTCTTTGGAGGTGACCAGTTTGTGGTCGACCGCGGGAACCGGGTCCTGCCACAGTTGCGGTTCGGCGACCCATGGACCGAGGAAGCGCGACACCGGTCCCATGTCGCGGTGCAGCAGCTTGTACCAGGCCTTGGCGAACGCCTCGGCCAGTTCCTCGGGGTGATCGAGCCAGCGGCGGGTGATCTTGCCGTAGATCGGATCCTCCCGCATCGACACGTCGGTCACCAGCATGGTGGGAAGACGCTTCTTGCCGCCGAACGGATCGGGGATGATCGCATCGGCGTTCTTGGCCTGGAACTGCCAGGCGCCGGCCGGGCTCTTGACCAGTTCCCACTCGTAGCCGTAGAGGGTCTCCAGGAACCCGTTGTCCCACTTGGTCGGATTCGGTTTCCAGATGACCTCCAGGCCGGAGGTGATGGCGTCCTTGCCGACACCGGTGCCGTAGCTGCTCTTCCAGCCGATCAGCTGCTGCTCGATCGGGGAGCCCTCGGGGTCGGGTCCCACCAGTTCGGCGTCGCCGGCGCCATGGGTCTTGCCGAAGCTGTGGCCGCCGACGATCAGGGCGGCGGTCTCCTCGTCGTTCATCGCCATCCGAGCGAACGTCTCGCGGATGTCGTGGGCGGCGAGTTTCGGATCCGGCTTGCCGTTCGGGCCTTCGGGATTGACGTAGATCAGGCCCATCTGCACCGCGCCCAGCGGGTTCTCCAGGTCGCGCTTGCCGCTGTAGCGGGCATCGGCCAGCCACTCGTCCTCCGGGCCCCAGTAGACCTCCTCGGGCTGCCAGATGTCCTCGCGGCCGAAGGCGAAGCCGAAGGTCTTGAATCCCATCGACTCCAGTGCCACGTTGCCGGCCAGCACCAGCAGGTCGGCCCAGGAGATCTTCTGGCCGTACTTCTGCTTGATCGGCCACAGAAGCCGGCGAGCCTTGTCCAGGTTTGCGTTGTCCGGCCAGGAGTCCAGCGGGGCGAACCGCTGCGAACCCTCGCCGGCGCCGCCGCGGCCGTCTGCGATCCGGTAGGTGCCTGCGGCATGCCAGCTCAGCCGGATGAACAGGCCGCCGTAGTGGCCGAAGTCCGCCGGCCACCAGTCCTGCGAGGCGGTCATCAGGTCAAGCAGGTCCTTCTTCAGGGCCTTCACATTGAGTTTGGAGAACTCCTTCGCATAGTCGAAGTCCTCGCCCAGTGGATTGACCTTGTCGGACTGTGCGGCCAGCACAGAGACGTCAAGCTGGTTGGGCCACCAGTCCTGGTTGGTCATCGGCCGGTGCACGGGGCACCCGTTCTCGGTGTTAGCCACTATGCCGCTCCTTAACTGCCGTAGGGGATTCGGTTCACGACCCAGGCCGTGAAGTCTCATTCGTGCACTGGGGGCAATACCCCCAGTAGATGACTTCGGCTTCATCGACCACGAAGCCATTGTCGTCGGATGCGGTCAGGCACGGGGTGTAATTGACCGCGCAGTCAACATCGGCGATCGTGCCGCAGCCGCGACAGACGATGTGGTGATGGTTGTCGCCGACCCGGGACTCGTAGCGGGCCACCGATCCCGACGGCTGGATCCGTCGGATCAGGCCGGCGGCGGTCAGGGCCGCGAGCACGTCGTAGACCGCCTGCCGGGACACCTCGGGCAGTTCGCCGCGGACGGCGCTGAACACCGTGTCGGTGTCGGCATGGGGATTGGCGCCGACGACCTCGAGGACCGCGAGTCGGGGACGGGTGACGCGCAGATCCGCGCCGCGCAGGGCATCGGCGTGGTCCGGCGGTGTCATGCACCCGATCATCATCCCTTTTCTGGAATGAGTCAAGATTCGAACGACCGGTAAGGTCGGGCAGCGTGTCTCTCTCCACGGTCGCCCTCGAATTGGTGCCGCCCAATGCCGACCGCAGCCTGACCGAACAACTCGACGAGGCCCGCAAAATCGCCCGGCTGTCGGCTGAGGCCGGCATCGCCGAGCGCATCGGTCACGTGATGATCCCCGGGATGATCGACGAGGACGAGGGCCGTCCGGTGGAGATGAAGCCCAAACTGGACGTGCTGGATTACTGGCGACTGATCGCTCCGGAACTGCCCGGTGTGCGTGGGCTGTGCACCCAGGTGACCGCATTCTCCGATGAGGCGACACTGCGCCGGCGGTTGCGCGATCTGATCGACTCCGGGATGGAGGGCATCGCGTTCGTCGGTGTGCCGCGCACGATGGCCGACGGCGAGGGATCCGGTGTGGCGCCCACCGATGCGCTGGCGCTCTACGGCGACATCGTCGCCAACCGGGGAGCGATCCTGATCCCGACCCGGGAGGACGAGGCCGGTCGGTTCGGCTTCAAATGTGATCGTGGCGCCACCTACGGGATGACTCAGCTGCTGTATTCGGATGCCATCGTCGACTTCCTCACCGCCTTCGCCCGGGCGAGCGATCACCGTCCGGAGATACTGCTCTCCTTCGGGTTCGTGCCGAAGGTGGAAAGCCGTGTGGGACTGATCAATTGGCTCATCCAGGATCCCGGTAACGCGGCGGTGGCCGCCGAGCAGGAATTCGTCAGGACGCTGGCGGCATCCGAGCCCGCCGACAAGCGCAGGATGATCGTCGATCTCTACAAGCGGGTGATCGACGGGGTAGCCGGACTCGGATTCCCGCTGAGCATCCACTTCGAGGCGACCTACGGCTATTCCGCGCCTGCCTTCGACACCTTCGCCGAGATGCTGGGCTACTGGTCGCCCCGGTGAAGACCTGGATCGATTTCGACAACGCGCCGATCGTCGCGATCGGACTCACCGATGAACTGGACGGCGGCACCGTCTACGAGGGGATGCTCGTCGAGGGTCCGCAGGGCTGGGGCGAGTTCAGCGCGCCCCGCGACTGCGATGACCGCCGCGCCGCCCGCTGGCTGACCGCGGCGATCGAGGTCGGCACGGTCGGCTGGCCCGATCCGGTGCGCGGCCGGGTGCCGGTTGCGGTGACGGTCCCCGCGGTCGGTGCGGCGCGTGCGCGTCAGATCGTCGAGGAATCCGGTTGCGGCAGCGCCGCGGTGCGGGTGGCCGGTGGGTCGGCGGACGACCTGGCCCGGCTGGAGGCCGTTCGCGATGCACTCGGGCCGGGCGGTTCGGTCCGCGCTGTCGCCGGTGGCGGCTGGGACACCGACACCGCCGCCGCGGTGATACCCGAACTGGATCGGGCCGCCGGTGGACTGGAGTTCGTGGTCGCGCCATCTGGGTCGCTCGACGAAATCGCCTCGCTGCGAGGCAAAATCGAGGTTCCCGTCGCCGTCGAGCAGTCCTGGCGTGACGCCGAGGATCCGCTCGGGCGTCAGTTGGCCGGTGCGGCGGACGTCGTGGTCCTGCGGGTCGGTGCGATGGGCGGTGTGCGTCGCGCCATGCGGGTGGCCGACGAATGCGGTCTGCCCACAGTGGTGGCAGCGGCGCCGCAGAGCACCATCGGACTGTGCGGTGCGCTTGCCCTGGCCGGTGCGCTGCCCGAGAACCGATACGCGTGCGAGGTGGCAGCGACACTGATGGCCGGTGATGTCGTCAGCGCCAGTCGCGCACTGCGACCCGACGGTGGCTCGCTGCCGGTCTCCCCGATGCCGCCGGGACCCGACCCCGAGCAGGTGGCACGTCTGACCGTCACCGATCCCACTGAGGTCGCCTGGTGGCGCCGGCGGATGAGCGCGGTCGCGCAGTACATCTGAGCGAACGTCAACCTCCGCGCGGCAGCACCGCCGCGAACGCCTTCATCGCCGCGCGTTTGACCATCGCGGCGACGGAGTCCGGAGAGAGGGACTTGGCCGGCGGATCAAGCTGCAGCACATCGCCTTCGGTGATCCGGCCCGATGCCGCCACTGTCGCATAGACGCCCAGGCAGCGCCGCGCGTGCGCGGCAACGGTGCGGGTGACGGCCGGGTCGCGGTCCAGGCCGGGCTGGGAGTGTGAGGGCATCACACATCGGACGGTGGGGATCTGCGGTGCCAGTCGGGCGGTGCCCGCACTGAGAATCCCACCGCACCAACCCAATTCCGGCTGCTCGCCGCCGGCGGGCCAGTCCACCAGGATGGTCGGCCGGAAGCGCCGCACGTCGAAATCGGCATCGGGGGAGTGCGACGCCATCGCCCGCAGCGACTGTTCGGTCAACAGATGCAGCGGGTAGGCGTCGACATAGGTGCCCACCGGGGTGGCGTATCTGCTGATCTCGGCGAGTTTGCGCACCGGGAACATCGATAGGTCGGGAAGCGGGTCGTCGGGCGCCAGGCCGAAGATCGTGCGGATATCTGATTTGGTGGCGATCGGTCCGCGGTAGGCACCCTTGTCCGAGACCGATGGAAGCGCGCGCAGTTCCACGTCCCGGTCCAGATAGGCCGAGAGCGTCTGATGCACCGACGGATCCGAACTGCAGACCTCCAGACCGTCGGGGAATCCGATGATGACCTCCGGTGCGCGGCCCGGACCGGCATCCGCCGGGGGCTCGGCGGCATAGCGCGCCGTGCACCACATCAGCGACGGCAGGCGCTTGGCGCTCGTTGTGGCGTCCAGTTCGACGTCACGCACCGCCCACGTGCGGTCGGCGTGCAACCCGAGTGGCCCCAGCGACCCGGTCGGGATCCGCTCGCCGGCCATCGACTTGACCGGATAACGCCAGATGGAGACGACCCGGCCGGTCTGTGCCATGTTTCCGGAGCCTACTCGGAGGTGCCCGATGAACCCAGATTCGCCGATCACCGTCGCTGATGCGACTATGAAGCGGCAACTTTGCAGCAGGAAGGCCCCGATGTACGACCAGACCACCGTCGAAACCAGCACCGATCCGCAGGATGTGGGACACCGCATCGATCCGGTACTGGCCCGCAGCTGGCTGCTGGTCAACGGCGCCCAATACGACAAGTTCGCCCCGGCCGCGCGCTCTCGCGCCGACATCGTCGTGCTCGACATCGAGGACGCGGTGGCCCCGAACGGTAAGGCCGCCGCGCGCGAGAACGTCGTGCGCTGGCTCGCCGAGGGCAACAACGACTGGGTCCGGATCAACGGGTTCGGCACCCAGTTCTGGGCCGACGACCTGGCCGTGTTGTCGAAGACTTCGGTGGGCGGCATCATGCTCGCGATGGTCGAGTCGGTGGACCATGTGACCGAGACCGCCCGGATGATGCCCGGCGTCCCGATCGTCGCATTGGTGGAGACCGCCCGCGGACTGGAGCGGATCACCGAGATCGCCGCGACCAAGGGCACCTTCCGGCTGGCCTTCGGCATCGGCGACTTCCGCCGCGACACCGGCTTCGGCGAGAACCCGTTGACACTGGCCTACGCCCGGTCGCGTTTCACCATCGCGGCCAAGGCGGCCGCGCTTCCCGGCGCCATCGACGGCCCGACGGTGGGATCCAGCGCCCTGAAACTCAGTGAGGCGACGGCTGTCTCGGCCGAGTTCGGCATGACCGGCAAGATCTGCCTGACCCCGGACCAGTGCGCGACGATCAACGAAGGCCTCTCGCCCTCGCAGGAGGAGATCAGCTGGGCACAGGAGTTCTTCGCCGAATTCGAACGCGACGGTGGCGAGATCCGCAACGGCTCCGACCTTCCCCGCATCGCGCGTGCCAACAAGATCCTGGAACTTGCCCGCTCCTACGGCATCGTGGTCTCCGAATTCGACGATCAGGCCGTCCACGTCACGGCGCCGTCGGACACCTACCACTACTGATCGGTGCGATGCGCGCCGTCAGATCGACCGCCGGCTCACCCGGGGTCATCGAGGTCGACGAGCCCGCAGGCGACTGGACGGTCCTCGAGGTCGGCGCAGCCGGAATCTGCGGCAGCGACCTGACTCTGGTCGGCTGGAACCTTCCGGTCACCCTCGGCCACGAGATCGCCGGCACCGTCGGCGGCAAGGGTTACTGCGTCGAACCCACGGTGCGCTGCGGTGACTGCGATCAGTGCCGCAGCGGAGCCACCGCGCGCTGCCGGGGCGCCGGGCCGCATGGACTGATCGGCGTCGCATTCGACGGGGGACTCGCCGACCGGGTGGCTGTACCGTCCGCGTGTCTGGTGCCGCTGCCCGACGGTCTCGAAGTCCGGAATGCGTCCCTGGTCGAGCCACTGGCGGTCAGCTGGCATGCGCTACGCGCCGTCAACGCCGAGGCGGGGGAACGGGTGCTCGTGGTCGGCGGCGGCAGTGTCGGGCTGCTGACCGTCGCGGCCTGCCGCGCCATGGGTCTGGATGTCGACCTCGACGCGCGGCATGACCATCAGCGCATCGCCGGCGAGCGGTTGGGAGCCGGCCTCCCGCGCGGCGAGTACGAGGTGACGGTGGAAGCGGCCGGCACCGACTCCGCGCTGGCGGTCTGCGTGCAGAAGGCCGCACCCGGCGGCCGGATCGCGATGGTCGGGGTCTCCCATGACGACCGCCGGATACCCGGGATTCCCTTCCTGATGAACGAGCTGACGATGGTCGGCTGCAACTGCTACGACAACGGCCCCCGCGGGCATGAGTTCACCCAGGCCGCCGAGGCGCTGGCGGCCGATCCGGAGATCGCGGCCACCGTGATCACCCACCGGTTCCCGCTGTCGGAGGCGGCCGGGGCGTTCCGGGTCGCCGCTGACCGATCCGCGGGCGCGATAAAGGTAGTGCTCGAGCCCTGACGGCGATAACGTCGCGGCATGACCGCACCGTCGCATCTGAACCTGGCCGGCCGCCCGGTCAGCCGCAGGCGGCTGCGCCGGTTGAGCCGGCGCTACGCCGATGTCGGGGTGACTGTCGCGCCGGAACGGCTACGTCAGATCGCCGGTGGATGTCCGGCCCGTGAGAGCGAACTGTTCGACATAGCCTTCGCCGAGGCGGCGATCCGGATTCAAGGCGAGCAATGGCACGACAGACGGGTTCGCGCGCGACGGCGTTGCATGCGTTCGGTCATCGTGGCCGGCGCCGTCGTCGTGGCCCTGGGCACCCTGATCGGTCTAGCGCTGGCGTTCTTCATGCTCGCCGCGCACACGTCCCCGTTCTAGGGATTACTGCACGACGTGCTTGTCGGCGACGTCGAGAGCGACGTCCAGAATGGCCAGACCTTCGGCGATCTCGGCGTCGGTGACGTTGCACGGCGGGCAGGCGTGGATGCGGTTGAAGTTCGAGAACGGCAGCATGCCGCCCGACTTGCACGCCGCCACAACCTCATTCATCGCCGGGCTGGTTCCACCGTAGGGCGCCAGCGGTTCGCGGGTCTTGGGGTTGGAGACCAGTTCGATCGCCCAGAACACCCCCAGACCGCGAACCTCACCGACTGAGGGGTGTTTCTTGGCCAGATCGCGCAGACCGGGTCCGAGAACCTTCTCGCCGATGCGGGCGGCGTTGGCCACCATGCCTTCGTCCTCCATCGCGTTGATGGTCGCCACTGCGGCGGCGCATGCCAGTGGATGCCCGGAGTAGGTCAGGCCGCCGGGGTAGGGACGATCGGCGAAGGTGTTGTAGATCGCGTCGCTGATCGCCACGCCGCCGAGTGGAACGTAGCCCGAGGTGACGCCCTTGGCGAAGGTCATCAGATCGGGGATGACGTCGAAGTTCTGGATGGCGAACCACTTTCCGGTGCGGCCGAAGCCGGCCATCACCTCGTCGGCGATCATCACGATGCCGTACTTGTCGCAGATCTCGCGCACGCCCGCCATGTAGCCGGGCGGGGGGACCATGATGCCGGCGGTGCCCGGAACGGATTCCAGGATGATCGCCGCGATGGTGGCCGGTCCCTCGTGGGCGATCAGGCGCTCGAGATACTCCAGCGCGCGCGCGGACTCCTGCTCCTCGTTCTCGGCGTAGAACGACGAGCGGTACAGGAACGGTCCGTTGAAGTGCACGACGCCGGCGCTGCCGTTGTCGCTGGGGTAGCGGCGCGGGTCGCCGGTCAGGTTGATCGCGGTCTCGGTCCCGCCGTGATACGAGCGGTAGCGGGAGAGCACCTTGCGCCGTCCGGTGTGCAGACGGGCCATCCGCACCGCATGCTCGACCGCGTCGGCGCCCGCATTGGTGAAGAAGACATGGTTCAGATCGCCCGGGGTGCGCTCGGCGATCAGCCGGGCCGCCTCCGAGCGGGCGTCGTTGACGAACTGCGGCGCGATCGTGCAGAGCTTGGCCGCCTGCTCGGCGATCGCCGCCACAACCTTCGGATGCTGATGGCCGATATTGGTGAACACCAACTGGCCCGAGTAGTCGAGCAGTTTGTTGCCGTCGCCGTCCCACACGTAGGCGCCCTCGGCGGCGATGACGGTCATCGGCTTGATCTGGGCCTGCGCCGACCATGAGTGGAAGACGTGCGCGCGGTCGAGTTCGTAGGCTCGCTTACCTTCGGCGATCGCCGTCGCGATGTCCTGACCGCTGGGCAGGTTGGTCTCGGTGGTGGTCATCAGTGCAGCCTCTGTGTAGGTCCGTTCTGGCCGCACCATGCTATCCGCGCGGCGCGCAACGAATCAGCCAAGAAGCGGGTGCGCTTGAGACACCGTTGCATCACGGTTGCACAAAACCCCCTGCTCAGCCACCAAAACGGGCTGGCGGACGTCGGATCGGTGTTGTAAAAGTGACGGTAGTGACTGTTGTGAACCGCCGGGAGAGGCCCGTCTGTTCGTCTCAGCAGGAGGGTGGTTCGAAATGAAGCGCGTCATTAGCGGTGCGATGTCGATGGCGCTCGGCCTGATCCTGATGATGGCCGGCCTGCTGGCCGGTCCCGCCATCGGTTCGGCAGCCCCGGTCAGCCGCGATCAGGCGGTGCAGCTGGTGCTCGCCCGCGGTCTGGCCCAGCGGGGTGTGCCGTACTCGTGGGGTGGTGGCGATATCAACGGTCCCAGCCTCGGCAACGGCCCGGGCGCGACGATCGTCGGCTTCGACTCGTCCGGCCTGATGCAGTACGTCTACGCGGGCGTGAACGCCAAGCTGCCGCGCTCGTCGGGCGCGATGTACAACGTCGGCCAGAAGGTCACCCCGGCCCAGGCGCTGCCCGCCGACCTGATCTTCTACGGTCCCGACGGCACCACGACCGTCACCATGTTCCTGGGCAACAATCAAATGCTGGAGGTCACCGACGCCGGTGTCGTGGTATCGCCGGTGCGTACCGCCGACATGGCGCCCTACCTGGTGAGGATCATCGCCGGCTCCTGAGCCGGTTAGACGCAGTCCTTGCAGATCGAGTGCCCGTTGTTCCCGCCGGCCAGCCGGCTGCGGTGGTGGACCAGGAAACAGCTGGAACAGGTGAATTCGTCGGGTTGCTTGGGCACCACCCGGACGGTCAGTTCCTCATCGGAGAGGTCTGCACCGGGCAGTTCGTAGGACTCCACCACATCGGATTCGTCGATATCGAGGACGGCGGACGAGGGATCGTTGCGCCGGCCCGCGAGATCCTCGAGGGATGAGTCCTCGACGTCCGACTGAATGCGACGAGGAGCGTCATAGTCAACGGTCATGGTCGTCCTGATTCCCGTCAGGCGGTCCGGCTAAACACCGGCCGTCCGGCCGGCTACGTCAAATTCGCCAGAGCGACTCCTGGGCGACACTGGCCACCAGTCGGCCGCCCCGGTCGTGGATGGAACCGAACGCCAGGCCACGCGCATCACTGTGGCTGACGCCGATCGCGTCGTAGCAGTTCCAGGCGTTCAGATCGATCGGGCGGTGCACCCACAGCGCATGGTCCAGGCTGGCCGCGCCGCCCGGCCCGGGCGTCTGGTGGCCCGGGGGGCGGCCGGTGGACACCAGGCCGAGATCGGAAACGAAGGTCAGCGCGGCGGCCTGCAGCAGGGAATCCTCCTCGATCCGCTCCCGGGACCGGAACCAGAACGGTTGCAAAGGCCAGTCGGTACGGACGCCTGCACCCACCCGCACCTCGAAGTGGTCGGCCCAGTCCTCCTGCGCGGTGACCGTCGTGGTGGCATTCTCCAGCGGCACCCGGAAGTTCGCCGGCAGCTGCCAGTCCAGCGTCGGCTCCGGCTGGTGGAAGGAGGCCAGCATCTCGAAGATCGGCACACCGTTCTGACTGGCTGTGATCCGGCGGGTGTCGAAGGAGCGGCCGTCGCGGGTCGTCTCCACGATGTAGTCGACGTCGACGCCGACACGCCCACCCTTGATGAAGTACGCGTGCAGCGATTGCGGCAGCCGGCCGTCGGCCACGGTCGCACCTGCCGCCGCGAGAGCCTGGGCTGCGATGAGCCCGCCGAACAGCCGTCCATGGGAACCCAGCGCGACCGAGGTGGAGAAGCCTGGGCCGGCTCCGCGCAACTGAACCAGTCGGGCTATCCAGCTCGGCATGAGGCTCACCCTAACGCCAGACACCTAGAATCACCGGCATGGAGCGGGGCTGGGGGCAGCAGTTCGACGCACCCGAGGGCCTGCTCAATATCGAGGACTGCGTCGACGAACGCGGTGAGATCGCGTTGCCGCCCGGCACCACGCTGGTGTCGCTGATCGAACGCAACGTCGCCAACGTCGGGGACACCGTCGCCTACCGGTTCCTGGACTTCGCCAGATCCGAAGGCGAGGTCGCCGAGATCACCTGGGCCGCACTGGATCGCCGAATGCGGGCGATCGGCGCACGAATCCAGAAGACGACCGCCCGGGGGGACCGGGTCGCGATCCTGGCGCCGCAGGGGCTGGATTACGTCGCCGCATTCTTCGCCGTGCTCAAGTCCGGGACCATCGCCGTTCCGCTGTTCGCGCCCGAATTGCCCGGGCACGCAGAGCGACTCGAGGTGGCACTGGCCGACGCCGCCCCGGCGCTGTTGCTCACCACCGCAGGGGCTTCGCCGGCCGTCGAGGGCTTCCTGTCCAAGCTGCCCGGGAACACCCCTCCGGTCCTGGTGATCGACGAGATTCCGGATTCGGCTGGGGCGCAGTTCGATCCGGTGCAGATCGGCATGGACGACGTCTCGCATCTGCAGTACACCTCCGGCACCACGCGCGCACCGGTCGGCATCGAGATCACCCATCGGGCCTTCGTGACGAACCTGACCCAGATGATCCTGTCGATCGATCTGCTGAACCGGAACACTCACGGCGTCAGCTGGTTGCCCCTTTATCACGATATGGGCCTGTCCATGATCGGCTTCCCGGCGACCTACGGTGGCCACTCCACACTGATGGCGCCCACCGCGTTCGTGCGCCGTCCGCACCGCTGGATCCGCGCGCTCTCCGATGCCAACCGCGAGGGCCGCGTCGTCACCGCGGCACCGAACTTCGCCTACGAGTGGGCGGCGCAGCGCGGCCTGCCGCCAGATGGCGAGCGCCTCGATCTGTCCAACGTGGTGATGATCATCGGATCCGAGCCGGTGAGCATGACGGCCATCGACGACTTCAACGCGGCGTTCGCGCCGCACGGACTTCCCGACACCGCCATCAAACCGTCCTATGGCATCGCCGAGGCGACACTGTTCATCGCCAACATCGCTCCCGATGCGGTCGCCGCCGCCACCTGGTTCGACGGTGAACGGCTGGCCGATGGTGCGGCGGTGCGGGTTTCGCCCGAAACTCCCAACGCCTTCGCCGCGGTGTCCTGCGGTGTGGTCGCACGCAGTCTGAGGGCAGTGGTCGTCGATCCGGACACCGGCGCCGAACTGCCGGACGGTTCGGTGGGGGAGTTCTGGCTGCATGGGGACAATGTCGGCAAGGGCTACTGGCAGCGGCCGCAAGACACCGCGCAGACCTTCCACGCCACTCTGACGGCCCGGCAATCTGCAGGCAGTCGCGCCGACGGCGTGCCTGCGGAAGCACACTGGCTGCGCACCGGCGATCTCGGCATGTTCTACGAGGGCGAACTCTTCGTCACCGGCCGCATCGTCGACCTGCTGACCGTCGACGGACGCAGCGTGTATCCCCAGGAGATCGAGAGCACGGTGGCGGCAGCCGCACCGCTGGTGCGCCGGGGCTATCTGGCGGCGATCAGCGCACCGATCGGCGGCCACGAGGACAAGCTGGTGATCGTCGCCGAAAGGGCAACCGGCACAAGTCGTTCCGATCCGTCGGCGGCCGCCCTTGCGATCCGGGCCGCCGTCAAGGAGCGGCACGGCCTCGAGGTCGCCGACATCCGGATCCTGCCAGCCGGCTCGATCCCGCGAACCACCAGCGGCAAACTGGCCCGGCGTGCCTGCAGGACCGAGTACCTGAGGGGGTCACTGAAAGGTCACCAGCTCTGACTGATCCGGCGGTGAAGCTCGGGTTATGTTGGGCGTGATGTCCTCGCGGCTGATCGACCTGTACCGCCGAACCGGCGCCGATGTCCCGTTCGGTGATCCGTTGCCGTCGCACGGCACGGAGATGGAGGGCTGGTTCTGGCGCGTCAGCGATGCCGCCAGTGGCCGGGTACTGATCGCACTGTGCAGTGTGAACCGTCATTCACAAGGGGACTGGTCGACGGCGGCGGTGGCCGTACATCCCGGCGATGTGGTCTTCTCGGGGGCGCTGGCCAATGCGCACGCAGAGCAGTCGCCGTACCGGGTGGCCGCCGGCGACGACAACGGCCGGTTCAGCGTCACACGGGAACGGATTCACTTCGAACTCGGCGATCTTCGCCTCGATATGGAGGTGCACGATCCGGTCGTATGGCCGAAGGCGTTCGGTGGCGGGGGGATCTTCTCGGCGATCCCGTTCCTCAATCAGTACTGGCATCCGCATCACCTCGGCGGGCGAGCGAGCGGAACCGTCGAGTACCCCGGCGGCAGTTGGACGTTCGATGGTGCGAAGGTATACGCCGAAAGGAACTGGGGCGCCGGCTTCCCGCTGCGGTGGTGGTGGGGTCAGGCGCACGACTTCGGCGACGACGATGTCTGCGTCGCGTTCTCGGGCGGACTGTTGTCACTCGGGCCGATCGCTCGCGACGTCAACGGGATCGTGGTGCGCCTCGGCCCCAAGGTGATCCGGATGACGCCACCGGTGCTGGTCCGGTCGCAGATCGGGGAGAACCACTGGGTGCTGCGCGGCCGGTCGGCGCGGTATGAGATCGAACTCGAGGGTGACGGCCGGCATCTGCCGCCACACGTGCTGCCGGTGCCGATGCCCGCCGAGAGGCGCAATATCGACACCGATTTCGAGCATTTGGGCGCGCGGATGCGCTGCACGGTTCGGGAGTGGGGCCGACTGCTCTTCGACGGCACCTCGGAACTGGCCGGACTTGAGGTCGGTACGCGACCTGCCTGAAACGGTTCCGTGACCAGCGACGATTAACCTGATGTCGACTGTTCGGAAGTCAATTCGCCGATGTGGGAGTGCCGTGAAGCTGTCCAGAACGTTCGCCGCCCTGGCCCTGGTTGGGTTGCCCTTCGCGGCGCCCGCGCAGGCCGAACCGACGGCCGCCGCTGCCGCGCCACAGCAGTGGATCGTCGTCGGCGTGCCGGCTGCCAGCGCGACGAGTGGCACCCTGACCGCCTACCAGAAGGTGGGCGAGGAGTGGAAGGTCGTTCTGGGTCCGACGCCGGCGAAGGTCGGCGATGTCGGCGTCGGTGAGGGCGCTGACGGTGTGCACCGCACTCCGGTAGGTACGTTCGCCTTCGATCAGGCCTTCGGCCGCCAGCCCAATCCGGGCACCAAGATGCCGTACTTCCAAGCGACCAAGCAGGATTGGTGGGACGAGGACGCCTCGTCGCCGACCTACAACACTCATGTGCACTCGGCGAAGGATCCATCGTCGGTCACCGAGAATCTGTATGACTCCGGTCCGGTGTACGACTACGCCGTCAACATCGCGGTGAACCCGAACCGCATCCCCGGCAAGGTGTCCGGCATCTTCCTGCATGTGACTGACGGCACACCCACCTGGGGATGTGTCGCAATCGGCCGCGACGAGATGAAATCCGTTCTGACCTGGCTCGATCCCGCGCAGTCGCCGCGGATCACCATCGGCGTCGGGAGCCCGGGGCTGGTCAAGGCCAGCTAGCCTAAAAGGCATGGGAGACAAGGTTTCAGAGTCGATCACGATCGACGCGACACCCGCGGCCGTCATGGCTGTCATCGCCAAACTCGATGACTACCCGCAGTGGAGTGAGGGTGTCACCGGCGCCGAGGTCATCAGTACTCATCCGGACGGAGCTCCGCGGGTGGTGACGATGACCATCTCAACGCCGGTCGGCAAGGACACCTACGAGATCACCTACGTGTGGGACGGCCACAACTCGGTGAGTTGGACGCTGAACTCCGACGAGGCCGGCAAGCCGAAGTCGAGTTTGATGAAGACCCTCGACGGCACCTACACGCTGTCGCCGGCGGGCAAGGGCACCAAGGTGGTCTACGACTTGGAGATCGACCCTAAGATCCCGATGATGGGCTTCATGAAGCGCAAGGCCGCCGCGACCATCGCCGACTCAGCGCTCAACGGTCTGAAGAAGCACTGCGAGCGCTGAGCCCGTCTCAGGAGGCGCTGAGGATCTTGATCGCGAAGATCAGGGTGTCGCCGGGTGCGATGCCGGCCCGCGGTTGACCCTGCGGGTAGCCGTCGGCGGAGACCATGGCGACGGCCACCGTCGATCCGACCTTCTGGCCGGCGATGGCTTTCTGGAATCCGGGGACGACGCCGTCGAGCGGGAACTCGACCGGCTCGCCGCGGGTGTAGCTGCTGTCGAACACGTGGCCGTCGCGTCCGTCGACACCCATGTAGCAGACCGAGACGGTCGCCGTCGGCGCCACGACCGGGCCGTCGCCTGCCTTGAGGGTGTGCACCTGCGTTGCGTCCACGCTGAACGGCGCGGTGACGTCAACCCGTGGGGACGCGGTGTCGGTGGAGCCGGTGACCACGATGCTGCCGGTGGTGCCGCTCAGCGTCCATTCCGCGGGCACGCTCTTGTCGGGCGCCAGGGTGGGGCAGGTGCTGGCCGGCCGGGCCGGGGTGGTGGCCATCTGGGTGACCGACGCCGAGCTGGGCTTGGATGTCTCAGACTTGGTGCTGCAGGCCGACAGTGCGAGCAGCGAAACGGCGGCGGCCGTGACAGCGACGGGCGCGATGAGGCGAGGGGAATTCACGAGCGCAGACGTTACACGGCGCGAGTGCCGGCGCCGCTGAGCCGCCGCGCGAAGAGTTCGGCGTCGATGCTGCCCGGGACGCCGATCACGACCAGCCTGGTGTCGCCTGCCTCCGAGTCGCCGACGGCCTTGAGCGGCAGCAGGGAGGTGCGTCTGCCCACGCGCTGGAGCAGGTACTCATTGGCCGTGTCGTCGGCCAGCCGGAGAATGCCTTTGGCCCGCACCACACCAGGCGGCAGCGCGGTCACAAAGGCCTCGACGTCGCTGCGCTGCAACGGTCTCTCGCTGCGGAAGCTCCAGGATTCGAAGTCGCCGTGTGAGCCCGCCTCGACGGCGGAGGAATCCGGCCTGCGTAATGAGGCGAGCAGTATCTCGGGGTCGACCCGGCCGGACCGAGTGCTCAGAACCGGTGTCTCCGGCGCGACGTCGGCGAGCCAGGACTGCAGGGACTCCACTTCGCTCGTCTCGACCAAGTCGCACTTGTTGATGATCAGCAGGTCCGCGCAACGCAGTTGCCGCATCACGGTGTCGCCGACGTACTTGTCGGTCGACTGAGTGCGGATCTGCTCGGCGTCGACGACGACGGTGACCCCGACCAGGGGATAGCCGAACGCGATGCCGGTATGACCGATCTTGAGCGGATCGGCCACACCGCTGGACTCGATCACGATGTGGTCGAAGTCCTCGGATCGCTTCCGCAATTCGGCGAGAACGCTCGTCAGTCCGTCGGCCATCGTGCAGCACGTACACCCGTTGGTCAGCGCGATCGTCTCGCCGTCGGCGGACTCGATGAGATCGGCGTCGATGTTGATATCGCCGAAGTCGTTGACCAGCAGGGCGATCCGCACGCCGTCGTTGTTACGGAGCAGGTGGTTGAGCATCGTGGTCTTGCCGGCGCCGAGATAACCCCCGATCACCGTCAGGGGCAGACTCACGGAACCTCTTTCCGGTAGACGGTCTTACCCTCCTTGAGAGTCTCCAGCACGGCGATGTCGAGGAACTGCTCGGGAGCGACGGTGAGTGGGTTGGTGTCCAGGATCACCATGTCGGCGAGCTTGCCGGGCTCAAGGGTGCCCTTGGTGTTCTCCTCGAAGATCTGCCAGGCCGCCTCGGTCGTCAGCGCCTTGAGTGCCTTCCAGTTGTCGATCCGCTCGTCGGCTCCGAGCACCACGCCCTTCTTCGAGGTGCGCAGCATCGAGGCCCACATGATCCGCATGGGTTCCATCGGCGTGACCGAGAAGTCGGTGTGGTTGGAGCAGCGCAGCCCCTTGCCGAAGGCCGACGCCATCGGGCTGATGAAATCGGCGCGCTGCGGACCGAGGTTGGCCAGATGCTCGTCGCCCCAGTAGAAGGTGTGCGCGGCGAAGAAACTGGGGGAGAAGCCCAACTCCACATACGGGTCGAGTTGATCGGGACGCATGCACTGCGAGTGGACGATCACGGTGCGGCGATCGTCGGCCGCTTTGACCCCGGTTTTGCGCATCCCGTCGATGGCCAGGTCGATGGCGGCGTCGCCGTTGGCGTGGCAGAACACCTGCAGTCCCTTGGAGTGCACCGCGGCCATCGTCTTGTGAATCGTCTCCGGCGGGAAGATCGGCTGACCGCGCCAGTCCGGCTGACCGTCCGGTCCGGGGGTGAGCAGGGGCTGGGTCCAGAACGCCGTCTTGCCCTGGGGGGAGCCGTCGATGACGAACTTGATGCCCTGCAGTTTCAGGTGGTTGTTATAGGTGCCGAACGCCTTGACGGCTTCGTCGGGGATGGTGTCGGGGCCGCCGACGAAATCCGGGGCGAAGTCCTGGACCAGTTCGGGCAGTTCGAGGAACAGGGGGAGTGACACCACGTCGAGGTAGAGCAGGCCCTTCTCGGCGCCCTTGCGCAGGATCCGCAGATCCTTGGCCGCGGTGGCGCCTTCCTGGACCGTCGTGACACCGGCACGGGTGTAGATCTTCTGGGCGTCGTCGAGAGTGTCGAGCAACTGCTGCTCCGACGGTTTGGGTGCGCCCTGGAGGATCGGCAGGAATGCGGTCTCCATGATGAGGCCGTAGGGGATGTTGGTGCCCGGCTTGCGGACGATGACCCCGCCGGGAGGCGTGGGCGTGTTCTCGTCGTAGCCGACCAGTTTGAACGCGGCGGAGTTGAGGACCGCGCCGTGGTTGGAGCTGTGGATCAGCATGATCGGGTTGTCGGGGAAGGCGGGATCGAGGTCGTCGATGTTGAGTTCACGGCCCTCGGCGAGATTCGAGCGGTCGTAGCCGTAGCCGATGATCCACTCGCCGGGCGCCAGCGCGAGCCTGCGCACATGCTCCTGCAGCACGGGAACGAAATCCGCCACGCCGGAGATCGGTCCGGCCGGCACGCCTTGGACGTTGGCCCACTTCACCACCTGGATGGCGTTCATGAAGTGCCCGTGGGCGTCGATGAAGGACGGCATCAGGGTGTGGCCGGCCAGGTCGACGACGACGGTCTTGGGTCCTTTGGTGGCCATCACCGCGGCCTCGGAACCGATCGCCAGGATCTTGCCGTTCGCCACCGCGACGGCCTCGACCTGACGGCGATCGTCGACCATCGTCAGCACGGTGCCATTGCGGTAGATGGTATCGGCCGGGGTGCCGGCCGCCTCGCCGGCTGAGGAATTCGTCTTGCGATCACAGGCGGCGATGAACGCCGAACCGGCCGCGGCCCCCATACCCAGCGCGGCGAGCCGTTTGAGCGCGTCACGTCGTGAGATACGGCCACCGGAGATGTCGGCGGCCACGCCGTTGAGGTCGTCGAGGTTCTTGTCGTTCATTCCTCCCATGGGCGCAAACCCTATGTAGCCGAGGGTGACAACTACCCGGTATTGGACTGATTGGGCTCAAACCGCCGCTGCCGTTCGACGGTGGCGAGGTAGAAAGCCCAGGCGAAGGCGAAACTGGTGAACAGGCTGGCCACGAAGTACAGCCAGGGCCGCCGGATCCCGCGGCGTCGGCCGTCGATGATGGTGAACAGCGGCAGCAGCAGCACGTTGCCGATGGTGTAGTCGGCGCTGGCCGAACCGGCCGCCGGGTTCGCGTAGCCCAGTTGGATGAACTCCATCCAACTGCCTGGCCCGGTGAAGGGGCTCGTCTGTGCCGCCCCGTATTCGACGATGTAGCGGTAGTTGAAGTACCAGCACAGCGGAATGGACGCCAGTCCGATGACCCAGAAGAGCGCCTCCAGTCCGGAAACCGCGGGATTCGCCTTCCGGAAGATCTGAGGATTCGAGCGGATGGTGAACGCCACCACGAGGATGCCGAGGACGGCGTGAATGATCAGTGATGTCATCTCAGCGCCCCGCGTCCGCAAGTACCTGATAGCCGGCGTTGTAACCGGGGATGAAGGTGATGCCGGGTCCGCCGTGACAGCCCGCGCCCCCGAGGTACAGACCCTCGATGGGGATCGGTTCGTCGAGGAAGCCGCGCGGACCCGGGCGGTTGGGGCCCATCAGTTCAGGCTGCAGAAGTCCGTGGCAGTAGTCCCCGTTGGGTGCGCCGAACATGCTGTTCATGTGATAGGGCGCGAAGGTGATCTGGCGCAGGACGATGTCGCGGAAGTTCGGTGCGTAACGGCTGATCTTGTCGACCACCTTCCGTGCCATCTCGGTCTTGAGCCGGCCGTGTTCCTCGCGGGGAGCTTCGGTGGGGAAGGCGTAGGCGAACACGCTCGCGGTGTGCTTGCCGACCGGCGCCAGATCCGGATCGTGGACCGACGGGATCTGGATCGACAACGCCGGATTCTCCGGCACGTGTCCCCAGCGGCAGTTGTCCCACTGGCGTTGCTGTTCCTCCGCGGTTCCGAACATGCCGACCGACAGTTGCATGCCCTCCTGGTTCAGATAGGCGTAGGGCTCGTTGTAGCGGGGCAGTCCGTCCAGGGCGAAGTGGATCTGCAGGAAGGAGGCCCGATGGTCGCGGCCGGACAACCGTGCCACCAGCGACGGCGGAAGATGCTCGGCCCCAACGAGATCCAGCAGTGTGGTGTCGGGCGCGAGGTTGGAGACCACCACCGGCGCGGTGATCGTAGAACCGTCGCGTAACTGCACACCGATGACGCGGGCGTCGTCGACCAGGATCCGGTCCACCTTCGCCCGGTAGCGCATCTCGCCGTCGGCCTCCAGATAGAGCCCGCGTAGGTGCTCGGCCAGCACGCCGATGCCACCCTTGAGTTTGGTGGTCATCGACGCGCCTTCCTCGGGCAGTGCCATCGCGAAGGCAAGACAGGTCGCGCTGCCGGGGGTGTAAGGGCCCCGGTAGGTGGAGTTGACTGCTAGGAAGGCCAGCATCCCGCGGATCACCGCGTGCTTCTCGCGGTCCGGCAGGAAGCGGTCGACGACGTCCATCGCCGAGCAGAACAGCATCTCGTGGATAGCTCGGCGCTCGTCGGGGTCTGCAGCGCAGGCATACATCTCATCGATAGTCCTGGGTGGCGAGAGCGCGTCGAATCGGCCTAGCGCCTTGCCTGGTCCACGCGCCCAGTTGGCCAGTCCGGCCATCGCCATCACGGCGTCCAGACCGTGCTTCTCGTTGAGGTGGGTCAGCATCTGCATGGGGTCGCTGTAGAACACCATGGCTTCTTCGCCGTTGTCGCCGAGGTTCACCGATTGGATCTCGGACTCGATGCCGGGCAGACTGTCCAGGCCGAGTTCGGCGTTGATCTTCGGGGCCGTGGGGAAGCGGACCGAACCGGCGATCTCGAAGTGGAAACCGTCGATCAGTTCGACGGTGGCCGACATGCCGCCGCTGTAGGTGTTGGCCTCGAGGCAGAGCGTGCGCAGGCCCGCGCGTTGCAGCACCGTCGCGGCGGTGAGGCCGTTGTGGCCGGCTCCGACGATAATGGCGTCGTAATCGCTCATTGGCGGAGCGTATGTCAGTGCGTCGGCGATCTCGGCGCGATCAGTGCGCAGAGTCCGTCGTTATTGCGATCTGGGCCGGCGCCGCGTCAACTGAGACGTATCACCAGGTCAATCGGGGTAGTGGCGATCCCTCCACGTTCTGCAAGCGACTTGACATAATGTGGCTTATCGGCACAAACCTGGACTGGGCGGACGATGCCAACCCCGATCCGGCGGCGGCCGGCCGAGTTCACGTGCACACGTAAGCCCAGAGTTGGCCGTCCGGGCGGCTGTCGCGGTGTGTCGTCTGCGGAACGTTCGTGTCGACAGTCGCTGTGCGCGTGTGCGCTGACGGACCGGACGGCCGGGCCCTTCGGGATGGGGCGCGCCCGGGCGCCGCCCCCATTGACTCCACGTCCATTCCACCAAATTGTCACAGTGACGTAATGCGACCCGGGGCCCAGCGCGCATTCGCCGACTCGAGAGTTGATTCGCGTGTGCTCGCGGATCTCGCCCGACGTCCGCTACTGCACGGCCGGGTTCGATCGCCGGCGACGACCCGGCGCTATGTGAATTGTGGCGATCCGCGCTACCCCACTCCCGGGTCGGGAACGCCTGATACGTCACAGTGACGATTTGAGCCGGAGGGCTGGGTGCATCAAAACCGCTGCCGTACAACAGTTTTGGACGATCGGTTGTTAGACCGCGCCCGTCGCCCCGGTTGCGCCGTTCGTCGCTGTCGATCCGGCGCCAGCCGTGGCGACACCACGGCAAAGAAATTGAGGCGCGGGGCCCTGTTACTCCGCGCCGGGAAATCATGCCATTGGTCTGGTGCTCTGATGCTCCCGCAAAGGTTTGCTGAGTCGAATAATGGAAGGTTAGACACGATGGAATGGAATGAACGTCATCCCCTGGTCGCTCTTAGCCGAGCCCGCAGGCCCGCAGATGAGCTGATAGTTTCCGCCGGGTGAGGAGTTTCATCATCTCGCTGCCTGCACAGTTGATCGTGCTGACTCTGCTTTTCTTCTTCATGGCCGTGTGCTTCGCGGCTCGGCGGATCGTGCTGCGGCGGTGCGATGAGGAGACCCGCGAAGAGCTCGCCGATCAGGCCAAGGGCCTGCTCACGGGTATGGCGGCGACGTTCGCCTTCTTCGTGGGGTTTGCCATCTCGATCAGCTGGGGCGCGGTCTCGGCCGCCCAGAGTGCCGTCGAGCAACAGACCTCGGCCATCCAGGAGGCCTCATGGGAGATTCGGAACATGCCGGATCCGGTGCAGTCCGCGGTGCTGATGGACAAGCTCCGGACCTACGTGTCGGCGGCCGCCGATCTGGATGCCGGATTCCTCGCCCGGGGTGTCAGCATCGGATTACCGTCGGCGGTCCCACTCGAGGACCTCGAGGGCACGCTGCGCAAGTTCGGCGACAAGCAACCCGACAGCCGGGAGGCGTCGAGGCTGTCGGCGGTGTCCACGTCATTGGTGTCGTCGTCGGCTTCGGTCGCCGCTGTCGCGAACCGCGCGCTGCCACAGCCGTTGGTGGCCTTGTTGTTGCTCGTGGCGATCCTGGTGTCGGCCTCGATGGGTATCTCGACGGTGACCTACGGACGGCGTTCGATGGTGTTTGTCGGGGTGTGGTGCCTGGTGCCGGCACTGTCGCTGACGGTGGTGCTCGCACTGGCGTATCCGTTCGCCCTGCGCAGCGGGCTCACTCTGGCGCCACTCAGGGCGCTCGCAGAGCATCTGGCGCTGACCTGACGCGAAATCCGGTCGGCAGGATGGGTGCTATGACACGTCCCGCAGG
>CAYFMA010000042.1:0-30876 GCA_964344085.1 uncultured Mycobacterium sp.
TGCGCGCGAGGTGATCGTCACCAACACGCTGCCGATCGAGGAGGCCAAGCGCTTCCCGCAGCTGACCGTGCTGTCAATCGCGCCGCTGCTGGCCAGCACCATCCGCGCGGTCTTCGAAAACGGTTCGGTGACAGGACTTTTCGACGGGGATGCCTAGACTCACCACTGCAGTCGCAACGCTCGCGGTCACCCTCGCGGCGGTCGGCTGCAGCGCCAAGACCGCTGACTACTCCTCGGTCTGGACGACCCCGGGTGGCGCCTCCTCGACCAGTGCCGAGGAGGCGACCCCAACCAAACCGGTGCCGATCGCGCAGTACCTGGCCAGCATCGGTGTCACCGGGCAGCAGGTTGCGCTGGACAAGCTCACCGACCTGACCGTCACGCTGCCGCGGCCGGCCGGGTGGACCAAGTACGCCAACCCGAACTTCTCCCCCGGCACCGAGGCCATCGCGAAGAACAACACCTATCCGACCGCGATGGTCATGGTGTTCAAACTCGACGGGCCGTTCGACGTGCCGAAGGCTCTTGAGCACGCCGACGCCGACGCACTGCTGTCCAAGAAGTTCATCAAGCTGAACTCCTCGTCGGACGACTTCGACGGCTTCCCCTCGTCGATGATCGAGGGCAGCTACGAACTCAACGGGACCCGGGTGCACACCTACAACCGGATCGTCATCCCGGTGACGCCGTCGCCGGCCTTCCAGCGTTATCTCGTTCAGTTCACCGTGACCTCGAAGGCCGATCAGGCCGCCGCACAGGCACCCGACGTCCAGCAGATCATCGAGGGGTTCTCGGTCAAGGTGAAGTAGTCGCCGGGAGCCGTCCGAGCAGCTCACCGGGGTCGGATTTCCGCCGCAAGAGGTCCTTCGGCTACCCTTGGCACCGCATCACGGCGAGGGTGGCCCGGCCACCGTTATCGACGAGATCGGCTTCACCGCCCACCTTCGCCGTGCATCCGAACACCGAAGGTAGGAGCACTCCGATGGCCAAAGGCGCCACCACCAACAAACTGAGCGTGGAAGTTCGCACCCGGACCGGCAAAGGCGCCTCGCGCCAGGCCCGTCGCGACGGACTGGTCCCGGCCGTCCTCTACGGCCACGGTTCCGAGCCGCAGCACCTCACCCTCAACGCCCATGACTTCGCCGCCGTGCTCCGCCACTCCGGCGCCAACGCGGTTCTGAGCCTGGACATCGAGGGGAAGGAGCAGCTGGCGCTGACCAAGGCCATCACCATCCATCCGGTCAAGCGGACCCTGCAGCACCTGGACCTGATCATCGTCCGCCGCGGCGAGAAGGTGACCGTCGAGGTCCCGGTCCACGTCGAGGGCGATGCAGCCTCCGGCACCCTGGTCACCCAGGATGCGACTCACATCGAGATCGAGGCCGAGGCCCTGTCGATCCCGGAGAGCCTGACCGTGTCGGTCGAGGACGCCGAGGAGGGCACCCAGATCCTGGCTGCCGACGTCAGCCTGCCGTCCGGTGTCACCCTGGTGAGCGATCCCGAGATGCTCGTGGTCAACGTCGTCGCGGCGCCGAGTGCCGAAGAGATGGCCGAGGAGGGCGCCGGCGAGGCCGAGGAAAAGGCGGAAGCGCCCGCCGAGGCCGAGGCTGCTGCCGAGGGCGGCGAGGCCGGGGCCGAGTAGGCCCCGGCCCCACTCACACCAATGGCCGAGCCGTTGCTGGTCGTCGGCCTGGGAAACCCGGGACCGCAGTACGCCAAGACCCGGCACAACATCGGGTTCATGGTGGCCGATCTGCTGGCCGCCCGGATCGGTGCGCCGTTCAAGCTGCACAAGAAGTCCGGCGCCGATGTCGTCACCGGCCGCCTGGGGGGACGGCCCGTGGTGCTGGCCAAGCCGCGATGCTTCATGAACGAGTCCGGCAAGCAGGTCGGACCGTTGGCGAAGTTCTACTCGGTTCCGGCCGCCGACGTCATCGTCATCCACGACGAACTCGACATCGACTTCGGCAAGATCAGGCTCAAGATCGGTGGCGGCGAAGGCGGACACAACGGCCTGCGTTCGGTTGGTAATGCTCTGGGCACCAAGGAATTTCAGCGCGTGCGCATCGGCATCGGGCGACCGCCGGGTCGTAAGGATCCGGCGGCGTTCGTGCTCGAGCAGTTCAATTCGAACGAGCGCAACGAGGTACCGACGATCTGCGAACTGGCGGCCGACGCCACCGAGGCCCTGATCGAACTGGGCGTGGAACCGGCGCAGAACCGGGTGCACGCCTGGTAACGCCGTCTAGGTGACGAGCGAGACCGAGTTGGCCCGGCGCAACTTGCCCGACGGCGTCTTCGGGATGGTGCCCGGACCCAGGACGACGACGTTGCGCGGTCGGACGTCGACTTCGCGGACAACCTCGTGGGCGACCTGTTGCTCGATCCGGCGGACCTCGGCCGGGTCCTCCCAGGCGTTGGACTCCACCGCGACGGCGAAGGTCTCCCGCGAGTGACCCGCGTCGAGGCGCACGGCCACCGCACAACCCGGGCGCACACCCTCGACGCGGCCGGCGGCCCGTTCGATATCGGTCGGGTAGACGTTGCGCCCGGCCATGATGATGACGTCCTTGACGCGGCCGCACACCACGACGTGACCCTCGTCGGTCAGGTAGCCGAGATCACCGGTGTCGTACCAACCGTTCTCGTCCTGGGCGTTCACGAAGCCGCCCATGGTGATGTACCCGGGGGTCAGTGATTCACCGCGCAACTCGATGATGCCGACACCGCGAGCCGGCAGCACGTTGCCGTCCTCGTCGACGATGCGGGCCTCGAGGTCCTGCAGCAGCGGTCCCAGGGTGGCCAACCGGCGGGTGTTGCCCTTGGTGGCTGGGATGGCGCGTCGCAGCGCAGCCAGCAGGTCGGCGTCGACCTCATCGACAACCAGACCCGCGCCGCACTTGGAGAACGACACCGCGAGCGTCGTCTCCGCCATGCCGTAGGCCGGCAGGATCGCGTCGGCGCGCAGACCGAACGGCTTGCCGGCGTCGATCAGGTCCTCGACGTCGGACGGATCGACCGGCTCGGCTCCCGAGAGCGCGAAACGCAATGTGGACAAATCGAATTCACCCGGCTTGGCCTGGCGGCGCAGCCGCTTGCCGAACAACGCGTAGGCGAAGTTGGGCGCCGCGGTCATGGTGCCCTTGTACTTGTCGATGAGTTTGGCCCACAGCAGGGTGTCACGCAGGAAGTCCATCGGCGTGACCTTGACCAGTTCGGCGCCGAAGTACATCGGGATGGTCAGGAAGCCGACCATGCCCATGTCGTGGAAGCAGGGCAGCCAGCTGACCATCACGTCGGTCTCGACGTCGTACTCGGCGCCGACGAACATCGCCTCGGCATTGGAGTAGATATTGCGGTGGGTGATCACGACCGCCTTCGGCGAACCGGTCGACCCGGACGTCAGCTGCATGAGCGCGACATCGTCCTCGGAGGTCTCGACGGGTTCGATCGGATCGGCGGCGAGCAGATCAGCCACCGTCAGCACCACGAGTCCGCGCTCCTCGAGCACCGGCGCGGCGGCCATGAACGGATCGGAGATCACCACCGCTTTGGCGTCGATCATCTCGATGACGTTCGTGGTGTCCTGCGCCCAGTGCACCAGGTCGGTGCGCGGGGTCGGCTGGTGCAGCATGGTGATGCTGGCGCCGCGCATCCACAGCGCCTGCGCGGTCGGGGCGATCTCCACCGGCGCCCCGGCCAGCACGCCCACCGCGTCACCGGGGCCCACCCCGGCCGCGGCCAGTCCGCCGGCGATCCGAGCGGCCCGCTCGTGGACCTCACGCCAGGTATGCCGGACCGGCTCGTGCGGTTCCCCGGTGACCATGCCCTTGGTGCTGGTCATGGCGTTGTGGAACATCTTCTCGGTAAACCGGCTCACGACGACCTCCTCGGCGTCCGGCGCAACGTCCTGACCGTCATGCTCCGCCGTTCGCGGCGCTGCACCTCGATGGCGCGCCCACATCCCGGGGAGCTTTTCGGCCTCGGTCGATCTTAAACTACTCTTAAGTAGGGGCAAACCACCTACGCCAGGTAAAACGGCACGAATTTATTGCAATCCGCAATCAGTCGGCGGTGGGAATCACCCGGGCGCCGTGCACCGGCCCACTGGCCACCCGAACCGTCCGGCACACCCCGGCCCCCGCGAGTTCGGATCCGACCTCCACCGCGCTTACTGCCGAGGCGCACAGGAAGGCACACGTGGGTCCGGATCCGGACACGATCCCGGCCAGCGCCCCGGCCTCGGTGCCGGCCCGCAGCGTCCGGCGCAGGTTCGGTTCCAGGCTCAGAGCGGCCGGTTGCAGATCGTTGCCCAGCAGTGGGGCCAGTTCGTGGGGGTCGCCGCCCGACAGCGCGGTCAGCAGCGGCTCGGGATCCTCGAGGCGTGCCGGGCTGCCGGTCTCGCGCAGCCGGTCGATCTCGCCATACACCGCGGCTGTCGACAATCCGGCGGCACCGAAGGCCAACACCCAGTGAAATGTGTTGCGCGCCAATACCGTTGCCAGTTCCTCGCCGCGGCCGGTGCCCAGCGCCGTGCCGCCGTGCAGGGCGAACGGGACATCGCTGCCAAGTTTGGCGGCCATCGCGTGCAGATCGCGGCGCGGGACACCGAGTTCCCAGAGCTCGTTCATCGCGACGAGCACGGCTGCGGCGTCCGCGCTGCCGCCGGCCATCCCGCCGGCCACCGGGATCGACTTGGCGATGGTGATCTCCACGTCGGGGGCCCGGCCGACGTGGTCGGCCATGAGTAAGGCGGCCTGCCAGGCGAGGTTGCGTTCGTCGTCGGGGACCTGATCGGCGCCCTCGCCGACGGTCTGCAACGACAGCAGATCGGCCTCCCGCACGGTCACCTCATCGGAGAGCGAGACGGCGTGAAAGACCGTGGTGAGTTCGTGGTAGCCGTCCTCGCGGCGGTCGCCGACCTCGAGGTACAGGTTGACCTTGCCGGGCACCCGCACCGTCACCGAACCGGTCGGAACCCATTCGGTGGCGGTATTGCCTGAGGTTGGGGGCACCGCAGAAGGGTAGCGAAAAAGCTCAGCTCGGCTGAGCCGACTGAGCCTCTGTCACAGCCCCGGCCTTGCCCGAACGCTGCAGCAGCCGGACGAAATCGGCGACCGTGAGCGTCTCGCCGCGGCGGGCCGGATCGATACTGGCGGCCAGCAGCATCTCGGCCGAGGCGTTGCCCGACCCCGCCCACTCCAGGAACGCATTGCGGACCGTCTTACGGCGCTGCCCGAAAGCAGTGTCGATCAGGTCGAAGACCTGCTCACGGAACGCGTCGTCGGTCGGCCACTGGGAGGTCTCGTACCGGTCGATGCGGACCAGACCCGAGTACACCCGGGGAATGGGCCAGAACACCGTCGGGGAGACCGAGCCGTAGCGCCGGACGTTGCCGAAGAAGCGGGCCTTCACGCTCGGAACGCCGTACTCCTTGCCACCCGGTTCGGCAGCCAGCCGTTCGGCCACCTCGGCCTGGACCATCACCATGACGGTGCGGATGCTCGGGAACTCGGCGAGCAGGTGCAGAAGGGCCGGAACCGCGATGTTGTACGGCAGGTTGGCCACCACCGCGGTCGGCTCCTGCTCGAGGTCCGAGCGGCTCAGGGTGAGGATGTCGCGGTTGAGCACGGTCAGCCGGTGGATCTCGCTGTGCGAGTGGTCGGCGATGGTCCTGGGTAGCCGCTGGGCCAGCACCGGGTCGATCTCGACGGCGGTCACCGTCGCGCCGCGATCCAGCAGCGCCAGCGTCAGGGAGCCCAAGCCCGGGCCGACCTCGAGGACATGGTCGTTCTTGTTGACCCCGGATGCCGAGACGATCCGGCGCAGTGTGTTGGCGTCGTGGACGAAGTTCTGCCCGAGCGCCTTGCGCGGCCGGAAGTCGAGTTCCTTGGCTAAGTTTCTGATCTCTGTTCGGCTCAGCAACCGGATGGTCATGACCCTCTACCTCCCACACACCGGCCAGGCGCCCCAGCCCTGTCGGGCGCGGGTCACTTCGGCGATCGCAATCTGCTCTTCCCTGGTTGCCAGATCTGCCCTGTTCGCGTAGCGAAGCCCCCCGTTACGTTCCCAGGTGCTCTGGTCGAACTGCACTCCACCGTAATACCCGTTTCCGGTATTGATGGCCCAGTTGTTTCCTGACTCGCAGGCCGCGATGGCATCCCAGCGGGCGCCGTTGGTGACCGGGGGCACGTCGGTGCCGGGCTTGACGCCCACTCGCAGCACCGCCTCGCGGGCCGGGGTGACGACGGAGCTGGCAACCGGAAGCCGGCCGGTGACGGCGCCGTTGAGGGTCGCCACTGCGAAGGTCATATCGGCGACACCGGGGGCGCCCGGGTCCTCGACCACCTGGCGGCTGACGTTCATGGTCGGGTCTTCGATCCGCCTGGCCGGCGGCGCAACCGGGACCCGTTCGGTCACCTTCTCGATGCGCATCCGGGTCACCTGGATCAGCATCCCGTCGGTCACGGGGGTCGCGGCGGCAGGCAGCACGCTGTCGCGCTGCAGCAGCGGGGCACCGGCGGCGGCCAGCAGGGCTGCCACGTCCGGGGCGGCCAGGCGCACGGTGCTGATCACGCCGGCGTCGTTGATCGCAACGGTCTTGGCGCTGACCACCGGCAGTGCCATCCCGGCCAGCGGCAGGCGGCTGGTGCGGGAGGCCGCGGCCGGTGCGGTGTCGGTCAGATCGAGTTGGGCCAGCGCCTCCCCCACGGTGGCGGCGGTGGTCCACACCTGGTGGGCGTCGCGGCCGTCGAGGGAGATCTGCAGCGGCCGGCTGCGCCGGACCACGATGGTCTCGGCGTCGCGGACACGCTGGCCGGCCGCCGGGGCGACCTCATCGCGCTCGCCCAAGTGCAGGCCGTTCTCCGCGACGATGTCGCCGACGCGGGATTTCATCGTGGTGACGGTGACGGGATTGCCGTCGATGTTCAGCGTGACCGTCTTGCGCGAAGTCAGGGCGAACACTCCGGAGGCAGCGAGCGCGACGAGCAGGGCTGCCAGGACCCCACGCAGCGCCGGCGACTGCTGAAGCCTGGCGAAATGCGTCATGATCACAGAACGGTAACGAAGTTCGGAGAGGTCCGCCACCCGATCGTGCGGTTTCAGCAAATCGAATTGAACTTTCAGTCCAGTTTGTAGACGCGACGAGCCGTCATCGCGGTTTCCTCAGCAACATCGCGGGCCGGCCGGTCGAGCAGATCGGCCAGCGCCCGGACGGTGTAGGGCAGGCAGTAGGGCTCGTTGGGCGCGCCCCGGAACGGGTGCGGGGTGAGGAACGGCGCATCGGTCTCGACCAGCATCTGACCCGGCGGGATCAGGGTCGCCGCCTCGCGCAGCGCGCTGGCGTTCTTGAAGCTGACCGTCCCGGACAGGCTCAGCAGCCACCCCTGCTCCAAGCATTCCCTGGCCATTTCCGGGCCCGAGGAGAAGCAGTGGAAGATCACCGTCTCCGGCGCCCCCTCCGCCCGCAGAACGTCGAGGACCTCGGCGTCGGCATCCCGGTTATGGATCATCAGCGGCTTGCCGGTCCGCTTGGCCAGATCGATATGCCAGGAAAAGGCCTCCCGCTGAGTGGCGAGGTCGGCGCAGCCGTCGAGCCTGCCCGGCCAGTACAGGTCGATCCCGGTCTCACCGATCGCCACCACCCGCGGGCCGGCCGCCAGCGCCTCGATCACCGTGCGGGCATCCTCGCCGAGCACGGCGGCGCGGGTCGGGTGCAGGGCCACCGCGGCGTACAGGCGGTCATCCCAGCCGGCGGCTGCGGCCGCCCAGCGCGCCGATTCGAGGTCGTCGGCGATGGTGACCACCGCCTGCACTCCGACCGCTTCGGCCCGGTCCAGGGCGGCGCGTACGTCATCGGCGGTGCGGGCGCCGCACGCGTCCAGATGGGTGTGCGCATCGACAAGTGGGGCCAACGGCTGCGGAGGCGGTGGCGGTTGGCGCTCCGCACGCTTGCTGCTCACCGCCACACCATAAGGTGATGTCCGATATGAGCGAGCCCTTCTATGTGACGACCGCGATCGCCTACCCCAACGGCGCACCGCATGTCGGGCATGCCTACGAGTACATCGCCACCGACGCGATCGCGCGGTTCAAGCGACTGGACGGATTCGACGTCCGATTCCTGACCGGGACCGACGAGCACGGTTTGAAGATGGCCCAGACCGCTGCGGCGGAGGGCATTCCGACGGCCGAGTTGGCGCGGCGCAACTCCGATGCGTTCGAGCGCCTCCAAGAACTGCTGAACATCTCCTTCGACCGCTTCATCCGCACCACCGACCCGGATCACTACGTGTCCTCGACGGCGATCTGGGAACGGATGGCAGCCAACGGTGACATCTATATGGACACCTATGCCGGGTGGTACTCGGTGCGTGACGAACGGTTCTTCACCGAGGACGAGACGTCGGTGAACGACGACGGCACCCGGGTGGCCACCGAGACCGGAACCCCGGTGACCTGGACCGAGGAGCAGACCTACTTCTTCCGGCTGTCCGCCTATGCCGAGCCACTGCTGGCGCACTACAAAGCCAATCCCGAGTTCATCGCGCCCGAGGTGCGCCGTAACGAGGTGATGAGTTTCGTGTCCGGCGGGTTGCGAGACCTGTCTATCTCGCGGACGTCCTTCGACTGGGGCGTGCCGGTGCCCGGCGACCCCTCGCATGTCATGTACGTGTGGGTCGACGCGCTCACCAACTACCTGACCGGCGCCGGATTCCCCGATACGTCTTCGGATCTTTACCAGCGGTATTGGCCGGCCGATCTGCACATGATCGGCAAGGACATCATCCGGTTTCACACCGTGTACTGGCCGGCCTTCCTGATGTCGGCCGGAATTCCGTTGCCGCGCAGGGTCTTCGCCCACGGGTTCCTCTACAACCGCGGTGAGAAGATGAGCAAGTCGATCGGTAACGTCGTCGACCCGGTGTCGCTGGTGGAGACCTTCGGCGTCGACCAGGTGCGCTACTTCCTGCTGCGCGAGGTGCCGTTCGGGCAGGACGGCAGCTACAGCGAGGAAGCCATAATCGGCCGGATCAACGCCGATCTGGCCAACGAGTTCGGCAACCTGGCCCAGCGCTCGCTGTCGATGGTCAACAAGAACCTCGACGCCCGCGTTCCCGAACCCGGCGAGTTCAGCGCCGAGGACACCGAACTGCTGACGCTGGCCGACGGCCTGCTGGCCCGGGTGCGCGCCGCATTCGACGAGCAGGCCATGCATCAGGGACTCGAGGCCGTCTGGCTGATGCTCGGTGCGGCGAACCGGTATTTCTCCGCCCAGGAACCGTGGGTGCTGCGCAAGTCCGAGGCCGGGGCCGACCAGATGCGCTTCCGGACCGTGCTCTACGTGACACTGGAGGCGGTGCGGGTCGCCGCAATCCTGGTTCAGCCGGTGATGCCGGTATCGGCCGGCCGATTGCTCGATCTGCTGGGCCAGCGCGACGACCGTCGCGACTTCCGTTGGCTGGCAACGCGAATCGCCCCCGGCACTGCACTACCTGCGCCGGTCGGGGTGTTCCCCCGCTACGAGCCTCCCGCCGACTAGCCGGACCGCATGCGCGTCGAGCGGCTTGGCGATCCGGGTTCTGCCGCCGATGTGTTGCGCCGGCTCGCTGCTGCCACCCGACGGCTCGGTCTGCCACCGCCGGCGGCGCTGGTCGGCGAGTGGTTCGGCGCACGCGCCGTGATCGCACCGAGTGTGGCCGTGCGGCAGGTGGATCCATCGGCGGTGTTCGACGTCGCGGTGGGCGATCAGAAGGGCGCGGTCGGCGGCGGCTGGATCGGTTACCTGTCCTACCCCGATCATGCCGCCGATCGCGCCGGGCCACGGATACCCGAGGCTGCGGGCGGATGGACCGATTGCGTGCTGCGATTGGACCGCGACGATCAATGGTGGTTCGAGAGCCTCTCCGGGGATGGTCCGCCGGAGTGGATCTGTGCGGCGCTGGCCGGCCCAACTGCCGAGGGCAGCTGTGAAATACGTTGGACGAAGCCGAATTTCGAAGGACATCAGTCGGGCGTAACATCCTGTATCGACGCGATCGGCGCCGGGGATGTCTATCAGGCCTGCGTGTGCACCCAGTTCACCGGCACCGTCACCGGCGCACCAGTGGACTTCTTCGCCGATGCCGTGGCGCGCACCGAACCGGCCCGGGCGGCGTTTCTCTCCGGTGAGTGGGGCGCCGTCGCCTCGCTGTCACCGGAGTTGTTCATCAGCCGTCATGGCAGCACGGTGATCTCCAGTCCGATCAAGGGGACATTGCCGATTCACGCCGCACCCGATGAGCTGCGGTCCTCGGCCAAGGACGTCGCCGAGAACATCATGATCGTCGATCTGGTGCGCAACGACCTCGGCCATGTCGCGGTGACCGGTTCGGTGACCGTCGCCGAACTGCTAGCCGTGCACCCGGCACCCGGGGTGTGGCATCTGGTCTCCACGGTGACCGCCGAGGTGCCCGTCGCTACCCCGATGCGGGTGCTGCTGGAGGCCACCTTTCCACCGGCTTCGGTCACTGGAACCCCGAAAAGCCGCGCACGCGAGCTGATTTCAGACTGGGAGCCGCGACGACGAGGGGTGTACTGCGGCACGATCGGGATGGCGTCACCGGTGGCCGGATGCGAGCTCAATGTCGCCATCCGCACGGTGGAATTCGACCCGCACGGCTCAGCGGCGCTTGGCGTCGGAGGCGGGATCACGGCCGATTCGGATCCCGGCGCCGAATGGCAGGAATGCCTCGACAAGGCCGCCGCTATCGTCGGAATGACCGACCCTCACGACTCTCGAGCGCGCAACACCGCGTCGTAGAGATCGCGGCGCGAGGGTGCCCCCGGATACGCACCCACCACCGCCGCGCAGGCGTCCTTCACCCGCATACCCTCGTCGACGAGTGCGGTCACCTCGGTCACCAGTGTCGCCAGATCGACCTGCGGCGTGGCGCCGGCCAGTACAACGGTGATCTCCCCCAGTACCCCGTCAGCCGCCCACTCGGCGAGCTCGGCGAGCGTGCCGCGGCGAATCTCCTCATGCACCTTGGTGAGCTCTCGGCACACCGCCGCGCGCCGAGTCGGCCCGAGCTCCTCGACTGCATCGCGCAGGCACTCGGCCAGCCGGCGGGGCGATTCGAAGAAGACCGCCGTGCGCGGTTCGGCGGCCAGGCCGGCCAGCCATCCGCGGCGGGCTGAGGACCGGCGCGGAGGGAAGCCTTCGAAGCAGAACCGGTCGGACGGCAGGCCCGACAGCGCGAGTGCGGTGGTGACAGCCGACGGCCCGGGCAGGCAACTGACCGGCCACCCTGCCTCCGCACAGGCCGTCACCAAGCGGTAGCCGGGATCACTGACCAACGGCATACCGGCATCGCTGACCACCAGCACGGTCGCGCCGCCGGCGATCTCGTCGAGCAGGGCCGGGACGCGAGCGGCCTCGTTCTGGTCGAACAGGCTCACCACCCGGCCGGTGATCGTGACGTCGAGCGATTTGGCCAGGGTGCGCACCCGTCGGGTGTCCTCGGCGGCCACCACATCGGCGGTCGCCAGCGCATCGACCAGCCGTTTCGAGGCGTCACCAGGTTGGCCCAGTGGGGTGGCCCCGAGGAGCAGACGGCCGGTGGACATAACCGAGAGCCTACGATTGTTCCGATGACCATCACGGCCGGCGACCTCGATGTGCGCGAAAGCGATCTCGACGTCATCAGTCCCGGACCGATGATTCCGGCCGCCGATTTCGGCCCCACCGACCGTCTGGAGGGCTGGGCCGCGACGGCGGTCGTGACCGCACTGGCCGCGGTGACCCGGTTCATGAGCCTCGGCTCGCCGACCGACGCCGGCACCCCGATCTTCGATGAGAAGCATTACGCCCCGCAGTCCTGGCAACTGCTGCACAACTTCGGCGTGGAGGACAACCCGGGATTCGGCCTCGTGGTGCACCCGCCCGCCGGTAAACAGCTGATCGCCTTCGGCGAGGCCCTGTTCGGCTACACCGGTGTGGGCTGGAGATTCACCGCAGCCGTCTTCGGTGTGCTGCTGGTGGCGCTCGTCGTGCGCATTGTGCGACGGATCAGCCGGTCGACGGCTATCGGCGCGATCGCCGGACTGCTGCTCATCTCCGACGGGGTCAGCTTCGTCGCGTCGCGCACCGCGCTTCTCGACATCTTCCTCACGGTGTTCGTGGTTGCCGCGTTCGGCGCCTTGATGGTCGACCGCGATCAGGTGCGGGAGCGGATGCACAACGCGTTCGTGGAAGGCCGCATCGCTGAAACCCCCTGGGGCCCAAGGCTCGGCGTGCGGTGGTGGCGGTTCGGCGCCGGGGTGCTGTTGGGTCTGTCGATCGCGACGAAGTGGTCGGGTCTGTACTTCGTGTTGTTCTTCGGCCTGATGACACTGGGCCTGGACGTCGCGGCACGCCGCGCTTACCGCGTGCCGCGGCCGTGGATGGGCGTGCTGCGTCGCGACCTCGGCCCGCTGGCGTGGGCCTTCGGCGTCATACCTCCGGCGATCTATCTCTTGAGCTACGCACCGTGGTTCGCATCGGAGACCGCGGTGAACCGTTACGAGGCGGGCCAGTCGATCGGTGAGCGGCGCTGGTATCAGCTCCCCGATGCGGTGCGCTCGCTGTGGCACTACACCTACAAGGCCTACGACTTCCATTCCGGGCTGACCAACTCGGCAGGCAACCACCATCCGTGGGAATCCAAACCGTGGACCTGGCCGATGTCACTGCGACCGGTGCTCTATGCGATCGACAACCAAGGCGTGCCCGGCTGCGGTCAGTCCTCCTGCGTCAAGGCGGTGATGCTGGTCGGCACCCCGGCGATGTGGTGGCTCGCCGTCCCGTTCCTGCTGTACGCGCTGTGGCGGGCATTCGTTCGGCACGACTGGCGCTACGCCGTGGTACTGGTCGGCTACTGCGCGGGCTGGCTGCCGTGGTTCGCCGATATCGACCGGCAGATGTACTTCTTCTACGCCGTCCCGATGGCGCCGTTCCTGGTGATGGGGATCGCGCTGGCCCTCGGCGACATTCTCTACACCTCGAGTCCGAACCCGGAACGCCAGAAATTGGGCGTCATCGTGGTGTGCCTGTACCTGGCTCTGGTGATCACCGACTTCGCCTGGATGTTCCCGATCCTGACCGGAATCCCGATCTCCCAGAACACCTGGGACATGGAGATGTGGCTGCCGAGCTGGCGCTAGCCCCATTCCCCGTGAAATCGACTCCAGGGCTGTAGTTGGGTGTTTGTTCACAGCCTTGGGGTCGATTTCGCGGCGGTGAGGGGCGAACTTCACCGCCGCGTTGAACCATTCCGGGGTGTTCATCGGCAGCGAGGCGCTCAAAGCCGGCCACCTCACCCGCGGCCGGCTGCGCTGGAACTACACCGCGATCCATCCTGATGTCTACATCGAGAAGGGAACCGAGCGGACACTCGAGGTCAACACCCGGGCAGCTGCACTCTGGGTGCCCGAGGGCATCGTGACTGGGCAGGCCGCCGCTGCTCTTCATGGCGTCGGCTTCGTCGACGACAACGCGCCGATCGAACTCATCGGGCGCAGCCGCCGTCAGCGGGCCGGGGTCATCGTCCGTAACGAGCGCATCGACGCCGATGAGATGACCAGCGTTCAAGGGATTTCGGTGAGCACACCGGCCCGAACCGCACTCGACCTTGCGCGTCACCTCCCCCGCGTCAGAGCGATCGAGTTTCTCGACGCCCTCTCCGGTGCGACCGGGATCGCTCCTCCGACCGTGCTCGAACTGGCCGGCCGCTACTGCGGAGTTCGCGGAATCCGACGCGCCCGACACACCCTTCCACTGCTGGACGCCGGTTCGCAGTCACCACGGGAGTCGTGGTTGCGAATGCTGCTGATGGACTGCGGATACCCGCGGCCGGAGACCCAGATCATGGTGTCCGACGCTGCTTCGGTCGCGTTCGTCGACATGGGATGGCGGGATGTGAGGATCGGATTGGAGTACGACGGCGATCAGCACCGCTCCGATCGGCACCAATTCGTCAAAGACATCGGCCGCCTTGAAATGCTGGCGAACCTCGACTGGCTGATCATTCGAGTGGTCAAGGAACACAGCCGCGCTTACATCGCGGCACGGGTTCAGGATGCCTTCCATCGACGCTTCGCGAAATCCGCATGAGGGCTGTGTATCGACGGCGACGGGCAACCCTGGTGTCGATATCGCGCTAGAGGGGATCGCGCGCGGCCGGGCAGGACATGCACCGCGGTCCGCCTCGGCCGGTGCCGAGTTCGGCGGCCGCGATCGGCAGCACCTCGATGCCGGCATCCTGCAGTCGCGCGTTGGTCTCGGTGTTGCGCTCGTAGGCCACCACCACCCCGGGTGCGAGCGCGAGGGTGTTGTTGCCGTCGTCCCACTGCTCCCGTTCGGCGGTGACCGGATCCAGGCCGGTGTCGATGACCCGAAGCTTGTCGATCCCCATCGCCTCGGCCGCAGCACGCACGAACGGCGCTTCATCAAGGATCGAGATACCCCCGCCGGTGCGCTTGAGGGTGAATGCCGACAGCGAATCCTGGACGGCCGGGTACATCACCACCGCATCGGTGTCGACCATGGTGCACACCGTGTCCAGATGCATGGTGGCACGCTGCTGTTCGATCGGAACGGCCAACACGGTGTGGGCGAGATCGTCATCGAAAAGGCTGCGCGCCAACGCTTCTGCGCCCGCCGGTGTGGTGCGCTCCCCCACGCCCACCGCAACCACTCCGGGCGACAGCAGGAGCACATCTCCACCCTCCACCGGAGCGGTGCGCGATTCGTAAGCCCGTCTCACCCCGAGGAAGCGCGGATGGTGGGCATAGATCAAATCGGTCAGCGAGGTCTCCCGGGAGCGGGCCGGCAGCGACAACGAGGTGATCGCCACGCGGGGTCCGATCCAGAACGACGAGTCGCGGGTGAACATCAGGTTGGGCAGCGGGTCGATGACGAAATCTGCGCCCCCATACATCCGGCGCACCAGGGAGGTCTCCGCACCCGCCTCGACGGGCAATTCCGCGAAGGTCATGCCGGCCATCAGGACATACGCCAGATCGGCAGGCGCCAGGGTGCGCAGATAGGCGGACAACTCCTGAGCCAACGGCGCACCCAGCCGGCGGTTGTCCACTGCGGCCGCGATCCCCTGCATTCGCGCGGCACCGCTGGCGAGCGCCTCAGCCAGCAGGTCGGCGACCAGCAACACCTCCACGCCGCGCGAACGCAGCAATGCGGCGAAGGCGTCGTGTTCGGCCTGGGCCCGGGCGACCCATGGCACCCCGTCGAACAGCAGCGCGTCGTTATTGCGAGGCGTCAACCTCTTCAATTCGGCGCCGGGCCGATGCAGGATCACTGCACGCAGCGTGCCGACCTCCGAGTCGACGCCGAAGGTTTCCGTCACAGCGTGAACCGTATCGCCCGGCCTGTCGATCCCGGGATAATCGAACATGTGTGCGATATGGTCAGAGGGTGACCGTGTCGGTTCAAGGCTCATTGTTCGAGCACAGCGAACGCCGCGATCTGGGCGACGGAGCCTGGATCGAGTGGCGGTCGGGCTGGGTGGATTCCGACCCGATCAGCGCCGACGCGCTGTTCGACGAGTTGATGACGGCGGTGCCGTGGCGTGCCGAACGCCGCAAGATGTACGACCGGATGCTCGACGTTCCGCGGCTGGTGAGTTTCCACGATCTGACGGTCGCACCCCCTCCCCATCCGGCGATCGCCCGGTTGCGCCGCCGGCTCAACGACATCTACGCCGGCGAGTTGGGCGAACCGTTCACCAGCGCCGGCTTCTGCTTCTACCGGGACGGCTCCGACAGCGTGGCCTGGCACGGCGACACGATCGGCCGGAGCAGCACCGAGGACACCATGGTCGCCGTCATCAGTCTCGGCGCCTCGCGAGTGTTCGCGATGCGTCCACGCGGTGGCGGCGCCTCGCTGCGCTTACCGCAGAACCACGGCGATCTGCTGGTGATGGGCGGTTCCTGTCAGCGAACGTGGGAGCATGCCGTTCCTAAGACCAATGCACCGACGGGACCGCGGATCAGCGTGCAGTTCCGGCCACGCAACGTTCGCTAGTTGGCCCGGATGGCGTTGACACCGGCGATCAGCAGGTCACGAGCACGCTGAACGTTCACCGGGGCGACCGGCTTATCCGGCAGCACAAGGGGATTCGCCGAGACGATCACCTGGTAGTCGCCGAAGTGGGCCGAGTAGTTGTAGACCTCGCCGGTGCGGGGCTTCCCGTCGATCACCGTCTGCACCACTCGATGCACACCGATCGTCTTGGTCCCGTCGATCTTCGGCACCTCCACCGCCTCGACGGTTCCGTGCAACGGACCTCCGGCGAACGACACCTTCTGACATTCCGGACCGGGCTCGACAACCGGGACGGCCTGATCGGTCTGCAGCGCGATCACGATGAAGCGGTTGCCCTCCCCCTCCGCGGACACAGCCGACATATTTCCAGCGGTCCCACTGGGCACCAGTTGCCCGGTCGCGAACTTGCCACAGGAGTCCGGCTGGAAGACGATCCCGTCCGGAAGCCGCTGGCCGGCCAACACTTTGGGGTCGATCCCGGCCGGTGCGATCTCGGTGACCTTGAACTGCGGCCCGAAGCTGGCCTTGAGTGTGGAGATCTTGCCGATATCGGCCTTGGGCGCGCGATCCGCCGAACTGCAGCCGGCGACCACGCCCACACACAGCACCCCCACCACCATCGCCCGTATCGTCATCGCGGCCAATGTACTTCACGCCGCACCGCGATCAGCGGTTCAGACGCCAGATGTCGGTCGACAGCACCGTGGCGAACGAGCACCACAGCGGATAGGGCGCCAGAGCGACACCCAGTTTCGGATCGGCGTCAGCGGCGCGGCGGGCCAGGTCGGCACTGCTCGCGGCGAGCACTGCGGCAGCCGCCGCCGACAGCGCGAGCCGGTTACGGGTGAAGAACAGCCAACTCCAACTCGCGTTCAGGACCAGATTCACACCCAGTGCAGCGGTGTACGCCCGGGCCTTGCCCTCCCTGCCATCAGAACGGAACCGGTCGATCGCCGCGGCCGATGTCGTTGCGATGTCCACGTAGAGCGTCGTCCAAGCGATCGGAAATACCGCGTTGGGCGGCACATAGCCAGGCTTGCGGATCCTGGTGTACCAGCCTTCGACCCCCTCGCGGCTGGAGATGCTGCCGGCGGCGGCGGCCACAGCGGTCGCCAATGCGGTTCCGATCAAGGTTTTTCGCATGGTTAGCCCGCCGCCCTCAAGACTTGTCTTGTCACCGAACGGATCTGGTCGGCGACCTCCGGGGCGATGCGGAACTGATCGGCGTCAGGGACGTCGAATTCGGTGATCACCACACCGGGCTCATCGCGCTCGTATTCAGCGCCGAATCTGTCGAGGATGGCGCGCATACGCATGTTGTCCGCGAGCAACCGGGCGGTGAACCGCTGCACCCCACCGACTCGTGCCGAGATGCTCAGCGCGCCCATCAGGAAGTTGCCGATGCCGAGCCCCTGATAGTCGTCGGCGACGATGAACGCGATCTCGGCCATGCTCGCATCGCCGACATCACGCACGAACCGGACGTCGGCGACCACCGGCCCGTCGGTGCCGTCGACGAGCACCCAGACGAAGTGGTCGACATAGTCCACCTGGAACAGATAGTTCATAAGCGCCGGACTCGGTGCCCGGGTCGACATGAAACGTCGGTACAACGTCTCGGTGGAGAACTGCACCGACGGGTGATTGGAACGTTCGATGTCGCCCGGCAGGACCGGTCGCAGAAGGAGTTCGGTGTCATCCTTGAACAGAACCGGGATCGGTGTCACGAAGGCCGCGAGCCGCTGGCGCGCGGTACGCAACAACCGTTCGCTGACACCCGGCAGATCGGCCAGCACGCCGAACGCCTTTTCATCGCCGATATAGCCGGTCAGTGTCTCCGCAGCGGTGACGGTCGCCGTTCGCGGTTTGTCGCGCAGCAGGGCGATCTCGCCGACGATCACCCCGGCGGACACCTCGTCGAGGATCACGGAGCCGTCGTCGGCGGTACGGGCGACATCGGCACGGCCGGACTGGATCAGGATGAACGACACGGCCTGTTCACCCTGGCGCATCAGCACCTGGTCGCGTTCGGCCCGCAACGGGCGCAGGCGGGTGGCCAGATCCTCGAGTTGTTCAGCCGAGCAGTCCTCGAAAAGCGCCATCTCGGCGAGACTCCCGGCGCGTAGCGTCACGAGTTCGGGACTCTCCTCCAGCGACGACGCCAGACCGTCACCGCGTTGCGCCGTCATGGTGTGCGTCCCCTAGTTCGCGAGCAGGTTCACGATCCCACTGAAAGCCTTCGGCAGTGCCTCGGCCGCCGGAACGATCAGCGAGCGAATCGGCTTGCACCCACTCGCTTCCAACAGCCCGGCGGTCAGAAATCTATAGCGACGCGACATCTGCCGCCACTGGCGATCGTAATCACCGGGATTGTCGGCGAGCACGGATTTGACCAACACCTCCGCGCCGCCGAAAGCGATGCCCAGGCCCTCTCCGGTGAGCGCATCGACGTAGCCGGCCGCATCGCCGACCAGCAGAACACGGCCTGCGACCCGGTCGCGAACACGTTGCCGCAGCGGTCCGGCAGCCCGGTCTGCGCCGTGCGTGGCATCGGCCAACCGGTCGCCGAGCCGCGGAAAGTCGATCAGATGATCGCCGAACTTGCCCTGTTCGGAGGTGAGGATCGCCACACCCACACAGTCGTCGGCGACAGGTGTCACGTACGCCTCCGACCTGCTGTCGGCCGACCAGTACACCTCGACGGTGTCGCTCCACGGCGCCATCTCGAAATGCCGACGGATACCCCAGCGCTTGCGTCCGCGACTCGGCAGGTTCAAACCCAGCGAGCGCCGGATCGGCGAATGGAGTCCGTCGGCGGCCGCGAGATAGCGGGCCTGGAGACCGCCGCACCGCACCGAGTTCTCGTCCTGGGTCACCTCGCCGACGTCGCCCTCGATGATGCGCACGCCGGCCGCCTCAGCCGCATCGGTCATCGCCTGATGAAGCGCGGTGCGACGCATCCCCAGTCCGGCGCCGCCGGTGAAGTCGGCCCGGACACTGCGCTTGGAATCGAGGTAGGTGATACCGCGAAAAGCCTTGCCGTGCGGGACGACTCCGAGCTTGCGCAGGTGCGCGACCGTGTGCGGCATCATGCCTTCGCCGCACGCCTTGTCGATGGGGGCACGCCGGCGGTCGATCACCACCGCCTCGAGACCGGCCTGGGTCGCGTACATGGCGGTGGCGAGTCCGGCCGGACCGCCACCTGCCACCAGAAGGTCGATCATGCGAGCCTCGCCAGTGCCGCGTTCTCCACCGCGATGCGCCGGTTCAGCAGGATCGCATTGAGGACGGTGAACGCCACCGCGGTGATCCACGCCGTGTGCACCAGAGGCAACGCGAACCCCTCGGCGATCACCGCCACGTAATTGGGGTGAGAGAAGTACCGGTACGGACCGCCGGTCACCCGCGATGCTCCCGGGATGACGACGACGCGGGTGTTCCACTGCGGACCGAGTGTGGTGATGCACCACCAGCGCAGCAGTTGGGCCGCGATCACCACGGCGAGCATGGTCCAGCCGAGCACCGGCAGGAACGGACGGTGCAACAGCACCACCTCTGCCAGAGCGCCGACCAGGAACGCGCTGTGCAGGGTCACCATCGCCGGGTAGTGACCGGCGCCGAACTCCATGCCGCCGTTGGCCCGGCTCCAGGCCAGGTTGCGTTTGGCGACAACGAGTTCGGCGATCCGTTCCGCGGCGACGAGTCCTAGAAGGAGCGTGAACCAGGCGACTGATGACATCGCAGACCGCCCGTCAGTGCCACTGCAGCAGAACTAATTCCGAGCAGAATCCGGGACCCATGGCCATCATGATTCCAGGGCCGGCCGGCGGGGTCTTGGCGATGGTGTCGTGCAGCACGTGCAGAACCGAGGACGACGACAGGTTGCCGACCTCGGCCAGTGAACGCCAGGTCAGTTCCAGGGCGTCATCGGACAGATCGAGGGTGTCGACGATGGCCTCGATCACCTTGGGGCCACCGGGATGGCTGACCCACGTGCCGATGTCATCGATGGTGAGGTCATGGTCGCCGAGGAAGCCGTCGACGTCACCGCGCAGATACCGGCCGACGACGTCGGGGACGTCGGCGGACAGGACGAGTTCGAATCCGTTGGGTCCGATGTCCCAGCCCATGGTGCGCTGCGAGTCCGGATACAGGTGGCTGCGGCTGTCGATGACGGACGGTCCGCCGGCGCGGATCTCCTCGGCGCGGCGCTCACCGACGGCGACCACGGCCGCCGCCCCGTCGCCGAACAGAGCGCCGCCGACCAGACCCGCGATCTCGGGCTTGAGCGCCGGGAAGGTCAGCGAACACAACTCCACCGACAGCAGCACCGCGACGCCGTCGGGGTCGCCTTTGAGGTAGTCATGCAGTCGCGCGATACCCGCGGCACCGGCCACGCAGCCCAGACCGAACATGGGAACGCGCTTCACATCGGGCCGCAGGCCCATCCGGGAGGCGACTCGCGCTTCCAGCGAGGGCACCATGATGCCGGTGACGGTCGTCGACATCACCACATCGACGTCCTCGGGCTTCAGACCGGACTCATCGAGGGCCGCGGTCAGAGCCTTGCAGGCGAGTTCGACCGCGTTCTCGATGAACAGATCGTTAGCTTCGCGGAAGTCCGTCAACTCCGCGTAGCGCTCCCGCGGCAGCACCAGGTGGCGATGGCCGACCTTCGCGGAACGATGCAGGCTGCGGACGAGGTCGGCATGGCCGGCGAAGGCCGGGAAATCAATGAAGGCCTCGGTGATCTCGTCCTGGCTGTAGCGGTACTGGGGCAGGGCCCCCTGCACGCCGGCGATCACGCTTTTCGGCCCGAGCGGTTGCGAACTGAGTTTGCTCGACATGGTGATCAGTATGCCTGAAATTCTCAGGAAGCGCCACGTGGGTTCGCTGAGAGCAGAGGCGATTGTGGCGTTGATTACCGCTTTCGGTACCCGGGCAGCCAATAGGGAACCTGAGAGGCATACCGGTCGAACGCTTGACCGTAGATTCGCCGGAAGCGGGCTTCCTTCAAGGTCGGACCCACTAAACAGTAGGCCGTCAGGGTTGCCGCGAGGACCAGTTGATCCGGAGTCCAGGTCGGGACTGTCCACAGCGTCAGCGTGAAGGCGACGTAGATCGGCTGGCGGGTGAACCGGAAGAGTCCGGTCACCGGCATCGGCGGGTAGACGGGTTTGCGGCCGCAAAAAAGGGCCGTCCACCCGAGGCTGCCGGTCTGCAGCGCCAACCCCGCGTCGGCCATCGACTTACCCAGCAATAGCCAGGCCGTCGCGTACAGCCCGGTCATCACCACAAGGGTCCCTCCACCCGCGTGCCACCACACTGTTCGGGTCGGAGTCCAGAGGGCGAAGAGCAGGAACACCTGCAGCGCCGCGATGACGACGAACGTCGTACTCGACAACGTGACACCGGTGCCTCTCGGAGCCATCCGCGCCATCATCGCTCTGCCGCGATTGGTCAGCAACAGCGAGTGCAGCACCGCGAACTGCGCCAGCAAAGCGCCGTTGGCGAGCCAGCTCCACGGCGCGGGAACCGATCCCAGCGAGCGGCTCATGCCGAAGAACATCGCCGCCATCATGGTCAGCACCGCGACCGCGAAGAGGGTGTGGCAGACCAATCCGTAACACAGCGCGAGGAGGACCGGACCGCGACGCCGGCGGGTGCTCCCACGTGAATCCATGGCGCCTACCGAACCTCTGCTTGCGACGAAACCCCAACCGGCCCTCTCCCGTAGCGTAGACCCATGGGACTACGCAAGCGGCTGCCGATGCTGCGCCGTTCAGTCCTCCGGGCAGGCATCGGCATGCGGAAGTTCAACTCGACCGGCCAGTTCGGCGACGGGCGAGAGACCGCGGCGGCCGACTACGTGGTGAGAAATGCCCGTGCGGGCGACATCGACGATGTGCTGGCGACGATCGACCGCTACTCCTACACCAAGTCCTTTCTGATCAACGTGGGCGACGAGAAGGGTCGGCTGCTCGATGCCGCTGTCCGCCGGGCCGCGCCGCGGCTGGCGCTCGAGCTGGGCACCTACTGCGGCTACGGAGCATTGCGCATCGCCCGTGCCGCACCATCGGCACGGGTGTTCTCCGTGGAACTGGCCGCCGCCAATGCGGCAGTCGCCCAACGAATCTGGACGCACGCCGGCGTCGCGGACCGGATCACGTGCGTCGTCGGTCGGATCGGCGACGGGGGCCGCACTCTGGACACCCTGCAGACCGAGCACGGGTTCGCGGCCGGCGCGCTCGACCTCCTCTTCGTCGATCACGAGAAGAGCGCCTACCTCACCGACCTTCTCGCCATCGTCGATCGTGGCTGGCTGCATCACGGCACGGTCGTGGTGGCCGACAACATCGGATTCCCCGGAGCTCCCAGTTACCGCGCCTACATGCGCGAACAACAGGGCATCCGATGGCGCACAGTCGAGCACCGCACGCACGTCGAGTATCAGACGCTGATGCCCGATCTGGTCCTGGAGTCGGATTACCTCGACGAGCGGTGACGGCCGGCCTGGTGCGACTCACCGCCCTCGTTGATTCCGATCACCCGGTGAAGTGCGGCCAGTGACTTGGGAGCCCACCAGTTCCATCTGCCCATCACCTTCATGAACGCAGGAACCAGCATCATCCGCACCAGTGTCGCGTCCATCAGCACGGCCAGGGTCAGACCGACGCCGAACAGGCGCATGACGGCGACCTTGGCGGCGGCCAATGCCACGAAGGAGATCGTCATGATCAGCGCGGCGGCAGTGATGACGCGACCGGTGCGGGCCAGGCCCAACGCCACACTCTCGTCATTGTCGGCGGAGGTCTGCGGCGAGTCGAGCCAGAACTCCCGGATCCGGGAGACCAGGAACACCTCGTAGTCCATCGAGAGTCCGAACGCGATGCAGAACAGCAGCACCGGCATGTTGGCGACCAGGGTTCCGGTCGGGGTGGTGCCCAGGGCGTGCAGGTGACCCTCCTGGAAGATCCACACCATGGCGCCGAAGGCGGCGCTGAGCGAGAGCATGTTGAGGATCAGCGCCTTGACCGGCAGCACGACGCTGCCGGTGAGCAAGAACAGCAACACGAGCATGATGACGGCGATCAACCCGAGCGCGAGCGGAAGCCGTGAGGTGATGCCATCCACGCTGTCCCGGTTGATCTGAGCCTGGCCGGCGAACTCGGTGGTCCGGCCTCCCGGCGCACTGACGGCATGCAGCCGGTCGAGTTGTGTCTCCGAGGCATCGGAGAACAGCGGTGCGCTGCTGCCGACGGTGAGCAGGGCGCTGCCGTCCCTGATCCCGGTGGCTGCGGACGGCGGTCCGATCAGGGTTCCTCTGACGAACGTTCCTGCGGGCGCCGACACGGAGGTGACGTCGGGAACCATGGACAGATCGCTTGCGTACCTTGAAATTTCAACCGGATCCAGGCCATTGGCATCAGGGATGACGATCGGCACGGCGGTGTCGGCGTCATTGGCGAAATCCGTGCGCAACAGTTCACCGACCTGATAGGCCGACGCGGACTTCGGCAGCACCCGGTCATCCGGGAAGCCCGGGCGCACCCCGAAGAACGGGGCACCCAGCACCCCGAGCAGGACGACCACGGCCAAACCGATCGGGACCGCATGACGCATGACGAACTTCGTCGAGCGGTACCAGAACTGGGACCTGACCGGGATCGGCTCCGGTTCCGGGCGGCCGAACAGCCGGCGGAGAAGCCGGCGGACGTTGAACGCATCGAGGCGATCACCGAGCAGCATGATCGCGGCCGGTGTCACCACCACCGCAGCGGTCGCGGCGAAGGCGACGGTCGCGACGCCGGCATAGGCGAAGGACCGCAGGAAGTTCATCGGGAACACCACCAGGACGGCCATCGACAGCGCCACGGTGACCGCCGAGAACAGCACGGTGCGTCCGGCGGTGGCCATGGTGGTGGTGATGGCTTGTTCGGGACCGGCGCCGTCAGAACGTTCGTCGCGATAGCGGCTGATCAACAGCAGGGTGTAGTCGATCGCCAGAGCCAGGCCCATGGCGGTGGCCAGGTTCAGTGCGAAGATCGACACGTCGGTGAAGAAGGTGGTGGCTCGCAACACCGCCAAGGAGCCGAGGATGGCGATCACCCCGACACCGATGGGTAGCGCCGCGGCGAACAATCCGCCGAAGACCCAGATCAACACCAGGAAGCTCAGCGGAACGACGATCGCCTCGAGGGTCAGCAGGTCGCGCTTGGACTGGTTGGTGATCTGCAGGTTCACCATCGCCGTGCCACCGGCCCGCACCGTGATCCCGTCCCGCTCACCTTCGACCTTCTCGCTGAGGTCCTTGGTGTAGATCTGCTGTTGCCCCTCGTCTCCGATCACCCCGGTGACGATCAAGCCGGACTTACCGTCCTTGCTCACCAACGCCGCACCGGCCGGTCCGGGCGTGGTCCACGGCGAGCTGATGTCGGCGACGTGGCCGGAATTCTTGAGTTCATCGATGACGCCGGTGGCCACCGCCCGCGCGGCACCGCTGTCGAACCGGTCGGATGCGGTGACGACGACGAGCAGTGGCACATCGCCCTGACCGAACTTCTTGGTCAGCACCTCCGCCGCCCTCGACGACTGGGCGTTGGGATCCTGGAAGCCGCTCGGTGAAAGCTGCTGGGCCACCGGGACCCCGAAGACACCGATAGCCACGGCCAGCAGGGCCATGACGACGAGCACGCGCCGTGGTGCGGCGATGGCCAACGCGGCGATGCGGTGCAGCATTAGCTAGAGACTACCTTCGCGGCGCCCGGATGTTCATCTCGCCGATGCCTCATACGCCCACGGCGTAACCCCTGCTGGTGCGATACTCGCACCCACCACCACGCCGAAAAACACGGGGAAACGCATATGAGCGACGGAAAAGCTGTGGAGGACACCCGCACCGGCATGACGGCCGAGGCGTTGCGGCAGGCGATCGAGGACCACCTGCGGTACACGCTGGGGCGGCCCGCGGCATTGCTCGAGCCCAAGCACTACTACCACGCACTCGCTCTGGCCGTCCGCGACCGGATGCAGGACCGGTGGGCCGCGACCACCCAGACCTATGTGGACCTGAGTCGGAAGGTGACGGCCTATCTGTCCGCGGAGTTCCTGCTCGGCCCTCACCTCGGCAACAACCTGCTCAACCTGCAGATCGAGGAGCAGGCCCGCACGGCGCTGGCCGCACTCGGCCAGGACATCGACGAGGTGCTGGCCTGCGAGCAGGAACCGGGCCTGGGCAACGGCGGCCTGGGCCGGCTGGCCGCCTGCTACCTGGACTCACTGGCCACCCTCGAACGGCCCGCGGTCGGCTACGGCATCCGTTACGAATTCGGCATCTTCGATCAGGAGATCCACAACGGCTGGCAGGTGGAGAAGACCGACAACTGGCTGGCCGAGCCGAACCCGTGGGAGATCGCCAAGCCGGAGATCAACTATCAGGTCGGCTGGGGCGGCTACACCGAGCGCTACACCGACGACCGCGGCCGCGAAAGGGTTCGCTGGCATCCCGCCCGCATCGCCAAGGGTTTGCACTACGGCACCCCGATTCAGGGGTACAACGTCAACACCTGCAACACCCTGATCCTCTGGAGCGCCACCGCGATCCAGTCGCTCGTGCTCGACGCCTTCAACGCCGGCGACTACTACGCCGCGGTGCAGGAGGAGGTGATCTCCGAGACCATCACCAAGGTGCTCTACCCCAACGATCAGCCGGAGGTCGGCAAGCAACTGCGCCTGGCCCAGCAGTACTTCTTCGTGTCCTGCTCGTTGCAGGACATCCTGCACCTGCTGGAAGACCTTGCCGGCCGCTCGGTCCATGAACTTCCCGACCGGGTTGCGGTGCAGCTCAACGACACCCACCCCTCGATCGCCGTGGCCGAACTGATGCGGCTGCTCATCGACGAACGCGGACTGGACTGGGACGAGGCCTGGGCCATCACCGTCGCGACGATGGCCTACACCAACCACACCCTGCTCCCCGAAGCACTCGAGACCTGGCCGCTGCACATGTTCGAGCAGTTCCTGCCGCGGCATCTGGAGATCATCTACGAGATCAACCGCCGGTTCCTCGATCAGGTGCGGGCCAAGTTCCCCGGCGACGAGGAGCGCATCCGCCGGATGTCGCTCATCGGCGAGGAGGGCGGCAAGTGCGTCCGCATGGCGCATCTGGCCACCGTCGGGAGCCACGCCGTCAACGGCGTGGCAGCACTGCACTCCGAATTGCTCAAAGACACTGTGCTCAAGGACTTCTACGAGATGTGGCCGGAGCGGTTCAGCAACAAGACCAACGGTGTGACGCCTCGTCGCTTCGTCGGCCTGGCCAATCCGGGACTGCGCAGACTGCTCGACGAGACCATCGGCACCGGATGGCTGGTGCACCTCGACGAACTCCGCGGTCTGGATCCGCTGGCCGACGACCCGGCCTTCCAGCGCAAGTGGCGCGCGGTGAAACGGGAGAACAAGGCTCGGCTATCGCGCTACGTGCAAGCCCAGACGGGTATCGACCTCAACCCGGACTGGATGTTCGACGTTCAGGTCAAGCGCATCCACGAATACAAGCGTCAGCACCTCAACGTGCTGCACATCATCAGCATGTACCACCGGATCAAGCAGAATCCCAGTCTCGACATCCCGCCTCGCGCATGGGTTTTCGGCGGCAAGGCCGCACCGGGCTATCACATGGCGAAGTTGATGATCAAGCTGATCAACTCAGTGGGTGAGACGGTCAACGCCGATCCGGACGTCAACGACCGGATGCGGGTGGCGTTCGTCCCGAATTTCAACGTGCAGAACGGTCAGCTGATCTACCCGGCGGCCGATCTGTCCGAGCAGATCTCCACCGCCGGTAAGGAGGCGTCGGGCACCGGGAACATGAAGTTCATGATCAACGGCGCGCTGACCATCGGCACCCTCGACGGCGCCAACGTCGAGATGCGCGAAGAAGCCGGCCCGGAGAACTTCTTCCTGTTCGGTCTCACCGTCGATGACGTACACGAGCTCTACGCGAAGGGCTACCGACCGCGCGATTACATCGAACGCAATTCCGAATTGGGCGCGGTGCTCGGCCTGATCGCCGACGGCACCTTCTCGCACGGCGACACCGGGGTTTTCGCACCACTGGTGGACAACCTCACGAACCACGACCACTTCCTGGTCCTGGCCGACTACGCCGATTACATCCGCTGCCAGAACGAGGTCAGCGCGGCGTGGCGGAACACCGATCTGTGGACACGGATGTCGATTCTCAACAGCGCCCGCAGTGGCAAGTTCTCCTCGGACCGCTCGATCGCCGAGTACTGCGAGGACATCTGGAACACCGAAGCGGTAACCGTAGAACTCAAGGACTGAGTGTGGCCACCATGCTGACCGACGAAGTGGTGGCCCAACTCGACGGATGGTGGCGTGCTGCCAACTATCTGTCGGTGGGGCAGATCTACCTGCTGAACAATCCCCTGCTGGACACTCCCCTGTCCCGGGACGACGTCAAACCGCGCCTGCTCGGCCACTGGGGCACCACGCCGGGATTGAACTTCATCTACGCCCACCTCAACCGGGCGATCAAGGCGCGCAACCAGTCGACGATCTACATCACCGGTCCCGGTCACGGCGGTCCGGGTCTGGTGGCCAACGCCTATCTCGACGGCACGTACACCGAGTACTACCCCGATATCACCCAGGACCGCGAGGGCATGCGCCGGTTGTTCCGGCAGTTCTCCTTCCCGGGCGGTATCCCATCCCACGTCGCACCGGAGACGCCGGGTTCCATCCACGAAGGTGGTGAACTCGGCTACGCGCTCTCCCACGCATATGGTGCCGCGTTCGACAACCCCGACCTGCTGGTGGCCGCGGTGGTGGGCGACGGCGAAGCCGAGACCGGCGCACTGGCGACCAGTTGGCACTCGAACAAGTTCATGCATCCGCACAGGGACGGCGTGGTGTTGCCGATCCTGCATCTCAATGGCTACAAGATCGCTAATCCGACTGTGCTGGATCGGATTTCGCACGAGGAATTGCGCTCACTTATGGTCGGCTACGGCCATAGCCCTTACTTCTTCGAGGTAACCGACGCCCAGGGCGATGACCACGCCGACGCACACCGCCGGTTCGCCGCGCTGCTCGACGAGGTCCTCGACGAAATCGCGGCCATCAAGGCCGCAGCAGCTGGGGGCGATGAGGAACGGCCGCGCTGGCCGATGATCGTGTTCCGCACGCCGAAGGGCTGGACCGGGCCGGCCTATATCGACGGCAAGAAGACCACCGGATCCTGGCGGGCGCATCAGGTCCCACTGGCCAGCGCGCGCGACACCCCGGAACATCTGCAGGTGCTGGCCGACTGGCTGGCCTCCTACCGTCCGCATGAGCTGTTCGACGCCGACGGCCGGCTCAACGCCGGCCTCGCCGCGCTGGCGCCCGAGGGTCACCTTCGGATGAGTGACAACCCGCACGCCAACGGTGGATTGCTGCTCAAAGACCTTCGGCTGCCGGACTTCCGGAAGTACGGCGTCGACGTTCCCGCCCCGGGATCGACGGTGGCCGAGGCCACCCGAGTGCTCGGCCAATGGCTGACCGACGTGGTCCGGCTCAATCCGGACAACTTCCGGATCTTCGGGCCCGACGAGACGGCTTCCAACCGCCTGCAGGCGGTGTTCGCGGTCACCAGTAAGCAGTGGAACGCCGAGTTCTTCGGCCCTGAGGTGGACGAGCATCTGGCCCGGGTCGGACGGGTGGTCGAGATGCTCTCCGAGCACCAGATGCAGGGCTGGCTGGAGGGCTACCTGCTGACCGGGCGGCACGGCCTGTTCAACTGTTACGAGGCGTTCATCCACATCATCGACTCGATGTTCAACCAGCACGCCAAGTGGCTGAAGGTCACCAATGAGATCCCCTGGCGGCGGCCGATCGCGAGCCTCAATTACCTTCTGTCCAGCCATGTCTGGCGTCAGGACCACAACGGGTTCAGTCATCAGGATCCGGGTTTCATCGACCACGTCGTCAACAAGAGCGCCGAGGTGGTGCGGGTCTACCTGCCACCGGACGCCAACACGCTGCTCTCGACCTATGATCACTGCCTTCGCTCGCGGCAGTATGTCAACGTCGTCGTCGCCGGCAAGCAACCGCATCCCAACTTCCTGACCATGGATGAGGCCGTCGCACACTGCACCCGCGGACTGGGCATCTGGGACTGGGCCGGCACCGAGGAGAACGGCAGCGAACCCGATGTGGTACTCGCCGCGGCCGGTGACGTCCCGACCCTGGAGGCCCTGGCCGCCGCAGACCTTCTGCGCCAACACATTCCGGACCTGAAGGTGCGCTTCGTCAACGTCGTCGACCTCATGCGACTGCAGGACGAGAGCGAACACCCGCACGGGTTGTCCAACCGCGAGTTCGACATGGTGTTTACCTCCGACAAGCCGGTGATCTTCGCCTATCACGGTTATCCGTGGCTGATCCACCGCCTGGTGTACCGGCGCAGCAACGACGCCCGCATCCATGTCCGCGGCTACAAGGAGGAAGGCACCACCACCACACCGTTCGACATGGTGATGCTCAACGACTTGGACCGCTTCCATCTCGTCATCGACGTGATCGACCGCGTGCCGAGCCTCGGTTCCCGCTACGCCGGCCTGCGTCAGAAGATGGTCGACCAGCGGATTCACGCCCGCGAGTACACCCGCGAGCACGGCGACGACCTTCCCGAGGTCCGTGACTGGGTCTGGCCGGGGGCCCGTGACGTGCGTTCGGGATCCGCGGTGGAGGCGACTCTTGCCACCGGTGGGGACAACGAATAGCGCTCGAGTAGAGGACTTGCCGGACCGCCCTTACTATCCCGGCATGGGGCAGCGAAAGGCGGCGACCGAGCCGGTCGAACTGGAACCGCGGTTGTGTTTCCGGACCATCCACGGCTACCGCCGCGCGTACCGGATCGCCGGTTCAGGTCCCGCACTTCTCCTGATACACGGCATCGGCGACAACTCCACGACATGGACTCCGGTGCACCGCGAACTCGCCCGTCGATTCACGGTGATCGCCCCAGATCTGTTGGGGCACGGCAAATCCGATAAACCGCGCGCCGACTATTCGGTGGCCGCCTACGCCAACGGGATGCGGGATCTGCTCAGTGTGCTCGACATCGACAAGGTGACCGTGGTCGGGCATTCGCTCGGCGGCGGGGTCGCGATGCAGTTCACCTACCAGTTCCCCCAACTCGTTGACCGGCTGATCCTGGTGAGCGCCGGCGGGGTGACCAAGGACGTCAATCTCGCACTGCGGTTCGCCGCGTTACCGGTGGGCGGTGAGGCCCTCGCGCTGCTGCGGCTGCCATTGGTGCTGCCGGCTCTTCAGGTCGCCGGACATGTCGTCGGCGCGACCCTGGGATCGACGCGGTTCGGCCGGGATATCCCGAACATGTTGCGCATCCTGGCCGACCTTCCCGAGCCGACGGCCTCGTCGGCCTTCACCCGCACCCTTCGTGCGGTGGTGGACTGGCGCGGCCAGGTGGTGACCATGCTGGATCGGTGCTATCTGACCGAATCGGTTCCGGTGCAATTGCTCTGGGGCGACGAGGACGGAGTCATCCCGGTCAGCCATGCGAAGATGGCGCACGCCGCGATGCCGGGTTCACGGCTGGCGATCTTCCCGAAATCGGGCCATTTCCCGTTCCACGATCATCCGGACCGGTTCGTCGAACTGGTGGAGAGCTTCATCGACGAGACCTCACCGGCGCAGTACGACCATGCCGTGCTGCGCGATCTGTTGCGCAAGGGCAGTACCGAGGATTCGGTGTCCGGTCCGCG
>CAYFMA010000043.1:0-9894 GCA_964344085.1 uncultured Mycobacterium sp.
CCTGGAGTTCCACCCTGCGGTCCGCTGGGTGCGCTATCCGTTCCTGGCCTCCCATCCCCAGCACGAACTGGCCAAGCGGCAGATGTCCGGCGGCGGTACCGTCGTCACCTTCGAACTCGATGCCCCCGAGGGACGTGGCAAGGATCGTGCCTTCGAGGTGCTGGACAAGCTCTCCGTCATCGACATCTCCAACAATCTCGGTGACTCCAAGTCGTTGATCACCCATCCGGCGACCACCACCCATCGCGCGATGGGCCCGGAGGGTCGTGCGGCCATCGGACTCGGCGACGGGGTGGTGCGCGTCTCGATCGGACTCGAGGGAACCGAGGATCTGATCGCCGACCTCGCCCGCGCGCTGGGCTGACCGTGTCCCGCAACTCTCAGGCGAAGAGGGCGCGCCGCAACAAACGCAAGGCGGCGCGGCAGAGTTGGGTGCCCAACGATGTGGTCGGTGCGCTCGACACCTCCGGACTCGACGAGCATGCGGCACAACTGCTTTCCGCCGCCGAGAAGTTCGACGAGTTCCTGGTATCCCGCGGTTGGACGTTCGATGAGGCGAACACCGCCGAAGGTCTGGCGAGTTGGTTCTACGAGCCGTCGGCGGGGCAGGACGATGGTGATGCCGAACCTGTCACCCGGGTGTTCTTCACCATGACCGGCGGCGAAGACGACTTCCCGCATGCGGTTCACGCCGTGCTGGTGGGCAGCGGCGAGGATGACGGCATCTACACACTAAGCCCTGAACTCCTGGTGGAGCGGGTGGCCGAACTGGAGTCCTATCGTCCCGGTGATCCCGAACCGCTGATCGGCTGAATCACTCCACCAGACCGGTGGCCGACCGGGCGCGCTGCTCGTAGCCGGCGCGGGCGACGTTGTCGAGGTCGAGGAACACCCGGGAGGTGCCCATCTTCTCCGACAACCACCGCCGTCCCTTCGGTGGCAGGAATGCCGTGGCCGCGGCGACGAAGCGCAGCGCGTAGGGGACTGACAGCGACGTCTTCGGTTTGTCGAGGACGGCTATGACGGCCGCGGCGATGTCCTCCGGTTCCACCGGAGTCGTCATCCCGCCGGTGGTGGTACCGGCGATCAACTCGGTGTTGGTGAAGGTCGGCATCACACAACTGATCTGGACACCCTGGGGCGCGAATTCGTCAGCCAGTGCTGTGGATAGACCCACCACTGCGAATTTCGTTCCGGCGTAAAGGGCTTGGCCGGGCACGGCCAGCATTCCGGCCAGCGACGCGATGTTGACGATGTGCCCGCTGCGCCGCGCGACCATCTCGGGTAGCACCAGCCTGCAGCCGGTCAGCACGCCGTAGAAGTTCACCTCGACCGCCGAGCGCACAGTCTGGTCGGAGTGGTCCAGGAACGGTCCCACCGGCATGACGCCGGCGTTGTTGATCAGCACGTCGACGCGTCCGCCGCCGTCGGCACGCGCCTTGTCCAAGAACGTCGCGAACGACTCGGCATCGGTGACATCGAGGGGATACCCCGAGACCGGGCCCAGGTTGCTCAGCGTTGCGACAGCCGACTCCTCCAGTGCCACATCGCGGTCGCCGATCACCACCCGGGCACCGCGGGCCAGTAGTGCCCGGGCCGTCGCGAACCCGATACCCCGGGCAGCACCGGTGATCGCGATGGTCTTGCCTCTGATGTTGTCCATTCCGGGACCCTAATCCCGGGGCAGCGCCCGACGGGCGGCTTCGCGGGCGGGGCCTAACCAGAGATCGCCGTGTCCGGGGATCAGCACCTCGGTACCGGCCTCGGCGATCGTGGCCAGGCTGCGCACACAGTCGGCCTCGTTGTGGTTGAACACCGACGGCAGCAGTTGCGGGCCGCGCTCGCGGGCCAGCGGATGTCCGGTCACCAGAGCGTCACCGGCGATCAGCACGCCGTCGACGATGTAGGAGCAGTGGCCCCCGGTGTGGCCGGGCGTCGGCAGGGCCGTCGGCCTGCCGGGCAGCGTTGCGGCGATCTCGTCGGTCAGCGCCCTGGCACTCGGGATCCCTTCGCGCACCAGACCGCCCATACGGACCGCTTCCACCGACCACATCAGCCAGCGGGGCCGCCAGGCCTGGGCCATCAGTGCCGCCGGGGACACCTGTTCCAGGTACTCCCGTTTGGTGTGGCCGACCTCGCTGGTGTGGCAGTACACCGGGGTGCCGTGGGTCTTCGCGAACCAGATCGCGGTGCCCAGGTGGTCGATATGGGCGTGGGTCAGCAGGATGCCCCGCACGTCGGCCGGTCCGAAGCCGAGCCGGTCCAGCGACTTCAGTACCTCGCCGCGGCTGCCGGGATAGCCGGCATCGATTAGCAGAACCCCGGAGTCGCCGGTCACCAGAGTCCAGTTCACCAGCGGCGTTTGCGCCATCTGCACCCGCTCAGTGACGGCTGTCAGCACCGGAACCATGGTGGTGAGTGTAGAAACATTCCTGTGGCTGAACTCAAACTGGGATACAAGGCGTCGGCTGAGCAGTTCGGGCCGCGCGAATTGGTCGAACTCGGCGTTCTGGCCGAGGAGCACGGCATGGACAGCGCCACGGTCAGCGACCACTTCAACCCCTGGCGTCACGAGGGTGGGCACGCCCCCTTCGCACTGTCCTGGATGACCGCTGTCGGGGAGCGCACCAAGCGGATAGTTCTCGGCACATCGGTGCTCACCCCGACCTTCCGCTACAACCCCGCGGTCATCGCGCAGGCTTTCGCGACGATGGGCTGCCTGTACCCCGGCCGGGTATTCCTCGGCGTGGGCACCGGCGAAGCACTCAACGAGATCGCGACCGGCTACACCGGTGAATGGCCGGACTTCAAGGAGCGCTTCGCCAGGTTGCGCGAATCGGTCAAGCTGATGAGGGAACTGTGGTGGGGCGAGCGGGTCGATTTCGACGGCGAGTTCTACAAGTTGAAAGGCGCCTCGATCTACGACGTCCCCGAGGGGGGTGTGCCGGTGTACATCGCCGCCGGCGGTCCTGTGGTCGCCAAGTACGCCGGCCGGGCCGGCGACGGTTTCATCTGCACCTCAGGCAAGGGCGAGGAGCTCTATGCAGACAAGCTGATGCCGGCGGTGCGTGAGGGCGCCGAGGCCGCCGGGCGCGACGTCGACGCCATCGACAAGATGATCGAGATCAAGATCTCCTATGACACCGATCGCGAGACAGCACTGAACAACTGTCGGTTCTGGGCTCCGCTGTCACTGACGCCGGAGCAGAAGCACAGCGTGTCCGATCCGATGGAGATGGAAAGGCTGGCCGACGAACTACCGATCGAACAGGTCGCCAAGCGTTGGATCGTCTCCTCCGATCCCGACGAGGCAGTCGAGAAGGTCGCCCAGTACGTCGGTTGGGGACTCAACCACCTGGTCTTCCATGCCCCGGGATCCGACCAGCGCCGGTTCCTCGAGTTGTTCGAGCGTGACCTGCTGCCTAGGTTGCGGAAACTTGGCTCGTGAGCCGGGATCGGGCGACGTCGATCTACATCGCATCGCCGGAGGGCGAGACCGGTAAATCCACCATCGCGCTGGGCCTGGTGCACCGGCTATCGGTAATGGTCCCGAAGGTCGGTGTGTTCCGGCCGATCACCCGTCGCGAGGACCGCGACTACATCCTGGAACTGCTGCTGTCACAGAGCGATGCGGGACTGAGCTACGAAGAGTGCGTCGGTGTGAGTTACCAACGGCTGCACGAGGATCCGGACGGCGCGATCGCCGACATCGTCGGTCGCTATCACGTCGTCGCAGACCGGTGCAATGCGATGGTGATCGTCGGCTCGGACTACACCGACGTGGCGACGCCGACCGAACTGGCCGTCAACGCGCGGATCGCCGCCAACCTCGGCGCTCCGGTTCTGTTGTCGGTGCGTGCCACTGGACGCACTCCCGCCGAGATCGCCTCGGTGGTCGAACTGTGTCTGAACGAGCTGGATCAGGAGCATGCCCATACCGCTGCGGTCGTCGCCAACCGCTGTGAGCCGGCCCGGATGGATGCCGTGCTGGCGGCATGCAAGGACCTGGGGCCGAGCGTCTACGTGTTGCCGGAGGAGCCACTGCTGGTGGCGCCGACGGTCGGCGAACTGTGCACCGCGGTTCAGGGCACTCTGGTGCACGGCGACGCTTCGCTGCTCGGTCGGGAGGTGATGGGCGTGATGGTGGCGGGCATGACTGCCGACCACTGTCTTGAGCGACTCACAGAGGGCATCGCGGTGATCACTCCCGGGGACCGTTCCGATGTGGTTCTGGCGGTCTCCAGCGCCCATGCGGCAGAGGGATTCCCGTCGCTGTCGGCCATCATCCTCAATGGTGGTCTGCCGTTGCACCGGGAGATCGCCCGGCTCGTCAACGGCCTCGGGCTTCGCCTGCCGATCGTGGCCACCGATCTGGGGACCTTCGCCACGGCGAGCGCCGTGGCCGCTACCCGTGGCCGGGTGACTGCGACCTCGCAGCGCAAGATCGACACGGCGATCGAACTGATGGAACGCCATGTCGACACTGCCGAACTTCTGCAGCGGCTGGCGATCCCGATCCCGACGGTGACAACTCCCCAGATGTTCGCCTACCAGCTGATGGAGCGCGCCCGTTCCGATCGCAAGCGAATCGTGCTGCCCGAAGGCGACGACGACAGAATCCTGCAGGCGGCCGGACGGGTGCTGCGTCGCGGGCTGGCGCACCTCACCATCCTCGGCGACGAGACCCGGGTGCGGTCCCGGGCTGCCGAACTCGGCGTCGACCTCAGTGCCGCCGACGTGATCAACCCGGTGACATCCCAGATGTGCGAGTTGTTCGAAGCGCAGTACGCCGAATTGCGCAAGAAGAAGGGTGTGACACTCGAACAGGCCGGCGAGATCATCCGTGACGTCTCATATTTCGGAACCATGCTGGTACACAACAACATTGTTGACGGGATGGTCTCCGGCGCCGCCCACACCACCGCTCACACGGTGCGTCCGGCCTTCGAGATCATCAAGACACAGCCTGGGGTATCGACGGTGTCGAGTATCTTCCTGATGTGTCTGAGCGATCAGGTGCTCGCCTACGGTGACTGCGCCATCGTGCCGGACCCGACGGCCGAGGAACTGGCCGACATCGCGATCAGTTCGGCGCGAACCGCAGCCCAGTTCGGCATCGACCCGCGGGTGGCGATGCTGTCCTACTCGACCGGTAGGTCCGGCACCGGTGCTGGTGTCGACAAAGTGAGGGCGGCAACCGAACTCGTGCGCGAACGTGAACCCGCGCTACTGGTGGACGGCCCGATCCAGTACGACGCTGCGGTCGACGCAGGCGTGGCCGCGGCCAAGATGCCGGATTCACCGGTGGCCGGCCGAGCGACCGTGCTGATCTTCCCCGACCTCAACACCGGTAACAACACCTACAAGGCGGTTCAGCGCAGCGCCGGCGCGATCGCGATCGGACCGGTGCTTCAGGGGCTCAACAAACCGGTCAACGATCTCTCTCGCGGTGCTCTGGTGGAGGACATCGTCTACACGGTCGCGATCACCGCGATCCAGGCCCAGGGGCTGTGATGTCCGGTACGGTCCTGGTCCTCAATTCGGGGTCGTCCTCGCTGAAATACCAACTGATACATCCCGACAGCGGCGAATCGATCACACACGGGATCGTCGAGCGAATCGGCGACGACGGCGGGGTGCCCGACCACGAGGCGGCACTGCGGGCGGTTTTCGACCTGATCTCCGGAGAAGGCCACGATCTGGACGCGCTGAACCTGATCGCCGTCGGGCACCGGGTTGTGCACGGCGGCTCGAAGTTCTATCGGCCCACCGTCATCGATGACGCGATGCTCAACACGCTTCGGGAACTGTCCCCGCTTGCGCCGCTGCACAACCCGCCGGCAATCCTGGGTATCGAGGTGGCCCGACGGATACTGCCGGACCTGCCTCATATCGCGGTGTTCGACACGGCGTTCTTCCACGATCTTCCGGCCGCCGCGGCCACCTACGCCATCGACGATGACATCGCCCGGCAGTGGGGGATACGGCGATACGGATTCCACGGCACCTCACACGAATTCGTCAGCCGGCAGGTGCCCGGATTCCTCGGCGTAGCACCGGAGTCGCTGAACCAGATCGTGCTACACCTCGGCAACGGAGCGTCCGCGTCGGCGATCGCCGCGGGTCGGGCGATCGACACCTCAATGGGCATGACGCCGATGGAGGGACTGGTGATGGGAACCCGATCCGGCGATGTCGATCCGGGGATCATCTTCTACCTGTGGCGTGCCGCGGGACTCGGCGACGAGGAGATCGAGTCCATGCTCAACCGTCGCTCCGGCATGCTCGGACTGTCCGGCGAGATCGACTTCCGAACCATCCAGCAGCGCATCGACGCCGGGGATGACGCGGCTCGCCTCGCCTATGACGTCTACATCCACCGGCTGCGCAAGTACATCGGCGCCTATATGGCTGTGCTCGGGCACACCGATGTCATCACCTTCACCGCGGGAGTGGGGGAGAACGATGCCCGGGTTCGCCGCGATGCGCTCAGCGGACTGAGCGGACTCGGTGTCGAACTCGACGATCACCTCAACGAGAGCCCGGCGAAGGGGGCGCGCAGGATCTCGGCGCAGCGTTCCGCGACGACGGTGCTGGTGATCCCGACCAACGAGGAACTCGCCATCGCGCAGGCCTGCCTGACGGTGCTCTAGGAGCGCCCGGGGGCTGCTACAGGGTGGTCGTGGGCCGCACCCGGTTGGCCAGATCGACCAGGGCGTAACGGTGTGCCTGGCTTGGAGTCACCCGGGCCAGACCGCGCAGAGCGGACTCCACGCCGAGTCGCAGGCCGTGGTCGGTGAACGGGAAACCCAGGATGTGCGCCGGGCTGGCCTCGTGCGTGGCGATCCAATCCATCGCGGTGCCCAGCACCAGCGCACGGATCTGCAGCACCCGCGGCTCGGTGTCGGGCAGCGACTCCACCCGGCGGGCGGCATCGCGGATCTGTCCCTCGGTCAGTTCGTGCGTTGAGCGGCCGGACAACAGAGTGACCGCGCTGGTGAGTCGCGCGGTGGTGAAATGCCTCGAGCCGATGGGAACTTCGTCGAGTGTGGTGACCGCGTCGTCGCGGTCGCCCTCGACCGACTGGGCGCGGGCCAGACCGAATCCGGCCGAGATGATGTTGTTGTCGGTGTGCCACACGGCCTGATAGAACGGGCGCTCGTCGGAGGTGCCCGCCAGTTCGGCGGTGGCTGCCAACGCCAGCTTGGGGGCCAGTTCACCGGGGAAGGTGTCCAGCACCTCGTTGAAATGCTTCTTGGCGGAATCGAAGTCGCCGGTCAGCAGTTCCGAGACGGCTTTGAACCACACCAGCCGCCAGCGCCACCCCACCCGCTCGGCCAAGTCCTCAAGTTTGCGGTTGGCCTTTGCGACGTCCCCGAGGTCCAGCAGGGCGCGGACCTCCATCAGGGGCAGTTCCACCGAGTCGGTCAGGTCCACACCCTCGGAATCCAGGCCGCCATGCCGGGCGGCCCGCAACGAGTCCAGGGTCTGAACAGGTTGCGACAACACGGTCGCCGACAGGACGGTGGCCGCGACATCGGTCGGGTCGACCAGGGGAACCGGAAGCGCGGTGATGATCTCCGTGGCGGTGAGCCGTTCGGTGTGCACCAGTCCGTCGACGTAGACGTCGGTGTGCGCCACGAGCAGGTCCACCCCGAAGGTCGACCGGGTACGGGTGAAGACCGTCGACAGACCCGGCCTCGGAACACCGGTGTCATCGGCGACTACCTCACGCAGCACGCCGAGTAACTGCGATGACATCTCCTCGGCGCTGGCGAACCTTCGGCGCGGATCGGGATCGATTGCGCGACGCAGTAACCGGCCGAAAGAGTCATACCGGGCCAGCACCGGATCATCCTCGGGCAGTCCGTCCACATAGCGGCCCTTACGGGTGCGCAGGTTCAGGGTGAGCGCGGCCAGTGTGCGACCGACCGTGTAGATATCGGTGGCGACAGTCGGTCCGGTGCGGACGATCTCCGGAGCCTGGTATCCGGGTGTCCCATAGAGATAGCCGAAAGAGTTGATCCGGGACACCGCACCGAGGTCGATCAGCTTCAGCTGCTCCTCGGTCAGCATGATGTTCTCGGGCTTGAGATCGTTGTAACACAGACCGATTGAGTGCAGATAGCCGAGTGCGGGCAGGATCTCAAGCATGTAGGCGATGGCTTCGGCTACTGGAAGCCGCTCGCCGCGTTCGGGTTTGAGCGACTTGCCTCCGACGTATTCCATCACGATGTAACCGACGGGCTCGCCGCGCGAGTCCGGGTGCTCGACGAAATTGAAGATCTGAACGATCGCCGGGTGCACGACTTCGGCGAGGAACTGCCGCTCGGCCATCGCGATCGCCTGCGCCTCGGCGTCGCCGGAGTGCACCAGACCCTTGAGCACCACCGGACGTTCGTTGACATTGTGGTCCACTGCCAGGTAGACCCAGCCCAGGCCGCCATGCGCGACGCAGCCTTTGATCTCGTACTGATCGGCGACCATATCGCCGGGTTTGAGCTGTGGCAGGAACGAGTAGGTGCTGAGGCAGTGCGGACATATGCCTTCGGAGGCGCCCGGCTGAATTCCGGTGGAACGGCCCACCGGCCGGCCGCAGTTCCAGCAGAACCGCTTCGACTCGGCCACAACGGGATTCACCATCAGCGCGCTCAACGGATCCGTCTCAGGCACCCGGGGTATCTCCACCAGTCCGCCGCCGAGCCGACGCCGTGCCGCCTGGGTTCGCGACGCCGTCTGGTGGTCGCTGATCTCGATGGGGCCGCTGCCGACGGAGCCGGCGTCATCGTCGATGTTCGGGCGGAAAACCGCCTGGGTCGACATGGGCCGCATCGTGGCGACCGAATCGAGGCTCAGATCCTCGATGCTGGCGCGCTGGGTGCCGACGTCGTCGTCCGGCGGTTCGGGTGCGTCCATCAGTCCACGTACCTCGGAGCGGGAGGTTCCGGTGCCGGACCCAGGACTGTCAGCCACTTGCGGTACAGGGTGTCCCACGTCCCATCGGTGCGGATGCGTTCCAGAGTTCCGTTGACGAATCGCACCAGTCCGGTATTGGTCAGGTTGATACCGATGCCGTAAGGCTGCTCGGACATATCGGGTCCGGTGATGTGCAGATAGGGATCTTGAGCCACCAGCCCGGCCAGGATGGCGTCATCGGTGCTGATCGCGTCGACCTCACGCTGCTGCAGCGCCACCAGACAGTCCGCCCAGGTGACCACCGTGACCACGGTCGGCGGTGGCGTGATCTCCTGGATCCGTCGTTCCGAGGTGGTTCCCCGGGCGACGCACACCCGCTTGCCGGAGAGGTCCTCCGGCAACGCGATGGACGAGTCGCGCGGTGCCAGGATCCGCTGGAAAGCAGTGAAATACACCGTCGAGAAGTTGACCAGCTTCCGGCGTTGACAGGTTATCGACATCGTCTTCACCACGATGTCGACGCTGTTGTTCTGGAGTGCTGTGATGCGGTCGGCCGAGGAGAGGATGCGGTATTCCACCGCAGCCGGGTTCCCGAAGATATCGCGCGCCACCTCCCCGGCGATGTCGACGTCGAAGCCGGTGATCTCGCCGGTGATCGGGTCTCGGAACGAGAACAGATTGCTCCCGATGTCCAGGCCGACCACCAGCCTTCCGCGGGCCTTGATGGCGGCCACTGCGGCTTCTGCCTCGGAACGGTCGGTGAAGGGCCGCAGGCTCGCGGTGCGGTCGCAGGATTCGTCATCCGGTTCCGGTGGCGATGTGACGTCTTTGAGTACCTCCATGCCGGCCGGGGTCGGCGGTGCCAGGGTCGGCGTCGGTGCCGCAGTGGGATCCTGAGCCGGGGCGCAGGCGGTCAGTGCCGCCGTCAACAGCAGGACCGCCACCTTCTGTCTGTTCTTCGCGCGAGCGCTCATCACC
>CAYFMA010000043.1:9994-30509 GCA_964344085.1 uncultured Mycobacterium sp.
CGTCAACAGCAGGACCGCCACCTTCTGTCTGTTCTTCGCGCGAGCGCTCATCACCGGTACTCGCTCATCCGCGGCCACAGTCCCAGCGCCACCGCCACCGCTGCTCCGGTCGAGAGCAGCACCCCACCCACGGTCGTTCCGGACAGCACCCGACGGGCCGAGAGGATGTCGTTTCGCAGCCGTCCGCGGCTCTCCCGAATCCCTTTCGAGAGCGCTTCGTTCAACTTGTCGAAGGCCGGCGTGGAATCGTCCTCGGCGGTGCCCAGTGCCACCTGGGTGGCCGCCTGATAGTTGCCCACCGCGATCAATGAGTTGATCCGCTCGTCGGCTTGCCGCCACTTGCCGAGTAACTGATCGGCATCGCGCAACTGGTCTGCGGCGATCGCGTTACGCCTGCCCAGATAGTCCTTCAACTGGCTCTGCATCGAGTCGACGCGTTGGTAATAGGAGCGCTTGCGGATGTCCTCGTCGCCGCGACGGATCAGGGCGAGGGTCTCGTCGGCGCGGGCCTGCTGAGCTGTGATGGCAAGGCCGGTAACGGTTTTCAGGGATTCCGCCGCTGTGTTCTTGGCCGAGCGGCTGCCTGCGGTGGAGATCGCCAGTGCAGTGCCCACCCAGATGATCAGCACGATGAAGGCCAGACCGCCTGCCACCAGCCCGATGTTGATCCGTCGCTTGGTCCGTTCGGCCAGCCAGCGGTGGGCGAAGATCCCGAAGGCCACTGTTGCGGCCACCACCACGATCACCGGCGCCGGGATCGCGGCGGACTCGGTGGTCTCGGCGTCCACCCGCGCCGAGGTCTGCTCGTAGAGCTGCTGCGCGCCGGGCAGGATCGTCTCCTGCATGAGCGCGGAGGCCTCGGACAGGTAGGACGAACCGACCGGGTTGCCGAGCCGGTTGTTGGTTCGCGCCGTCTCGATCAGTCCGGTGTAGACGGCCAGCTGAGCATTGACCCGACCGAGCAATTCGACCAGCGGGGGATCGGTGAGCCCGCTGGAGGCGCGGGTCACCGCGACCGCGGCATCGGTGATGGCCTGCTCGTAGCGTTGCCGGACATCGCGTGGCTCGGCGCCGGCGATGAACGCCGTCGACGCGGCGGCATCGGCCACCGACAGGGTGGTGTAGAGCTGGCCGGCCGCGAAGGCCAGCGGCTCGGTGTGGTCGAGCACCGTAGTCAGCTGCTGCTGCCGGCTGGTGATCGTGGTGGAGATGGCGAACGCGCTGAGGATTCCAAGGCTGGCCAGGATGGCGCCGATGATGAGAATGCGGCCCGGGGTGGTCTTGGCGAACCACCACCACTGGTTGGTTGGCTCAGTCGCCGACCGTTGTGCCAACGGCTCGGTTGACGGGTGCGCCAACTCCACGGTCACCTCGGGTGAGACCTCACTCCCCTTGCCGGATCAAACCCTGCCTGAGTAAAGCTTAAGAGCAGACGCCGCCGATGGCTCTGGATTGCCTATCCTGAAACGCGTGCGAGGTGATGGTGACGGCTGGGTGGTGTCGCACGCTGGAACCCATCACTGGGGCCGGTTCGGTGCGGCGGGTCTGTTGTTGCGTGCACCCCGCCCGGACGGCAGCCCCGCGGTGCTGTTGCAGCATCGCGCCGCATGGAGCCATCAGGGCGGCACCTGGGGACTGCCCGGCGGTGCGCTGGACAGCCACGAGGAACCCGAGGACGCCGCGCTCCGGGAGGCGGAGGAGGAGGCCGGTCTGCTCGCGGGTCAGCTGGCCGTTCGCGCCCGGGTGACCACCGCGGAGGTGGACGGTCCCGATGGGGCGTACTGGCGCTACACCACCGTCGTCGCCGACGCCCCGGCCCTGTTGGCGACGGTGCCCAACCGGGAGAGCGCGGAACTGCGCTGGGTCGCCGAGGACGAGGTGACCGAACTGCCGCTGCACCCCGGCTTCGCGGCGAGTTGGCATCGGTTGCGGATCAGCGCCGAGCCGCCGCCGCATGACTGTGAGTCCGGACCGCACACCGTGGAGATCCTCGACGTGGGTTTCGCCTGGTGCGTCAGCCGGTCAGTGCAGCCCTGAGCCGGGCTGCGGCAGCGGTCGGATCCTGAGCGTCGGTGATCGCCCGCACCACCACCACCCGGCGTGCTCCGGCCTCGATCACCTCGCCGATCCGGTGCTCATCGATCCCGCCGATGGCGAACCACGGTTTGTCCGAATCCATCGACGCGACGGCGCGGACCAGGTCGAGTCCCGGTGCCGGGCGGCCCGGCTTGGTGGGTGTCGGCCAGCATGGGCCCACGCAGAAATAGTCGACGTCCTCCATCACCGCACGGGCCGCTTCACCGGTCTCATGGGTGGACCTCCCGATCAGCGTCCGCGGTCCGACGATCTCCCGGGCCACCTCCAGTGGCAGGTCGTCCTGGCCGAGGTGAAGCACGTCGGCGCCGGCTGCCCGGGCGATATCGGCCCGATCGTTGACCGCCACCAGAGCGCCGTGCCGGTGGGCGGCATCGGCCAGGATCTCCAGGGCCGCCAGTTCGGCGCCGGCCTCCAGTGGCCCGAACTGCTTCTCGCCGGCCGAGCCCTTGTCCCGCAACTGGATGATGTCCACCCCGCCCGCCAGCGCCGCCTCGGCGAATTCGGCGAGGTCACCGCGTTCACGGCGGGCATCGGTGCAGAGATAGAGCCTGGCCCCGGAAAGAGCCGCAGACAGTCGAGGTTCGTGCACACCGCGACGGTAGCGGCTAGCGTTGATGTCCGACACGGGAGTCCCGGTAGCGGGGCTGAGAGTGGGCGGCGTATCCGCCCTGACCGTCACACACCTGATCCGGGTCATGCCGGCGAAGGAAGCGAAGGGGAAGCCGGTGAACTCAGCAGGGTCAGGTGAACTGGCCGTCATCGGTGGCGGGGTCATCGGATTGGCCGTGGCCCGCCGAGTCGCCCAGGCCGGCCTCGCGGTGCGGGTTCACCGCCGGACGGCGGATCGCGGAACCGGTTGGGTGGCCGGCGGCATGATCGCACCGCACAGTGAGGCCTGGCCGGGGGAGGAGCAACTGCTGCGGATCGGGTTGGAGTCGCTGGCGCTGTGGAACGCACAGGGGCCGGGCTCATTCCTCGACGGGCTCCCGCCCGAGGTCGTCACCGCCCGCGGATCGCTGGTGGTGGCAATGGACCGAGCCGATGTCGCGGACCTGCACACCGTTGCCGAACTGCTCAAGGCCGAGGGTCATCCGGTCGCCGTGACGACCACGGCCCGCGAGGTGGAACCGCTTCTGGCCCAAGGGATACGGCATGGCTTCCTCGCCGCTGATGAGCTCGCAATCGACAATCGCGGGTTGATCGAGGCGCTCGAGGAACACTGCTCGGCACTCGGGGTGCGCTGGGCCGGGCCTGTCGATGACCTCGAGGAGGCGCGGGTGGGTGCGGGAACCGTGGTGATCGCCAACGGCATCGACGCCCCTTCACTGTGGCCCGGACTTCAGGTACGTCCGGTCAAAGGCGAGGTATTGCGGCTGCGCTGGCGGCGCGGATGCATGCCGCCACCGACGCGTGTGATCAGGGCGAAGGTCCGCGGCCGGCCGGTCTATCTGGTTCCGCGCGCCGACGGTGTGGTGGTCGGGGCAACCCAGTACGAACACGGCCGGGACACCGCACCCTCGGTGATCGGGGTGCGGGAACTGCTCGACGACGCCTGCGCGGTGATGCCCGCACTGGGTGAGTACGAACTTGCCGAGAGCGCAGCGGGCTTGCGACCGATGAGCCCGGACAACCTGCCCATCGTCGGCCGTCTCGATGACCACACCCTGGTGGCCACCGGGCACGGCCGATCTGGTTTCCTGCTCGCCCCATGGACGGCCGAACGGATCGCCGCCGAACTTCTGGTAGGAGCGCAAGCGTGAACGTGACGGTTAATGACGAACCGGTCCAGGTCGACGAGGGCACCACGGTCGCCGCACTGCTGGACGGCCTGGGATTCCCCGACCGCGGGGTGGCGGTCGCGGTCAACTGGGCGGTGTTACCCCGTTCCCAGTGGGATTCGGCAGTACCCGACGGCGCGCAGGTCGAGGTCGTGACGGCGGTGCAGGGTGGCTGAACCGCTGACCATCGCCGGCCGCACGTTCGGCTCGCGGCTGATCCTGGGCACCGGCGGGGCACCCAACCTGGCGGTGCTCGAGGAAGCCCTGGTGGCATCGGGCACCGAACTGACCACGGTGGCGATGCGCAGGGTGGACGCCGAAGGCGGCACCGGTGTGCTCGATCTGCTGGAACGGCTGCACATCATGCCGCTACCGAACACCGCTGGCTGCCGCGGTGCTGCGGAAGCGGTGCTCACCGCCCAGCTGGCCCGGGAGGCGCTCAGCACCGATTGGGTCAAACTGGAAGTGATCGCCGACGAGCGAACTCTGCTGCCCGATGCCGTCGAATTGTTGCGCGCCGCAGAGCAATTGGTGGATGACGGATTCGTGGTGCTGCCTTACACGAACGATGATCCGGTGCTCGCCAAGCGCCTGGAGGACGCCGGGTGCGCGGCGGTCATGCCGTTGGGCTCACCGATAGGAACCGGGCTGGGCATCTCCAACCCGCACAACATCGAGATGATCGTTTCTGCCGCGGGAGTCCCGGTGATCCTCGACGCTGGGATCGGCACTGCCAGCGATGCCGCCCTGGCGATGGAACTCGGGTGCGAAGCTGTGCTGCTGGCCACCGCGGTCACCCGGGCCGTCGACCCGCCGGCGATGGCCGCGGCCATGGCGGCCGCGGTAACCGCGGGTCATCTGGCCCGGCACGCGGGCCGGATTCCCAAACGGTTCTGGGCGCAGGCCTCAAGCCCTAGCCTGACTTCGTGACGCGCTTATCCCGGTCTCTTGCCGCCGTCGTGCTGGTGGCGGCCGCGGTGGGTTGCAGCCGGCCGGCTGAACTGGACCGGCCGATCACGTCCGGGGGTGCGGCCGCCGAGTTCGCCTCCGGACTGCAGAAACAGGTGACCGTCGACGACATGCTCACGCACCTGAACAAGTTGCAGGACATCGCCAATGCCAACGACGGCAACCGTGCGGTTGGCAGTCCGGGTTATCAGGCCAGCGTCGATTATGTCGCGGAGATGTTGCGCAGCAAGGGTTTCGACGTGACGACGCCAGAGTTCAGCGCTCGGGTGTTCAAATCCGAAAAGCCGGTGTTGAAGGTCGGCGGGACTGTTTTCGAGGCGAACGCACTGGAGTTCAGCGCCGGTACGCCCGGACTCAGCGGACCCCTGGTCGCCGCGCCCGCCGACGAGACACCCGGTTGCGTTCCGGCAGACTACGACGGTCTGCCCGTGCAGGGATCGGTGGTCCTGGTCGACCGCGGAAGTTGCCACTTCAACGACAAGGCCACCATCGCCGCGAAACTGGGAGCGATCGCGCTGATCGTCGCCGACAACGTCGACGAGAAGAAGATGGGCGGCACACTCGGAGAGGACACCCAGGTCCAGATTCCGGTCGTCAGCGTCAGCAAGGCCGACGGCGCCCGCCTGCGCGCTGCTCCCGGTCCGGTGAGCCTCGAACTGGATGCGGCAACCCGGACCATCACGGCGCAGAACGTGATCGCGCAGACCAAGACCGGCTCACCGCAGAACGTGGTTTTGGTGGGCGCGCATCTCGACAGCGTGCCGGCCGGCCCGGGTATCAACGACAACGGTTCCGGTGTGGCGGCGGTGCTCGCCACCGCAATGGCGTTGGGCAGTGCGCCCGGCATCCGAAACGCGGTGCGATTCGCCTTCTGGGGGGCAGAGGAGATCGGCCTCGTCGGCTCCAAACGCTATGTGGCGTCATTGAACACCGATCAGCTCAAGGACATCGCTCTCTATCTCAACTTCGACATGCTGGGATCCCAGAATCCGGGTTACTTCACCTATGACGGCGACCAGTCGGCCCCGCTGGGCGATGGCCGGGTTCCGCGGGTCCCCGAGGGATCTCCCGGTATCGAACGGACCTTCGTCGGATATCTGAAGTCACAGGGCAAGACCGCGCAGGACACCTCGTTCGACGGCCGCTCGGACTACGAAGGATTCACCATGGCCGGCATTCCGGCCGGCGGGTTGTTCTCCGGAGCCGACGAGAACAAGACCGCGGATCAGGCGAAGTTGTGGGGCGGCACTGCTGATGCGCCGTTCGATCCGAACTATCACAAGGCGACCGACACCCTCGTCCATGTGGACCGGGATGCGATGCGGATCAACGGCGGCGGCGTGCCCTTCGCGGTGGGCCTGTACGCGCAGGATCTCGACGGCCGCAATGGCATGCCCATCCGCGAAGACCGCACCCGTCACATGCTGCCCGGATCGTGAAGGCGTCGTGAAACTCACTCTCGACAGCGTCGCGCCGGGTCTGGCGCAGTTCCGCGGCTACCAGCGTTCATTTCTGCGCGGTGACGTGATGGGTGGGATGACTGTGGCCGCCTATCTGGTGCCGCAGGTGATGGCGTACGCGACACTGGCCGGTCTGCCTGCGGTGAACGGGCTGTGGTGCGCGCTGCTACCACTGGTGTTGTACGCGATTTTCGGAACATCGAGGCTGCTGTCGGCGGGCCCCGAATCGACGACCGCACTGATGACCGGGACGGCGATCGCGCCACTGGCCGGTGGCGATCCGGCGGTCTTCGTGTCTTTGTCGGCGATCCTGGCGATCATGGTCGGCATCGCCTGCCTGTTCGCCGGGGTGATCCGGCTGGGCTTCCTCGCCGACCTGCTGTCCCGTCCGGTGCTCGTGGGCTACATGGCCGGCCTCGCAGTGATCATGATCTGCAGCCAACTGGGCAAGCTGACCGGTGCTCCGGTGAAAGGCGACGGGATCGTCGATCAGATCAAGTCGCTGATCGCGGTGCGACATCACGTGCACACGCCGACTCTGATGTTCTCGTTCGCGGTTCTGGCAGTGCTGTTGATCTTCGCCAAAATCATTCCGCGACTGCCCGGTCCGCTCTTCGCGGTACTACTGGCCACCGGTGCGGTGGCGCTGTTCGGCTTGGACAAGTACGGCATCAAGGTCATCGGCGACGTTCCGGGCGGCCTGCCGCCGTTCAGCCTGTCGCATATCCAGGTGCACGACGGAGACATCGACAGCCTGATGGCGATCGCCGTCGGAATCGCCATCGTCGGGTTCGCCGACACCGTCCTGACAGCCCGGTCTTTCTCCGCCCGGGACGGCAGCAAGATAGACGGCAACGCCGAACTGCGGGCGATGGGCGTGTACAACATGGGCGCTGCAGTGATGCAGGGCTTCCCGATCAGCTCCAGCGCCAGCCGCACTGCGCTCGGGTTCCTGGTCGGCGCCCGCACCCAGATGTATTCACTGGTGGCGATGGTCTTCCTGTTGATCATCATGCTGACGGCGCACGGGGTGCTGGCCAAGTTCCCCACGGCCGCCCTCGGCGCCCTCGTGGTCTACGCCGGCATGCGGCTGATCGAGATCCCGGAATTCAAGCGGCTGTTCCGGTTTCGCCGCAGCGGCGGGCCGAGCAGCGAGTTCGTTCTGGCGATCCTCACCGTCATCGCGGTGCTCCTGCTCGGGGTGCTCTACGGTGTCATCGCGGCCGTCGCCCTCTCCATCCTCAATCTGCTTCGGCGGGTGGCACGACCGCATGACGGCGTGTTGGGCTTCGTGCCGGGAATCCCGGGGATGCACGATATCGACGACTATCCCGAGGCCCAGCTGGAACCCGGGCTGATGGTCTACCGCTACGACGCGCCGCTGTTCTTCGCCAATGCCGACAACTTCGTCAGCCGTGCTTTGCATTCCGTCGACCGTAACCCCGATCCTGTGCAGTGGTTCATCCTCAACGCTGAGGCCAATTCGGAGATCGATCTCACCGGGCTCGACGCCCTGGTGCTGCTGCGTCGGAATCTGGTCGACCGGGGTATTCACTTCGGGATGGCTCGAGTGAAGAGCGAGATGTATGCGGCGCTGGACAAGGGCGGCGCACTCGAGGACATCGGCAGGGGGAACATCTATCCGACCCTGCCGACCGCGGTGGCGGCTTATCGCGACCGGGTGACCGCGAACATCGCAGCGCCCAGCACCAGCAGCACGGCCCCGCCGATCACCGACGAGCCCGGCAGATAGCAGGCCAGAAGCAGGCACCCGGCAAGCCCCGTCGCCGGAATCAATCGGTGCAGGCGTGGACCGTCCAAGGTCCAGGCAGACGCGTTCGCGACCGCGTAGTACAAGAGGACCGCGAACGATGAGAATCCGATCGCGCCCCGGACATCGGCGACAGAGGCCACCGCTGCGACGATCACACCGACCGCCACCTCGGCACGGTGCGGCACTCCGTAACGCGGATGCACCGCGGCGAGCGGTGTGGGCAGATAGCCGTCGCGGGCCATCGCCAGCGTGGTGCGTGACACCCCCAGGATCAGCGACAGCAACGAGCCCATCGCAGCCACCGCGGCCGCGATCCGCACGACCGGGGCGAAAGCGGCTGCTCCGCATATCTGAACCGCTTGCGCCAACGGTGCTGTGGCAGTTGCTAATCCTGCGGTTCCGAGAGCGGCCATCAAGCTCAACGCGACCGCTGTGTAGACCGTGAGAGTGATGGCCAGAGCCAGCCGGATCGCCCTGGGAATCGTGTGGGCCGGATCACGGACCTCCTCGCCCAGGGTGGCGATACGGGCATACCCGGCGAAGGCGAAGAAGAGCAGCCCGGCCGCTTCGAGTACACCGCGCACGCTGCCGCCGGACAGCGATATCCGGTCATGCGTCGAGCCGGCCACCACAGCGATGACACCGACAAGCACCGCCAGTGTTGCAGCGACCACCGCCCGGGTGACCAGAGCGGACTTCTGGATTCCTCGGTAGTTCACCGTCGTGAGGGCGGCGACTGCCGCAACCGCCACGGCGTGCGCGTGCTGCGGCCACAGATACAGCCCGACGGTCAGGGCCATCGCGGCGCACGACGCAGTCTTGCCCACCACGAAGCTCCAGCCCGCGAGATAACCCCAGAACGTGCCGAGTCGCTCGCGGCCGTAGACGTAGCTGCCACCCGATACGGGATAGCGTGCCGCCAGCCGCGCCGACGAGGTGGCGTTGCAGAACGCGACGGCCGCCGCGATCGCAAGGCTGAGCAGCAGAGCAGAGCCGGCGGCCGCCGCAGCCGGGGCGAAGACGATGAACACGCCGGCGCCGACCATCGAACCGAGGCCTATGACGACGGCGTCGGCTGTCCCCAGCCGGCGGATCAGCACTCAGCGCTGACGCACGACAGCGGCAGCTAGGTAGGCGCCGTAACCGAGCAGTCCGGCGACCGCCAGTTTGCGAGTCGTGCGGGCTGCCAGTCCTACACCCAGGACGGTCTCGATGCCGCCGTTGATGTAGGTGTGTTGCCGGGTGTTGGTGGGGAAAGCCGACTCGGTGATCGACTGGAATGCCGTCGGTTTGGCGAAATGCGCCAGACCCGTCGCAGCGAGCAGAAGGCCGAATATCCGAACCATCGAAACCCTTTCTTCTAGCTGAAGGAATAGTCGGTCAGCGGGAACTCGGAGGCCTGCGCGATCGCGGCCTTGGCCGTCATCGGACGCAACAGTGTCGCCTCACCGTGCGGGTTGAAATAGTATGACCGGGCTTCCGAGCAGTGGCCGACGGCGAATACCGTATCGCCGACCTGCTCGAGCATCTGATCCAGGAAGCGGGCGTTGGCATCCTCGGTCACCTCGAAGGTCGTCGCGCCACGGCTCTTCACCTCGCGCAGCAACCGGTCCATGATCCGCATCTGGTATTCCATGGTGTTGAAGAAATTCAACCCGATGAACGCGTACGGGCTTGCCAGGCTGAGGTAGTTGGGGAACTGCGGGATCGAGACACCCTGGTAGGCCTGGAACCTGTTCTCGCGCCACCACTTCCCGAGATTGCGGCCACCCCGGCCGATGATCTCGATTGCCGGGATGTTGGCCTCCCACAGATCGAAACCCGTCGCCAGCACCAGAGTGTCGATCTCGGTGCGGGTGCCGTCGTTGGCCACGATCGCGTGCTGTTCGATATGGTCGATCCCGGTGGTCTGCAGGTGCACATTCGGTTTGGTGAAAGTGCGGTAGTAGCTGTTGGAGAAAGTCGGCCGCTTGCAACCGAAGTCGTAGTCGGGGGTCAGCTTGCGTCGGACTTCGGGATCGCGGACCACCAGATACCGATACAGCTTGGCGATGTCGGAGGCACCGATGTTGAGGCGGCGGAACAGCGTCTGCCGGTGGTGCAGCACCACATAGTTGAAGAACTCGTAGATGCCGTCGGTGATGGCACGCACCGCACGCTGCGCGAGGGGCATGCGCGCGAAGAGCCTTTTGGCGAACTCGGGGTAACCGAAGTCGAGCTTGGGGACCACGTAGATCGCGGTGCGCTGGTAGACCGTCAGATCCCCGGCCCTCTTGGCCAGTTCCGGAATGAGCTGTACGGCGGTCGCTCCGGTGCCGATCAGTCCGATCTTCTTGCCTGCCGGGTCGAACGTGTCGTCCCAGGCGGTGGTGTGGATGATCTTGCCCTCGAAGCCGTGGATGCCCGGGATCTCCGGGGTGTGCGGCTGGGAAAGGAAACCGGTCGCGGTGATCAGGTACTGCGATGAGAGCGTTCGCCCGTCGGCCAGGGTCACCCGCCAAAGCTGCGCCTCCTCATCCCAGCGGGCGCCCTCCACGGATGTGTTGAACCGGATGTGGCGACGCACGTCGTACTTGTCGGCGACGTCCTCGGCGTACTGCTTGATCTCAGCGCCGGGGGAGAACAGCCGCGACCAGTTCGGGTTCGGCTCGAAGAAATACGAATAGGTGGTGGTCGGCACGTCACACGCGAGGCCGGGGTAATGGTTGACATACCAGGTGCCGCCGAGGTCGTCGAGGCGGTCGAGAAGCACGAAGTTCTCGAAGCCGAGTCGCTTGAGCTGGACCGCCGCACCGATGCCCCCGAAGCCCGCTCCGACGATGATGACGTCGTAGTTCTGCTCGGTCATGAAACCGACCGTACCGGAGTCAGCCGGGTCCGCTCCGGCGCAGCGCGGCGTCGACGGCCAACATTGGGACATCAAGGACTTTCGACCCTAAATCGTGCCGCGCCCCGGTGACCTCGACGATCTCAGCCGGGCCGGCGAGCAGCGTCACAGCCGTCCGCAGTTCCCCGATGCTGCCGAACGGATCGGAGGTGCCGTGGGTGAACACCGTCGGGACGCCAATCCCGCCGAAGTGATCGGTACGCAGTCGCTCCGGCTTGCCCGGCGGGTGCAGCGGGTAGGAGAACAGCGTCAGTGCGTCGACCGCCAGGCCCTCGGCGACCGCCATCGATGTCAGGCGTCCGCCGTAGGAGTGGCCGCCCGCGAGCACCGGACCGTCTGTCATCTCACGCGCCTTGGTGACGGCGTCGACGACGCCGGCCTGATCGGCCGCCGCGGATCCGGACGGCGGTCCCTTCGGCCGGCGGCGGCGGAAGGGCAGGTTGTAGCGGACCGCGATCCATCCGCGTCGCGCCCACTCATCGCAGATGGCGATCAGCAGTGGCGACTCCCGGCTTCCGCCGGCGCCGTGAGTGAGCACCACGATTCCGTGTGGGGTGCCCTCGGGTTCATGGGCAATGCCGTCGATCTCGGCGAGCCTCATTGCAGCCGGAGCCTCAGTGCAACCGGAAAAGTGCCGAAACCGGACCGTGCCCGGCCCCTAGTGGATAGGCGGCTCGCAGGCATTCGGTGACCCAGGCCTTGCCGAAGGCCACCGCCTCCGGCATCGGGTAGCGGTGTGCCAACGCGCAGGCGGTCGCGGCGGCCAGGGTGTCGCCGGCGCCGTGGTCATGGATGGTGTCGACCCGGGGAGCATCGAACTCATGGAATTGCGAGCCGTCGTAGAGCAGGTCCGGGCTGTCCGGGGCCGAGCGTAGATGGCCGCCCTTCACCAGTGCCCACTGCGGTCCGAGGTCGTGCAATGCCTTGGCGGCGTCACGTTGGGTCGCGGCATCGACGACGTCGATCCCGACCAGTAGTCGGACCTCGTCGAGGTTCGGGGTGACCAGGCTGGCCAGCGGGAACAGTTCCGTTCGCAAGGTGTCCAGAGCGGAGGTGTGCAGCAACGGGTCGCCATGCATCGAGGCGCACACCGGGTCGACGACGAACGGAACGGTGCCCAGCAGACCCAGGTCCCGCCAGGTGCCCGCCACCGTCTCGATGATCTCGCTGGAGGCCAGCATCCCGGTCTTGGCTGCCTGCACTCCGATGTCGGTGGCGACTGCCTCGATCTGTCCGGCGATCATCGCGGTCGGGATCTCGTGGAATCCCTTGACGCCCAACGAGTTCTGCACCGTGACTGCGGTGACGGCGACCAGCGAGTGGACGCCGAGGAGGGCGAAGGTCCGCATATCGGCTTGCAGGCCGGCGCCGCCGCCGGAGTCGGATCCGGCAATGGTGAGCACCCGGACCGGGGTCTGGCGCGGTGGTGTCAGGGGCAGGAATTCCACCCCGTTGACGCTAGCAGTGCGTTACATCACGAGAAGTGGCGTCAATATGCATAGGTTTTATATGCTTTTTGCGAAATGACCGGAGTGCTGAACAGTCCGACCACGTCGATGACCGACAGCAGCCACCCGCGCTACAAGTGGGTGGTGCTGTCGAACACGACACTGGGCACCCTCCTGGCATTCGTCAACGCCTCGATCGTGCTGATCTCGCTGCCGGCGATTTTCCGTGGCATCGGGCTGAATCCACTGCAGCCCGCGAATGTCGGCTATCTGCTGTGGATGCTGATGGGGTATCTCGTCGTCACCGCGGTGCTGGTGGTGCCGTTCGGCCGGCTTGGCGACATGTACGGCCGGGTGCGGCTGTACAACATCGGCTTCGTCGTGTTCACCGTGGCTGCCGTCGCGTTGTCCTTCGATCCCTTCGCGGGCGGCACGGGGGCCATCTGGCTGATCGCCTGGCGGGTGGTTCAGGGTGTCGGCGGCGGGATGCTGATGGCGTCGTCCTCCGCGATCCTCACCGATGCGTTCCCAGCCAACCAGCGCGGAATGGCACTCGGTGTGAACATGGTGGCCGCGGTTGCGGGATCCTTCCTCGGATTGCTCATCGGGGGTGTGCTCTCTGAGATCCACTGGCAGGCGATCTTCTGGGTCGGCATCCCGCTGGGCATCCTCGGCACGGTGTGGAGCATGCGGTCGCTGCACGAAGTCGGGGTGTGCACCCCCGGCAGGATGGACTGGGCGGGAACCATCACATTCGGTGTCGGACTGACGGTCCTGCTGATCGGCATCACCTACGGCATCCAGCCCTACGGACAGAACAGCACCGGCTGGACCAACCCGATGGTGTGGGCCGCGATCTCCGCCGGTGTGGCTCTGCTGGTCGCCTTCATCCTCATCGAGTTGCGGGTGGAGCAGCCGATGGTCGATGTCCGGCTGTTCCGGTCCTCGGCGTTCGGCATGGGCAATCTGGCCGGACTGATGTCTTCGGTCGGTCGCGGCGGCCTGCAGTTCATGCTGATCATCTGGCTGCAGGGCATCTGGCTTCCGCTGCACGGATACAGCTTCGAATCCACGCCGTTCTGGGCCGGCATCTACATGCTGCCGCTGACGGTCGGCTTCCTGATCGCCGGACCGATCGCCGGTTCACTCGCCGACCGGATCGGCTCCCGGCCGTTCACCGTGGGCGGCATGGTGCTGATGGCGTGCTCGTTCATCGCACTGGTGCTGATCCCGGTGAACTTCGACTACCGGTTGTTCGCCCTGCTGATCTTCCTCAACGGTCTCGGCGGAGGCATCTTCACCGCACCCAATACCGCGGCCATCATGTCCAGTGTGCCTGCGGCGCAACGCGGCTCGGCCTCCGGTGTTCGCGCGACCTTCTTCAATGCGGGGTCGTCGCTGTCCATCGGGATCTTCTTCTCACTCATGGTGATCGGCCTGGCCAACAGCCTGCCCGGCACGATGAGCAGCGGCCTGCAACAGCAGGGGGTGCCGGCTGGTCTTGCCGATGAGGTGGCCACCCTGCCGCCGGTCGGCAGTCTGTTCGCCGCGTTCCTCGGCTACAACCCGATGGCTGAACTTTTCGAACCGTACGGAGGACTGTCGCTGCCAGGGGTCAACGCCGCTGTGATCACCGGTGAGAGGTTCTTCCCGGAACTGATCACCGGACCCTTCCACGCCGGGCTTGCAGTGGTGTTCAGCACCGCTGCGGTGATGATGGTGATCGGTGCGATCGCGTCGATGTTCAACCCGGGCCGCTACTCGAACGAGTAATTTCTTCATCCGTGGCTTCCACCAGCTCCGGACTGTCCAATCGTCAGATCGTCCTGCGTCGCCGGCCGACGGGCTTGGTCGCTCCGGGGGACACCGAACTCATCTCCGCCCCGGCGCCCGAACCCGCTGAGGGAGAGGCTCTGCTGCGCACCACTTATATCGGTCTGGACGCCGCGGTGCGCACCTGGCTCAACGACCAGCAGGGCTATCTGCCGCCGGTGGCGATCGGCGAGGTCATCCGGGCGGCCGGTGTCGGCGAGGTGGTCGAATCCCGGTGCCCGGCGTATCAGGTGGGCGACATCGTCACCACACTGACCGGTTTCCAGGAGTACTCGATCATCCGCGACGACATCTTCAGTACGCCGATCCCGGGGGAGAGCGACCAGCGGGCGATCATGAGCGTGTACGGCTCCGGCGGCGCCACCGCATACTTCGGGATGAAGGAGGTCGGCCGTCCACGGCCCGGCGAAACCGTGGTGGTGTCGGCGGCGGCCGGTGCGACCGGTTCGATCGCCGGCCAGATCGCCAGGATCCTCGGAGCCCGGGTCGTCGGCATCGCAGGCGGTCCGCAGAAGTGCCGGACGGTGGTCGAGGACTTCGGCTTCGATGCGTGCATCGACTACAAGAACGACGATCTCCGTGCCGCTCTCAAACAGCACTGTCCCAAAGGCGTCAACGTTTATTACGACAACGTCGGCGGCGAGATCCTCGACGCGGTGCTGGGCCGGCTGGCTCCGAAGGCGAGAGTCGTTCTGTGCGGGGTGATATCGAGCTATCTGACCGGCGAGCATCCAGGGCCGAAGAACTATGTGAACCTGCTGTCCAAGACCGCGTCGATGCAGGGATTCAACGCCCTGGAGATGTGGGACCGCTTCGACGAGGCGTTCACCGATCTGCGCCGCTGGGGTGCCGAAGGTCTGCTGGTGCACCGCGAGACGGTCTTCGAGGGACTCGAGTCGTGTGTCGACGCCCTCAACGGACTGTTCACCGGGGCCAACATCGGCAAGATGCTGGTGAAGGTCAGCGAGCCTTCGGCGAGTTGACCAGTCCGGTGACTACTCGCTGACGTCGATGAACAAGGGGGCGTGGTCGCTGGGCGATCCGATCCGCTCCTTGCCGGTCTTGCGCTCATCGCGAACGATCTCGGCGTGCACGACCTGCCGCGCCAATTCCGGGGAGGCCAGAATGAAATCGATCCGCATGCCCTGTTTCTTGGGAAACCTCAACTGGGTGTAATCCCAGTAGGTGTACACGCCGGGGCCGGGGGCGAACGGGCGGACCACATCGGCGAAAGACGTCTCGATGGCAGAGAACGCTGCACGTTCCGGTTCGGTCACGTGGGTGCTGCCACGGAAGTACTCGACGTCCCAGACGTCCTCGTCGGTCGGTGCGATGTTCCAGTCGCCGACCAGAGCGATTCGTGCCGCGGGTTCGCGTTGCAGCCATTCGGACGCGCTGTTACCCAGTGCGGCAAGCCAATCCAGCTTGTAGCTGTAATGCGGGTCCTCGACCGTGCGGCCATTGGGGACGTAGAGACTCCACACCCGCACCCCGCCGCAGGTCGCCCCGAGTGCGCGGGCCTCGTCCTTACCGTCGAACGCGGGCTGCCCATCGAAACCGGCCTGCACGTCGTCCAATCCGATGCGGGAGGCTATCGCCACTCCATTCCACTGGTTGTGACCGCAGTGCGCCACTTCGTATCCGGCGCCAAGAAAGGTCATCATCGGGAATTGTTCGTCGGTGCACTTGGTCTCCTGCATCGCCAGCACGTCGACGTCAGCACGCACCATCCAGTCGACCACCCTTTCGGCCCGGGCGCGGATGGAGTTGACGTTCCAGGTGGCGATTCTCACGTTTCGTGCCGAAATCGTCAGTGGCCGAAAGGATCCGGGACGTCACCGGGCATCCACGACAGTCCCGGAACACCCCAGCCGTTGGACTTGGCTGCGCGCTTGGCGGCACGGGCGTGCCGGCCCACGAGCTTGTCGACATAGAGGAAACCGTCGAGGTGACCGGTCTCGTGCTGCAGCATCCGGGCGAACAATCCGGTGCCCTCGAGGGTGACCGGGTTGCCGTCGGCATCTAGGCCGGTGACCTTCGCCCAGTCCGCCCGACCGCACGGGAACGACTCGCCGGGCACCGACAGGCAGCCCTCGTCGTCGGTTTCGGGATCGGGCATCGTCTCGGGAACCGGTGAGGTCTCCAGCACCGGATTGATCACCACTCCGCGGTGGTAGGTGGCCTTGCCGCGCTCCTCGGGGCAGTCGTAGACGAACAGTCGCAACCCCACCCCGATCTGGTTGGCCGCCAGGCCGACGCCGTTGGCCGCGTCCATGGTTTCGTACATATCGGTGATCAGGTCGGCCAGGTCCGGCGGCAGGGAACCGTCGGGACCGACCTCCACCGGGGTGGTGGGGTTGTGCAGAACGGGATCTCCGAGGATCACAATGGGACGGACCGCCATGGTCGGAAAGCTTAAGTGAGCCGACGCGCGGGGTTCGATGCCATGCATGTGCACCCGAGCATGGTTCAATGACGTCGAACCACAGGGATGTCATTAGAAGGGATCGAATGGACGGCGCCATTGCACGGGCCGAGCGGTCGCTTGACGACGCCGAACTCCCTGAGGGGCTGACCCGCCGCGAGTACGACATCCTCGCCTTCGAACGGCAGTGGTGGAAGTACGCCGGCGCAAAAGAAGAAGCCATCAAAGAACTCTTCTCGATGTCGGCTACCCGCTATTACCAGGTTCTGAACGCTCTTGTGGACCGGCCGGAGGCCTTGGCGGCCGACCCGATGCTGGTCAAGCGCCTGCGCCGGTTGCGTGCCAGCCGCCAGAAGGCGCGTGCCGCACGTCGGCTGGGCTTCGAGGTCCCCTGATCGGCCCGTTACAGTTGGCCGGATGAACGAGCGCGTCCCCGATTCCTCCGGGCTGCCCCTGCGCGCCATGGTCATGGTGCTGCTGTTCCTGGGCGTGATCTTCCTGTTGGTCGGTTTTCAGGCGATGAGCTCGAACAATGACGCCGGCGACGACAATTCCGCCCGCACGGTGACCACCACCAGCACCAGCAAGACCGTCGCTCCCAAGCCGGAAGTGCGGGTTTACAGCGTCGCCGACGACCAGGCCGGGGCCACCCGGGTCGGGGACCGGTTGCGGGAAGCGGGCTGGAACGTGACCGAGGCGACGACCTCGACGGTCGCCCAGGTCACCGCGACGACGGTGTACTTCGGAACCGCCGAGGGGGAGAAGGCTGCTGCAGAAGCGGTCGGCAAGGTACTCGAGGCACCGGTCGTGGCCCGCATTCCCGAAATAGCCGAGCAACCCCCGGGCGTGATCGTGCTGGTGGCCGGTTAGCTCCGATAGGCTCAACAGTATGGCCTCATCCGCGAATGTCCGGAAGTCCGCCGTCCTCTTTCTCGCCGCCCCGGTTGTCTTGCTGAGCGCGTGCAGCCCCCACGAACCCGCCACCACCGCGCCGTACACGCCGCCCGCGGTCTGGACCGGAACTCCGGACCCGAACGCCCCGGCCGAGGCTCACGGTGGGACGACCGCCACCCAGGCACCCGCGACTCCGGCCGACGCGCTGAGCGCCCGGATCAATGCCCCTGACGGTTCACAGGTGGCCGCAGCGACGATCGAGTTCAAGGATGGTTTCGCCACCATCACCGTGCAGACCGCCGAGCCCGGCAAGCTGACGCCCGGGATGCACGGGCTTCACATCCATGCCGTCGGCCGCTGTGAGGCCGACTCGGTCGGTCCCGACGGCGGCGCGCCGGGAGACTTCCTGTCCGCCGGCGGACACTTCCAGCCCGGCGCCCCGGCCGTGCATCCCGGCCATGCCGGCGATCTGAGCCCGCTCCAGGTCCGGCCGGACGGAACCGCGATGCTGGTGACCACCTCGAGCGCGTTCACCAGGGATCAGCTGCTTGCCGAGCCCGGCACGGCGATCGTCATCCACGGCGGCGCGGACAACTTCGCCAACATCCCGTCCGACCGCTACCAGCAGATCAACGGCGCACCGGCACCTGACGAAACCACTCTGGCCGCCGGCGATGCCGGCAAGCGGGTCGCCTGCGGTGTCATCAGCGCCGGTTAGGATCGACTTCGCCGGCTCCCCGCGGCCGACACTCGGTGTGGAGTGGGAGTTCGCCCTCGTCGACGCCGATACCCGGGACCTGTCCAACGAGGCCGCCGCGGTGATCGCCGATATCGGCGAGAACCCCCGCGTCCACAAGGAATTGCTGCGCAACACCATCGAGGTCGTCACCGGGGTCTGCGACACCGTGGGCGCGGCGATGGACGATCTGCGATCCACTCTCATCTCCATCCGCGAGGTGGTGCGCGACCGCGGCATGGACCTGTTCTGCGCCGGCACCCACCCGTTCGCGAAGTGGGCGGCACAGGAATTGACTGACGGCGCACGCTACGCCGAACTGATCAGCCGCACCCAGTGGTGGGGCCGGCAGATGCTGATCTGGGGCGTGCATGTGCACGTCGGGGTCTCCTCGGCCCACAAAGTGATGCCGATCATCTCCTCGTTGCTCAACCACTATCCGCACCTGCTGGCGCTGTCGGCCTCCTCGCCGTACTGGGCGGGTGAGGACACCGGCTACGCCAGCAACCGCGCGATGATGTTCCAGCAGTTGCCCACCGCCGGACTGCCGTTCCAGTTCCAGACCTGGCGCGAATTCGAGCGGTTCGTCCACGACCAGAAGACCACTGGGATCATCGATCAGGTGAACGAAATCCGTTGGGATATAAGACCGTCACCGAATCTCGGCACCGTTGAGGTCCGGATATTCGACGGTATCTCCAACATTCGGGAACTGTCCGCCCTTGTCGCGCTGACGCACTGCCTGATCGTCGATCTGGACCGGCGGCTCGATGCCGGCGAGCAGTTGCCGGTGATGCCGCCGTGGCATGTGCAGGAGAACAAGTGGCGGGCAGCCCGATACGGATTGGACGCGATCATCATCCAGGACGCCGACAGCAACGAGCGGCTCGTCACCGAGGACCTCGATGAGTTGCTCAACCGGCTCGAACCGGTCGCCAAATCACTCGAGTGTGCCGACGAACTGGCCGCGGTGGCCGAGATTCCCCGCCGGGGAGCGTCGTATCAGCGCCAGCGCCGGGTAGCCGAGGAACACGACGGTGATCTGCGCGCCGTCGTCGAGGCCCTCGTGGGCGAACTGGACGCGTAGGAGGAAGACATGGCGCGGCCCCGGACGAACGCAAGGATGAACGCGGTCGCAGCCTTGATAGTCGCCACGGTGCTCGGCGTCGCCGGCTGCAGTAGAGCCATCGCGGGAGCCCCGGTCGCGGTGCCGGGTGAGGTCGGTGCTGCGGCGTTGTTGCGCACAACCTGCCGTGACTACTCCGCCATGACCGATGAGGCCCGGCGCGGGGTGATCGCGGCGATCGGCGAGGAAGGTAACAAACTCGTCGCCGCCAACCCCGATCTGTGGGTGGGGGTGGCAGCGGCCCTGTGCACTTTCGTTGATCCGAGCGCGCCGGTGAAGGACGTCGTCACCGGGGGCATCCGCTGATGTTGCCGATGTTCCCCCTGCAGTCGGCCCCGCTTCCCGGGGACACGGTGCCGCTGCGGATCTTCGAACCCCGCTACGCCAAGCTGGTGCAGGACTGCCTGGCCGCGCCCGATCCGGTCTTCGGTGTGGTGCTGATCAGCCAGGGCCTCGAGGTCGGCGGCGGCGATATCCGCAGCGACGTCGGGGTGCTGACGCGGATCACCGACTGCGTCGAGGACGCCCCGGGCCAGTATCACCTCATCGCGGCGGCCCAGCACCGGATACGGGTGACCCGGTGGCTGCCCGACGATCCCTATCCGGTCGCCGACGCAGAGCCTTGGCCCGACGAACCCGGACCGCCGGTCGGACCCGAGCGGATCGGCGAGGTGGTCGACCGCATCCTGGCGCTGTACCGAAGGGTGGCCGACGCAGCCGGGGGCCGATTGCGCCCCGACGTACTGGCGGTCGACGCCGAAACGGCCGACGACCCGGCCCGGCACATCTTCACCCTGGCCACCCGGGTACCGATGGGCCAGGCCGACCGCTATGCCGTGCTGGCCGCCCCGACCCTGGCTACCAGGGTCGACGTCCTGCTGGACGCCATCGACACCGTCACCGCGATGGTCGAATTTCAGCTGTCCGACGAGTGACGCTCGTCGCGGAATCGCCACTCGCGGCGCGGTCCGCGCGCAGGCACGATAAAGTTCCGCCCATGAAGCTCATCAGCCGAATTCTGGTCGTGCTCTCCCTCGCCGTGGCGGGTCTCTTCGTCGGGGCGGGGTCTTCGCAGGCGGCGTTGGACA
>CAYFMA010000044.1:0-28979 GCA_964344085.1 uncultured Mycobacterium sp.
AGCCGTACCCGCCCCAGGGTCGCGGGTACGAGTCCTACCGCGAACCGAACCGGGATCCCTACGACTACCGGGCTGAGCCGCCGCGCCGGCGGCCCACTCCGGACGGTTCACGCAGCGCTCATCACCCGGTGTCCGGGGTTCGTTACCGCGGCTCGGGTGACACTCCCGAGGACCGCCCGCGTCGTTAGCGACGCGGCGGGCGAATCTCGCGGGGCAACGCGAAGACCGTCGTCTCATTAGCGGTCGTCACGGTTTGCACCGTGCCGTAACCGAATTCGGCCAGACGATCCAGAACGCCCCGCACCAGGATCTCGGGCACCGAGGCTCCTGAAGTCACTCCGACGGTGCCGACTCCCTCAAGCCACGCCGGGTCGATGTCCTCGGCGTAGTCGACGAGGTAGGCGGCATCTGCGCCGGCGCCGAGTGCCACCTCCACCAGGCGGACCGAGTTCGACGAGTTGCGCGAGCCGACCACGATCACCAGGTCGCATTCCGGCGCCATCGCCTTGACCGCACCCTGGCGATTCTGGGTGGCGTAACAGATGTCATCGCTGGGCGGATCCTGCAGTGTGGGGAATCGTTCCCGCAGTCGCTGCACGGTCTCCATGGTTTCGTCGACACTGAGGGTGGTCTGCGACAGCCAGATCACCTTGTTCTCGTCGCGTACGGTCACGCTGTCCACCGCGTCGGGCCCGTCGACCAATTGCACATGGTCCGGCGCCTCGCCGGCCGTGCCGATGACTTCCTCATGGCCTTCGTGGCCGATCAGCAGAATGTCGTAGTCCTCCCGGGCGAAGCGCTTGGCCTCGTTGTGCACCTTGGTCACCAGCGGGCAGGTGGCATCGATGACCTGAAGATTGCGCGCCGCGGCGGTCTCGTGGACCGTCGGGGCGACGCCGTGCGCGGAGAAGACCACGATGGATCCTTCGGGGACCTCGTCGGTCTCGGCCACGAAGACCGCGCCGGCCTTGGCCAACGTCTCGACCACATGGCGGTTGTGCACGATCTCGTGGCGGACGTAGACCGGGGCGCCGTGCTTCTCCAGGGCGCGTTCGACGGTTTCAACGGCGCGATCCACGCCGGCGCAGTATCCCCGCGGCTCGGCAAGCAGCACCCGCTTGCCTTCGGACCCGGCGGCTGAGTCGGTGGTGCCGGGCATCCCCATGTCGACGGTCGGCGGCATGGGATCAGAGTACGTTCTCCCCGGCGCAGCCGGGCCGGGCCGTACTCTGGTGGCCATGGCAACAGCACCGTACGGGGTCCGTCTGCTGGTCGGCGCCGCCGTGACCGCCATCGAGGAGACCCGCCGGCTCCCACAGACGATCCTGATGTACCCGATGACGGTGGCCAGCACCGTCGCGCAGATCGTGATGAAGGTTCAACAGGACCTGGCCGATCTGGCGATCAAGGGCGACTCGGCGCTGGAGTCGATCTTCCCGCCCAAGGAGGAGAAGCCCGAGTGGGCGACCTTCGACGAGGACCTCGAACCCGAGCAGCCCACCGACGGTGAGCGTCGCACCGAGGGTCGCTTCGCGCTGTATTCGGTCACCGACCCGATCAACGCGTTCGACGAGGACGGTGAAGAGCCGGTCAAGCGCACCCGCACCGCGACCCGAACCAAGCCCGCGGCGAAGAACTCGGCCGCCAAGAAGGCCGCTCCCGCCAAGAAGAGCGCGGCCGTTCCGCCGGTCGCGGCCGAACTGGACTACGACTCGCTGACGCTGGCACAGCTTCGCGCCCGGATGACATCGCTGAGCGTGCCGGATCTTCGGGCGCTGCTGGCCTACGAGGAGGCCGGCAAGTCACGGGCTCCGTTCCAGACGCTGCTGGCCAACAGGATCACCCGCGCGACCGCGAAGTGACGAGTGAGCCGGGCACTTCCGCGGAGAACCCGTACCCCGTTCGCGCGGTGGCGATCAGGGTCAAAGGCTGGATCGACAAACTGGGCAGTATCTGGGTTGAGGGTCAGCTGACCCAGATCAACGCCCGCAACACCTCCAACACCGTGTTCATGGTGCTGCGCGACCCCGCGGCGGACATGTCCATGACCGTGACCTGCTCGCGTGAACTGGTACTCAACGCGCCGGTCAAGCTGACCGAGGGTACCCAGGTGGTCGTTCGCGGCAAGCCCGACTTCTACACCGGACGCGGCACCTTTTCGTTGCGGCTCAGCGAGATTCGCGCCGTAGGTCTGGGCGAACTGCTGGCCCGCATCGAGATGCTGCGCAAGGTACTCGCCGCTGAGGGGCTGTTCGACCAGCGACTCAAGCGTCCACTTCCGTTCCTGCCCAACGTGATCGGGCTGATCACCGGTCGAGCCAGCGCCGCCGAGAGGGACGTCACCTCGGTGGCGGCCGGCCGATGGCCGGCCGTGCGGTTCGAGATCCGCAATACCGCGGTGCAGGGTCCCAGCGCTGTGGCGCAGATCGTCGAGGCGCTCGCCGAACTGGACGCCCACCCCGAAGTCGACGTCATCGTGGTCGCGCGCGGTGGCGGTTCCGTGGAGGATCTTCTGCCGTTCTCCGACGAGACGCTGTGCCGGGCGATCGCCCGCTGCACCACTCCGGTGGTCAGCGCGGTCGGCCATGAGCCGGACAACCCGCTATGCGATCTGGTCGCCGATATGCGTGCCGCCACCCCGACCGACGCGGCGAAGAGGATCGTGCCCGACACAGCGGCCGAACTCGCGCTCATCAGTGACCTCAAGGGCCGTAGCGGACGCGCGCTGCGCAACTGGGTGGGCCGCGAGCAGCATCTGGTGTCCCAACTGCGCAGCAGGCCGGTGCTCGCCGATCCGCTGCGGATGGTCGCCGACCGCTCCGCCGAGGTCGACCGGGCACGCGCCGCGGCACGTCGCGACGTGAACCGATTGGTCGCCGTCGAGTCGGAGCGGATCGGGCATCTGACTGCCCGGCTCTCGACGCTCGGGCCGGCCGCGACGCTGGCCCGCGGATATGCCGTCGTTCAGGTGCTCGACGGCTCGGCGACCGTGCTGCGCTCGACGGCGGACGCCCCGGCCGGCACACCACTGCGGATCAGACTTGCCGACGGCGCGGTGGGCGCAGTCAGTTCCGGCCGGGAGGATGGAGCCTCATGAGCGATGAACACGACAAGCCGGTGGCGGAACTGGGCTACGAGCAGTGCCGCGACGAGCTGATCCAGGTGGTGCAGGTGCTCGAGCAGGGCGGTCTGGACCTCGATGCGTCGCTGACGCTGTGGGAGCGCGGCGAAGCCCTGGCGCGGAGGTGCGAGGAACACCTCGCCGGTGCCCGTGCGCGGATCGAAGAGGCCCTGTCCGGCCACGACGAGGACTAGCGCTGAGCCGACTGACGCTAAGCCGCGTCGTCGGGTGGGACTAGCCGTTCGGGGTGGTGATAGTCGTTGGTGCCGCCGTTGAACGGCAGGTCCGGCGGTGGTCGCCACTCGGTGGTGCCGTCGGGTTGTTTCCGGGTGCTCCAGCCGCCCGGTTTGATCAGCCGGTGGTGTGGCCGGCAGGCGAACGTCAGTGCGTCCATATCGGTGTGGCCGCCATCGGTCCACTCGTCCACATGGTGGACCTCACAGAGATAGCCGGGCATATCGCAGCCGGGTGCACTGCAACCACGATCATGGGCGTGCAGCACGATGCGTTGGTCCGCCGTGGCGATGCGCTTGGAGCGCCCGAGATAAATGGCCCGCTCCGAATGCTGATCGAACACGCACAGGTAGTGCCAGGCATGGGAAGCCATCCGGATCAGATCCGCCATCGGCAGCAGCGTGCCGCCGCCGGTGACGGCCTGCCCAGCGCCGGCATGCAACTGCTCCAAGGTCGTCGACACCACGATGGTGACAGGTAGGCCGTTGTGCTGACCCAAGCTCGGATCGCCCAACCGGCCGCGCACCAAGGCGATCAGGGCGTCGTGCTGGCGCTGGGCATGCCCACGTGAATCCTTCTGGGCAGCTTCTTCACTCGGCTCACCGTCGGTGACCGGAACCTGATCCTCCGGATTGCACATCCCAGGTGCGGCGAACTTGGCGAACCACGCATCGAGATACGCACGCAGTTCCGGTGTCGCGGTGAGCTTCCCGATACTCGTGCCGTCGGCGCGTTGTCCGCACCAGAGGAACCCACGCTGCCGGGCCCGGTCCTCGTCGGTGAACTTGCCATCCGGATTCAGCGTCAAAGCCAGACGCGAAGCGAGTCTCTCCAACTGATCGGGCCGCAGGTCCGCAGCCTTCTCCGCCAGGAATCCTTCGGCCGTTTCCACGGCCGGCGCCGGGATGTCGCCGGGCAGATCACGGATGAAACTCTGGATGACTCGCAGGTGCTCGATGTCGAGGATTCCGGCATCCCACGCCTTCGCGGTGGCAGGCAAGACCGGCGGCATGGGCTGTCCGGTAATGGTGATCCGCGGCGCAAGCTGTGCGGCATCGCGAATACGCCGCCGAGCCTCGGCCCGGCTGATCCGCAAGACGTCGGACAGTGCGAGGGACACCGGTGGACAGCCCTCGACCTGATCGAGACCGCACACCAGAGCGGACCCCACGGCCCGCACCTGGCGCTGCACGTTCTCCAACCGTTCCAACGCCAGATACCGTTCCGGTGCCCCCAGCGAGTCCGCATCTGCGGCACGCAGCGTCTCAACCGCCCGGCCGAGAAGCTCCAACGCCGCCATGATCGAACTCATGTTCGAATACTATGGCGGTCCACCGACAGAAATGACCGACCCGACTAGCCTCCGATAGAGGAGGAAGGGGGCCCGATGACCGACGCGGTTCTGGTCACCGGCGCCTTCGGGCTGGTCGGGACGGCGACCGTCCGCCGGCTCGCCGCACAAGGCCGGCATGTGGTCGCCACCGACCTGAACACCACCGCCAACCGCAAGGCGGCAGACGCGCTACCGGCCGGGGTTAAGCCGAAGTGGACGGACCTCACAGATCCCCAGCAGGTCGTGGCACTGCTCGACGATGTGAATCCGGCGACCATCATCCACCTCGCCGCCGTCATCCCGCCGGCCTGTTACGCCAATCCGCAACTGGCCCGCAGAGTCAATGTCGACGCCACCGAAAATCTGGTGAATGCTGCTGCGGCACAGACTAATCCATCCCGCTTCGTCCAGGCCTCGAGCATCGCCGTCTACGGTCCGCGCAACCCCTACCGGACAGCGGACCTGCTGACCGCCGAGACACCGGTCAACCCCTATGACGTCTACGGACAGCACAAAGTCGAGGCCGAGGAGATCATCCGCTCGTCGAAACTGGACTGGGTGATCCTGCGCCTGGGCGGCGTGTTGAGCGTCGACCTCGGCAGCCTCCCGATGAACCCGGACATGATCTATTTCGAAAGCGTCCTACCGACCGACGGGAGGCTGCAGACCGTCGATGTCCGCGACGTCGCGCACGCCTTCGCCGCAGCCACCACAGCCGACGTCGCCGGCCGGACCCTACTGATCGGCGGGGATGACTCGCACCGGCAGAGACAGGGCGAGATCGCCTCGTCCACGGCAGCGGCGATGGGACTCGTCGGCGCAACCCCGCCCGGACGCCGCGGCGATCCGGATGACGACGAACGGTGGTTCGCCACCGACTGGATGGACACCGCCACCGCGCAGGAGGTCCTCGAACACCAGCATCACCCGTGGCCGCAGATGCTCGCCGAGATCAGTGACGACACCGGATGGAAGCGCTACCCACTGCGCGTTGCCGCGCCTCTGGCGCGGGAGTTCCTGAAGCGTCAGTCCGCCTACTACCGTCAGCCTGGAGAGTACGCAGACCCGTGGGACGCGGTGCGGCGCAAGTGGGGCCCGCCAGAGGCAGATCGGAGAACCGTGTGACTAACCAGAGGGTGGCCGTGGTCATCGGCGGCGCCTCCGGGATCGGTTGGGCCACCGCCCGCGCCCTGGCCCATGACGGCTGCCGCGTCACTATCGCCGACCGCAATACCGAGGGCGCCCAACAGCGGGCCGCCGAACTCGGCGAACCGCACACCTGGGCAGCAGTCGAGGTGACCGACGAGGACAGTGTCGCAAGGCTTTTCGACGGTGTCGCCTCCCGCGAGGGGGGATTGCACGTCGTGGTCAACTGCGCCGGCTTCAGTGGTTTCGGGTTGATCACCGAACTCGACGCCGGCCAATTCCGGTCGGTGATCGACGTCTGCCTCACCGGGGCCTTCCTGGTGATCAAGCACGCCGGCCGGCACCTCGGCGACGGCGGGTCGCTGGTCTCACTCACCTCGCTCAACGCCCGTCAGCCGGCGATCGGGATGAGCGCCTACTGCGCCGCCAAGGCAGGCCTGTCGATGCTGACCCAGGTGGCCGCCCTGGAGTTGGGGCCGCACGGTGTGCGGGTCAACGCGGTGGCGCCCGGATTCGTGCACACCCCGTTGACCGAGGCCGCCGCCGCGATCCCCGGCGTCGTCGAGGAGTACGTGGACAACACCGCACTGGGCCGGGCCGGAACGCCGGAGGACATCGCGGCCGCGGTCGCCTTCCTGTGCTCCCCGCAGTCGGCCTGGCTGACCGGTGAGATCCTCGACCTCAACGGCGGCGCCCATCTCAAGCGCTACCCCAACATTCACGAACATCTGACCAAGCTGATGGGGCAATGACGGTGAAGACCGAATTCACCACCAACCAGAAGCGGGTGCTGGCCGTCGCGACGATCATCGCCCTGCTGTTCGGCGCCTACTTCCTGCGCCGCTATTTCATGCTGATCGTGATCGCGGCGATCATCGCCTACCTTTTCACTCCGTTGCACACGCGGCTGCGTAAAAAACTCAACGGCGGACTGGCCACCACCCTGACGGTCCTGGCCGCGCTGGGCACGGTCGTCATCCCGCTCACCGCGGTGGTCTCACTGGCCACCGTCCAGATCTCGCGCATGCTCATCAATGCGGCCGAATGGGCAAAGACAGCCGACCTGAATGCCCTGGGCGACAAGGCAATCACCTCCGTCAACAACGGACTGCACAAACTCCCCTTCCAGACCCCGGTGATCACGGTCGAGTCGTTGCGGGAGAACGTCGGCAAGGTGGCTCAGACGGTCGGCGAATGGCTCCTACGCACGTTCAGCGGTGCGGCCGGCGGAGCCATCGGCCTGATCACCTCGACGATCATCTTCCTGTACGTGCTGATCTCACTGCTGGCCAACAGGGCCGAACTGATCACCCTGCTGCGTCGGCTCAACCCACTCGGCGACGAGGTCACCGACCTCTATCTGGCCAAGATGGGCGCCATGGTCAAGGGAACGGTCAAGGGCCAGTTCATCATTGCGGTGATCCAGGGCATCCTCGGTGCGACGACGATCTACATCGCCGGCTTTCACAACGGGTTCTTCATCTTCGCGATCTTCCTGACCGCCTTATCGGTCATCCCACTGGGCAGTGGCATCGTGACGATCCCGTTCGGTATCGGCCTGATGTTCTTCGGCAATGTCGCAGGCGGGTTGTTCATCGTGCTGTTCCACATCTTCGGGATCACCAACGTCGACAACTTCCTGCGGCCGATCCTGGTGCCCAAGGAAGCCCGGTTGGATCCCGCGCTCATGCTGCTGTCGGTGTTCTCCGGAATCGCGATGTTCGGGTTCTTCGGCATCGTGGTCGGCCCCGTGCTGATGATCCTGATCGTCACCACGATCTCGGTGTATCTGGCGGTCTACAAGGGCGTCGAGATGGATGACGACGCCGGCGAACCCGATGAGCGCAAGCGACTGTTCAAGCGAAAGCACAAACCGGCAGCCCCGCAACCGGATGACGTCAAGCCAGCTGTTCCTTGAGGAACTCGACCACCCGCCTGCGCGCCTCGTAGGCCGGGTGCCCCTCCTGCTCCCGCACCTCGAGGGTGAGCACCGAGTGTGCCATCCGACCGAACCCGTCGGCGTTGCCGGGCGAAGAGTCGAGTTCGATGACCTCGAACTTGTCCCCCAACCGGTCCTTGAGCGTCTTGAAACGCTCCGCGGGAGCCGCAGGATCGCCGCTGAACCGCAGTCCCAACGCGCACAACCCGTCCTCGTTGGCGCGCTTCTCGATCACCTTCATCTCGTCCTCGGAGAATCCCGGGTCGCGCTTGTGCCGGGAAGTCACCGGCAGCGGTACCGACGGCTGGCTGAGCACCGAGGCCAGCACGCTGTCGTCGACGGCGGCAGCCAAGGCGAACCCGCCGGAGAAGCATTGCCCGATCACGCCGACACCCTTGCCGGGCGTCTTGGCGTTGAGGTCGCGGGCCAGCGCCCGCAGGTAGTTGGCAACCGGGCGGTTGCGATTGAGCGCGACTGCCGCGAACTCCTTTGCCACGCAACCCCGCAACAGGTTCGACACCAGCGCAGGGCTGCGCGGGGACATCCCGGGGGTGCCGTACAGCGACGGAATCGCCACCGTGAACCCGTTGTCCACCAGATGGTTCCCCAGCGCCAGCACGCCCCGATGCACTCCGGGCATCTCCGGGATGAGCACCACCCCGGGGCCCGAACCCCTGTAGTAGACGTCGTGGGTGAAACCAGCCGCCGTGAACGGCTCGCAGGTCCACCCGGTCAGATCGGCCTCGGGTGCGGTCAGCGTCATGACGCCATCTAACCCGCCCGATCTAGTTTCGGGGTAGCGGCGCCTGGGTCTGGGTGGCTGAGGCCAGGGTGCGGAAGTCCGCCTCCCCTGCCGCCCCGGTGATCGCGAGCTGGGCGGGTCCGGCCGTGCTGTCGAGCCGTGTGGTCCAGACCGGCTCGGAGCCATCGCCTCCGCGATAGACGATCCACTTCACGCCGCCGACGTCCTGGGTGCCGGAGGGGTAGACGTTGGGCTGAATGGACTGCACCAGCGCGCTCTCGTCGGCATCGCTCTGAGTCAGGCTGACGTACATCTTCGACGGGGCCAGATAGCCCACCCGGCTGGTCAGGGCGCTGACCCGCTTGCCCGCGGCATCGGTGCGGCCCTGCTCGATGCTCCCGCGGGCGCCGGAGTTGGCTCGCCAGCCCTCCGGCAGCGCAGGCATCCGGACCGGGAAGGGCAGGGCCTGGGCGTCGGCATGCAGCGCGAGCGGGACGTCGAAGCCGGGCACCGAGCCCTCAGCGGGGCCCTTGGGCTGAAACGAGCACTGGCCGACCATTGCCGCCAGCGCCACGCAGGCGATGAGCAGCGGAATCAACGACCAGAACATGTCGCGGCCGTCCTGCAGGAGCCTAGGTTTGGCCGGTTTGGGTCCGGGAACGCCATCCGTCGGGCCCATAGGCACTGCTCCTCCTCGTCGCCGGCGCTCCGTATCGTCGTCAGCGCTGGGAGCCAGTATCCCAGGTCTGGACGATTGACCCGGTTCTGGGACAATCTCCGCATGGCTCCCCCTAGCTCAGACGCGCGCCGCCGCGAAGCCCCCGACCGCAACCTCGCCATGGAGCTCGTCCGGGTGACCGAAGCCGGGGCCATGGCCGCCGGCCGCTGGGTCGGACGAGGGGACAAGGAGGGCGGCGACGGCGCTGCCGTCGATGCCATGCGCGAGCTGGTCAACTCCGTCTCGATGCGCGGTGTGGTGGTCATCGGCGAGGGCGAGAAGGACAACGCCCCGATGCTCTACAACGGCGAGGAGGTCGGCAACGGCGACGGCCCCGACTGCGATTTCGCCGTCGACCCGGTCGACGGCACAACCCTGATGGCCAAGGGCATGCCCAACGCGATCTCGGTGCTGGCGGTCGCCGAGCGCGGCGCGATGTTCGATCCGTCGGCGGTGTTCTACATGAACAAGATCGCGGCCGGGCCAGACGTCGCCGACTTCATCGACATCACGTCCCCGATCGCGGCCAACATCCAGCGCATCGCACGGGTGCGCAAGGCGTCGGTCTCCGATATCACCGTGTGCATCCTCGACCGGCCGCGGCACGAGAAGCTGATGGCCGAGGTGCGCGACGCCGGTGCCCGTATCCGGCTGATCTCCGATGGCGACGTGGCGGGAGCGATCTCGGCCTGCCGTCCGGATTCCGGCACCGATCTGCTGGTCGGTATCGGCGGCACCCCGGAGGGCATCATCACCGCCGCCGCCATCAGGTGCATGGGCGGCGAGATCCAGGCCACCCTGGCGCCCAAGGATGACGAGGAGCGTCAGAAGGCGATCGATCGCGGTCACGACATCGATCGGGTGCTTACCACCAGGGACCTGGTGTCCGGTGAGAACGTCTTCTTCTGCGCCACCGGTGTCACCGACGGCGACCTGCTCAAGGGCGTGCGTTTCTTCGGCGGGGGCTGCACCACCCAGTCGATCGTGATGCGGTCGAAGTCCGGCACAGTCCGGATGATCGACGCCTATCACCGACTCTCCAAGCTCAACGAGTACTCCGCGGTGGACTTCGCCGGGGACAGTTCCGCCGCCTATCCCCTCCCCTGATCAGCACCGAAGATTCCAGTTCAAGAAAGGCAATTGATGACCAACGACGGCGAGTACCGGATCGAGCACGACACCATGGGCGAGGTCCGGGTGCCGATCAAGGCTCTGTGGCGGGCACAGACCCAGCGGGCCGTGGAGAACTTTCCGATCTCGTTCCGGGGTCTCGACCGCAACCAGATCCGCGCGATGGCGCTGCTGAAGGCGGCCTGCGCGCAGGTGAACAAGGACCTGGGTCTGCTAGGCGCCGAGAAGGCCGATGCCATCATCTCGGCCGCCAACGAGATCGCCGACGGACTGCACGACGACCAATTCCCGATCGACGTCTTCCAGACGGGTTCGGGCACCAGTTCCAACATGAACGCCAACGAGGTGATCGCCTCGATCTGCGCGAACAACGGCGTGACGGTGCATCCCAACGACGATGTCAACATGTCGCAGTCGTCCAATGACACCTTCCCGACCTCGACTCACATCGCCGCCACCGAAGCCGCTGTGCGGCAGCTGATTCCGGCCCTGGAGATGCTGCACGGATCGCTGGTGAGCAAGGCCAAGCAGTGGCGCACCGTCGTCAAGTCCGGCCGCACCCACCTGATGGACGCCGTGCCGGTCACCCTGGGCCAGGAGTTCGGCGGCTATGCCCGCCAGGTCGAGGCCGGCATCGAGCGGGTCAAGGCCACCCTGCCGCGTCTGGGTGAACTGGCCATCGGCGGCACCGCCGTCGGCACCGGTCTCAACGCACCGGAGGGTTTCGGTGCCAAGGTGGTCGAGGTGCTGCGCAGCAAGACCGGACTGGCCGAGCTGAGCACCGCCCGCGACTCCTTCGAGGCGCAGGCCGCCCGCGACGGTCTGGTGGAGGCCTCCGGCGCTCTGAAGACCATCGCCGTCTCGTTCACCAAGATCGCCAACGACATCCGCTGGATGGGATCGGGTCCGCTGACCGGCCTGGGCGAACTGCACCTGCCGGATCTGCAGCCGGGCTCCTCGATCATGCCGGGCAAGGTCAACCCGGTGATTCCCGAGGCCGTCACCCAGGTGGCCGCCCAGGTAATCGGCAACGACGCCGCGATCACCGTCGGCGGACTGTCGGGCGCCTTCGAACTCAACGTGTACATCCCGATGATGGCCCGTAACCTGCTGGAGTCGTTCACGTTGCTGGCCAACGTGTCCCGGCTGTTCGCCGACAAGTGCATCGACGGTCTGGTGGCCGACGAGGAGCGTCTGAAGCGGCTCGCCGAATCCTCCCCGTCGATCGTGACGCCGCTGAACTCTGCGATCGGCTACGAGGAGGCCGCCGCCGTGGCCAAGCAGGCTCTCAAGGAGCACAAGACGATCCGGCAGACGGTCATCGACCGCGGACTCATCGGCGAGAAGCTGTCGGAGGCCGAACTCGACAAGCGGCTCGACGTGCTGGCAATGGCGAAAGTTAAAGACTCGAAGTAGCCAGCCGGCGAATCCCCGCTGCGGCGGTCGCGCTGTGCACCACCAGGCTCAGCGTGACCGCCACCACCACGACAGTGCCGATCACGTCACCACTTTCGATCGCGCCGCGGTTGATCACCAGTAGCCCGAGCACCACGGTTCCGATTCCGCGCGGCCCGAACCAGCCGATGAAGATCCGACTGGGCATCGGCAAATCGGTGCGCACCAGTGAGAGCAGCACTGCCGCCATCCGAACGCCGAAGACGGCCAGCACCGAGAACAGGACGACCCGCCAGCCGGCGTGCTTCCAGCCGTCGATCACAGCGAACGCACCGAACATGGCGAACACCATCAATTCGAGCAGTTGCGCGACGGCGTCGGAGACCTGGGTCGGCAGACCCTCGTCGACCCTGCGGCGCGAGACGAATGAGAACGCCAGTCCGCCGGTGAAGGCTGCGACGAAACCACTGGCTCCGACCCATTCGCCGAGTTGAAAACAAACCAGGGCCAACGACAATGTCGCCAACTGTGACCAGGTGTCGGTCATCCATTCACGACGCCTCGACCACATCACCACCAGACCGCCGGCCAGTCCGATGGTTGCCCCGATCAGAAGAGACAACACCTCGGTGCTGAAAATGAACCAGGCCCAATGCTTCTGATCGGTTCCGGACTCCTGCTGGGATGCCAGCCCCAGCGCGATGAGCAGCGTCGCCAGCGCGAAGCCGTCGTAGAAGCCGCTCTCGACCGACAGTGCGTGCCGGACCCGTTCAGGGATGCGCTCGTCCTTGAGCAGCGCCTCGATGAGCGCGGCTTCGGTGGGCGCGACGATGGCCGCCAGACAGACCGCCTCCCACCACGGCAGCACCGGCAAGACCGCCACCGCTGTCAACGTGCCCAGTATCACCGTCAGCGGAATGCCGACGATCAGAAGTCGCAGCGATACCGGTCCGTGCATCCGGATCCGGTCCAGGCGCAACTCGGCGGCCTGGTTGAACAGGATCAGAGCCAGTGCCAACTGCGCGAGCACCGTATAGCCCTGGGTGCCCGGCCCGGCATCGAGAAGCTGTAAACCGAACGGGCCCAACGCCATTCCGACCAGGATGAAGATCAGTGCCGGTGCAACGAATCGCCGGTTGACCTGCTCGGAGACCACCGCATAGGCCAGAACGAGGACGGCCAGGACGAGTGGAGTCGTCTGATGGTGCACCGGCGTCAGGCGCCGTTGTTGGGGCCGCCACTGTTGGCGCCGGGAATGTCGGTGATCGGGAAGTTCGGCATGGGCGCGGGCGACGGCGTGGCCGGCAGGGTGGGAATGTCTGCCGGCGGAACGTCGTGCAGTGCTTCGTTCGGCGGGATCGGCGGACCGTTCTCCCGACTGCCGTACACACTGCCCGGCGCCCGCGGGCCGAGCAGCTCGCTCACCGTCACCAGGTGATAGCCGTTGGCCTTGAGCACCGGCAGGAACTGGTAGACCAGATCGACCGTCGACGAATAGGAATCGTGGAACAGCACCACCGACCCGGGCTTGATCTGGGTCATCAGCATGTACCGGGTGGCATCGATATTGGAGTCGTTGATCCAGTCGAACGGGATGACGTCCCAGAGGATTCCGGCCAGACCGTCCTTGGCGGCGACTTCGTTGACCGCCGGATCGGTCAGACCGCCCGGCGGACGCCAGATGTTCGGAGTCTTTCCGGTGGCCGCACTGATCGCGTCCTGCGCCTTGGACAACTGAGCCGGCACGTCAGTGGCCGGGATCGTCGTCATGTTCGGGTGTTCCCAGGTGTGGTTGCCGATCTCCATTCCGGCCTCGGCTACCCGCTTGGCACCATCCGGATTGGCGGCCACCTTGTTGCCGATCATGAAGAACGTCGCCTTGGCGCCGGCGTCCCTCAGGACGGAGAGCAACCGGTCGGTGTACGGCGTGGGACCGTCGTCGAATGTGAGGGCGACGCACTTGTCCTTGGCGCAGTCGACCGGGCGGTCTGCAGCCTTGTCGGACGGTGCCGCGCAACCGGCCAACAGCAATGCCGCCGCAACGGTGGAGAGTTTGCGCAGCACCGGACCAGTTTACGGCAGCGCGCCGGGGCTGATCTCCTCGAGCATCTCGGTGACCAGTGCCGCGATCGGCGAACGTTCGCTGCGCATCAGGGTGATGTGTGCGAACAACGGATGGCCCTTCAGTTTCTCGATCACCGCGGCAACACCGTCGTGGCGGCCGACCCGTAGGTTGTCGCGCTGGGCTACATCGTGGGTGAGTACCACCCGAGATCCCGCACCGAGGCGGGACAGCACGGTCAGCAGGACGTTGCGCTCCAGGGATTGCGCCTCGTCGACGATGACGAACGAATCGTGCAGGGACCGGCCACGGATGTGAGTCAGCGGCAGCACCTCGAGCATCCCGCGGGAAAGCACCTCCTCCAGCACTGCGGGGCTGGCCAGACCTTCCAGGGTGTCGAAGACGGCCTGTGCCCACGGGCCCATCTTGTCGCTCTCACTGCCGGGTAGGTATCCGAGTTCCTGGCCGCCCACCGCGTACAACGGCCGGAACACCACGACCTTACGCTGGCTGCGCCGCTCCAGGACGGCCTCGAGTCCCGCGCACAGGGCGAGCGCCGACTTACCGGTGCCGGCCTTGCCGCCCAGCGAGACGATGCCGACGGACTCGTCGAGCAGCAGATCCAGAGCCACCCGCTGTTCGGCCGAGCGGCCGCGCAGTCCGAAGACCTCCCGATCGCCGCGAACCAGTTGCACCTTCTTGTCGGCGTTGACCCGGCCGAGTGCATGAGACCCGCCGCCCAGCAGCCGAATTCCGGTGTGGCACGGCAGATCCCGCGCCTCGGCGAGATCGATCTCGCCTTCGGTGAACAGGGTGGCGACGTCCTCGTGCGAGACCTCGAGTTCGTCCATCCCGGTCCAGCCGGAGGTGATGACGTCCTGCGCGTGGTACTCGTCGGCGGCCAGGCCGACCGCACCGGCCTTGACGCGCAATGGGATGTCCTTGCTGACCAGCGTCACCAGCTTGCCCTCGGCCGCGAGGTTGGCGGCGCAGGCAAGGATGCGGGCGTCATTGGTGTCGGTGCGGAACCCGGACGGCAGCACCGTCGGGTCGGTGTGGTTGAGCTCGACGTGCAGCATCCCGCCCTGCGTTCCGACGGGAATCGGCTGATCCAGACGGCCGTGCTCAAGACGCAGATCGTCGAAAAGGCGCAGAGCCTGACGGGCGAACCAGCCGAGTTCGTGGTGGTGGCGCTTGGCCTCCAACTCGCTGATAACCACAAGCGGAACGACCACTTCGTGTTCGGCGAACCGATTACACGCCCAAGGATCGGATAACAGGACTGATGTGTCGAGCACATACGTCCGGATGGGCGTGCGGGAATCGGTCACAGGCGCTCCTCGGCTCGTGGCCAGTTGGAGCCGAAGGCCCCCTCAGCCATCGAGCCCGACGCTACCCCGATCGGCAGCCACGACCCGTCGCGGCGCGCCGCCGGAAATTACGCCTGAACGAATTTCTCGAGGATCGTCTCGCCGCCAAGTCCCCAGTCCTTGATGCTGTCGGAGACGACCTTGTCAGCGGCGGCCTGGTCGAAGATGCCGGCCTCGGCGACGGTGCGGACCTTGTTGTCGCGGTACTCGAGGATGTCGCCACCGATGACCGGCAGACCGTTGGCCCGCCGCGCGATGGCGGCGATGGTCTGATCCCGGTGGTTCTCCACCAGGTAGACGACCAGGTTGTCGAAGAACTCCTGGTGCCGCTTCTCGTCGTTGAGCACGCGTCCGATCATCTTCTTCAGCGCCGGCTCGGTGATCTTGGCCTCGAGGTTGCCGACGTACACCACGTGCGCGCGCTCCCAGAGCGCCATGAAGACCAGCGTCTCGATCTGGGTGTAGTTCGACGCCCGGTAGCCACGCATCACGTGGGCGACTCGGACCGCCTCGTCGGCGTTCGGATCGATATTGCGGGTGACCATCAGGTACTCGCGGATCGCGATGGCGTGCAGGGTTTCCTCCGCGGTCCACCGGCCCAGCCAGCGGCCCCACTTGTCCTCGAGGATGAAGTGCTCGACCAGTTCACGGTGGTAACCGGCCAGGTTGTCCTTGGTGATCAGCAGGACCTCGAGGGCGTCGGTCACCTCCTTGGGCAGGGTGACCTGGGACGGATCCCAGTCCTCGCCGCCGAGGAAGGCGAAGTCCCGGCCCTCGTCGAAGGGGACGTAGTCGTGGGCGTACCAGGAGTCCGCGCTGTCGAGGAACCGGGCCAGGTTCTCGCCGACAACCGGCTCGAGCTCAAGGGTCAACGCGTTCGCGACAGGTAGGTGTGCCATGCGGTAACTGTAACCGATGTTAACGGTTGTTTGGAAATCCGGCGCGCTACGGCGTTTCGTCCGTGATCAGAGGGTGAGCCCCGGATACAGCGGGTTGGCGTCGAGCAGTTCGGCCGAGGCGGCCCGCACGAAGTCAGCGGTGTTGTCGGCCAGCGTGTACTTGGCCTTGGAGGTGCCGTTGGGTCCGGCGTCGGCCCGGGTGTTGGACAGCACGTGCACCACCAGTTCGGCCACCCGGTCGAACTCGGCGGCACCGAACCCGCGGGTGGTCAGCGCCGGGGTGCCGAACCGGATGCCACTGGTGTACCAGGCGCCGTTGGGGTCGGCCGGGATCGAGTTGCGATTGGTGACGATGCCGGCGTCCAGCAGTGCGGACTCTGCCTGGCGGCCGGTCAGACCGAAGGACTGCACGTCGAGCAACACGATGTGGTTGTCGGTGCCGCCGGTGACCAGGGTGGCGCCGCGGCGCATCAGGCCCTCCGCGAAGGCCTTGGCGTTGTCGGCGACGCGTTGGGCGTAGGCCTGGAAGGAGGGTTGGCGCGCCTCGGCGAAAGCGACCGCCTTGGCCGCCATGACGTGTGACAGCGGTCCGCCGAGCACCATCGGGCAGCCCTTGTCGACGGCGTCGGAGTACTCCTTGGTGGCAAGCACCATGCCGCCGCGCGGGCCGCGCAGCGACTTGTGCGTCGTCGTGGTGACGACGTGCGCATGCGGCACCGGATCCTCGTCACCGGTGAGGACCTTGCCGGCCACCAGACCGGCGAAGTGCGCCATGTCGACCATGAAGGTGGCGCCCACCTCGTCGGCGATCTCGCGCATCTTGGCGAAGTTCACCCGGCGCGGATAGGCGGAGTAGCCGGCGACCAGAACCAGCGGCTTGAACTCGCGCGCGGCGGCGCGGATGGCGTCGTAGTCGAGCAGGCCCGTCTTCGGGTCGGTGCCGTAGCTGCGCTGGTGGAACATCTTGCCGGAGATGTTCGGGCGGAAGCCGTGGGTGAGGTGGCCGCCGGCGTCCAGCGACATCCCCATCAGCCGCTGGCTGCCGAGCTTGGCCCGCAGCCGCTCCCATTCGGCCTCGGAGAGGTCGTTGACGTTCTTCACCCCGACCTCGGCCAGCGCGGGCGCTTCCACCCGGGTGGCCAGGATCGCCCAGAAGGCGACAAGGTTGGCGTCGATCCCCGAGTGCGGCTGCACGTAGGCGTAGGGGGCGCCGAACAGTTCGCGGGCGTGCTCGGCGGCGATGGCCTCGATCTCGTCGACGTTCTGGCAACCCGCGTAGAACCGGTGCCCGACCGTGCCCTCGGCGTACTTGTCCGACAGCCAGGTGCCCATGGTCAGCAGCACCGCCGGCGAGGCGTAGTTCTCGCTGGCGATCAGCTTGAGCGACTTGCGTTGATCCTCAAGCTCTTTGCGGGTCGCCGCCGCGATGCGCGGCTCCACCGATTCGATGACGTTCAGGGCTGCGCGGTAGGCCTCGCTGGCGGTGGCTGCATAGTCGGCGCCGGGGGCTGCTGCGGCGGACGGAATGGCGTCGGTCGTCATGGCCGAAAGCCTAGTCGGCGGCCTGACAGCCCGTGCTGAGCGGCTCCGCCCCCCGGCGCGTTAAACCTCAGGAATATCAACAGCCACAGCGGTATCCGGGGCGGGCCGCATCCCGTTGTGCCCGCCTCTGCGCGACAAACGCTAACGGTGTCGACACGAGTCGCTCAGAGGCGGGCAAAACTACGTGCGATCCCGGGCCGCCTGGGCCAGTTCCCCCCGTAACGACGACGGGATCAGCGGTTCATCGAGCAGCCGGCCGAACCGCTCGGTCAGGCCCACTTCGTCCGGGCGGCTGTCCAGCCAGGTGCGCAGCAGGCGGTAGCCCTCGACGTAGGTCGATGTGTAGGCCCGCCACAGCGGGGAGGACAGGAATCGCAGGGTCTGCCGCGCACGGGTGTCGTCGACCAGCAGCCAGCGCTTCAGGAAGGCGACGACGTCATCGACGTCGCGGCGCTCGTCGTGCAGCATCAGCGCGGCGTCCTGGCGGACCCCGGCCAGATCCGCCCTCGCCGCGACCAGTGCCTCGGCCCGTTCGCCCTCGAAACGCAGACCGAGGTCGGCGTAGATCTCCTGGGCCCAGCGGCCCCAACCGGGGCCCACCGCCGCGTGCAGGGCCAGATCGGCCAGGCCCTCGGCCATCAGGCACTGCGGAGTGTTCACCAGGAAAATCGTCTGCTCCGCGTGGCCGAGTCCGGCAACCAGACCGGCCTCCTTGCGGCAGTGCTCGGTGTGGTGACCCGGATAGGACTCGTGGGCGATGAGCGCGGGCAAGTGCGACATCTGCTGCTTGAGGTCGATGTTGACGGCCACCCTGGACCGGTAGTCGCCCTCGTAATAGTTGAAGCCCGACCACGGCTTGTCGGTGACGATCTCGTAGACGACGGTCTCGCTGTCCGGCAACGGGTAGGTGGCCCGGACGATGTCGCGCAGTGCGCTGGAGAACGCGCCGATGGCCTCCTCGACCCGGTCCGGCGGTATCTCGTCGGCCTTGCGTTCGGCGTCCATCCGCTCGGCCAATGGACCCGAACCGCCGAGGGCGGAGTCGATCAGGACGTGGGCGGCCCGGTAGCGGTCCTCATCGCCGCGGCTGATCTCGACATCGAAATAGCCCCGCACCTCCTCCACGAAACCGATCTCCTCACCGGCGAACTTGCGGCCGGCCAGATCCAGTGCACGCAGATGCGCGCCGACATATCCGGACCGCTGACCGGTGAACTCGGCGGTGAGCGGCACCGCATCCAGATCGGCGAGCAGCCTTCGGGCCTGGGCGGAGAGGGCGGCCGGGTCGGGTGCGGGCTCGTCGGCGACGGCGCGGCGCAGCTCGGAATCGCCGGTGAAGGAGTCGACGTAGCCCTCCTCGATGCGATCGAAGCGCAGACCGAGCTTGAGGTACTCGCGAATTAGGCGGTCGGAGTCCATGGCCCCCACGCTAACTGTCACACTGACAACCATGGCGCGGCTGAGTGAACCGAGCCCCTATGTGGAGTTCGACCGGCGTGAGTGGCGTGCGCTGCGCATGTCGACCCCGCTCAAGCTCACCGAGGAGGAGCTGGTCGGGCTGCGCGGCCTCGGCGAGCAGATCGATCTACTCGAGGTCGAAGAGGTCTACCTGCCGCTGGCCCGTCTGATCAACCTGCAGGTCGCCGCGCGCCAGGGCCTCTTCTCAGCGACCGCGGAATTCCTCGGCGAATCGGATCACAACCAGGACCGGCCGGTGCCGTTCATCATCGGCGTCGCCGGCAGTGTGGCGGTTGGAAAGTCGACCACCGCCCGCGTGCTGCAGGCGCTGCTGTCCCGCTGGGGAAATCACCCCCGGGTGGATCTGGTGACCACCGACGGTTTCCTTTATTCCAATGCCGAACTGACGCGCCGGAACCTCATGCACCGCAAGGGCTTTCCCGAGAGCTACGACCGTCGTGCGTTGATGCGCTTCGTCACCGCGGTGAAGTCCGGCGCCGACACGGTGTGCGCCCCGGTGTACTCGCATCTGATCTACGACATCATCGCCGGCGAGAAGCAGGTGGTGGCACATCCCGACATCCTGATCCTGGAGGGGCTCAACGTCCTGCAGACAGGTCCGACGCTGATGGTCTCGGATCTGTTCGACTTCTCGGTGTACGTCGACGCGCGCATCGAGGACATCGAACACTGGTACATCGAGCGTTTCCTGGCCCTGCGGGCCGGCGCCTTCGCCGATCCGGCTTCGCACTTTCACCACTACTCGGCGCTGACCGATCAGCAGGCCATCAGCGCGGCCCGCGAGATCTGGAATTCGATCAACAGGCCGAACCTGATCGAGAACATCCTGCCGACCCGGCCGCGGGCCACCCTGGTGCTGCGCAAAGATGCCGACCACGCCATCAACCGGCTGCGGTTGCGCAAGCTCTAGTCGTCAGGCCCCGAATCGACGGTGCCGCCGGCTGTAGTCGCGCAAGGCACGCAGGAAGTCGACCCGGCGGAACGCCGGCCAGTGCGCCTCGGTGAACCACATCTCCGAATATGCGCTCTGCCACAGCAGGAATCCGGACAGTCGCTGCTCCCCCGAGGTCCGGATCACCAGATCCGGGTCGGGCTGACCGGAGGTGTAGAGGTTCTCCGAGATGCCGTCGATGGTGACGGCCTCGATCATCTGCTCGGGCGTGGAACCGTTGGCCAATTCCTTGCCGAGCAACGCCCGGACGGCGTCGACGATCTCCTGACGTCCGCCGTATCCGACGGCGACATTGACGTGGAAAGAACCCGTCGGAGCGGTCGCGGTCGCGCTGTCCACCGCCTCCCGCACCCGCCGCGCGGGTTCCTCGCCGATGAGTTCGATATCCCCGACGGTGCGCACGCTCCACTTGTTGGCCGGCGCGCAGATCTCCTCGACCACATCGGTGATGATCTCGATCAGATCGGCAAGTTCCTCCGGATCGCGTTGCAGGTTCTCCGTCGAGAGCAGGTACACCGTCGCCATCTCGATGCCGGCGTCTGCGCACCACCGCAACATCTCGGCGATCTTGGCCGCACCCATCAGGTAGCCGTAGCTGACATCCTCGTAACCCGCATCACGCGCCCAGCGCCGGTTACCGTCGCACAGCACCGCGATATGCCGCGGAAGTGCCGCTTTGGAGTTGGCGACCTCGTGCCGCAACCGCGCCTCATAGAGCCGGTACGCCGGCTCCTTGAGTCGCCGCGGAATGATCTCCACGGCAAACCAGACTACTGTGCGCACTATGCCGATCGACACCGCCGAGGACTTCCCGGAAGCAGTCGTCGACGGGGTCACCCAGTTCCTCGGCAAGCCCCGGGCCCGCGGCTGGATTCATCTCTACTCATCGGTCGTCGCCGCCATCGCCGGTGCGACGCTGGTATCGGTGTCCTGGGCCCTGCAGGGCACCCGGGCCGGGATCGCCACCCTGATCTACACGATCACCATCGTGGCCATGTTCGCCGTCAGCGCCACCTACCACCGGGTGACCTGGCAGTCGCCGAACGCACGCAAGTGGATGAAGCGGCTCGACCACTCGATGATCTTCGTGTTCATCGCCGGCAGTTACACACCCTTCGCGCTGCTGGCACTGCCGGAACACGACGGTTGGCTGCTGTTCTCGATCGTGTGGGGAGGTGCGCTGGCCGGGGTGCTGCTCAAGATGTGCTGGCCGACCGCACCGCGCTGGGTGGGCGTTCCGCTGTATCTACTGCTGGGCTGGGTGGCGGCCTGGTTCATCGGGCCGATCATCGACGGCGCCGGAGTGGCCGCAGTGGTGCTGCTGATCGTCGGCGGAGCGCTGTACAGCATCGGTGGCGTGCTCTATGCGCTGAAGTGGCCCGACCCCTGGCCGCGCACATTCGGGTATCACGAGTTCTTCCACGCCTGCACGGCGATCGCAGCGATCTGCCACTACATAGCCATGTGGTTCGCGGTCTTCTCCGGCTAGCCCTGCTTGGCGTCGGCGACGGACCAGTACGCCTTCATCGAGACGATCTTGCCCTCGCTGTTGAAGTTCATGACGTCGATCGGATCGATCCGCACCTTGTGCCCACCGGCGTCGACGGTGATGACGAAAAGAAATGCCGCCTCGTGGCCGGCCACCCGTAACGTCACCAGTTCCGTTGCACGCTTGGCGCTTTCGATGTTCTTGAAGAACCCATGAATAGCGTTCCTGCCGATATGCACCTCGCCGCCACCGACTGGGTCCTCCACGGTGGCGTCGTCGGCGAACAAGGCGGCGATCTCATCGGCTGTCCCGTCGGCGACCAGTTCCAGATAGCGGTGAACCGTCTCGGTGATCTTCTCGGCGCTGACCATGGCGCCAGGCTACCCGGGCAGCCCCAGCGCGGCGGCCAGTTCGCCGGCGCCGGTGACCGGCAGATCGCAGACCCTGCCACGGCAGATGTAGGCGGCATCAGCTCCACCGATGCGGTCGCGTCCGGCCAGCAGTGGCATGGAGTCCACCCGCCCGCCGACGACGACGGTGCCGCCGGGCGCGATCCGACGAGCGGTGGACAGCAGTGCCGAGCCCGGCCCCGCGGTGGCCACCGCGATCTGAAGCGGTCCGCGAACCGCAGCCTCGGCGACCGCCAGCCAGTGTCCGGTCGAGCGGGGCGCACGTTCCAACAACGCCGAATGGGCCAGCAGTGTCTCGGCGGCCGCCTCGCCATAGCGGCCGGCCCGGTGCTCGTCGACCAGATGTGCGGCGGTCAGCAATGCCTCGGCGATGGACGAGGCGCCACACGGGGTGGCGCCGTCGACCGGGTCGGCCGGACGGACCATCAACTGCTCGGCGTCATCGGCCGCATCGAACCACTGCCCCGGCCGGTCCGGGTCGGCGAAATGATCGAGCGCCGCATCGATGAGCACGGTGGCGGTGTCCAGCCATTCACTCTCGGCGGTCAACTGATAAAGCGCGAGCAGTCCGGTGGCCAGCATGGCGTAGTCCTCGAGGATCGCGGCGCTGTCCCCCGTCCGGCCGCCCAGGCTGGCGCGGCGCAACCGTCCGTCCACGAGGTGCAGAGCGACGAGTCGCCGCGCGCAGCGCACCGCGGCCTCAAGCAGGCGCGGATCGTCGAGTGCGACTGAGGCCTCGGCCAGCGCGGTGATCGCCAGCCCGTTCCAGGCCGTGACGATCTTGTCGTCGCGAGCCGGTTGCGGTCGCTTGTCACGGGCATGCAGGAGCGCCGAGCGCACCCGGGCGAAGCGTTCCGCATCGCCGGGATCATCCGGCAACTGGAGAACCGACGTCCCATGCTCGAATGTGCCCGCATCGGTGACTTCGAAAAGCCCTGCCGCCCAACGGCCGTCGTCATCGCCGAGCACCTCGGCGAGCTGCTCGGGAGTCCACACGTAGCTGGAACCCTCGACTCCGGCGGCGTCGGCGTCGAGTGACGAGGTGAACATGTCACCGTCGCCCAGATCGTTGATCAGGAATGCCGCCGTCTCGGCGGCGACCCGGCGCGCCAGCAGGTCACCGGTACGTCGTGCCCAGTGCGCGTACACGCGCAACAACAGGGCGTTGTCGTACAGCATCTTCTCGAAGTGCGGCACCACCCAGGCGGCGTCCACCGCGTACCGGGCGAATCCGCCGGCCAGTTGGTCGTAGATGCCGCCTCGTGCCATCGCTTCGCAGGTCCGCCGCACGGCATCCAGTGGAACCGGCGACAGGGTGCGTTCATGGTTGCGCAGCAGAGCCTCCAGCAACGCCGACGGCGGGAATTTCGGCTTGCCGCCGAACCCCCCTCGCTCGGTGTCCTCATCGCGCAGCACGGCGACGACCGCGTGATCGCACAGTCGCGGAGTGATCTCCGGGCCGCCGCCGGGCAGACCGGCGGCCATCCGGCGTAACTCACCGGCTATGTGCGCCGACGCCTCGTCCACCTCGCCACGACGGGTTTGCCAAGCCTCGGCGACCGACGACATCAGTTGCAGGAACTGGGCTTTGGGAAAGTAAGTGCCGCAGAAGAACGGCCGGCCGTCAGGGGTGAGGAAACACGTCATCGGCCAGCCGCCGTGCCCGGTCATCGCCACCGTCGCGTTCATGTAGACGGCGTCGAGGTCCGGACGCTCCTCCCGGTCGACCTTGATCGACACGAAGTCCGCGTTGGCGACGGCGGCCACCTCGGCGTCCTCGAAGGACTCGTGGGCCATCACATGGCACCAGTGGCAGGCCGCGTAGCCGATCGACAACAGGATCGGCACATCCCGTCGCGCAGCCTCGGCCAGCGCCTCGGCCGACCACTGCTGCCAGTGGATCGGGTTGTCGGCGTGCTGGCGCAGATAGGGGCTGGTGGCCTCGCCCAGCCGGTTACCCGCCGGACTCACCGGTGGCGCTCTCGGTGCCGGCCTCGGCGACCTTGTCGGTGGCGGGCCCGGCCGCAGTCTCCGGTTCGTCGAAGCTCGCCGGCACCTTCTTGAGCTGACGGCTCATCGACCAGCCCAGGAGCAGAACCGCGATCAACAGCAGGACCACGATGACCAGGCCGATGGGACTGGCTTTGCCGAAGTCCGGGCCGGTGTTGACGGGTCCGTCAGCAAGCAGGATGTTCAGTGCCAGTTGGTTCATTCGAAGTCCTCGATTCCGGCGAACAGGTCGTCTTCGGGCAGGGTCGTGGGTACGCGCGAGCGCGCGAGCTCGAACTCCTCGGTGGGCCACAGCCGCTTCTGCCACTCCATCGGGGTGGCGAAGAAGAACCCATCCGGGTCGATCTGGGTGGCGTGCGCCCGCAGTGCGTCGTCGCGGCGGGGGAAATGATCGGCACACGGCACCCGGGTGGTCACCCGAGCGGCGAACATGTCGCGATCGGGGTCCCAGTTCTCCAGCCACTGCGCGAACGGACCCTCCTGGCCGTTGCGGGCGAACTCGTCCTGGATCATCTGCATGCGTTCCCGCAGAAATCCGTGGATGTAGTAGAGCTTGCTCACCGACCACGCCGGACCGGCATCGGGACGGAACTCGGGATCGGCGGCGGCCTCGAATGCGGCGACCGAAACCTGATGGCAGCGAATGTGATCCGGGTGCGGATAGCCGCCGTTCTCGTCGTAAGTGGTCATCACGTGCGGACGGAACTCACGGATCACCTTCACCAGTTCAGCGACCGGCTCGTCCAGCGGAACCAGTGCGAAGCAACCATCCGGCAGGGGCGGCAACGGGTCGCCCTGTGGCAGACCGGAGTCGACGAAGCCGAGCCAGTGGTGTTCGACGCCGAGGATCTCGGCGGCCCGCGCCATCTCGTCACGGCGCACGTCCGCGATGCGGCCGTGGACCTCCGGCAGGTCCATCGCCGGGTTGAGGATGTCGCCGCGCTCACCGCCGGTCAAGGTGACGACCATGACGCGGTGGCCCTCGTCGACGTAACGCGCCAACGTGGCCGCTCCCTTGCTGGACTCGTCGTCCGGATGGGCGTGAACCGCCATCAAGCGCAGTTCGGTCACAACTTCCTCTGGTCCCTCTGGTACTTCTGGTAGTCGGGGACCTCATAATCCCACCTGCGGTACGGGTACCCGAAATGCAGTCCGGGCAAGGAGGCATTGCACAGATGACCGATCCGTCATCGGGGCCGACGCTGCAGGCGTCGCGCTACGGCCGGGAGCCCATGCCCGCCCGGACCCGGCGCAGCCTGATGATCGGACTTGGAGTGCTGGTCGTGGCCGCCTGCGTGGGGCTGGCCCTGGTCGCCTACCAGCGGTTCGAGAATGCCGACGTGGAGGGCAAAGCGGCGGCTTTCGAGATCCTCGATGACCACAACGTGACGGTAACGATCAGTGTGACTCGAAAGGACCCGTCTCAGCCGGTGGTCTGCATCGTGCGCAGCCGGTCCAAGGACGGGGCTGAAACCGGGCGCCGTGAGGTCCTGGTTCCGCCGTCGGAGGCGAAAACGGTGCAGGTGAAGACCTCGGTGGCGTCCTTCAAGAGGGCTTTCGTGGGAGACGTGTACGGCTGCGGCACCGATGTGCCGGGCTACCTCGTGGCCGGCTGAGGGGCCCCCGAAACCGTCCGGCCACCGCAAACCGCGGTGTTACACTGGCCACATACACGGTTCCTGCTGGGAGCCGTGTATTGCTTCATTTGCGCGATGAATCGCCGCATAGGCAATGCACGCGGAAGACGACCGCATGTTCCCGGCAGCAACTCCAGAACGCACCGCAAGAATCGCGGACCAACCGCTTGAGGAGTACCACGACATGACCGATTCACAAGTGGTCTGGCTGACCCAGGAGTCGTACGACAAGCTCAAGGGCGAGCTCGATCAGCTCATTGCGCACCGTCCGATCCTGGCCGCGGAGATCAACGACCGCCGCGAGGAGGGCGACCTGCGCGAGAACGGCGGCTACCACGCCGCCCGCGAGCAGCAGGGCCAGGAAGAGGCACGGATCCGTCAGCTCCAGGAACTGCTCAACACCGCCAAGGTCGGCGAGGCGCCCAAGCAGTCCGGCGTGGCCCTGCCCGGTTCGGTGGTCAAGGTCTATTACGACGGTGACAAGTCCGACACCGAGACCTTCCTGATCGCCACCCGCCAGGAGGTCTCCAGCGACGGCAAGCTGGAGGTGTATTCACCGAACTCACCGCTGGGCTCGGCTCTGCTCAACGCCAAGGTGGGCGAGACCCGCACCTACACCGTGCCCAGCGGCAGCACTGTCAAGGTGACCCTGGTCAGCGCCGAGCCGTACCACACCTAAACCGGCGTCGGTTAATGGCGCGTATCGCCGAAGACCTGCTCTTACTGCTGCTCGACAACCCCGATGCCCAGCCGGCGCTGGATCGCTCAGCGTTGAGCCGGGTCTTGGCCGCGGCGCTGATCCTCGATCTGGCCTATGAGTGCCGGGTGCGTCCGGCACAGCCGAACGAACCTGTAGCGGCCGGTGAACTGATCGCACTCGCCGGACCCGTCCCGATGGATCCGGCGGTACGCCCGGCGCTGTCGATGTTCGAACAGGGACCGCTGTCGGCCCGCGCCGCGATCGCCAAGCTGCGCAAGCGCGCTGAGGATGATGTGCTTGATCAGTTGCTGCGCACGGGCGAACTCCATCAGATCCAGTTGTCGTCACATCGCCTGCGCCGCAACACATATGCGTGGCCGCTGCCCGATCGTGTGCGGGTCGATCAGATCCGTGCCGCAGCGTTTGCGGCACTCTTCGAACGGCGTCGCCCCGATCCGGTGACGGCTGCCGTGGTGGGTCTGTTGTATCGGGTGGGCGGACTGGCGCCGGCGCTGCATCTGCATGACGAAGCCGCTCAACGGGCTGTACTGGCCGCCGAGGTGATCGCCGAGGGGCGATGGCCGGATACGTCGCGCACCGATGAGGTGAATCTGGCGCTCACCGCCGCGGTCATACTGCCCGAGTTGGGCTAGCTCAGCTAGTTCAGCGCCTGCTCGAGATCTGCGACCAGATCGGCCGGATCCTCGATCCCGACCGACAGTCGCACCAGATCCTCCGGCACCTCGAGTTGCGAGCCCGCGGTGGAAGCATGCGTCATGGCACCGGGATGCTCGATCAGCGATTCCACACCGCCGAGCGATTCGGCGAGAATGAAAATCTCTGTGCGGGAACACATTTTGCGGGCAGCCTCGACCCCGCCGGCCATACGCACCGACACCATGCCGCCGAAACCACGCATCTGCCGGGCGGCGACGTCATGACCGGCGTGCGACGGCAGACCGGGATATAGGACCTGGCTGATCGCCGGGTGGCCGGACAGGAAGTCGGCGACTTTCACGGCGTTCTCACTGTGCCGTTGCATCCGTAGTTCGAGGGTCTTCAGTCCGCGCATGGTCAGGTACGCGTCGAACGGTCCGGGAACCCCACCGGCGCCGTTCTGGATGAAGGCGAACTTGGCGTCGAGTTCCTCGCTGTTGGTGACGAGCGCGCCACCCACGACATCGGAATGGCCGCCGATGTACTTCGTCGTCGAATGCAGAACGATGTCGGCCCCGAGGGTAAGCGGCTGCTGCAGTGCCGGGGAAGCGAAGGTGTTGTCCACCAACACCATTGCGTTCGCGACCTTACCGATCTCGGCGATGGCCGCGATATCGGCGATCGACAGCAACGGGTTGGTGGGCGTCTCCACCCAGATCATCCGGGTGCTCGGCGTGACGGCCGCGCGGACTGCGTTCAGATCGGCGAGGTGAACCGGGGTGTGGTTGACGCCCCACTCGCGAAAAACCTTGTCGATCAGCCGGAAGGTGCCGCCGTAGGCGTCGTCGGGAATGACGATGTGGTCGCCGGGACGCAGCACCGATCGCAGTGCGCAGTCGCTGGCCGCCATGCCGGAACTGAACGCCCGGCCGAACCGGCCGTCCTCGACCGCCGCCAGCACCCGTTCCAGGGCGGCGCGGGTCGGATTGCCGGTGCGGGCGTACTCGAAACCGCCGCGCAATCCGCCGACGCCGTCCTGGGCGAAGGTGCTACTGGCATAGATAGGTGCGTTGACCGCACCGGTCGCCGGATCCGGCCGGAAACCGGCATGGATCGCCCGGGTGGCGAATCCGTGCCCCGCGTGTTCGTTTTCCATCGCCCATGAGACTAGGCGATGGCCGGCGCCACCGATCCACCACTGAGCTTGCGGTAGGTGTAGACCAGGAACAGGTAGGCGACCGGGGCCGCGACGAGCAGGCCGACGCCGCACAGCAGCGCGCCGACGAACATGATCGCCGCCGCGGTGAGGCAGGCCAGCAGCGTCTGACCGAAGTTCTTCTTGACGATGTCGATGCTCGCCTTGATGCCGTCGATCGGCGACAGGTTGCGATCGATGATCGCCACCGTCGAGAACACCGTGAAGATGCTCACCAGGATGCCCGGGATGATGCACAGGAACAGGCCGATGCCGGTCAGCACTCCGACGATCAGTGTCGCGAGGATCACCGAGACGATGTTGCGCGGCCGGAAGAACGACCCGATCGCCACCGGCTGACCGTTGGCGATGTCCAACATGCCGCCGTAATAGCCGGCCGAGATCGCGGCCTCGACGACGAGTTGCACCAGCATCGAGGCGATGAGCACAGCGATACCGCCGGCGGTCACCGTGCGGGTGGTCGACTCGAACACACTGGTGCCGGTGTCGATGGAGGTGAACACCTCCGGCGAGACGGCCTGCATCGCCGCCTGGAACACCGAGTTGAGCGCCAGCATGATGAGTCCGAAGATCAGAGTCGCGATTACCAGTGGCAACGCGTTCTTGGTGAACTTCGCCCAGGCCCACGACAGCGCCTCGCCGACCGAATACCGGTTGGCAGGCATGCCCCATCCGGGAGGGGGCGGCAGGTAACCACCCTCGGCGGGCGGCGGAGGCGGATATCCCATCGGCGGCGGTGGCGGATATCCCTGGCCCCAACCGGGAGGCGGAGGCGGGTAGCCGGCGCCCGCCGAGGG
>CAYFMA010000045.1:0-573 GCA_964344085.1 uncultured Mycobacterium sp.
GGAATGACCACGTCGGTAATCGTTGCTGGAGCCCGGACGCCGATCGGCCGGCTGATGGGTTCGCTGAAGGACTTCTCCGGCACCGACCTGGGAGCCATCGCCGTCCGGGGTGCGCTGGAGAAGGCCGGCATCCCGGCCGATCTGGTCGAGTACGTGATCATGGGTCAGGTGCTCACCGCCGGGGCAGGGCAGATGCCGGCCCGCCAGACCGCGGTGGCCGCCGGTATCGGCTGGGACGTCCCGGCGCTGAGCATCAACAAGATGTGCCTGTCGGGCATCGACTCCATCGCCCTGGCCGACCAGCTGATCCGGGCCGGTGAGTTCGACGTCGTCGTCGCCGGTGGCCAGGAATCCATGTCGCGGGCGCCGCACCTTCTCATGGACAGCCGCGCTGGCTACAAGTACGGCGACGTCACCGTGCGTGATCACATGGCCTACGACGGTCTGCGTGACGTGTTCACCGATCAGCCGATGGGTGCGCTGACCGAGCTGCGCAACGATCAGGACAAGTTCACCCGCCTTGAGCAGGACGAGTTCGCCGCCGGATCCCACCAGAAGGCTGCGGCCGCGTGG
>CAYFMA010000045.1:583-28030 GCA_964344085.1 uncultured Mycobacterium sp.
TGGCTGTGCGAGATCGGCGCCCACGGCAATGTCGCCGGGCCGGATTCCACCCTGCAGTCCCAGCCGGCCAATGCCATCAAGAAGGCGATGGCCCGCGAGGGCATCTCCGTCGACCAGCTCGACGTCGTGGAGATCAACGAGGCCTTCGCCGCGGTGGCGCTGGCCTCCACCCGGGAGTTGGGTGTGGATCCGGACAAGGTCAAGGTCAACCGCAGCGGCGGCGCCATCGCGATGGGCCACCCGATCGGCATGTCCGGCGCGCGCATCACCCTGCACGCCGCCCTCGAGCTGGCCCGCCGCGGCTCGGGATACGCCGTGGCCGCCCTCTGCGGCGCCGGCGGCCAGGGCGACGCCCTGCTGCTGCGCCGCTAACCGGGCCAGCAGGTCGACCCAACGAATTCGTCCCCTTGCGCCGAGTTTCGCTTGGGCACAAGGGGACGAATCCATGCAAGATCAGGAAACAGTTGCGAGCTCGTAGCGCCCTTCCCGCTCTTCCTTCGCCGCAGCGGACGCGGTGGCCAGTCCGATAGCCGCCCACCAGATCACAAACACTGCGATCGGAATCCAGAACCCGAAGAGCCCGTCATACGCGAGCGGACCAGTCTTAAAGATGCCCACCACAGCGCCCGGAGCAAGCGCAACGAAGTACCAGAGGCTGAGGTATCCGCACCAGCGAGGAAGTACAGGAGTAGCCGAACGGTCCTGGAGGATCGCAATACCGAGGAACAGAGCCTGCATGATGAACGGAACGCACGACATGAAGATGCACATCCAACCGACATCGTGGAGCGCATGAGTGATTTCGGGATTCCGTTCCGGACGGAAGGCAGCGACGATCAGGAGCATCGTTGACATGTTCAAAAACGCCCAACCCGCCGCACCTGCGGCCAATTGGCCGTAGATGAGAGTCGGATTCTTCGGCTTCATACGAAGCATTCGGGAGGTGATGATTCCCGTCAGAGTTCCCCAACCTCCAAAGCCGAGAAACATGACCGTAATCCCCAGGCGGGCAGCTCCTGCATGACTGCTGTAGAACTCAGCAATTTGATCTGATGAGTATGCCGCGAGCGGTGGCGGAACGTAGCGCGCCAAACCGATGAAGCCAATCATCGTGATAATCGGGGTGATTGCCGTGAATCGGCCGAACATCACTTCGGTCTTAGAACTCATTGCGCCTCCTTTTCGAGGGGATAGATCCATGCCGTGACGCACCTAATCCTCGACTGCCGCCAGCTCTGCCGCTGTCCGGATTCTGTACACCTGTCGTGATGATTCCGGAAAAGGCATATCGTCCGTACCTCCAATCGGAGGTACTCGCTTCACTATCCCTCGGGTGGGATATCCCCTAGTCCGACAACCGAGTTCGACAACCGAGGATGGGGGCGAATGACTACGCTTGGATCACCGGGCGCTGTCACCGGGAAGCATGAAGCCGAGCGTCGAATACCCGGAGAAGAAGGCACCTGGATCTTCATCTTCGGGGATATGACCGTTTTCTCAGCTCTCTTCGGCGCATTCCTCTACTACCGGGGACGGTACGCAGACGTATTCGGTGAATCGCGGCTGGAGCTCATTCAGGCTTTCGGCGTACTCAATACCATTCTGTTGTTGACCAGCTCCTACTTCGTCATTACCGCAGTGAGGGCTGTCCGCAGGGGGGACCTTCCGCTTGCGAACAAGTTGGTCGCCGGTGCAATGGCATTGGGAATTGGATTTGTTCTGAACAAGGCTGCTGAGTACACCTGGGAGGTCACTCACGGACACACTCCCGGTACAAACCAGTTTTTCATGTACTACTACGTCATGACCGGTTTGCACTTACTTCACGTAGCGGTCGGTTTGGTACTTCTGTTTCTGATGCGGAAATGGACCCGCATGCCGGCACTCGACAGCCGCCATCACGCCTACTTTGACGGCGCGGCTTGCGTGTGGCACATGGTTGATCTGCTCTGGATCGTAATTTTTCCCCTCCTCTACTTGGTGCATTCATGATTTCAACATGGCTTCGCGACCGGGTGAACCTCGCTTGGCTCTTTCTTATTCTCGCGACTCTGCTGTCCTGGTCACTAGGCGTGGGGCATGAACTAGCCCCCCGTTACGGCGGTGTAGTAATCCTTCTGGTCACGATGGTCAAAGTACGACTTGTGGGGCGTTACTTCATGGAACTCAGGGAGGCGCCGCGTCCGTTGTTGATGATTTTCGAGGGCTGGGTGATCGTTGTTGGCTCGATGCTGATCGGCCTGTTCTCGTTCGCATAACAGTACGACCGCACACGGTGTGCTAAATGAGGAGCCCAGCAGATGCCAAAGATTCTCTACGTCACGGCTTCACCACGCGAACACTCCACCTCCAGCGAACTGGCGGAGTCCTATCTCTCCGATTTACGTCGCCTTAATCCTGAAGTTGTTGTAGACCATCTGGATTTGTGGGCGATCGACCTTCCACCCTTCAATGGCAGCAGGGTCGCAGCCAAGATGAATGTCATCGCAGGCGTGGAACAACAGAACGAACTGCAACGTACCGTGTGGGACGAGATCGTTGAACATGCTCAACGATTCATCAACGCTGATCGTTATGTGTTCGCGGTGCCGATGTGGAACGGGGGCGTCCCTTACCGATTGAAGCAATACATTGACGTTATTCATCAACCCGGTCTGTTGTGGAGACTTGATCACGACGCCGGCTACTTCGGCTTACTCAAGAACAAGCAGGCAACTCTGATCTTGACTGCCGCCGTTTTCGCGCCCGGTATGCCCGGGGCGTTCGGGGTTGATCATCATTCGACTTACCTACGCGCATGGCTGAGCCAGGCCGGCGTCGATCAGGTAGACGAAGTTCGCTTTCAGCCGTCTCTACTCGTTGACGATCCTGCAGCGGAGCTCAAGGCTGCACATGCCCGCGCAGCTGCCTTGGCAAGAGAACATTCCACACTCTGAGGTCGCGGATCCGACTTTCGTTCTACCTCCATACGGAGGTTGTGAGGGATTAAAAGCCGCTTGATCCTATTGTCTATGACGACCAACACCGACATCTACCGTGCGGCCCGCAATCAGTTAGTCGACTTAATCGGGGACTATGACACAGCCTTCGCTTCATGGTCCTTCCCACGACTGACCGGCGATTTCAACTGGGCAACCGACTGGTTCGATGTGATCGCGCGCGGAAACGACAACGTAGCGCTGTGGATCGTCGAGGAAGATGGTAGCGAGAAGAAGATCACCTTCGCAGAAATGGCTACTCGATCGGATCGGGTGGCGAGATGGCTTGAGCGATTGGGAGTCGGCAAAGGCGACCGCGTGATCATTATGCTCGGCAACCAGGTTGAGCTCTGGGAATCAATGCTCGCCGTAGTGAAGCTGGGCGCCGTCATTATGCCAACAACTCTTGCGCTCGGGGCGGTTGATCTCGAGGACCGCGTGGGCCGCGGCGGCGCATCGGTCGTCATTGCGAACCATTCGGACACCACGAAATTCGCAGACGTTCCCGGCGACTACTTGCGCGTAGCCGTTGGAGAGGCAGACGGTTGGCATCGATACGCTGAGGCGTACGAGACAGCTGCAATGCCATTTGAATGCAGGACCCAAGTAGATGACACCATGTTGATCTACTTCACCTCCGGCACCACCAGCAAGCCGAAACTCGTCGAGCATTCTCAGACCAGCTATCCAGTCGGCCACCTTGCATCGATGGCTTGGATTGGTCTACGTCCCGGCGATGTGCATCTGAACATCAGCTCCCCCGGCTGGGCAAAGCACGCTTACAGCTGCTTCTTCGCGCCGTGGATTGCAGAGTCGACGGTATTCATTTACAACTACACGCGATTTGATGCGATCGACCTCTTAAAGGAATTGCGACGTACAGGAGTCTCCACTCTGTGCGTACCGCCGACTGTGTGGCGGATGCTCATTCAGGTTGATCTCGGCGCGAGGCCTGAGAAGCTCCGCGAGGTTCTCAGCGCCGGCGAACCGTTGAACCCAGACGTTATTACGAGTATCGAACGTGCGTGGGGTCTTACGATTCGGGACGGCTTCGGCCAGACTGAGACCACCATCCAGGTCGCGAACATGCCCGGACAACCAGTCAAACCTGGCTCGATGGGCAGACCGCTTCCCGACGTTCCAGTCGTGTTGGTAGATCCAGTTACGGGTGCAATCTCAGACGAAGGTGAGATCTGTCTGGACCTGTCAAAGCATCCTGTCAATCTGATGACGGGATACCTCGGCGACCCTGAGCGCAACGCGGCTGTGATGGCTGGCGGCTACTACCACACCGGGGACATCGCGACCCGTGACCATGACGGATATCTGACTTACGTTGGCCGTACTGATGATGTGTTCAAGTCCTCGGACTACAAAGTCTCACCGTTTGAGCTCGAGAGTGTATTGATCGAACATCCCGCCGTGGTGGAAGCTGCGGTGGTTCCTCAACCACATGCAACCCGACTAGCAGTACCGAAGGCATATATTTCGCTGGCCGAGGGTTGGGCGGAGACCGCCGAGACTGCGAAGTCCATTATGGAATACGCCCGAGAGAACCTAGCCCCGTACTTGAAAGTTCGGCGTATCGAGTTCGCCGAACTACCGAAGACGATCTCAGGCAAGATTCGTCGGGCAGAGCTCAGGATACGCGAAGACCGAAACCACCAAGAAGGCAAGGTGAGCGATTCGGAACACCGCTATGAGGATCACTTTTCAGATCACCGAGCCTGATGGTCCCCAGCCGATCATCAAATCGCGGTAAATTGATCCTTCGGCATCGACTTGAGCGGATTGGTAATGGCCGCTCCTGTGCGTCGGATGTCGTCAATGGTCCACAGGCGCGACTCGTCTACGTCCAAATGCGGCTGTGCCACCAGCGTCTTTCCGTCTGCTCGCAGTAGGCCGGCGCGTTCAATGTAGTCGGCGAGTTCGATGCCGTCGTTCAACTCGCACCATGTACTGCCCTGATGGCGTGCCGGGTCTTGAAGATAGATGAATCGGCATCCTTCTGAGCAGAAGGCGTGACGGCGGCCGGCGCTATCAATGGCGAACGTTGCCTCGCTGACATCGGGCCGCGGCATGAAGGTCGGCATTTGGCACACCCTGCATGCCGGCGGAAGGTGCGGCAAGAGTTCAAGAGCCAGATGTCCATTCCTCGGATCGGCCATCTCGCGATAGCCCGACCAGAACGCACCATAATGCTCATCCCAACCGGGATACTTCTCCTCGAACCACTCGAAGTCCTGTTCGACCATGCAATCCGTTCGCCACGCATGGACAGGCCAAAGCGCTGCGGCGAACATGGCAGCCGAATGACCGCCCCATTGGATATGACGACGCGCATGGACAACCCCATCTGGCACTTTCAGGCCAAATGGCTCGAGACGTTCGACATAGCTACCCGCCCAGTCTTCCCAGATCCACTCGTCCCAATACTCTTCGTAAGACTTCAAGCGGACCTTCGTGAAGTAGTCATAGACCACTCCTTCGAACGGGTCCAGAAAAGCGTGTTGACGCCAGAAGGCCATGTCGAAGTCAAGTTGAACCATAGGTAGGTTGTCAGGTTCAGTCAGGACTGCTGCAAGCGTTGAATATCCGTTTGCAATATGACGAGCCTCGTCTGACTGAATCGAAAGGAACACCGACGGAGTGGTTTGGTCACCGTTGGCCGCGGCTGCTTCCGTGACAGCCACGAAGAGCGGGTTGGTATAGGCGGTTTCGCCGACGATCTGCAGATTGAGTGCGTTAGTAATTGGATCGTTGTTCATGAACTCTTCAAAGCATGACCGAGCGGCGAGTCCGAATGGGTTCAATCCACGCATACTCATCCCGCAGTTGAATCCAGCGGGATCAGGCGCATGCCGCGCGTAATAGCGCGAGAGATAGGCCTCTTGATTGATATGCCGAACTTCGTCGATCATCTGTACGAGATAGCCCTGGCGAAGCTCAGGATTTGAGACGGTATCGACGAGCATGGATGCGCAAGTCATGGCGCCGTACTCGGCCAGACCGAGAAATGAAAGGACCGGTTTCAGCGCCTCCATAAAGCGAGGCTCGGCCTGCGCGGCATTGTTCATCCGGCTTAACGCATCCTCAAGCGCGCCGTATTGACGGCTGTCCTTCTCCTCCTGCATCGCTACGTATTCGCGCACGAGAGTCTTGAAAGGATCCTTCGTCCGCGGAGGCACTTTGTACTTCGTCGGGAACCGCGCCTCGCGATGGAAGTACGTCGGCTCCCAGTCGAACGATTTGGCCTTCTCGTGCTGGACTGTGGTCGCCAAGGCTGCACCCTCGCTTTCACTATTCCGCCCCGAACCAGGTCGATTCGCGGAGTATCGCACAGATCGCCAGTCAGCCATACCTCCGATCGGAGGTATCGGAAAAGTAGCTTTGAACTGGGATAATATGCACTCGCGGCAATACTTCGTTTGGTAGACACCCCACCCATCTCTGCAGTTATGCTCCGCTTATGTCGGATCCGTTCCTGGTCCAATCCGGCCGCAGAGGACCGCTAAAGGTGATGGTCGTTGACGACCATCCGATCGTCCATCTCGGCGTTGAGCGTCTTGTGGACCCAGTCGATGACATAGTCATGTGCCCCGGAGCGGAGACTGGACTTGAGGGAGCTCAATCGGCCGGCCGGGCGCGCCCCGACGTTGTGCTGCTTGATTTGCATTTGCCTGATATGGCGCTTCCGGAAGCAGCTCTGGGACTCCGCCGTGCAAGCCCGGGAGTGAAGCTAGTGCTTTTCACTGGCGATAGTCGGCCTACCGTTCTTCAGATCGCCGGTCTAGTCGGTGTCGACGGTGTCGTTCATAAAGAGAACGCTTGCGCGCTGCTGATAACCGCAGTCCGAGAGGCGGCCGCGGGACGCAGGTATTGCGATCCCGCAGTCGGAGATGCGAATTCCCTCGCACTGCCCAGGCGTGAGTACCAAGTTCTAAAGCGGCTAGCCATGGGAGAGAGCAATGCGCAGATAGCCGAACAACTGGGGCTCGCCAGCAATACCGTGAAGTCTTACGTGCAAACTCTCTTAGGGCGGCTAGGAGCAAAAAACCGACTCGATGCGGTCATCAAGGCACAGGAAGCAGGGATGCTATGAACCGCCGACCATTCAGGAGTCAGTTCCTGCATTCGCCGCGGGCACCCATGCACGCATCGTTCGGCCTCCACCATCGTTAACTTCGAAGGTCACCCAGCCGCCGACCCGTTCAACACGTTCTGTAACCGCGATCTGACCCATGCCCGGAAGTCCTGCATTCGGGGAGTTAGCCGATGGCGATCCATCGTCCGCGACGGCAAGTCCCAATCCGTGATCTTGCGGGTAGAGACTGACAACTACGGACCGCGCATTCGCATGTTTCTCAACGTTGAGGAGTGCCTCGCGGACTGCCAGCCTCAAGACTTCTGTTCGTCCGCTCGACAGAAGTGGGATTTCGCCGAGCACAACCAGTCCAGCTTGAACTCCGGTACGACTTGTAAATTCCCTACAGTCTCCTTCAAGGGCTACTGCTAACGCCTTATCCTCCGGCGGTTTGTTCAGCGACAGGGTGTGTCTGCGTAATTCGGTCGCAGCACGTTGGGCAAGCTCCAACGCGTCGTCGATGAGATCTGCGGCAGGGCCCAGATCGAGCGATCCCTTGGCTGATGTGAGGGCAGCCCGCAGACTGAACAGGGTGGCTCCGATCGAATCATGCAAGCCGACGGCTAGGCGTTGCCGGTCCCCGTAGACCGCGATTTCAGCCATCTCATGTGCGCTTCTGGCCACCTCCATTGCAATGGCTGTCTGCCTCGCAAGTCCCTGCAGTTCAGACTTGTCTTCTTCACTCCAAGGTGACGGAGAGCGCCTTGCGACATAAAGCATGCCGTACAGCCGATGGGCTCGGACAATCGGAGCGGCCATGATGGCCCGGAGACCTTCTGCCCGGACGGCTCCGTCGTAATCATGAGTAATCGAACTGTCTTGGCTGTAGTCGGTGACAGCCACTGGCCGCCGGCCCACCGCGGCCCGGCCTCCAAGCCCGTGTTCAGGTTCGATTACCAAGCTGTCCAGTTGATCGGTTCGGGCGCCAATGATGGCTCGCATCATCACCGCGTTGTCTTCGCCGACTTGTTCTGCTGCGGCAGCCCAGTCCGCCCCTAGAGAACGGTATGCAACCTCGGCGGCGCGGCGTAGGGCAGCAGTGTTATCGAGTAGCGAAAGCACACTCGCAAAGTCGGAGCTGATGCCGCCACTCGACATTCCCTGCACCTCCGGTCCTCGCGAATTGCCTGACAGGCAGAGGTTAATGCCTAAATCAGCCTGAGATGATCGGAAGGGCGGGGAAAAAGCGGTCAACATGGAGCCGCCGGCCTGGCAGACCCTTCGCCTCAAGCAGCATGGCGATGGCGTCACACATCTCGGGAGATCCGGAGACGTAGGCATCGAACTCACTTGCATCACGAATTTCTTCTGCGATGACCCGCGTCACACGTCCAACACGCGCGTTGGCCACCGTTGATGATGTCTCTCGGCTGAAGCATGGGATGAGCCGGAAGTCTCTGAACGAATCGGCGAAATGGGCCAGTCTGTCCAAATACACCAAGTCCGCCGCGTAACGCAGTCCGTAATAGAAACGAAGAGGTACATCGATGCCCCGGTTAACAAGGTCGCTCAGAATGGAGAGGACGGGCGCGATGCCAGATCCATTCGCAACGAACAGGGCTGGGTTTCCGGTCTCTCTGTAGACAGCAGTCCCGAATGGTCCGTCCAAATCCAACTCGTCACCTGCTTGTAGACCATCAAGCAGGGAATTGAAGTGGCCGCCGGGAACTCGCTTAATGCAGAAGGCATATTCACTCGCGAGACCAGGTGCAGAGAGCACTGAGAACGAGCGCCGTTCGTCCGAACCCGGGATTCGCAACTCGACATACTGGCCCGCGGCGAACGTTAGGGGCTCGTCAAGCTCAACTCGCAACTCGATGAGGCTCTCACTGATCGGCGCAGTGCTCCTCACCACCGCCGTCCGGGCCACGGGGGGACTAAGCGTCGGCAACTCATCTTGATCTGAATCAACCCCGACAACAACGTCGCTTTCCGGATATGCACAACAGAGCAACAAAGCTCCCGCATCACGCTCATCTCGAGAAATCGCGTATATGCTCGCCCCTGAATTATCGACGTCGCCTTCGAGAAGCCACTGTTTGCAGAGCGAGCAATTTCCGTGTCTGCAACCATAACTTAGCTGAATTCCGTTACGTAGGGCCGCAGTCAAGATGTCTTCGCCAGGGGCAACTTCAAATTCGCGCCCGAGAGGCTTAAGAGTGACTTTCAAGGCCAGAAAGGCTTTCAGACTCTCGGAATCTGTAGTCCAAGAACTACAAGTGCCTCATTGGTGCTCTCAACAACGCGGTCCCGGGCAGTTCCTGAGAAGTTTCGACCAATCGCCATCGTTTCAAACAGCGGCAGAAAATTATCTACAGCTTCAAGCGCTTCGGGATACCAAGAGTCCACCCAAGATTGAATGACCTGCATATTCTCTTGGGCTGGGACGGCCTTGCCGGCCCTATCAGTAGTGGCTGTCACCATACTGACGAAATGCGTTGCCGCGTCGCGTGAACGGACGCGATCACTTTCTGCAATCATCTCAATCACCGGCGTGCCAACGTCCCCATGCAAAGGGGCAAGCCTTCGGAAAAACTCACCGCCGATGAGGCTTGTGATCAATGGGTCTACCACAAGGTGTGTCATGGTGACGATTTCGGCCCAATCCGAAACCACCATCAGTCTTTCGACAAGTCTCCTAGCGTCCTGCATCGCAGGATCCTCAAGCCAGCATGACTTCCCGAGCCCTTCCTGATATGCGTCTACCGATTCATGCAGATCCAAGCTGTACAAAGCAATGTCCTGCTGATGTCGCAGACGATCCATTCCACTGAAGGTAAAAGTCATCGTGATCGTGTCAGACAGCGCTTCGCGGGCGACGTAGGCGTGAGCTAGGAAGATGCCCCACTCCATTGATGCGAAAGCTTCGTAGTATGTCGCCAACGTCTGCAGCCACTTCGGTTGGATCTCAGCGAGCGACCCATTTCTTTTCGCTGCATCAATCGCGTGTGAGATGGACCGCTCCTGCTGAGCCTGCAACTTCATGTACGGCCGCTGCCACAAAGCCGATGGGTCCCGAAAGTCGAACCAATTCGGGTGGACCAGTGCCGTCGAATCGGGATCAAAGCTGCCCCTGCCATCCGGCCTGAGCACATACCAATCACCCACGTCGAACTGGTTCAAGTCGGGCTGCGTATTGCAGATGACCGCTTCATACTCGGTCAGCCGTCGTTTTGCCGGCCTGATGTAGGTCAGATCCCTCGGTGAGTAAAAGCCTTCCGAGGCGCTGGGCTTAGGTTGCATGCTGCTCATCTTCGAATGGTCCTCAGAGCCTAATGATACTGGTGAGTGGCCATTTTTTGGGCTTTGTGTTGACTCGGCAATTATTGGCTTTCCCGGCTCGCAGCCTCTAGTCGGAGGTATTCGGCTCCGGCACCGGCGTGGTATCGGCGATCAAGGAGAGGACCTTGTCCAGGCGTTCACGAAGACCTTTAGTGCCCTCGCGAGTGGGGTCGGCAGCCATGAACCTTTCCAGCACTGCGATTTCGCCCTGGTAGTCCTTCTGCTTGCGCAGCAGCATCGCGGCTTGCTCTGTCGGCCACACAGTTGGGCGCATCCCGGCAACCCGGGCCCGCCGCTCTGCGGCCTCGACGCACTCCATCACAAGATTCAAGGCGCCGGTGGTGTCGCCAGCGGTCTTCATCTCGGTGAACTCCGGACGCAGTGATTCGAAATCCACGCCTCGGATTAGCCCGGCAGTCTCGGCTTCGCGGATCCGGCGCAGAAGCCCGGTTTGTGTCAGACGCTGCGTTCCGTCGGGGCTGCGATCACCCGGCCACTGACCGACGTCGACGTACGACCACTCCGGCTCCGCACTCCCGGACAGTGCGAGCGTCACCCTTCCGGACCAGTGCTCGTTCTCGAAACAAGCCCACACTCGGGCCGGGACCATCAGCTGTCTCCCCGAGCCGTTGGCTGCATTAACCACCGGTTGAACGTCGGGTGCCAGTTCGGCCGGAATCCAGGCGACTTGTTGGCCGTCGACGAAGACCTTCACCGCGTCGCGGTCGTATGGGTTACCGGGGTCCGCGACGAGAACCGCGGTCCGCATGATCACCCCACCCAGTGGACGCCCCGCCGCCCCGAACACCTGGGCAATGCCGTCCTGGAAATAGGACTCACCCGTGGCCTCGATGTCCTCACGACCAAGATCCAAGCGACGGGTCGGCGCCGGCCTCATCACCGGCTCCTGCGACTGGCCTGCCATCCCCGCTGCCACACCGGTCTTAAACGACTTGAAGAAATCCTTAAAACCCACAGCAATTACCCCCGGTATTCACCGCAAAATGTGGGCAAAATGTGGGCAGGGAGCGACGTGGCCGAGACCGCGGAAGCCGTCGAATAGCCCCTGAACTGGTTCTCCCCTGTTAGAACCACAGTGCGGGCGGAGGGACTCGAACCCACACGCTCTTCCGAGCACCGGCACCTAAAGCCGGCGCGTCTGCCATTTCGCCACGCCCGCGCGGACTCGATCGTATCGCCCCCGACCTGCACGGTAGGTTCGTGAGGTGCCCGTCCCCCGCCGCCGACGCTTCGGCCTGCTGATCCTCGCCCTTGTCGGCGCGGTCGGCTGCCTGGCGCTGGGCTGGTGGCAGTGGAGCCGGTGGGAGTCCAACTCCGGCAGCTTCCAGAACCTCGGCTACGCCCTGCAGTGGCCGCTGTTCGCCGGATTCTGCATCTACGCCTACCGCAAGTTCATCCGCTACGAGGAGACCGGACCCGAAGCGCCGCGCAACGACGGCGACGTCACCGAGATCCCCGACGGCCTGCTCCCCGAGCGGCCCGGTCCGGCCGCGCGCCCCGATGATCCGGTGCTCAATGAGTACAACGCCTACCTCGCCGAGTTGGCAGAGAAAGACAAGAGGACATCCGCATGACCGAGACGCCCGAGGCGCAGCCGATCACCCCCATCGAGAAGATCCGCTCAGCCCTCACCGGCTACCGGGTGATGGCCTGGACGACGGGTGTCTGGCTGATCGCGCTCTGCTACGAGATCATCCTCAAGTACGTGGTGAAGGTCGACCATCCGCCGAGCTGGATCGGTGTGGTGCACGGCTGGGTGTACTTCGTCTACCTGCTGTTCACCGCCAACCTCGCGGTGAAGGTGCGCTGGCCGATCGCCAAGACCATCGGCGTGCTGCTGGCCGGCACCATCCCGTTGCTCGGCATCATCGTCGAACAGGTTCAGACCCGCGAGATCAAAGAGCGCTTCAACCTCTAGCGAGTTCCCGCAGCGCGGGCACCAGCAACGCCAGCGCGCGGCCGCGGTGCGAGGCGGCATCCTTCTCGGCCGCGGTCAACTGCGCCGCGCTCACCGCGCCCCCCTCGGGAATGAAAACCGGGTCGTAGCCGAAACCGCCGTTCCCCAACGGTTCTCGCGCAATGCGACCCGGCCACTCCCCACGCACGACGGTGACAGCGTCCGCACCGGACACCAGTGCACAGGATGAGACGAACGCCGCACCGCGCCGCTCGTCGGGAACGTCCTTCAATTGAGCCAGCAACAGGGTGTAGTTCGCCGCATCATCGCCGTGACCGCCGGCCCACCGCGCCGAGAGCACACCGGGCATCCCGTTGAGAGCGACGACCTCCAGCCCGGAGTCGTCGGCGAGGGTCGGCAGGCCGGTGGCGGCGAATCCGTCACGGGCCTTGGCGAGAGCGTTCTCCTCGAATGTCGCGCCGGTCTCCGGCGCCTCGTCGTAGGCGGGGACGTCGTCGAGAGACAGCAGTTCGAGTCCGGAGATTCCGGCCGCCTCGAGCACCCGGTGCAGTTCGGCCAGCTTCTTGCGATTGCGGCTCGCCACCAACAGCCGACTCATGAGAGAGCTAGGACCCGAACGCCTTCTTCGCCGCCGGACCCTCCGGCAGCACACCGGGATACGGCAGTTCCAACGCCTCGCGCTGCAATGCGAACAGCTTGTCGCAGGCGCCGAAGGCGGCGTCAAGCATCAGGTCGAGCGTGCTGCGCGGGAACGTCGCACCCTCACCGGTGCCCTGAATCTCCACCAGCGTGCCGGTGTCGGTGGCCACCACGTTCATGTCGACCTCGGCGCGCGAATCCTCCTCATAGGGCAGGTCGACGCGCACCCGGCCGTCGACCACCCCGACGCTGATCGCCGCGATCGCACACGACAGCGGCTGGGGGTCGGTCAGCCGGCCCGCGGCGGCCAGGTAGGTCACCGCGTCCGAGAGCGCCACGTAGGCGCCGGTGATCGCTGCGGTGCGGGTGCCGCCGTCGGCCTGGAGCACATCGCAGTCGATGGCGATGGTGTTCTCCCCCAACGCGGCCAGGTCGATGCACGCTCGCAGCGAGCGCCCGACCAGCCGGCTGATCTCCTGGGTGCGTCCGCCGACGCGGCCCTTGACCGACTCGCGATCCGAACGGGTGTGGGTGGCGGCCGGCAGCATCGCGTATTCGGCGGTCAGCCAGCCGAGTCCGGATCCCTTGCGCCAGCGCGGCACACCCTCGTTCACGCTGGCGGTGCACATCACCCGGGTCTCGCCGAACTCCACGAGCACCGATCCAGCCGGATGGGAGGTGAAGCCTCGGGTGATTCTCACCGGCCGAAGCTCGTCGTCGAGCCTGCCGTCCTGTCGTTCTGCCACTCACAGACCCTAGCGCGCAGGCTCAGCAACGCTGGATGTCGATGGCCTCACCGGCCACCACCGCGTGCACCGGGCCGTCGAACTCGGCCTTGGCCTCGCTGATCACATCCTCCCGGGATGTCCATGGCGGGATGTGGGTCAGCAGCAGTTTGCGCACACCGGCCCGCTGCGCGATCCGGCCGGCTTCGGCCCCGGACAGGTGCAGGTGCGTCGGGCGGTCGGGCGAGTCGGTCCAGGAGGCCTCGCACAGGAACGCGTCGGCCCCCTGTGCCAGTTGGACGATCGACTCGCACATACCGGTGTCACCGCTGTAGACGATCGTGGCTCCGTCGGCGTCGGTGACCTTGAGCGCGAAGGATTCGGTCGGGTGGTTGACCAGCCGGGGCAGCACGGTCAGGGTGCCCAGGCGCACCGGTTCGCCGTCTGACCACACCCGCACATCGAAGAGGTCGCTGAAGTCGTCGAGTTCGCCGCCGATCGGCGAGGACGCGGCGGCCAACCGGGTCCAGGTGTCGGCGGGGCCGTACATGATGCCGCGCTCGATGGCCGGGTTCGGGTGGTAGCGCCGCCAGACGAACAGGCCCGGCAGGTCAAGGCAGTGATCGGCGTGCAGGTGCGAGAGCGCGATGTGAACCTCGTTGGGGTCGACGTAGCGCTGCAGCGCACCCAGCACTCCACCGCCGAAATCCATCACCAGCGGCACGGTGTCGGGCGCGGTCAGCAGGTAACCGGACGCCGGGGAGTCGGGCCCGACGACACTGCCTGAGCAGCCGAGCACCGTCAAACGCACGAGATCAGCTTGCCACGTGCTGTGACGAATGAGGCGGGGTTGAAGAGTCGGGTTTCTTACGTCGCGCGGCGCGAAGGGGCCGGCGCGACGCCAGTGATCACCGGACCGAGGAAGCGGGCGGCCAGCGCGGTGAAGGCCTCCGGGTCGCCGGTCGCCTCGAATATCCGGGAGGCCTGAGCCGCCGGACCCTCGGGATGCGGGCGCAGCAGATCCTGTTCGGTGAGCACACGCACCAAATCCTTGGCGGTCTCCTCGGCGCTGGAGACCAGCGTCACCGCATCACCCATCACCAACTGGATCACCCCGGACAGCAGCGGGTAGTGCGTGCAGCCGAGCACCAGTGTGTCGACCTCGGCGCGCTGCAACGGTTCGAGATATCCCTCGGCCAGACCGAGGACCTGACGTCCGGTGGTGACTCCGCGTTCGACGAAGTCGACGAAGCGGGGGCAGGCGACGCCGGTGACCTCGACGTCGCGGGCGGCGGTGAACGCATCCTGATAGGCACCCGAGGCGATGGTGGCCTCGGTCCCGATGACGCCGATCCGGCCGGTGCGGGTGGTGGCCACCGCACGGCGGACTGCGGGCAGGATCACCTCGACGACGGGCACGTCGTAGCGTTCGCGGGCGTCGCGCAGGCAGGCCGCCGAGGCGGTGTTGCAGGCGATGACGAGTGCCTTGACCCCGCGCTCGACGAGATCGTCGGCGATGGCCAGCGCGTGGGCGCGCACCTGCGGGATGGTCAGCGGACCGTACGGTCCGTTCGCGGTGTCACCGACGTAGATGATGTCCTCGTCGGGCAACTGGTCGATGATCGAACGGGCCACGGTCAGCCCGCCCACTCCCGAATCGAAGATCCCGATCGGGGCCGACTGGCCGCTCATGCCGGCATCCCGGGCAGTTGCCCACTGGTGCGCTTAGCCCGTGCTTCGCGCTCCGGTCCGGACAGCCAGTAGGCGGCGATCACGCCGGCGATCGCACCGCACAGGTGGCCCTGCCACGACACACCGCCGCAGCGGTCCAGCACCGGCATCGCCCCCAGCAGGATGCCGCCGTAGACGAAGCCCACCACCAGGCTGGTGACGATCTGCCAGATGTGCCGGGTGAGCCACCCGAACACCAGCAGGAAGGACAGCCAGCCGAAGATCAGCCCCGAGGCGCCGATGTGGTTGGTCTCCATGTGACAGCTGCCGATGTTGCCGATCAGCCAGGTGCCGAATCCGCCGAGAATCCAGATGATCGCCGTGGCCCAGATGAAGCGGCCGATTCCTGCCAGCGTGACGAGGAAGCCCAGCACCAAGGCGGGAATGGTGTTTGCCAGTAGGTGATCCCATCCGCCGTGCAACAGCGGAGCGAACAGGATGCCCTTGAGGCCGTCGGCTTCCAGCGGCCGAATCCCGTTGTTCTCCAAGGAACCCCGCGTCAGCCAGTCGATCAGCTCGATGACATAGAGCAGCGCCACGAACGACAGGATCGTTGCCGCGCCGGCTTTCCAGGCGGGCCACTTGGTGGGCGGCTGGCCGGTCGTGCTCATGCGGGGAACATCTCGCGCAATGTCGGGATGCCGGCGACGGACCGGGCGGCCAGCACTCCGGCCAGCACGGCCCGCGCAAGCGTCTCGGCAGCCGCCGCGCCGACCTTCGCCACCAGAGCGGTCTCCGGCAGCATCTGCTCAGGCGTATCCGGGGAGGATTCCACCTCGACCGCGCCGGTCGCGAGCACGAACACGGTGTCGCCGTCGACGGGAGTGTGGGCCGGGCGGATCGACATGGCCAGTCCGTCCTGCGCGGCGATGGCGACCCGCTCGCATCCGGTGGGGCCCAGCGCCGCATCGGTGGCGATCACCGCGATGGTGGTGTTGAGCGGGCCGAGTTCACCGTGCCGGGCCGCGAAGGCCGCGACCTGATCTGACGACGGTTCGGTGAACCCGAACTCATCCGCCAGGCGGGTCATCCACGGCAGGCCGGTGGCCGGGTCGAGGACCTCACCGGCCGAGTTGACCACGACGATGGCCCCCACCGTCACACCGCAGTCCAGCACAGTCGACGCGGTGCCGACACCGCCCTTGAGCACACCGGCCCGAGCGCCGACTCCCCCTCCGACGCTGCCCAGAGCGAACTCCGAACCGGCGGCGGCCGCGGCCCGGTAGCCGAACTCCGCGTCGGGCCGGCTCGACCAGGCGCCCACCGGGAGGTCGTAGATCACCGCCGCGGGCACGATCGGCACGGTCCCGCCGGTCATCTTCACGCCGCGGCCCTGCTCCTCCAGCCAGCGCATGACTCCATCGGCGGCGGCGAGACCGAACGCGCTGCCGCCGGTGAGCACCACCGCATCGACATGGCGAACGCTGTTGGACGGGTTTAGCAGTTCGGTCTCCCGGCTTCCGGGTGCTCCGCCCCGGACATCGACGGCGCCGACGGTACCCGGCGGAGCAACGACAACCGTTGTGCCACAGGCCCATCCGATGCCCGGCGAATCCTTGCCACCCACCGTGGCGTCCGGGTCGCAGCGCTGGTGATGGCCGACGCGAATGCCGGCGACGTCGGTGATGCTGCCCGTCATCGGATCGGCTTGCCCATCAGACCCAGCACCAGACACTCCTGCAGGAACGTCAGCCAGTGGTAGACGTCGAGGTGGTGGGCCATCGGATGCTCATCGGGCAACCGTTCAGGGGTGTCCGGGCCGATGTCGAGAATGGTGCCCAGCGTCAACCGGACGTCGTTGACCGCGGCGATCCACGCATTGGCGTCGTCCTCGCTGAGATCGACCCGGCCGTCCTCACCCGGAAGGGTGTCCAGAAGACGTTGCGCTGCAGAGATTTTCACGTCGATGATCTGTGGTTCGTGCAGACTGCGCAACGCACTGTTGGATCCGCCTGGATCGGAGGCGGCATGGTCGGGGGTGACGAAGTCGGGCAGTAGCCGGCGCAGAGTCCCATCTGCGGGCGGTTCGGTGTTTCCGGTGCGGATTCCGGTGATCTGTTCGAGGGGATCCGTCGGCGCGAAGGACTTGCGGTCGTCGAGCATCTCCTGCATCGAGCTCGCCATGTTCCGCAGCAGGGCCACTTCGTGGGAGTCCATGGTGGACACGAAGCGGGGCCCGTCAGCGGTGTCAACCCGCTTCCATCTACGCACTGTTCGTCAGCGGTCCTGCTGCATGGTGGCCCACAGTCCGGCCGCGTGCAGTTTGGTGACGTCGACTTCCATCGCCTCACGACTGCCGGCCGAAACCACGGCTTTTCCCTCGTTGTGGACCTGCATCATCAGCTTGGTGGCGTGCGGTTCGCTGTAGCCGAACAGCTTCTGGAAGATGAAGGTGACGTAGTTCATCAGGTTCACCGGGTCGTCCCAGACGACGGTCACCCAGGGGGTGTCCGTCGCATCGAGTTCATCGGCTTCCAGGACCGCACTGGTCCCGGGCCGGCTGGTTCCTCGCGAGCCCATGCGACAAGGATACCGAGAGCCGTCAAAATCGTCCCCGACCGGCGCAAACCGCTACGGTGGCCGCTGTGAGCGGAGTTCCGTCCCAGGCGTTGCTGACCGACAAGTACGAGATGACGATGCTCGCCGCCGCTCTCCACGACGGAACCGCGCACCGCCGGGCGACCTTCGAGGTGTTCGCCCGGCGGTTACCCGACGGCCGCCGCTACGGCGTCATCGCCGGAACCGGCCGGCTCCTGGAGGCACTCTCCGACTTCGTGTTCGGCGAGGCCGAACTGGCAGCCGTGGCCGGCTTCGTCGACCAGGCCACTCTGACCTACCTCCGCGATTTCCGGTTCCGCGGAGATGTCGACGGCTACGCCGAGGGCGAGTTGTACTTCTCCGAGTCGCCGGTGCTCTCGATCACCGGAACCTTCGGCGAATGCGTTCTGCTCGAGACGCTGGTGCTGTCGATCCTCAATCACGACTGCGCGGTGGCCGCCGCGGCCGCCCGCATGGTCAGCGCCGCCGACGGCCGGCCGATCATCGAGATGGGCTCCCGGCGCACCCATGAGCAGGCCGCGGTCGCCGCCGCCCGAGCCGCATACGTCTCCGGGTTCGCCGGGACCTCCAACCTCGAGGCCGCCCGCCGCTACGGCGTGCCGGCGCTGGGCACCTCCGCGCACGCCTTCACCATGGTGCACACATCCGCTGACGGACCCGACGAACCGGCCGCCTTCCGCGCGCAGCTGGAAGCTCTCGGCGTCGGCACGACCCTGCTGGTCGACACCTATGACGTTCACGACGGTGTCGCCAACGCGATCGCCGTCGCAGGCACCGGACTGGGCGCGGTCCGCATCGACTCCGGCGACCTCGGGATGCTGGCCCGCGAGGTGCGTGCCCAACTCGACGGCCTGGGTGCCACCGGCACCAGGATCGTCGTCTCCGGGGATCTCGACGAGTACGGTATCGCCGCACTACGCGCCGACCCGGTGGACACCTACGGCGTGGGCACCTCGGTCGTCACCGGATCCGGTGCGCCGACGGCCGGCATGGTCTACAAACTCGTCGAGGTCGACGGCATCCCGGTGCGGAAACGCAGCGCCCACAAGCAGACCCGCGGCGGGCGCAAGACCGCGGTCCGGCTGGCCCGGCCGTCGGGCACCATCACCGAGGAGGTGCTGTACCAGGCCGGCGCCGCGCCGGAGGCGAGCGGATCGGCGCGCGTGCTCACCGTGCCGTTGGTGCGCTGCGGCGAGGTTCTCGAACCTTCCGATCTGGCCGCCGCCCGGCAACGGGTGGCGGCCGGGCTGGAAAGCCTGCCGTGGGAGGGACTGGCCTTGTCCCACGGTGAACCGGCGATTCCCACCCGGGCGGCGGTTTGAGCGACAACGACATCCCCGCGGTGCCCGATCTGCTGACGCGGGCGGTGAGTGCACTCGGCGGAACGCAGCGCCCGGGACAGGTGCAGATGGCCGAGGCGGTGGCGCACGCCTTCGCCACCGGCGAGCACCTGGCGGTGCAGGCCGGTACCGGGACCGGAAAGTCACTGGCCTATCTGGTGCCGGCCATCGCCCGGGCCCTCAGCGATCAGACCCCCGTCGTGGTGTCGACCGCCACCATCGCGCTGCAGCGTCAGCTCGTCGATCGCGACCTGCCGCGGCTTGCCGACGCCCTGGCCGGGGTGCTACCGCGCAAGCCGAAGTTCGCCCTGCTCAAAGGCCGGCGGAATTATCTGTGCCTCAACAAGATTCACCGCGGCGCCGAAGCCGATGAACCCGATCTCTCCCAGGAGGAGCTGTTCACCGCGTCCAGCCCCCTCGGTCGTGATGTGCAACGTCTGACAACCTGGGCATCGGACACCGAGACCGGTGACCGCGACGACGTCCGCCCGGGCGTTCCCGACCGGGCCTGGGCACAGGTCAGCGTTTCAGCACGCGAGTGTCTCGGCATGGCCCGCTGCCCCTACGGTTCGGACTGCTTCGCCGAGAAGGCGCGCGCTGAAGCCGGACAGGCCGACGTGGTGGTCACCAATCACGCACTGCTGGCGATCGACGCGATCTCCGAGGCCAACGTGCTGCCCGAACACGACCTACTGGTGGTCGACGAGGCACACGAGCTCGTCGATCGCGTCACCTCGGTGGCCACCGCCGAACTGACGCCCGCTCCCCTGGGTCTGGCGGTGCGCCGGATCGCACGACTGGTCAACCCCGAACTGACTCAGCGTCTCGAGGCGGCGGTGGCGACCTTCTCCTCGGCCATCCATGACGCCGAACCGGGACGCATCGACTATCTCGACGCCGAACTGGGCACCTATCTCACCGCGTTGCGCGACGCGGCCGCCGGTGCGATGTCGGCCATCGACCCGGCGCCGAAGGATCCCAAGGCTGCCGCCGCGCGCGCCGAGGCGATCGCCGGCCTCACCGACATCACCGACACCGCCACCCGGATTCTCGACTCCTTCGGCGCGACGATCCCCGACCGCACCGATGTGGTGTGGCTCGATCATGAAGAGCAGCGCTCCGGGGCGGCGAAACCCGTGCTGCGGGTCGCCCCATTGTCGGTTGCCGGACTGCTGCGCGCACATCTCTTCGGGTCTGCCACCACGGTGCTCACGTCGGCGACGCTGACCATCGGCGGGTCCTTCGACGCCATGGCCGGGGCGTGGGGTCTGGCCGAGACAGGTTGGCAGGGACTCGACGTCGGCTCGCCGTTCGACCACGCCAAGTCCGGCATCCTCTACATCGCTGCTCATCTGCCCGCACCGGGACGTGACGGGGCCGGCGCCGACGCCCAGTTCGGGGAGATCGCCGGGCTGATCGAGGCGGCAGGCGGGCGCACCCTCGGTCTGTTCTCCTCCACCCGCGCGGCCAAGGCCGCCGCCGAGGCGATGCGTGCGCGACTGAAGACTCCGGTGCTGTGCCAGGGCGACGACAGCACCGCGGCACTCATCGAGAAGTTCTCGGCAGACCCGCAGACCTCCCTGTTCGGCACGCTGTCGCTCTGGCAGGGTGTCGACGTGCCGGGGGCGTCGCTGTCGCTGGTCATCATCGACCGCATCCCGTTCCCCCGGCCGGACGATCCACTGTTGACCGCCCGGCAGCGGGCGGTGGCGGCCCGGGGCGGCAACGGGTTCATGGCGGTGGCGGCCAGCCACGCGGCACTACTGCTAGCCCAGGGCGCCGGACGCCTGCTGCGCCGGACCGACGATCGCGGTGTGGTCGCCGTCCTGGACTCGCGGATGGCCACCGCCCGCTACGGCGGTTTTCTTCGGGCATCCCTGCCGCCGTTCTGGACCACCACCGATCCGGAACTGGTCAGGAAGGCCCTGACGCGGCTGCAACTATCCTGATCTGCATGCAGCGTCTGCTCATTGCACTGGCTGCGGTCGCGGCACTGCTGACCGGGTGCTCCACCGCCATCGTGGGCACGCCGATCTCGGAGTTCTCCGATCCGTTCAAGGTCGGCGGAATGACCGCCACCGACGGACCGACCGGACTGCGCCCCGACGCCAAGGCCGAAGCGCGCGAGGTGGAGCACTCCGACGGCGGCGAGGTCGACAAACTCGCCGGCCAGTCGGTGAGTGATCTCGAGGAGTTCTGGAAGTTCACCTACCCGGACAACTTCGACGGCGAGATCACACCGGTGAAGGCGCTGATTTCGTGGGACTCCGACTCCTACGACGGAGAGTTCTGCGGCGAGACCACCGAGGGTCTGGAGAACGCCGCCTTCTGCGAAGAGGACGACACCATCGGCTGGGACCGCGGTGTCCTGATGCCCTCGCTGCGCGCCGCCAACGGTGACATGGCCATCACGATGGTGCTCGCCCACGAATACGGACACGCCATCCAGAAGATGGCCACCATGAATCCTCGTGGCGTTCCGGCTCTCGTGGCCGAGCAGCAGGCGGATTGCCTGGCCGGCGTGTACATGCGATGGGTGGCCGAGGGCAAGTCGCCCCGCTTCACCCTGAGCACCGGCGAGGGCTTGAACAACCTTCTGGCGGCGATGATCTCGTTCCGTGACCCCTTGCTCAGCAGTAACGATCACAACGACGTCGGTGACGAACACGGGTCGGCCTTCGAACGGATCTCGGCCTTCCAATTCGGCTTCACCGAGGGGACCGCGGCCTGTGCGGCGATCAACATCCAGGAGATCAAACAGCGCCGCGGCGACCTGCCGGTCGAACTGCCCAGCGACCAGAACGGTGAACTCCCCGTCACCGAGGCGTCGGTGAAGCAGATCGTCGATGCGATGAACATCCTGTTCGCACCGAAGTCACAGCCGCAGTTGAGCTTTGACGCGGGTTTGGCGGCGAAATGTCCGGACGCCCGGCCGAGTCCGCCCGCGTCGTACTGTCCGGCCACCAACACCATCAGCATCGATCTGCCGGCGTTGCAGCGGATGGGCGCGACCACCGAGGGCATCGACGGCGTGGCGTTGCAGGGGGACAACACCGCCTATTCGGTGGTGGTATCGCGCTACATGCTGGCCGTGCAACACGAGCACGGCGGGCTGGCACTCGACACCGCCGAAGCCGGCCTGCGCACCGCCTGCCTGACCGGAGTGGCCACCCGCAAGCTGTCCACGCAGATCACCACCCCGGACGGAAACACCGTGGGACTCACCGCCGGTGACATCGACGAGGCGGTGGCCGGTCTGCTCACCAACGGTCTGGTGGCCGGCGACGTCAACGGTGAATCGGTGCCGGCCGGGTTCTCCCGCATCGACGCGTTCCGCGCCGGGGTGCTCGGCGATGTCGACCGCTGTCTGAAGCGATTCCCCTAGATCGTCTTGGTGACGCCGTACCAGGACAGGATGCCGTCACCGTCATCGCTCGATTTGGCCAGCGTGGCATAGGAGCGGATGAACGACTGCCCGACACAGCCGTCGATCTTGACCCGGAAGTTGTCCAGCGACACCCAGGGCGCCGTGCCGGCGAAGGCCTTCTTCGTCACCGGGATGATGTTGACCAAACCGGGCTTGAGGCTGACGGCCACGCCGCCGCCGATGCTGGCGCCGATCGATGGGATCTCGAAGTCTTGGAGAACCCCGCCCTGGGTGAAGCCGATGCCGATTCCCGCCGCGCCGCCGGCGTTCCCGCTGACGATGACGCCGTTGCCGGTCGTCATCTCGATACCGCAGCCGATCTGATAGCCCACCTCGAGAACACCCTTGGCGGGGCCGCCGCCGGGGCCCTTCAGCGATCCGGTGAAGACCCCACTGACCTGGTATTCCCGGGTGGAGATGGCGGTGGTCAGCGGCGCGACCGGCCGTTGCACCTCGTCCTTGCCGCCGACCGTCATGACCCAGCCGTCGGGTGACTTGTCGGTGATCGGCGGGTTGGAGGCCACCTTGCCGTCGTCCACCGGGGGTGCCGTCGCGGCCACCGGTTGAATGTCGGGGCCGGCCGGGTCGACCGGATCGGCCGCGGCCGGACCGGCCAGGGCGACCAGAGCGACGGCGGCGACAGCCGCCGAACGTGTCATCGGAATCCTCATCGCGTCCCCTAAACCTGCTTGGTGGCGCCGTACCAGGCGGCGATCGCGTCACCCTCGTCGGAGGACTTGCTCAACACGGCGAAGGAGCGGATGAAGGACTCGCCCACACAGCCGTCGATCTTGATCCGCTGATGGCTGACCCACACCCACGGTTCCGCACCGCCATAGGCCTTCTTGGTGATCGGAACGAGGTTGACCACACCGGGCTTGAGGCTGACCGCCACACTGCCGCCGATATTGACGCCCGCGTTAGGGAGTATCAGGCCGGTGCTGGGGCGGAAGATGGAAAGGGGTCCAGCGGTCGTCAGGCCCGCACTGGCTCCCGCGGAACCGCCGAGCAGCACACCGGTGCCGGTGGTCATGTCGATGCCGCAGCCGATCTGGTAGCCGACCTCGAGCACGCCCTTCGCGGGCGTGGGCGCACCGGACGGCCCCTTGAGCGACCCGAAGAAGGTGCCGCCGACCTCGTACTCCCTGCTGGACACCGCTGTAGTCAGCGGTGCGATCACCAGTTGGGTCTCGTTCTTGCCGCCGACGGTCAGTGTCCAGCCGTCCGGTGACTTCGTGGTCTCCGGCGGATTGGAGATCACCTTGCCGTCATCGGCCGGCGGCGGCGCCGCCTCGGCGGCTGCCACCGGTTGGATGGCCGGGTCGACCGGGTCGGCCGACGCCGTGCCGGCGAGGGCGACCATCGCCACAACGGCGAGCGCCGCCCCCCTCGTCCTGCGAATCATGCGGGCAACCTACAAGGTTGTAGGCAACCCTCGCCGGGGAGTCCGAAAACTCCCAGACTTATGCCAACTTCACCAGGCCGAGTTCGGCATCGCCGGCCAGTAAGTCATTGTGCGGCAGCACCCGGACCGTGTAGCCGACCGATCCGGACAGCGGCAGCGGCAGCGTCACCGAGAACAGTTCGGTGCCGCCCTCACCGGACCCGACGTGGGCCATGTCCAGATAGACCGGATCCTGCAGCGCGTCGGCGGAGTCGACCCGGCCCAGCACCGCCTGGACGACGACCTCATCGGGTCGCAGACCGGCCAGTGCGACGGCCGCGGTCAGCGTCAGCTTGGAACCCAGTTCGGGGGTGTCGGGCAGGCCGGTGCTGTCGACGTCGGTGACCTCGACCTCCGGCCAGGCCTCGCGGACCCGTTGCACGTAGGCCGACAGTTCGCGGGCCCGGCCGAACGGCAACCCGTCGGCATCGGCCAGGGTCCGGCGCAGCGAGGCCGCCGCCGGCACGTAGTACTGCTCGGTGTAGTCCCGCACCATCCGGGAGGCCAGCACCTTGGGCCCCAGCGACTGCAGGGTGTGGCGGACCATCTCCACCCACCGGGTCGGCACCCCGTCGTTGTCGCGGTCGTAGAACTTGGGCGCCACCGACTCCCGCAGCAACTGGTAAAGCGCAGCGGCTTCCAGATCATCGCGGCGGTTCTCGTCGGCCAGGCCGTCGGCGGTCGGGATGGCCCAGCCGTTGTCGCCGTCGAACCACTCGTCCCACCACCCGTCGAGGATCGACAGGTTAAGCCCGCCGTTGAGCGCGCTCTTCATCCCAGAGGTGCCACAGGCCTCCAGTGGCCGCAGCGGATTGTTCAGCCAGACATCGCAGCCCCAGTACAGCAACCGGGCCATCGAGATGTCGTAGTCCGGCAGGAAGGCGATGCGGTGGCGCACCTCGGGTCGGTCGGCGAATTTCACGATCTGCTGGATCAAGCCCTTGCCCGCGTCGTCGGCGGGATGGGACTTACCCGCCACGATCAGCTGGATCGGCCGCTCCTCGTCGAGCAGCAGCGCCTCGAGTTGCTCGGGATCGCGCAGCATCAGGGTCAAACGCTTGTAGGTGGGCACCCGCCGTGCGAACCCGACCGTCAACACGTCGGGATCGAAAGCTGTTGCCGTCCAGCCTAATTCGGCGTCGATCGCGCCCCGCTCCAGCCAAGCCCGGTGCAGCCGGCGGCGAACGTCGTCGACGAGCCGAGCGCGCAGCTGCGAGCGGATCCACCAGATGTGGCCGGGGTGGACCTCTTGCAGGCGCTGCCACACCGACGGTTCGCGCATCGCCTCGGTGGAGCCGGCCAACTCCTGGCCGAGTTGCATCCATTCTCGGGCCGCCCAGGTGGGACCATGCACCCCGTTGGTGATCGACCCGATCGGCACCTCGGTCGCGTCGAAACCCGCCCACAGTTCGTCGAACATCTCCCGGCTGACCCTGCCGTGCAACTGGGACACCCCGTTGGCCCGCTGCGCCAGACGCAGGCCCATATGCGCCATGTTGAACTTCTCCGGATCGTCCTCGGACCCGAAGCCCAGCACACGCCCGAGCGGCACCCCCGGCAGTAGTCCGCTGTCGCCGTCGTCGCCGAAGTAGCGCTCCACCAGTTCCACCGGGAAGCGGTCGATTCCGGCCGGCACCGGAGTGTGCGTGGTGAACACCGTGCTGGCCCGCACGATGGTCAGCGCGGTGTCGAAATCGAGATTGTCGGCGGTCATGAATTCCCGGATGCGCTCCAGGCCGAGGAACCCGGCATGTCCCTCGTTCATGTGGAACACATCGGGCACCGGGTGGCCCTCGATGGCGGTGAACGCGCGGATCGCCCGCACTCCGCCGATACCGGCCAGCAGTTCCTGCCTGATGCGGTGCTCCTGGTCGCCGCCGTAGAGCCGGTCGGTGACATGGCGCATATCGTGGTCGTTCTCCGGGATGTCGGAATCCAAGAGCAGCAACGGAATTCGCCCGACCTGGGCTATCCAGACCCGGGCCCGCAGCGTGCGGGATTCCGGCATCGGCAGCTCGATCACCACCGGCGTACCGGTGGTGTCGCTGAGCAGACGCAGCGGCAGCCCCTGCGGATCCAGCGACGGGTAGTTCTCGTGCTGCCAGCCGTCGGCGGTCAGCGACTGCCGGAAGTACCCGGACCGGTAGTTCAGTCCGACGCCGATCAGCGGCAGGCCGAGATCGGAGGCGGCCTTGAGGTGATCGCCGGCCAGGATGCCCAGACCGCCGGAGTAGATCGGCAGTACTTCGGCGACGCCGAACTCCATCGAGAAGTAGCCGATACCGCTGGGCAGCGGTTCGTCGCTGGAGGCCTGCAATTGCTGGTACCAGAGCGGCTTGGTCAGATACTCGTCGAGTTCGGCGGCCAGCCGGTCGAGCCGCCCGAGGAACTCGGGATCCTCGGCCAGCTGATCGAGCCGCTCCGGGGTCACTGCGCCCAGCACGCCGACCGGATCACGCCCGCTGCGGGCCCACTGCCCCGGATCGATGCTCTCGAAGAGGTCCTGGGTCGCGGTGTCCCACGACCACCTCAAGTTGGTCGACAACCGGGCCAGGGCGGACAACCGCTCCGGGAGGTGAGCACGAACGGTGAACCTGCGCAGCGCCTTCACCGGTCAGACCTTACTGAGGTCGCCCGTCGCCCGCTGCGCCCGCTTCGCCCCTCATGGTGTGGGGTTGACCACTACGGTGTGAAACGTCGGTGTGAGCGCGAACGGAAGTAGGTAGCGGTGCCGGGTCGGATCGAGATCGACGACGTCGCACCCGTGGTGTCCGGAGGGGTCTTCCCGGCCAAGGCCGTTGTCGGCGAAGTGGTGCCGGTCTCGGCCACGGTGTGGCGGGAGGGCCACGACGCCGTTGCGGCCACCCTCGTCGTGCGCTACCTCGGCACCGACTATCCCCAGGTCGGACGGCCCCCGGCCGCGGCCGGCCGGGTCAAGCCGATCCTGCTGCCGATGGCGGCGGGCCGCACCCCGGACGTGCTGCACGGACAATTCGTCCCCGACCAGGTTGGTTTGTGGACCTTCCGGGTGGACGGCTGGGGCGACCCGATCACCACCTGGCGCCACGCGGTGACCGCCAAACTCGACGCCGGCCAGGGCGAGGACGAACTGAACAACGACCTCATCGTGGGCGCGGCGCTGCTCGAACGGGCCGCCACCGGAGTTCCCCGCACCGAGCGGGCGCCGCTGATCGAGGCCGCCGCCGAACTGCGCCGCCCCGGAGATCCGCTGACCCGGG
>CAYFMA010000046.1:0-25989 GCA_964344085.1 uncultured Mycobacterium sp.
CGCCACGAGGGAGAAGATCGCCAGCGGGTTGGTGCCGCCGCCGGAGTACGGCGCCCCCTACCCCGGTGGCTACGGACCGCCGACGGCGGCAGGCGGCGGCACCAACCCGCTGGCGATCTTCTCCCTCGTGGCGTCGTGCATCGGACTGCTGTGCGGGTTCGGCTCGATCATCGGAATCGTGCTCGGTGTGATCGCGATGAACCAGATCAAGCGCACCGGACAACAGGGCCGCGGTCTCGCGGTGGCCGGGGTGGCGGTCGGCGCAGTCTCCCTTGTCATCAGCGTGATCTGGATGGCCTTCGCGCTGAGGAGTTGAGGGGCTAGGCGGGCGGCGCGAACGGGGTGGACTGGCGGGTCATCCCGGCCGCTCTGCCCTTGCCTGCCACCACTAGTGCCATCTTGCGGCTGGCTTCGTCGATCATCTCGTCACCGAGCATCACCGCACCGCGGGCTCCCCCGGCCTTCGAGGTGTGCCACTGGTACGCCTCCAGGATGAGTTCGGCGTGGTCGTACTCCTCCTGGCGAGGACTGAAGATCTCGTTGCCGGCGGCGATCTGATCGGGGTGCAGCACCCATTTGCCGTCGAAACCGAGGGCCGCGGACCGGCCCGCCACCCGCCTGAACGCCTCGACGTCACGCACCTTCAGATAGGGACCGTCGATCGCGGCGACACCATGTGCCCGTGCCGCGACGAGGATTGTCATCAGCACGTGGTGGTAGGCGTCGCCGACGTCATAACCCTCCGGCTGCTCACCCACCACCAAGGTCCTCATGTTCAGGCTCGCCATCAGATCGGCCGGCCCGAGGACAAGCGCCTGGACCCGTGGTGCGGCGGCGATGGCGTCGATATTGCGCAGCCCCACGGCGTTCTCGATCTGCGCATCGATCCCGATGCGGCCTACCGGCAGTCCGTGGGTCAGTTCGAGTTGGGTCAGCAGGAGATCGAGTGCCTGCACGTGGCTGGCATCGGTGACCTTGGGCAGCACGATCAGGTCCAGATTCGCCCCGGCCGCCGACACCACATCGATCACGTCGCTGTAGGTCCACGGCGTGGTCCAGTCGTTGACCCGCACTCCGCGCAGTTGGCCACCCCATCCCGGTCCGGCCAGCGCGGCCGCCACCTGGGTTCTGGCGGTTGTTTTGGCGCCGGGGGCGACCGCGTCTTCGAGGTCGAGGAAAACCTGGTCGGCCGGTAGAGCTTTGGCCTTCTCGATCATCCGCGGATTGCTGCCGGGAACCGACAAGCAGGTTCTACGGGGCCGATAAGCGTTGTCCACGCGCAGACTCCTACCCTTGCAACCATGGCGTCGGTGAACAGGGTATATGCGGCGCGACTGGCGGGAATGGTCGTGCTGGGCCCCGACGGTGAGTCATTCGGCCGGGTCCGCGATGTGGTGGTCAGCATCAGCATCGTGCGCCAGCAACCGCGCGTCCTGGGACTTGTGGTCGAATTGCTCACCCGCAGAAGGATTTTCGTCCCGATGCTGCGGATCACCGCTATCGAACCCAGTGCCGTCACCCTCAACACCGCCAACGTCTCGCTGCGCCGTTTCGTCCAGCGCCCCGGCGAGGTGCTGGCACTCGCCCAGGTGCTTGACACCCGGGTCCGGGTCAACGATCCCGAGCAGGAGCAGCTGGCCGGCGTCGACGTCGTCGTGGTCGACCTGGGTATCGAGCAGACCCGGACACGCGACTGGATGGTCACCCGGGTGGCGGTGCGCAGTCTGCGCCGGCTCGGACGGCGCTCGGCGGTGGTGACGGTCGACTGGCACAACGTCGTCGGGCTGACCCCGTCCGGGCTAGCCATGCCGGGCCAGGGTGTGGCCCAGTTGCTGCATCAGTTCGAGGGTCAGCGCCCCATCGAGGTGGCCGATGCCATCCGTGATCTGCCCGCCAAGCGGCGTACGGAGGTCGTCAACGCGCTCGACGACGAACGGTTGGCCGACATCCTGCAGGAGCTCCCCGAGGACGACCAGACCGACCTTCTGATGCAGCTGGACACCGAGCGCGCCGCCGACGTTCTGGAGGCGATGGACCCCGACGACGCCGCGGACCTGCTCGGCGTACTGCAGCCGACCGAGGCCGAGACACTGCTGCGCCGGATGGACCCGGAAGACTCCGAGTCGGTGCGCCGTCTGCTCAGCCACTCACCGGACACCGCCGGTGGTCTGATGACCTCCGACCCGGTGGTGCTGGCTCCGGACACCACGGTGGCAGAGGCGCTGGCCCGGGTGCGCGACCCCGACCTGACCCCGGCACTGGCCTCGCTGGTGTTCGTGGTCCGCCCGCCGACAGCCACCCCTACCGGTCACTACCTGGGCTGCGTGCACACACAGGCGCTGCTGCGGGAGCCGCCGGCCAACCTGGTCAGCGGCATCGTCGACAAGGACCTGCCGCGGCTCTCCCCCGACACCCCACTGCCGGCGGTGACCCGGTATCTGGCCGCCTACAACCTGGTCTGCGGGCCGGTGGTCGATGAGGAGAGCCACCTGCTGGGCGCGGTCACCGTCGATGACGTGCTCGACCACCTACTGCCCGACGACTGGCGAGAGACCTACGAGGAGCCGTTCGCGGGACAGGGGGCGACATGAGCGAGTCCGCCCGTCTCGACACCCCGCGCACCTCTCGGCGGCCGACCTTCAACCTCGACCCGGAGGCCGTCGGGAGGTTCAGCGAGTCGATCGCCCGGTTCCTGGGCACGGGGCGCTACCTGCTGTGGCAGACCATCGTCGTCATCGTCTGGATCGCACTGAACCTGTTCGCCGTCAAGCTGCGCTGGGACCCGTACCCGTTCATCCTGCTCAATCTCGCCTTCTCCACCCAGGCCGCCTATGCGGCGCCACTGATCCTGCTGGCCCAGAACCGGCAGGAGAACCGCGACCGGGTGGCACTCGAGGACGACCGGCGGCGGGCCGAGCAAACCAAGGCCGACACCGAATTCCTGGCCCGGGAACTGGCCGCACTGCGGTTGGCCATCGGCGAGGTCGCCACCCGTGACTACCTGCGGCGCGAGCTCGACGACCTGCAACGCGCACTACAGGCCGGCAAGCCCAAGAAGACCAAGGGCGCCAAGGGGGCGTCCGCCGGTAACGCCCAGCCGGAATCCGCCGATCAGGACAACTAAGACGGTTACTTTCCGCGGCGGTCGACGGAATGGGTATGGTGGCGTGGTTCACAGCGTTAAACGAGCTAACTGTTTGAGGACGGACCAGTGGCGATGAAGCACCGGTTCCGGGCGCCCGCGCTCGGAATCGCGGTAATCACGCCCGTCGTGCTGGCGGGAGCAGTTTCGGCCGCACCCGGCCATGTCGGCGCCAAGGTGGCCGACGTGACGCCGTTGGCCGCAGCTCAGCCAGTCGTCCCGGTCGCCCCGCAGCAGGGCACGACGATCGTGGCCGCCGCCCGTCCGCCTGCCGACTTCAAGGTGGCCGCCGGCAGCATGGCCTCACCCCCGCCGCCCCTCGCCGTGGTCAACGCGGTGGGCGGGATGCGTATCCCGGCGATGGCACTGGCGGCCTACCGCAAAGCCGAGCAGACCATGGCCGTCACCTCGCCGGCGTGCGGTGTGAGCTGGAATCTGTTGGCCGGGATCGGCCGCATCGAGTCCTCACACGCCAACGGCGGCGCCACCGACGCGCAGGGCACCGCCATCCGGCCGATCTACGGCCCGTCGCTGGACGGCAGCCTGCCCGGCAATGAGGTGATCGTTCAGAGCAACGCCGGCGGCCGTCCGATCTACGCCCGCGCCATGGGACCGATGCAATTCCTGCCCGGCACCTGGTCGCGGTTCGCCTCCGACGGCGACGGCGACGGCAAGGCCGACCCGCAGAATCTGTTTGACGCCGCGCTGGCGACGGCCCGGTACCTGTGCAGCGGCGGACTGAACCTGCGCAACCAGAGCCAGGTGCTGACCGCGATCCTGCGCTACAACAACTCGATGGCCTACGCCCAGAACGTGATGGGCTGGGCCGCGGCCTACGCCACCGGCGTCGCCCCGGTGGATCTGCCTCTGATCACCGGCCCGATCCCGGCACTGGGCGATATGCATCTCGAGCATCCCGAGGGCCTCGGGCCCGGCATGCTCGGTCTGCCCGGGGGCGACCCGCTGTTCCAGCTCTCGCAGCTGGGCCTGGGCCTGGGTCTGGGCAACAGCGAAATGGCCGGCCAGCTGGCCATGCCAGGACCGCTGCAGGGTCCGGGCATGCTGCCGGGGCACGGCTGCGAGGTCATCTGCATGTCCTCGCAGTTGGCGCCGGCCGACGCGATCCAGGACAACCTGCCGCCGTGGATGATGCCGCAGCCGTGGATGGCGCCGTCATCGGAATTCGCGCCGATGAATCCGGCCGTTTCCGCACCTCTTCCTGGCGTGCTGCCCGGCCCGGCCCCGGAGATCATGCCCGCACCGGTCGCGCCGGCACCTGCCCCGGCACCCGCCCAGGCGGTCCCCTCGGACACCGAACCGGTCCTGGCTGGATCCGGACCGCTGCCCGGCCCCGCTGCCTGACCTTCACCGCAAGCGGTTCGCAGGCGATTCCTTCTCGGGCCTTTCAGGCCCGCATCGTCACCCGCGATAACCCAAAGAGGCCGTTCCTTCTCGGGCCTTTCAGGCCCGCATCGTCACCCGCCTAGACTCAGGGGCGATGTCTGAGAACACTGAACTCGAGAAGTCGATCCGCGCCGCGTTGGCCAAGGTCATTGATCCGGAACTGCGCAAACCGATCACCGAACTCAACATGGTCAAGAGCATCACCGTCGGTGACGGCGGCGCCGTGCACGTCGGGATCTATCTGACCACTGCTGCCTGCCCAAAGAGGTCGGAGATCACCGAACTCGTCACCGCGGCGGTCACGGATGTACCAGGTACCGGAGCTGTCAGCGTCAGCCTGGATGTGATGGACGACGAGCAGCGCGCCGCCCTGCGGAAGCAACTCCGTGGCGACCAAGGGCTGACCGAGGAACCCGTCATCCCCTTCGCGCAGCCAGGCTGTCTCACCAAGGTCTACGCGGTGGCCTCCGGAAAGGGCGGCGTCGGAAAGTCCAGTGTCACAGTGAATCTCGCTGCCGCACTGGCAGCGCGCGGCCTAGCGGTCGGCCTGCTCGATGCCGACATCTACGGCCACTCGATACCGCGGATGATGGGCAGCGCGGATCGGCCCACTCAGGTTGATTCGATGATCCTGCCCCCCGTCGCCCACGACGTGAAGGTCATCTCGATCGCACAGTTCACCCAGGGCAATGCCCCGGTGGTCTGGCGCGGCCCGATGCTGCACCGGGCGCTGCAGCAGTTCCTCGCCGACGTCTACTGGGGAGACCTCGACGTACTGCTGCTCGACCTTCCGCCCGGCACCGGCGATGTGGCGCTGTCAGTCGCACAGTTGGTACCGAATGCTGAGATCCTGGTGGTGACCACACCGCAGATGGCGGCCGCCGAGGTCGCCGAGCGCGCCGGCGTGATCGCCCTTCAAACCCGTCAGAGGATCGTCGGCGTGGTCGAGAACATGTCCGGCCTCGCCCTTCCCGACGGCACCACTATGCAGATCTTCGGCGAGGGCGGCGGCAATCAGGTGGCCGACAGCCTCAGTCGCGCCGTGGGGGCAGATGTGCCCTTGCTCGGCCAGATCCCGCTGGACCCCGCTCTGGTTGCCGCCGGGGATTCCGGCGTCCCACTGGTGCTCTCTGCGCCCGATTCGGCCGCAGGCAAGGAGTTGCGCAACGTGGCCGAAAAGCTGGCCGGGCGCAAGCGCGGGCTGGCCGGACTGTCACTGGGCCTGGATCCAGTGGGCCGCTGAACCGTCCGCATCCGTGGTAGCTGCCGAAGCAGCCGCCTGAATCCGCCTCCTTCGAGGAGATGAGGCCGGCCGCTCAGGTCGCGTCGGCGTCGAACGGTGCCGGCTGCCCGGGGTTGGGCGGCGAAGCCGGAGGAGTGGTCGGCATCGGCGCGCTCTGCGGTTTGACCGGCGAATTGTCGAACTCGCCGGTGACCCATGAGTCATCCCCGTCGAGCAGATGCTTGGTCAGTGCCGCTCGCGGCGTCATTCCACGGAGCTTCTGCAACTCACTCAGCGGCTCGCGAAGATCCTCGAACTCCGGGCCGAGTTCCTCGCGCAGTTGGCTGGTGGCACCGCTGAGGTAATCGCGGGTCTGCCGGATCGCGCCGGATGTCCACCTGATGGCGCCCGGGAGCCTTTCGGGTCCCAATACCACCAGACCGACGACGAGCAGCAGAAGCATCTCGCCCCAGCCGATGTTGGCGAACATGGCGTCAGTTGTCCGGAGCGGGGTTCACCGTCAGGGTGACCTTGCGGCCCTCACGCATCACCTCGATAGGCGCGTCCTGACCGATCTTGAGCTGACGGACGGCGACCACGAACTCGTCGGCGTCGGCAACCTTGCGACCACCCACCTTGACGACGACGTCATTCTCTTTGATGCCCGCCTTCTCCGCGGGACCGCCGGCCTTCACGTTGGCGACCTGGGCGCCGGAGGCGAGATCGTTGCTCACCGATCTTGCCGTGAGCCCGAGCGTCGGATGCGCGACCTTGCCATCCTTGATCAGGGTCTCCACGGTGGCCTTGACCTCGTTGACCGGTATGGCGAAACCGAGGCCACTTGCACTGTCGGACAACGACTTTCCGGCCGTGTTGATGCCGATGACTTCGGAGTTCATGTTGATCAGCGGACCACCGGAGTTGCCGTGGTTGATCGAGGCATCGGTCTGCACTGCGTCGATGACCGTGTCGGTGTCCGAACCCTCACCCGAGAGCGGAACCGGCCGGTTGAGCGCGCTGATGATGCCGTGCGTGACGGTGCTGCGCAGACCCAGCGGGGCGCCGACGGCAACCACCTCCTCGCCCACCCGGAGCTTGCTCGAGTCGCCGAACTTAGCCACCGTGAGGTTATCGACATTGTCGACCTTGAGCACGGCCAGATCTGTCTTCGGATCGCGGCCCACCAGGTTGGCGGGCACCTCCTTGCCGTCGTTGAACACCACAGTCAGCTTGAACTTGCTGGGGCTGGCGGCAGCCTCGGAGATGACGTGGTTGTTGGTGACGACATAACCGCGGCCGTCGACGACAACACCTGAACCCTGCGCGCCCGACTCGTCGCTCTTCGCCTCGATGGTGACCACAGAGTCGGCCACCGACGCGGCGACGGCGGCGAATCGGCCCGCCGGGACGTCGCCGCCGTTGGACGTCGACAGCGTCACCTTGGAGGTGGTGAACGCCTCGACCACCTCGGCCGTCTTACGGCCCACCCAGCCGCCGACCAGACCGATCAGCAGCGCGGTGATGCCGAGTACGGCCAGTGCGGTGTAGGAGACCTTGCCGCCGAAAAGCACGTCACGCACACCGAGCTTGCCGACTGGTGCGGGTCCCAGATCCGGGGCGGGGCGATCCAGTGCCGGCGTGCCGAGTGCGGCGGGAGCACCCGGATCGCGCCACGGATCCTCGGGATCCTCGGCGGTGGTCGCGTCCGGATCCAGTGCGCCGGCGTCGGCAGGATGGCGTTGCAGGGAATCGCCGCCGGGGAAGGGGCGGCCGAAGGCCTCCTCCAGCACCGGGTCGGCGCTCTTGTCGCCGGGGGTGAACTCATCACCGGCGCGGTACTTGGCCGGCCTCAGTTCCTCGGCGACGAAGGACCCGTCCACGCCGCGGGGGCGACCGAACGTCCGGGACGCCTGCGAATCCACCGGCGGCCGCGACACCGGCCGCGGCGCCAGCCGGTGGGCGCCACCGGAGTTGTCCTTGCTGGAGCTCACATCAACCTCAAATCCCAGATCCCGAGTCCGCTAAGTGCCGGACTTCACCCTACCGGCGTTTGCGGCGACCTCGCGGCGTGCTGCCGGGGCGCTGAGGGCCCGGCTGCGGCGGTGGCGGGGGTTCATCGGGGGCCGACTCCGGGATCTGGGTCAGCAGACCCATCAGAGTGGTGGGAATGCTGACCGGCCGCGACTCCCGCAAGGCCTCACGCGCCTGCACCTGTGCCTCGACCTCGGCGGCGCACTCCCGGCAGACCTCCAGGTGACTGCCGGCGCGCAGATGGGCCTTCATCGGCAACTCGCCGTCGACGTAGGCCGCGACCGCCTCGATGGACAGATGGTCTGTGGAGGTGAACTGCCGCGGCGCGGCCAGGGCGGCCTCGTCGACGGAGACGAAGTTCGACGGGAGCCGAGACAGCGCCCGGCGAAAGAAGCGGCCGGGCTCGAACATCGCCACGGGACTCCTCTCCGTCGGGCTACCCACAGAAATCACCTGTGCCGAATGGATGACCTATGTCGAATGTAGCGTGCCGCAACCCGCACGACAGGCACATGACAGGCTCCAGCCCGGCAGATTTATCAGGCGAAAGCTGCAGCGGCGCCGTGCACACCGTGGGCAGCCAGGTAGTCGCGCAGGGCCTGGCGGCCGCGGTGGATGCGGCTGCGGACGGTGCCGAGCTTGACGCCCAGCGTCGCGCCGATCTCCTCGTAGGACAGACCTTCGATATCGCACAGGACCACAGCCGCGCGGAATTCCGGCGGCAGCGAGTCGAGTGCGGCCTGAAGGTCGGCGCCCAGTCGGGTGTCATGGAAGATCTGCTCGGGGTTCGGCTGATCGGAGGGCACCCGGTCATAATCCTCCGGCAGCGCCTCCATGCGGATGCGGGCGCGGCGGCGGACCATGTCGAGGAACAGGTTCGTGGTGATGCGGTGCAGCCAGCCCTCGAAGGTGCCGGGCTGGTAGTTCTGCACCGAGCGGAACACCCGGATGAAGGTCTCCTGGGTGAGGTCCTCGGCGTCATGCTGATTGCCCGAGAGCCGGTAAGCCAGGCGGTAGACCCGGTCGGCGTGCTGACGGACCAACTCGTCCCAGGACGGCATGACGGAGCGGTCCCCCGTCGCGTCGAACACCGCGGTGCCCTGCAACTCGTCTGCGGGTTCGACCCAGTCGGCGTCGACCGCGGGAGACGGGTGGGTCATGCTGACCGGCACGGTCAGCGTGGTGATAGCCGGGCCGTCGAGGTTGTCGAGGTCCGGGAGAACCCCGGCCGGGCAGCCGAAGTCGAAAGCGGAGTTGTCGGCCATTTCGAAATGCACAACACGAGTCCGCTGCGGGGTATTCCCCGTCGAACGGTTCTGGCGTTCCATGCTCAGCACCTTTCCGTACTGTCATGTGGAACCTATATGAGCAAACGGCGTGTCGGCTGTGAATTAGGTAACGAAATTCTTATTTGCTGGGAAAATGCTGGTAAATCGCCGATCGTCGGGAAAGTCTCAGCAATTCCTTAAAACAGGCTAACCAAATTGCCTGGACGCGGCGGATTTCCGCCTGTCAGCGCTCTGGCGTGGTCTCCCCAAGGTGATGCGCAGTTCATCTACGCTGCTGGAATGTCCTTCAGCGACGAACCGCGGAGCACCCCGCCCAGCAGGGCCGACCGCATCCTGAGCCATGCCGAGGCGTCGATCTCCGAGGACGCCATCGTCTCGGCGGCCCGGGAACGCGCCATCGAGGCCGGCGCCGGTGCGGTGAGCCCCGCGGCGGGAGCGCTGCTGAGCGTGCTGGCCAGGCTGGCCGGCGGAAAGGCCGTGGTCGAGGTCGGTACCGGCGCGGGGGTAAGCGGACTGTGGTTACTGGCGGGCATGCGCGAGGACGGTGTGCTGACCACCATCGACATCGAGCCGGAGCATCAGCGACTGGCCAAGCAGGCCTTCCACGAGGCCGGAATCGGTCCAGGGCGGACCCGGCTGATCGGCGGACGCGCCCAGGAGGTGCTCACCCGGCTGGCCGACGCCTCATACGACCTGGTGTTCATCGACGCCGCCCCGGCTGACCAAGCGCATTTCGTCGACGAGGGCGTCCGGCTCCTGCGACCGGGCGGAGTCATCGTGGTTCATCACGCGGCGCTCAACGGCCGGGCCGGCGATCCGGCGGCCAGTGACGCCGACGTCGTCGCGGTGCGCGAGGCCGCCCGGCTGATCGCCGAGGACGAGCGTTTGACACCGGTGCTGGTGCCACTCGGAGACGGCCTTCTGGTGGCGGCCCGGGACGCTGAATAATGCTGCGGCACAGGATGATCCGGGGGCAGCAGTGGAGCTGATGACGGGGTTCGGCCTGGCCTCGGCTGCCGGTCTCAACGCCTACATCCCGCTGCTGTCGATGGGTTTACTCGGTCGCTACACCAATTTGATCCACCTGCCGTCGGGATGGTCCTGGCTGGAGAACGGCTGGGTGATCGCGATCGTCGCGATACTGCTGATCGTCGAGATCGTCGCCGACAAGATCCCGGCCCTGGATTCGATCAACGACTCCATCCAGACCTTCGTGCGGCCGACCTCCGGCGGCATCGTCTTCGGCTCCGGCACCGCGGCCCAGACCGCCGCGGTAGCCGACCCCGCCGAGTTCGCCCGGACCGGCCAGTGGGTGCCGGTGGCCATCGGCGTGGTGACCGCACTGGTGGTTCATCTGACCAAGACCGCGGTGCGTCCGGCGGCCAATGTCGCCACGGCCGGGGTCGCCGCACCGGTGCTGAGCACCATCGAGGACTTCACCAGTTTCGGGCTGACCTTCGTGGCGATCCTGATTCCGGCCCTGGTGCTGCTGATCCTGATCGCCCTGTTCTGGGGGGCCTTCTGGCTGCTGCGCCGGCGGCGCCGCAAGCGCAGTCAGGCGGCCACGCCCGGGGTGCCGCAGTGATCCGGGCGATCTGGAACGGCGTGGTGCTCGCCGAGTCCGCCGATACGGTGACGGTGGAGGGCAACCACTACTTCCCGCCGGAGTCCTTGCACCGCGAGTACTTCAACGGCAGTGACACCCACACGGTGTGCCCGTGGAAGGGCACGGCAAGTTATTACACGGTCGTCGTGGACGGTGACGAGAACACCGATGCGGCGTGGTACTACCCCGAACCGAAGGCGGCCGCCGCCGAGATCAAAGATCGCGTCGCCTTCTGGAGGGGCGTGCGGGTCGAAGAGGGCTGAATCCCGATTGTCCTTCGGACTACCGCTCGGGCTAGATCCACACACCCTTGCCGACGGCGACCACGCCTCCGGAACTGATCGCGAAGCGTTCGCGGTCCTTCTCCAGATCCACTCCGACCATCTCGCCGGGGCCCACCACGACGTTCTTGTCCAGGATGGCGTGGCGCACGACGGCGCCGCGGCCGACCCGTACCCCGGGCATCAGCACACTGCCCTCGACGATGGCGCCGTCCTCAATCACAACATTGCTTGAGAGCACCGAATTACGAACGGAGGCAGCCGAAATGATGCTGCCCGCGCCCACCACCGACTCCTGGGCCGAACCGCCGTTGACGAATTTGGCCGGGGCCAGGTTCTCCGACTCACCACGGATCGGCCAGCGCTTGTTGTAGAGGTTGAACACCGGGTGGACCGACACCAGGTCCATATGTGCGTCGTAGAAGGCGTCCAGGGTGCCGACGTCGCGCCAGTAGCCATGGTCCCGTTCGGTGGCGCCGGGGACCTCGTTGTCGTTGAAGTCATAGACGGCGGCCATGCCGTCGGCAACCAGGCGCGGAATGATGTCCCCGCCCATGTCGTGGTCGGAGTTGTCGTCTTCGGCATCGGCGCGGATCGCGTCAACGAGGACTTTGGTGGTGAAGATGTAGTTGCCCATCGAGACGAAGGTCCGCTCGGGATCGTCCACGCAGGCGGGCGGATCCGCCGGCTTCTCCACGAAGCTCTTGATCCGTCCGGACTCGTCAGCCTCGATGCAGCCGAACGCACTCGCCTCGGCGCGAGGCACCCGGATGCCGGCCACCGTCGCACCGGCGCCGCTCTCGATGTGGAATTTGACCATCTGTTCGGGGTCCATCCGGTACACGTGGTCGGCGCCGAACACCACGATGTAATCCGGATCCTCGTCGTAGATCAGATTCATCGACTGGAAGATCGCGTCGGCCGAGCCGGTGTACCAGCGAGGGCCGACCCTCTGCTGGGCCGGCACCGGAGTGATGTACTCCCCCGCCAGGCCGCTCAGCCGCCAGTTCTGTGAGATGTGCCGGTCCAATGAGTGCGACTTGTACTGCGTGAGAACACAGATCCGCAAATAGCGAGCATTGACCAGGTTCGAGAGCACGAAATCGATCAGCCGGTAGGCCCCGCCGAAGGGCACCGCGGGCTTGGCTCGATCGGCAGTCAATGGATAGAGGCGCTTACCCTCACCCCCGGCCAGGACGATGCCCAGCACATGTGGCAGCTCCCTCATGATGCAAACCTAACCGGACCCGGTGGCCTCTGCTAGCGCAATAGGCGTTTCCCACGCGCAATTCTGCTCACCTGTGCGCGGCTTGCGGAAGCCGTCGCACAACGCGGTCTGTGCATTAGGTTCTGCGGTATGGCGGTCAGCGGGATGCGCGTGGCAATGATGACCCGGGAGTATCCACCGGAGGTCTACGGCGGAGCGGGCGTGCACGTGACCGAACTGGTGGCCCAGTTGCGACGATTGTGCGACGTCGATGTGCACTGCATGGGCGAACCCCGCCCGGGGGTGTTCGTGCACCAGCCCGATCCCGTGCTCAAGGATGCCAACGCCGCCCTGTCCACCCTGTCGACAGATCTGCGGATGGCCCATTCCGCCGCCGGCGCGATGGTCGTGCACTCGCACACCTGGTACACGGGCATGGCAGGTCACATCGCCGCTCTGCTGCACGGTGTTCCGCACGTCCTGACCGCGCATTCGCTCGAGCCCATGCGACCGTGGAAGGCCGAGCAGCTCGGCGGCGGATACCAGGTGTCGCTGTGGGTCGAACGCACGGCCGTGACTGCGGCGGATGCGGTGATCGCCGTCAGTTCCGGGATGCGCAAGGACGTTCTGTCGGTCTATCCGACACTGGATCCCGACCGTGTCCATGTGGTGAAGAACGGCATCGATACCTCCGTTTGGTACCCGGCCTCCCCCGAGTCCGACGATTCGGTTCTCGAGGAACTCGGTGTGGACATGTCCAGGCCGATCGTGGCCTTCGTCGGCCGAATCACCCGGCAGAAGGGGGTGCCGCATCTGATCGCCGCGGCGCACCGTTTCGACCCGGAGGTGCAACTGGTGCTGTGCGCCGGGGCTCCCGACACCCCGGAGATCGCCGCCGAGGTCGAGGGCGCCGTCGCCAAACTCGCCGCTGATCGCAGCGGGGTGTTCTGGGTCCGGGACTTCCTGCCCGTCCACGAGATCCGTGAGATCCTCTCGGCCTCAACGGTGTTCGTGTGCCCGTCGGTGTACGAGCCGTTGGGAATCGTGAATCTGGAGGCGATGGCCTGCGGGACGGCGGTGGTGGCCAGTGATGTCGGCGGCATACCTGAGGTCGTCGACGACGGCGTGACGGGCACCCTGGTGCATTACGACTCGACCGACCCGGCCGGTTTCGAGGCGGGCCTTGCCGACGCGGTCAACACACTGGTGGCCGATCCGGCCAGGGCTGCCGGGTACGGAGCCGCCGGGCGTCAGCGCTGTATCGACGAGTTCTCCTGGGCCCGCATCGCCGAGCAGACCCTGGAGATCTATCGCAAGGTCACACGGTAAGCGGGATCGACCCGGCAGCACGAAACCCCGCACGCGGGCGGGGTTTCGTCTCCTGGCGAGCTAGCTGGTGACGCCCTTCAGTTCGTCACCCAGCGCCGAGGCCTCGTCGGGCGTCAATTCGACGACCAGGCGACCGCCGCCTTCCAGAGGTACGCGCATCACGATGCCGCGTCCTTCTTTGGTCGCTTCAAGCGGACCGTCGCCGGTCCGCGGCTTCATCGCCGCCAGCGAGTACTCCCTCCGGGATTCGAGCAGGCCCGTCGGCACCGGCCGGAACCGGAGCCAAGTTGATTCTGCGTTCCATTGTTCCCTATCGGTGGCCTGAGGTGTGAAACACCCTGCTAGCGGGCATCAAGGGGTACCCAACAGTTTGCCAAATGGTCGTCGACCATCCCGGTTGCCTGCATCAGCGCATAAGCCGTGGTGGGGCCGACGAAGCGGAATCCGCGCCGCTTGAGTTCCTTGGCCATAGCCCGGGATTCGGGGGTCTGCGCCGGCACGTCGGACATCCCCGCGGGCCGGGGCCGCGACGGCGGGGCGAAGGACCACAGCAGGTCAGACAGGTCCACGTCGAGGCCCGCGGTGGCCCGGGCGTTGGCGACGGCAGCCTCGATCTTGGCCCGGTTGCGCACGATTCCGGCGTCCTCGAGCAGGCGGGCGATATCGCGGTCGGTGAACCGGGCGACGGTCTCGATGTCGAAACCGGCGAACGCACGACGGAAGTTCTCCCGTTTCCGCAAGATGATCAACCAGGACAGCCCGCTCTGGAACGCCTCGAGGGTGAGCCGCTCGAACAGGGCGGTGCGGCCTCGCAGAGGCCGGCCCCACTCCTGGTCGTGGTAGTCGCGGTAGAGCTGCGAATCACCGGCCGCCCACGGGCAGCGGATCCGGCCGTCGGTCAAGACCCCGAGGGGCGGCTCGCGGCGGCCCGGGCATCGGCCAGTTCGGCACGCAACCCGTCGATCTCAGTGGCGAGGCGGTCAAGCACCCAGTCCACCTCACTGGTCTTGTAGCCCCGGAGAACCTGGGTGAACTTGACCGCCTCGATATCCGCAGCGCTCACCCCGGACGCGGGCAGAACCGTCGCCGTGGTGGCCGTAGGCAGAGGCGGCAGCTGTTCGCCCCGGCCGAACACCAAGCTGGCGATTCCGAACAGGACCACGGCCACCAGGATCAGGACCACCAGATACAGCAGAATCAGCGTCACGCCGACGATCCTGCCTGACCGGACCGGGTTCAGCGCAAGGTGTTCATCGGCGGCCGGTCCTCAAGCGACACCGTCGAGGTCCGGGCCAGATAGCCGTCGCCGTCGGGGAAGAACTGCGTGAGGCCGATGCCCGAGTCCGCGATACCGCACCGGGTCAGCAGCGTCGCGATGATCTGACGGCTCATCGGCCCCAGTTCGTGCAGCGGCCGGTTGCGGTGCGTGCGGACGCCGAGATTGACCTGTGCGATCGCCTCAAGGCCGTAGGTGTCGTAAGTATCGATGAGGATTCCGATCTCCACTCCGTACCCCGGGGCGAACGGCACCGAGGTGAGCAGTTCGCGGGTGCCGGCGTATTCGCCGCCCAGCGGCTGGATGATGCAACCGAGTTCCGGGCGCAGCGCCGCCAGCAGTGGACGCGCGACGAGTTCGGTGACCCGGCCGCCGCCGGTGGCGTCCTGGCCGTCACCGAGTTTCAGCGGCCGCCGGTAGAAACCTCGCACCAGGTGGATTCCGTCCCCGGTGAGGATCGGGCCGACCAGTCGCGGCACGAACATCGGATCGGGGTCGACGAGGTCGGAGTCGATGAACACGATCACGTCACCGGTGGTGGCGGCCAGCGATCGCCACAGCGCCTCGCCCTTACCGGGCTGCGGCACAACCTCCGGCAGCGCATCCTCGCGGTGCACCACCCGGGCTCCCGCCGCGGTCGCCCGCGCCTCGGTGTCGTCGGTCGAACCGGAGTCGAGCACGATCAGTTCATCGACCAGACCGCCCAGCATCGGGTTGATGCTGTCGATGACGGCGCCGACAGTAGCGGCTTCGTTGAGCGCGGGCAGGACTACGGAGATGGTGCGGCCGGCCTTGGCGGCCACCAGTTCGTCGACCGTCCAGTCTGGCCACGCATGGGTGGCGGTGGAATCGGCGAGACCCGTCATGCCAGCCCCCGCACGGTCCGGGCCGGCGGGCGATCGCCGCGGATCGAGGCGACCATCTCCAGCACCCGCCGGGTGGGACCGACTTCGTGCACGCGGAACATCCTCGCCCCGTCAGCAGCCGCGAGTGCAGTCGCGGCCAGAGTGCCCTCGAGGCGTTCGGTCAGTTCCACCCCCAGAGTCTCCCCGATGAAGTCCTTGTTGCTCAGGGCCATCAGGACGGGCCACCCGGTGTCCACCAGATCCTTCACGTGACGCAACAAGGTCAGTCCGTGGAAGGTGTTCTTACCGAAGTCGTGGGTCGGGTCTATGAGGATGCCGTCGCGGCGCACGCCGACGCGAACGGCATGCTCGGCCGCGTCGGTGACTTCGGCGATGACGTCGTCGACGATCCCGGTGACGGTGGTGCCGTAGTTGACCCGGAACGGACGGGTGCGAGGCACCGCTCCGCCGGTGTGCGAGCACACCAGCCCGGCGCCGAATTCCGCGGCCACCTCGGGCAGTGTCGGATCGTGTCCGGCCCAGGTGTCGTTGATGATGTCGGCGCCGGCCGCGCAGGCCTGTTTGGCCACCGCTGCCCGCCAGGTATCCACGCTGATGCACTGCCCGGGGTAGGCGGCCCGCAGCCACTCGATGAAGGGGACCACCCGCCGGATCTCCTCGTCGGCGTCGACGAGGGTGCCGGGCCCGGCCTTGACGCCGCCGATGTCGACGACATCGGCGCCCTCGGCGATCACCCGGTGAGCCGCCTCTTTGGCCGCATCGTCGGTGAAGGTGGCGCCGCGGTCGTAGAACGAGTCGGGGGTGCGATTGACGATCGCCATGATCAGCGCGCGGTCAGAGGCAACCGGGCGCCCGCAGAACGTCGTCACTCCACAGAGGGTAGTTACCCGCCTCAATCGCGCTTCCGGTACACCGGCCAGCGTGACTCGATCGGCGAACGATCACGCTCCAGACCGAGCACGTCCCGGCCGGTCACCCAGTTCCCGTATCAGTCCGTAGGCGGCCAGGCGCCCTCGGGCAAGGAGGGTCTTCTCGGGACAGGACCCCGCATCGGACGCCTCCCCCGAGCCGTCCTTCTCAGCCCTTGGGGCGCTCTCCGGCCGCGACTTCGCCGGGGTACCCGTCGTAGAACGGGAGGTAGCCCTCACGGCGGCCGGCCAGCACGTAGAGCGGATCACCGACATCGGGCCCGAAGGCCTGGTTCCTCAGATCGACCTTGCGACTCTTGAACGTGGAGGTGGTCTCCAGACTGGGAACGATGCGGATGAACAGCGGCACCGCGTAGGCGGGGAGACGCTCGAACAGCTTGCCCGCCAATGTTTTTCCATCGAACTTGACCTTGTCGCGCAGCTTGACGGCAGCCATCCCGGCACGCCCGTCGGTACCGGGCACCTCGACCCCGAACACCGTGCACTCCTCGATCACCGGATCGGCGGACAGTGCGGCCTCCACATCGGTGGTGGCGACGTTCTCACCCTTCCAGCGGAACGTGTCACCGATCCGGTCGGCGAAGGATGCGTGCCACATCCCCTGGGGGCTCATCACATCGCCGGTGTTGAACCACACGTCGCCATCCTTGAAGGCGTTGCGGATCAGTTTCTTCTCGCTGGCCGCCTTGTCGGTGTAACCGTCGAAGGGCGCCAACCGGTTGACCGGACTGATCAGCAGTCCCGGCTGACCGGACGGCACCCGGCGGACCCGGCCGTTCTCGTCTCGCACCGGGTCCCCGGTGGCGATGTCGTACTCGACGTAAGCCAACGGCAGCGGGTTGATCCCAGTGGATCCGGGAATGTTGAAGATGTTGATGAAGGCGGTGTTGCCCTCGCTGGCGGCATAGAACTCCACCACCCGCTTGATGCCGAAGCGCTCGGTGAACTCCTCCCAGATGTCCGGGCGCAGGCCGTTGCCGACGATCACCCGGACATCGTGCTGGCGGTCGGTGGGCCGGGGCGGCTGGTTGAGCAGATACCGGCACAGCTCTCCGATGTAGATGAACGCGGTGGCCCGGGCGGCGATGATCTCGTCCCAGAACCTCGATGCCGAGAACGTCCTACCGAGTGCCAGAGTCGCACCGGCATCGATCACCGATGACAGCGCGACCGTGAGTGCGTTGTTGTGATACAGCGGCAGCGCGCAGTACATCGTGTCTTTTCCGCGGAGCCGCACGCCGAGGCCGCTGAATCCCGCCAGCGCCCGCAGCCAGCGCTGGTGGGACATCACGCTCGCCTTCGGGTGGCCGGTCGTCCCCGACGTGAAGATGTAGAACGCGGTGTCCCTGGCGCGCACTTCCGAGACCGATGCGGGGTCTCCGGCGGGTTGACCGGCCGCGTCCTTGGCGACCTGCTCGACGGTGATCAGGTTGGCCGGGGTCGCCCCGCTCTCCAGAATCGGCTCGATCAGATCGGACTCGGCAACCAGCACTCTCGAATCGAGCAGATTGACGCTGTGCGCCAACACATCCGAGCGCTGGTTGTAGTTCAGCATCCCGGCCACCGCGCCGCACTTGACCGCGGCGAGCATCATCAGCACGGTCTCCGGCCGGTTGCGCATCATGATGCCCACGACGTCGCCGTGTCCCACGCCGCGACCGGCAAGCACCGCGGCATACCGGTTGACCGTCTTGTTCGCATGCCGGTAGGTGATCTCCTCGCCGTCGAACCTGATGAAGACCCGGTCGGGGTACGTAGCGGCGCGGTCCTGGAACACCTTGCCGATCGAGGTCTTCGAGATGGGCAGTGCCACCAACCCGGTCAGCGCCGCCCGCAGCATCACCGGTGTGTCGAGCAACAGGCTCGGCAGCCGGACCGCCAGATCGAACAGGCCCACCGACTTCTGACCGGCCACTCTCATAGCCTCTCTGCGCGAAATTCCCGGGCGCACAGGGAAAGTGCCGCCTCGATATCGGTGACCACCTGCAGTCGCTCCAGCGCCGACGCGGTGACAAACCCCGACGGCACCAGGGTATCCAGCCAGCTTCGCAGACCGTCGTAATGTCCTTGCGGGTCGAGCAGCACGACCGGCTTGTCATGCATTCCGAGATAGCCGGCGGTCCAGGTCTCGAAAAGTTCTTCCAGGGTGCCGATCCCGCCCGGGAGAGTGATGAAGGCGTCGCTGCGATCCTCCATCACTTGCTTACGCTGCCGCATGGTGTCGGTGACGATCAGTTCGTCGGCCTCGATATCGGCGACCTCGCGGTAGAGCAGGGCCTTCGGAATCACGCCGACGGTGTGGCCGCCGGCGTCGCGGGCGCCGGCTGCCAGCGCACCCATCGCCGAGACATTGCCGCCGCCGGAGACCAGGGTCCAACCGCGTCCGGCGATCGCCTCGCCGACCGCGCGGGCGAGTTCGAGCAGTTCGGGGTGCCGTGGGCCCGATGCGCAGTACACACACACCGCCCATTCCTTCCGGGCCCATTCCTTCCGGGCCCGTTCGTTGCCGGCCCGTTCGTCGATGCCCCCCGGTTGCTGCTGCACACCCGAAACCTAGTCCAGAGCCTCCGCGTGCCAAATAGAGTCCCTGCTATGCCGATTCAGTGGTCAGACTGGCCGATCGTCCCGCGGCGCGCACTCGACACCGTGATGGAGCTGTTGAACCCGACCCCCGAGGAGGGCTCGGCCAACGGCGTCGCGCTGATCGGCAACGAGGGTGTCGGCAAGAGCACCCTGGCCGCCCAGGCGGCCGAGAGCCTCGGCCTCGGTGAACCGCTGTGGGTCATCGGAACGCTCACCCAGCAGGCTGTGCCGTTCGGCGCCTTCGGCCCACTGATTGAGGTGCATGACGTCGGAAAGCCAGCAGCGATGATCCGTTCGGCTGCGGATTCCGTTCTGGCCCAGGTGGGTTCGGCCCCCATCATCATCGACAACGCACGATTGCTCGATCCGCTGTCAGCCTCGGTGGTCTACCATCTCGCCCAGGAGCACGCCAGCCCGCTGATCGTCACGGTGCGCTCGGTACTGCAGGCGCCACAGGTGGTGACAGCGCTGTGGAACGACGGGTTGCTGCGGCGTATGGACGTCAACGCGCTCGACGGCGACGAGACCGCCGCCCTGGTCGCCGAAGCCGGGGGCACGGACGCGGCGGCGTTGTACCGGCGCAGCGCTGGATATCCCCTGCATCTGCGGCTACTTCTGACCAGCGGATCCAACGAGGAGACCCTGCCCGGGGCGGTCGACCGCTACCTCGCCGATCTGTCGGCTCCGGTCCGTGACGTCCTGTCTCACCTGTGCGTGTTCGAACCGCTCTCGCGCGAGGATCTGGCCGCACTCACCAGCGATGCCGCCATCGAGGAGGCGATCGCAGCGGGTGCGGCGCAGGTGCGCCGCGCGGATGTCTACAGCGGTCATCCGTTGTTCCTGGAGCGGCTCGCAGCCGTTCTGGACAAGGCCCGGGTCCAACACTTGCGCTCCGCGGTGGCCGCCCAACTGGCCACCCGGCCGTGTCGCACGCCCGCGGATCGCCTGAGCCGCAACCTCATCGCGCTGCACAGTGACGGACAGTTCGACGCCGACTCCGTCGTGGCCGGGGCGCAGGAGGCCCTAGTGCTCGGTGATCTCAGCCTGGCCGAGCGGCTGGCCGCCGGCGTACTGCAGCGCGGCGACCGGTTCGACGCCCGGCTCACGCTGAGCAATGCGCTCGCCTGGCAGGGCCGCGGCCGGGAAGCAGACGCCACACTCGCCGAGGTCGACCCCGCCGGGTTGACCGAGGAGCAGTTGATGGCCTGGGCGCTGCCGCGAGCGGCCAATCAATTCTGGATGCTTTCGGAACCCGAACGCGCCGTCACCTTCCTGCAGAACGTGCGCGGCCGCGTCGGAACCGCGTCATCACGGCTCACCCTGGACGCGTTGTCGGGGACCTTCGCGATGAACGCCGGCAACGTCCGCCGCGCGGTGGAGATCGCCGAGGAGGTGCTGTCCCAACCGGATGCGCCACAGATGGCGGTGGCGTGGGCGGGCAGCGCCGCAGCCCTGTCGTCAGCCCGGATGGGGCGGTTCGACAACGTCGGCCCACTGGTGGAGCGTGCGCTGGGATCGGAGTATCCGGGTCTGCTGCGTTTCACCGTGGGTCTGGCCCTGACGACAACCCAGCTGATGCGCGGGGAGACCGAGGCGGCGCTGGAGACCGCACGAGGCTTCACCGATTTCGCCGAGTCCGCCCAGCCCGGTAGGGCGATCGGCGAGGTGCTGCTGGCACAGGTGCTGCTCGCCCTCGGCGATTTCGAAGCCGCCGCCGAGTTGCTGCAGCCGGCCGCAGCCGCTCTGGAACGCACCGGGTATTCGTGGGGACCACTCGCGCTGACCCTGCTGACCACCGCACTGGCACACCAGGGCGAGATCGCGGAATCAGCCAAAGCGCTGGCCCGCGCCCAGTCCCGGCACGGGACCAAGTCGGCGATGTTCGCCCCTGAACTCGGGGTCGCGCGGGCTTGGCGGCTGGCCACCATCGGTGACCGCCCGGCAGCGATCACCGCGGCGCGTGACGCCGCCCGGACAGCCCAGCGCGGTGGACAGTTCGCGATCGCGGTGCGCACCTGGCATGAGGCCACCCGCCTCGGTGACCGACGGGCCGCCGAGGCGATGGCCAAGATCGCCGACAGCGCCGACTGTGCCTACACCCGGATGGCACTGGCCCATGCCCGTGCACTGACCTCAGGCGATGCCACCGGGTTGCTCGAGGTGGCCGGCCAGCTGAGCGCAGCCGGGTTCGCGGGCGCAGCCCGTGACGCCACCGAGCAGGCTCAGGTGCTCAGCGGCGCGGTCAGCTAGACGCCGTCAGATACTCACGAAGCGTCGCGGTGACGGCGCTGATCTGTGCGACGGCGACCCGTTCATCGCGACGGTGGGCCAGATTCGGATCCCCAGGGCCGTAGTTAACCGCCGGAATTCCGAGCGCGGCGAACCGGGCGACATCGGTCCAGCCGTACTTGGCACGAACCAGACCGTCGGCGGCAGCCACCAGTGCCGCAGCGGCCGGGTGTCGCAGACCAGGCAGTGCGCCGGCGGCGACGTCGGTCTGTTCCACCTGCACGTCCAGACCGTCGAATACCTCATGCACATGCGCCAGCGCCGCGGCCGGATCGCGATCGGGTGCGAACCGGAAGTTCACCGTGACCGATGCCGCGTCCGGGATGACGTTCCCGGCCACGCCGCCGTCGATGCGGACCGCGGACAGACCTTCACGGTAGGCGCAGCCGTCGATGTCGACCACTCGGCCCTGATAGCCGGAAAGCCGGCTCAGAACGGCGTCCAGTTTGTGAATGGCGTTGTCCCCCAACCACGATCGCGCCGAGTGGGCGCGGGTGCCTGACGATGATATGACCACACGCAGCGTGCCCTGACATCCCGCCTCGATGTATCCGCCGGACGGTTCGCCGAGGATGGCGACGTCGCCGAGCAGCCAGTCCGGAAGTTCGCGTTCAATGCGGCCGAGACCGTTGGCAGACGCCTCGATCTCCTCGCAGTCATAGAACACCAGTGTCACGTCGTGCACCGGCTCGGCGACGGTGGCGGCCAGATGCAGGAACACCGCATCGCCGGATTTCATATCGGAGGCCCCGCAGCCGTAGATGTGGTCGGCGTCGCGATGGGAGGGGACGTTGTCGGCGATCGGCACGGTGTCGAGATGGCCGGCCAGGATCACCCGCGACGGACGGCCCAGGTTGGTGCGGGCCAGCACGGCGTCTCCGTTGCGCACCACCTCCAAACCGGTCTGTGCACGCAGGGCGGCTTCCACCTCGTCGGCGATCAGCCGCTCCTGACGCGACACACTGGGGATGTCGATGAGGGCGGCAGTCAGTTCGATCGGATCCGCGCGGAGGTCCAGCACGGTTATTCAGGCTAGTACCGTGTAGCCCCGTGACTTCTGCTGCGGGTTTCGGACTGGCCACCATCACCGCCGAGGGCACCGTTCTGGACGCCTGGTTCCCGGATCCTGAGCTGGGCGCCTACAGCCCGTCGGGCACCACCCGGCTCTCGCCGGACGACGTTCCCGACGAGCTGGCCGCGCTGGCCGGCCCAGACCCGGACCGGGGTGTCGAGGTGGTGGCCATCCGCACCGTGATCGCCGATCTCACGGACAAGCCGGCCGATACCGCCGATGCCTATCTGCGGCTGCACCTGATCTCGCACCGACTGGTCGAGCCGCACGGGCTGAGTCTCGAGGGGGTGTTCGGTGCGCTGCCCAACGTGGTGTGGACCAACTTCGGGCCCTGCCGCATCGAGGGCTTCGAGGAGGTGCGGCTGCGGCTGCGCCGCCGCGGGCCGGTGACCGTCTACGGCGTGGACAAGTTCCCCCGGATGGTCGATTACGTCGTGCCGACCGGGGTGCGGATCGCCGACGCCGACCGGGTCCGCCTCGGCGCGCATCTGGCCCCCGGCACCACCGTCATGCATGAGGGGTTTGTGAACTTCAACGCCGGGACGCTGGGTGCCTCGATGGTGGAAGGGCGCATTTCGGCCGGCGTGGTGGTCGGTGACGGTTCCGATATCGGTGGCGGCGCCTCGATCATGGGCACGCTGTCCGGCGGCGGCACCGAGGTCATATCGGTGGGTAAGCGCTGCCTGCTCGGAGCCAACGCCGGACTGGGCATCTCACTGGGCGACGACTGTGTCGTCGAGGCCGGCCTGTACGTCACCGCCGGCACCAAGGTCACCATGGCAGACGGCGCCACCGTCAAGGCCCGCGAACTCTCCGGCGCCGATAACCTTCTGTTCCGGCGCAATTCGGTGACCGGAGCCGTCGAGGTCGTCACCCGCGATGGCAAGGGCATAACGCTCAACGAGGCGTTGCACGCCAACTAGCTGTCGGCGGCCAGCACACAGAACTCGTTTCCCTCGGGGTCGGCGAGCACCACCCAGGTCTGCTCACCCTGGCCGATATCGACGTGCCGGGCGCCGATGGCCAGCAGTCGTCGCACTTCGGCCTGCTGATCGTCTGGGGTGAAGTCGAGGTGAATGCGGTTCTTGACGGTCTTACCTTCGGGCACCGGAAGGAACAGCCAATCTGGTCCCTGTCCGGAGGGGGCCCGCAAAAGCCATTCGCCGTCGTCCTCGGCAGCCTCGATCGGCCAGCCCAGCGCACGTGACCACCAGGCCGACAGCGTCGCGGTGTCGTTGGCGTCGATGCAGATCTCGGCGAACTTCAATGTCATGACATTCTCAGTTCCACGACATGAGTTCCTTTTTCATGACCTTGCCCATCGCGTTACGCGGCAGCGAGTCCACCAACCGCACTTCTCGCGGGCGCTTGTGAACCGAAAGCTGTTGGGCGACGAAATCGATGAGCTCAGCTGGCGCGGCATCGCCGACGACGAAGGCGACGATCCGCTGACCGAGGTCATCATCGGGCAGCCCAACGACCGCCACCTCCTCGACTCCGGCATGTCCCAGCAGCACGGTCTCGATCTCCCCGGCACCGATCCGGTATCCGCCGGACTTGATCAGGTCGACCGATTCGCGGCCGACGATGCGATGCATTCCCCCAGGGTCGATGACCGCCACATCGCCGGTCCGGTACCAGCCGTCCGCGTCGAACGCCGCAGCGGTGGCATCCGGGCGATTGAGGTAGCCGTCGAAGATCGTCGGCGTCCGAACCTGCAGTCCCCCAATGGTTTCGCCGTCGTGGGCGACCGGGGATCCGTCGTCGGCGACCAGTCGGGTCTGCATACCTTCCAGCGGATGGCCGACCCAGCCCGGCCGGCGTTCGCCGTCGGCCCGAGTGCTGACGGTGATCAGGGTCTCGGTGCAGCCGTAGCGCTCCACCGGCGCATGACCGGTGAGAGAGGCGAGTGCGTCGAACACCGGAACGGGAAGCGCCGCGCTGCCGGAAACCAGTAACCGGGCCTTCGCCAGGGCTCGGGCCGAGTCGGGATCGGCGACGACACGCGACCACACCGTCGGCACTCCGAAGTACAGGGTCCCGGCGGCGGCCGCATAGCCCTGCGGGGTTGGACGCCCGGTGTGAACGAACCGGTTACCCACCCGCAGTGAGCCGAGCAGGCCGAGGACAAGACCATGGACATGGAAAAGCGGCAGACCGTGCACCAGGGTGTCGTCGGGAGTCCACTGCCATGCGGCGGCCAGCGCGTCGAGGTCGGCGGCAACGGCGGCGCGGCTGATCACCGCACCCTTGGGCGGTCCGGTGGTGCCGGAGGTGTAAATGACCATCGCCGTGTCCTGCGGGGCCGGCTCCGGGTAGCGGTGCCAGGACCGTGCGTGCAGCCGGACCGGGATGTGAGGCAGTCCGGCCGGGTCCTCGGGCAGATCTCCCAGCCAGGCCTGGGCGCCGGAGTCGGTGAGGATGTGCCCTCGCTCGGCAGCCCCGACGTCGGAGGGGACCGGCACGAACGGAACACCGGCGATCAGGCAGCCGGTCACGGCCAGGACCGTGGCGGCTGACGGAGTCGCCAGCACGGCCACCCGCCGGGCACCGCCGACCCGCTCGGCGACCGAGGTGGCGGCCCCGAGGAGATCGCTGCGGGACAGCGACATTCCGTCGATGCGTACCGCATCGGGGAGATCGGCCCCGGCGGCCACCACGGCGGGGTTCAGCGAGGCCAGCAGCACCCCGCGAGGCTACCGCGCGGTCCGGCGCGTCGTGTTACAGATGCGACGGGTGTGGTTTGCGGCCGGTACCCTCGGATTCATGACCGGTCGGGGCGCCACCGTGCGCGCAGCGCTGCTCGCAGCGGCTCTGCCGCTGGTCGCCGCACTGCTGAACCCGCCGGTCGCGACGGCGGCGCCGCAGCCCTGGAACGGCCGCTACCAGATGAACACATACGCCTCCCAGAAGGCGGGGACGAGCCCCGCCGCCCGTCAGCCCGAGGGCGATTTCGGGGCGGTTTTCACCCTGTCGACCGCCTGCTCCTTCGACCGGTGCGTGGCCACCGTCGTCGACGGCCCGGCACCCGGCAACCCGACCATCCCGCAACCGACCCGGTTCACCTGGAACGGCAACGCCTGGGCCACAACGTACGACTGGCTGTGGGACTGCTACCTGGGCGCCGGCACCCAGAAGCAGTGGGCGCACGCCACCTCGTTCACCGTGTTCGCCCCCCAAACCGACGGCTCACTGCGCGGGACCTGGCATACCGATATCGCCGAGGGGCCCTGCCGGGGCAACGTGGTGATGCCCGTGGTGGCGACACCGGCCTGATTCCGGGAAAAATCGGGTTTCCGGCCCAGTAACGCTGTGATCTGTGTTACCGATGAGAAAGCTGTCATGTCTATCTCTGCGGTTAAGGGGCCACCCATGAAGATCGTCGGTCGCGCGCTGGTCGCGCTGTTGCTCGCCGTGGCGGGTCTCTTCGTCGGGGCGGGGTCTTCGCAGGCGGCGTTGGACA
>CAYFMA010000047.1:0-12902 GCA_964344085.1 uncultured Mycobacterium sp.
ATCCGCCTTCGCGACTGATCCCGACGCCATAGATGATGTCGAACTCAGCCTGCTTAAACGGCGGAGCGACCTTGTTCTTGACCACCTTCACGCGAGTGCGGTTGCCCACGGCCTCGGTGCCGTCCTTGAGGGTCTCGATGCGGCGCACATCCAGACGCACCGAGGAGTAGAACTTCAGGGCACGCCCACCGGTGGTGGTCTCGGGCGAACCGAACATCACGCCGATCTTCTCGCGCAGCTGGTTGATGAAGATGGCGGTGGTGCCCGAGTTGTTCAGGGCGCCGGTCATCTTGCGCAGGGCCTGGCTCATCAGGCGGGCCTGCAGACCGACGTGACTGTCACCCATCTCACCCTCGATCTCGGCACGCGGCACCAGCGCCGCCACCGAGTCGATGACGAGGATGTCGATGGCTCCGGATCGGACCAGCATGTCGGCGATCTCGAGCGCCTGCTCACCGGTGTCGGGCTGGCTCACCAGCAGCGAGTCGGTATCCACACCGAGGCTCTTGGCGTATTCGGGATCAAGCGCGTGCTCAGCGTCGATGAACGCCGCCAGACCGCCGGCCGCCTGGGCGTTGGCCACCGCATGCAGGGCGACGGTGGTCTTACCCGAGGACTCCGGGCCGTAGATCTCCACGACGCGACCGCGGGGCAGGCCGCCGATGCCGAGTGCGACGTCCAGTGCGATGGAGCCGGTCGGAATGACCGAGATGGGCTGACGGACCTCGTCGCCGAGGCGCATCACCGCGCCCTTGCCGTGGTTCTTCTCGATCTGCGCGATCGCCAGCTCGAGAGCCTTCTCGCGGTCGGGGGCTTGCTGCGCCATGATGTCTCCGTTTCTGTGTTCGGGTGACCGTGGTTCGGTCGGTTGGCTGTGACGTTAGGGGCGGCCACCGACAAAAATCTGGGTCGAACAATCACCACAGTAACGAACATGTGTTCGATGGCAAGGAAGGCGCGCCCCGCGTGTCCAGGGCGTGTCGGACCGGCCGGATCTACCCGGTCGTCACCACTGATCGCGCGGGACGTCGAAGTCCGCGCACAGCGCCCACCAGACGTCGCGGGGTTCCACACCGGCCTCGATGGCCTGCTCAGCGGTCCGTCCGCCGAGTTTGGTCAGGACGTGGTCGACGATCAGCGACGCCCCCCGCACCGAGCCGAACTGGGCCTCGACGAGTTCGTGGAATTCGGTCAACCGCACGTCATCAACCTACCCAGCGGCCTCACGGCACACCCGTACCGGATCGGCGACGCCGGCGACACTCCGGCCGGCCGTCCGTGCCGCCCCGCGATAGGACGGCTCCGACAGCACCTCGTTGACCGCGACCACCAGGGTATCGGCGGCCAACGGCCGGACCAGACGCGCACTGCCTTGTCGCACAACACGATTCGCCAATTCCCACTGATCCCCACCGCCGGGCACCACCACCATCGGAACACCGGCCAGCAGTGTCTTGGACAGCATCCCGTGGCCGCCGCCGCAGATCACCAGATCGGCCTGTGCCAGCAGTTCGTCCTGACGTCCCAGCCCAACCACGCCCACGGGGGGACGTCGACGTCGTGACCACCCAGTCGGGAGACCACCACCCGGGACCCCGTCGGCAGGGTCTTGCCCGGGATCAGATGCTGCAGCGCCAATTCGGCCAGTCCGGCCACCCCGGTCGAAGCGGTGGAGGGCGCCACCACGATCAACGGCCCGTTACCCGGAGGCACCGTCAGCGTGGTCCGGGTGGGTTCGAAGTGCAACGGCCCGACCACGACGGCTTCCGCCGGCCAGTCCGGCCGGGGCACCTCGAGGGCGGGCAGGGTCGCGATCAGCCGGCGCCGGGGTCCCGGGTCGACGGCCGGCAGCCCGATATCCCGGCGCGCCATCTCCCGCTGCCGGTCCCCCGTCCGGATCGACCGGGCGGTCAGTGCACGCATGACGGTGTCACGCAGCCGGCCACGGATCCCGGCACCCGGCGCCAGGCCGCTGCCGATCGGCGGCAACCCCTTGGACGGCAGGTAGAGCGGGTGCGGGCTGAGTTCGGCCCACGGCACGCCGAGCAGTTCGGCGGCCATCCCGCCGCAGACGGTGATGACATCGGAGACCACCAGATCGGGATCGAGGCCGGCGATCAGCGGCCGGTTGAGGGTCGCCATCCGGGCCGCGCGCTGGTGGATCTTGGCGCCGGCGTCGTCGTCGTCATCGCCCTCGCCGGGATCGAGACCGGCCAGCTCCACCGCCTCGACGCCGGCGGCGCGCACGGTGTCGAGTCGCTCGGAGCCGGTCAGGACGACGGGTGAGTCCCCGGCCGCCTGCAGGCGAAGGCTCAGCGCGATGGCCGGAAAGACGTGACCGGCCTCGGGCCCGGCGACCAGAGCCACCCGCATCGCCCTACCCTGCCACAGCACCGGTGCCTAGGCTGGCGAGCATGACCGAGCAGACGAACGTGAGCACCGACGTCGACAACGCACACACCGTCGAGGTGTTCCTCTCGGCACTGCAGAACCAGGATATCGACGGCGCGGGCGCGGTCCTCGACGAGAGCCTGGTCTACGAGAACGTCGGCTTCCCCACCATCCGGGGCCGGACCCGCGCGCTGAAACTGTTCCGCTCGATGGAGGGCCGAGCCCGCTTCGAGGTCAAGACCCACCGCATCGCGGTCAACGGGTCCTCGGTCCTCACCGAGCGCACCGACGTGCTGACGATCGGCCCGGTTCGTCTGCAGTTCTGGGTGTGCGGGGTGTTCGAGGTGCGAGACGGCCGGATCACCCTGTGGCGGGATTACTTCGACATGTTCGACTTCACCAAGGCCATCGTGCGTGGCGTGGTGGGCGCCTTCGTCCCAGCGCTACGTCCGACGCTGTAACGAGCCCGACTGGCGGGTCTGGTCGAGTTCCTCGAAGGCGTACGCCCAGCCCAGGAGTCGGTCGGTGGCGTCGGACAGCTCACTGCGGTGACGCTGGTCGGTCGCAACCGGCGATCCGGCATTCACACTCGACACCAATTGTGCTGCCGCGGTAACCATCTCGTTGTACTGACGGACACCGCTATTGAGTTGCGCGACGAACGCGTTGATGGTCGGTGCCAGATAGTCGCGCGACTCCGGCGAATTGGCGGCCGCGCGCTCCATCGACACCACTTCGGCGGCGGTGGCCGACATGGTCGCCGCCGACCGGCCCGCCGCTGCGGTGAGTTCGCGGATCTCCGATGAGGGCAACATCCGGCCGCGCTCGAGAACACCGAGCAGCGAGTGCAGTCCGCGCTCGGACGCCGCCAGCGCCGACATCACCGGACGGGCCACCGACCCGGGCGGCGGCAGCCGTCGCCCGCTGACCTCACGCGCCGGCGGCAACGGTTCGCCGCGCAGCCATCGGTAGCGCAGCAGGAACAGAGTGGCCGGCACTGCGGCGCCGGCGGCGATGACGCCGGTGATGATCAGACCCCACACCGGGGTGCTCCACGAGGCCAGCAGACCGGTCAGAGCCACCCAGAAGACCGTCGCGCCGGCGAAGAGCACACCCAACCGCAATGCCCAGCGCCGCTTGCGCAGCAGTCGGGCGCGCGGTTCGGAGAGACTGCTCAGCTTCGCGGCAGCGGCATCGGCGTACTCGCTGACGGTGTCGATGCCGCGCTGCAGCATCGAGCGGGACTGCCCGGTTCTCACCGCCATCGAGTCACCTCACTATTGCCCGAGCGGCTTCTCGGGCTCGGGGGCACTGGCGGTCGCCGGCGAGGCCGGGGCGGCCGCGCCGCCCGACGGCAGAGCGTCGCCACGCATCGAGGCGCGGATCTGCTCCAGCCGCGAGTGGCCGGCCATCTGAACGCTGGCCTGCTGGATCTCCATCATCCGGCCCTGCACGGAGTTCTGCGCCAGCTCGGCCGACCCCATGGCGTCGGCGTAGCGGCGCTCGATCTTGTCGCGCACCTCGTCGAGGCTCGGAGTGTTGCCCGGGGCGGCGATCTCACTCATCGACCGCAGCGATGCGCTGACCTGCTCCTGCATCTTGGCCTGCTCCAGCTGGCTGAGCAGCTTGGTGCGCTCGGCGATCTTCTGCTGCAGCACCATGGCGTTCTGCTCGACGGCCTTCTTGGCCTGCATCGCGGCCTGCAGGGCCTGGTCGTGCAGACCCTTGAGGTCCTCGACGCTCTGCTCGGCGGTGACCAGCTGGGCGGCGAAGGCCTCGGCGGCGTTGTTGTACTCGGTGGCCTTTGCGGCGTCGCCGGCCGCAGTGGCCTGGTCGGCCAGGGTCAACGCCTGACGGACGTTGGCCTGCAGCTTCTCGATGTCGGCGAGCTGGCGGTTGAGCCGCATCTCCAGCTGCCGCTGGTTACCGATCACCTGCGCGGCCTGCTGGGTCAGCGCCTGGTGCTGACGCTGTGCATCCTCGATCGCCTGCTGGATCTGGACCTTGGGGTCGGCGTATTCGTCCACCTTGGAGCTGAACAGCGCCATCAGGTACTTCCACGCCTTGACGAACGGATTGGCCATGAGGTGCCCGCCTTCGATTCGAGTGCCGCATTAGGAGTCGTGCCCAATTTATCGGGTCAAGACACCCAACCACAGCCGGGTTGGGAACTCCGATGCGTCAGATCTGGCAAATCCGGCTAGGCGACGGCCCTGGCGGCGGGGTGCGGGATGACGCTGGCCAGTTGCTCCTGGCAGAGCATCTCAGTGGCGGAGTCGGCGAGCACCTGGGACAGCGGGACGTCCAGCGCGGTGCAGATGGCACTGAGCAACTCGCTCGAGGCCTCCTTGCGGCCGCGTTCGACCTCGGAGAGATAGCCCAGGCTGACCCGGGCGGAGTGGGAGACCTCACGCAACGTACGCCCCTGCGACGTGCGCGCACGGCGCAGAACGTCACCGATCACTTCACGCAGCATTACGGCCATCGCTGTCCTCCTTGAGTAGTTGCAGCACCTATGCAACGACCGGGCGCCCCGGTTGGTTCCCGGACGGCGAAAATTTCTTCGGATCAGCCGAAAATCTCTTCGGATCAGCTCTGCGGGCTGCGTCCGCGGATGGCCGACAGCAGGTAGTCCAGGCCTGTGACCACGGTCAATACCAGCGCAGCGGCCATCACCACCCAGGCGGCGGTGTGCCAGGCCGGCGGCCAGTTCCGCAGCGGAAGGATGAAAAGTCCGATGGCGACGGCCTGCAGCAGGGTCTTCATCTTGCCGCCGCGGCTGGCCGGGATCACCCCGCGGTGCAGCACGGCGAAGCGCAGCGCTGTGACGCCCAGCTCGCGGACCAGGATCACCAAGGTCACCCACCAGGGCAGATCGCCGAGCATGGACAGCCCTATCAGCGCGGCGCCGATCAGCATCTTGTCGGCGATCGGGTCGGCCAGCTTCCCGAACTCGGTGACCATGTCGTAGGTGCGGGCCAGCCATCCGTCCAGTCGGTCGGTGATCACCGCGACGGCGAACACCGCAAACGCGGTGATCCGGCTGGCGGTCTGATGGCCGTCACCGGCGAACAGGAAAAGCAGGAAGACCGGGACCAGAACCAGTCGCAACGCGGTCAGCAAGTTGGCGAGATTGGTCACCGGGACGCGGCGGGCCTCCGACTGTGTTTCAGGTTGGCCCGGCACGGCCAACAGAATATCGGTAGAAACCGCACTTCCCCGGCAGCGATAGGGTGCAGCGGTGTCCAACGTCCCCGTGATCGTCCGCCGCGCGCGGACTTCCGACGTTCCCGGCATCAAGCGACTGGTGGACATCTACGCCGGCAAGATCCTGCTGGAGAAGAATCTGGTCACGCTCTACGAGGGCGTGCAGGAGTTCTGGGTCGCCGAACTCGACGGTGCGGTGGTCGGCTGCGGCGCCTTGCATGTGTTGTGGGCCGACCTCGGCGAGGTGCGCACGGTGGCCGTGGATCCGAAGGTCAAAGGACTCGGTGTGGGCCACGCCGTCGTCGACCGTCTGCTCGGCGTCGCTCGCGATCTTGAACTCGAGCGGCTGTTCGTGCTCACCTTCGAGACCGAGTTCTTCGGCCGGCACGGGTTCACCGAGATCGAGGGCACCCCGGTGACCGCCGAGGTCTACGAGGAGATGTGCCGATCCTATGACGTCGGCGTCGCGGAGTTCCTCGATCTGAGCTACGTCAAACCCAACATCCTGGGCAATACCCGGATGCTTTTGGTTCTGTAGCCCATCAGAAGTCCTCGGGAACGCCGGCTTCGTCGATGTCGTCTTCGTCGCCGCCGACGTCGCCGCCGCGGATCATCGCCAGCGTCTCGGCGAGTTCGTCGGGTTTGACCAGGACCTCGCGGGCCTTGGAGCCCTCGGACGGCCCGACGATTCCGCGGTTCTCCATCAGGTCCATCAGCCGGCCCGCCTTGGCGAAGCCGACCCGCAGCTTGCGCTGCAGCATCGAGGTCGAGCCGAATTGGCTCGACACCACGAGTTCGACTGCCTGCAGGAAGACGTCCATATCGTCGCCGATGTCCGGATCGACGTCGGCCTTCTCCCCCGATGTCTTGGCCGTCGTCACACCCTCGGTGTACTCCGGCTCGGCCTGGTCCTTACAGGCCTGCACGACATCGTGGATCTCGTCGTCGCTGATATAGGCGCCCTGTAGGCGGACGGGCTTGCTGGCACCCATCGGCAGGAACAACCCGTCACCCATGCCGATAAGTTTCTCCGCGCCCGGTTGATCCAGGATGACGCGGCTGTCGGTCAGCGACGAGGTCGCGAACGCAAGCCGCGAGGGCACGTTGGTCTTGATCAGACCGGTCACGACGTCGACGGACGGCCGCTGAGTCGCGAGCACCAGGTGGATGCCGGCGGCGCGGGCCTTCTGGGTGATCCGCACGATGGCGTCCTCGACGTCACGCGGCGCGGTCATCATCAGATCAGCCAGCTCGTCGACGATCGCGACGATGTAGGGATACGGCCGGTACTCGCGCTTACTGCCCAGCGGTGTGGTGATCGCACCGGAACGGACCTTGGCGTTGAAGTCGTCGATGTGGCGAACCCGCGAGGCCTGCATGTCCTGGTAGCGCTGCTCCATCTCCTCGACCAGCCAGGCCAGTGCGGCCGCGGCTTTCTTCGGCTGGGTGATGATCGGGGTGATCAGATGCGGAATGCCTTCGTAGGGAGTCAGTTCCACCATCTTGGGGTCGATGAGGATCATCCGCACTTCTTCCGGAGTGGCCCGGGCGAGCAGTGAGACCAGCATCGAGTTGACGAAGCTGGACTTGCCCGAACCGGTGGAGCCGGCCACAAGAAGGTGCGGCATCTTGGCCAGGTTCGCCGAGATGAAGTCGCCCTCGATGTCCTTGCCGAGACCGATCACCAGTGGATGGTGGTCGCGGCGGGTCGAGGGGGCGGTGAGAACGTCCGCGAGACGGACCATTTCGCGATCGGTGTTGGGCACCTCGATACCCACCGCGGACTTGCCCGGGATGGGCGCCAGCAGGCGCACGCTCTCGGTGGCCACCGCGTAAGCGATGTTGCGCTGCAGTGCGGTGATCTTCTCGACCTTGACGCCGGGCCCGAGTTCGACCTCGTATCGGGTGACCGTCGGACCACGGGTGCAGCCGGTGACCGTCGCGTCGACCTTGAACTGCTGCAGCACCGAGGTGATGGCATCGATCATCTGATCATTGGACGAACTGCGGGTCTTCGGCGGATCGCCCGGGATCAACAGTTCCAGCGAGGGCAGGGTGTAGGGACCTTCCACCACACGGTCGATCGGTTTCGAGTCCTGTTTGGGCGCAGCCGGTTTCGGTGCCGCGGGCTTCTTGCGGCGGGGCTTGATCGGGGCGGTGGCACCTGCACCGCCGTCGACCGGGTAGTTGTCCAGCGGCGTGCCGACCGGGCCGGGTGTCCCCGGCCAGCTCTGCACCTCATCTTCGTAGGCGCGCGGATCGTCGTAATAGCCATCGGAGAAATCGTCGGCCGGTTCGTCGAACTTCGTGTCCGTGAAGCCCTCATAGTCGTCGCCGTAGTCCGCACCGTCATGGTCGTAGTACTCGGCATATCTGCGCCCGTAACGGGTGCCGAACATCGAATAGAGCGCCTCGGGCAGTTCACGGATGGTGGTGCCGGTGATGAGCAGCAAGCCGAACACTACGGCGAAGATCAGCAGTGGAGTGGCCAGCCAGGCGCTCAGGCCATCGGCCAGCGGTCCGCCGATCACGAACCCCACGAATCCGCCCGCCCGCTGGCGGGCGGCGGGGCCGGCCGGTGAGCCGGACCACAGGTGCCAGAGACCCAGCACCGGCAGGCAGATCATCGCGGCGCCGAGCACCAGTCTCGGTCGGGCCTCCGGGTTGGGCTCGGTGCGCATCAGCAGCACTGCCAGCGCACCCAACAGCAGTGGCAGGAAGATGACCGAACCGCCCACGACGCCACGCAGCATCGAATCGATCCAGGCCCCGACCGGCCGGGCAGCGTCGAACCAGGAGGCGGCGGCGATGACGACGGCCAGCGCCAGCAGGCCCAGCGCGATGCCGTCCCGGCGGTGACCGGGTTCGATATCGCGGGCCCGGCCGACCGAACGGGCGGTCGTTCCGGCTCCCCGGGCCGCCATCAGCCAGGTGGCGCGGGCGGCACGCCCGCCAGCGGAGGCGGCAAGCGCCACTGCGGACGGCGACGTGCGAGCGGCCGGCTTGGCGGGGGCCTTCGGCGCGGATTTGGACGCCGATTTCGCGGACGCCTTAGACGCGGACTTGGCGGCCGACTTGGCGGCGGGCTTACGGCGCTGCACAGCGGGCTGGGCTGACTTCGCAGCCGGTCTAGTCGAGCCCTTTGAGCTGGTCGTTCGCGCGCTTGAGCGAGCGGCCGTCGTGTTCGCCATGGCGGCTAGATTAACCGCACCAGCCTCACTGGCACCACCCGTAACACGGGTCTCAGGGCACGTCGTTGCCAGAACGCAATCAATCGGCGAACGCCGACCTCAGCGCTGTCCGACGGGCCCCGGCGGCGGCGAACCACCGGCGTTCGGTCTCGGTGCCGGGCTCCAACGGCGGCACGGGCACCGGATTGCCCTCCTCATCGACCGCGACCATGGTGAAGTAGCAGCTGTTCGTGTGTTTGCGGGTGCCGGTGCGGATGTTCTCGGTCTCCACCCGGATCCCGACCTCCATCGAGGTGCGCCCGGTGAAGTTGACCGAGGCCGAGAACGACACCAGTTCCCCCACTTCGATGGCGTCGCGGAACAGCACCCGGTCCACCGAGAGCGTCACCACATAGGTGCCGGCGTAGCGACTGGCACAGGAGTAGGCCACCTGGTCGAGCAGCCTCAAGAGCGCTCCGCCGTGCACATGACCGGAGAAGTTGGCCATGTCCGGTGTCATCAGCACCGTCATGTGCAGCGACTTGCGGTGATCGGAATGATCCATTCCCGGCCTTTCGTCAGTGGCTGACAATCTACGGTGGAGACCGCAGACACCTGACCGATAAGGAACGGCTTCATCCGACTATGGGCACCCTCGATGGAAAAGTCGCCTTCATCACCGGCGCCGCGCGAGGCCAGGGACGCGCGCACGCGGTCAAACTCGCCTCCGAGGGCGCCGACATCATCGCCGTCGATCTCTGCGATCAGATCGCCAGCGTTCCGTATCCGATGGCGACGCCCGATGATCTGGCCGCGACGGTCAAACTCGTCGAGGACGCCGGGGCCCGGATCGTGGCCCGCGAAGCCGACGTCCGGGACCGAACGACATTGAAAACCGCGTTGTCCGAAGGAGTCACCGAACTCGGCCGGCTCGACGTCGTCATCGCCAACGCCGGTATCGCCCCGATGATGGGCGAGGACGCCTGGCAGGACGTGCTGGACGTCAACCTCACCGGGGTCTACCACACCATCGACGTCGCGATGCGGCCGCTGATCAGACAGGGCGACGGCGGTTCGATCGTGCTGACGAGTTCGGTCGTCGGTTTGGTGGGTATCGGCGCGCCGGTCGCCGGATCGATCGGCTACACCGCAGCCAAGCACGGCGTGGTCGGTCTGATGCGGGCTTACGCCAATTTCCTTGCGCAGTACAACATCAGGGTCAATTCGATTCACCCCGCCGGAGTGGATACCCCGATGATCGACAACGACTTCACCCGGTCGTGGCTGGAGGGCGTGGCGCAACAGCAGGTGGCGGGACCAGACCTGACCAATGCCCTGCCGGTGGAGACCCTCGATGTCGACGACATCGCCAACGCGGTGCTCTGGCTGGTGTCGGATGCGGCGCGCTATGTCACCGGTGTGGCGCTGCCGGTCGATGCCGGCTTCGTCAACAAACGCTAGATCCGACCGGTCAGATCTCGATGACCGTCGGCACGATCATCGGCTGGCGCCGGTAGACCTCGCCGACCCACTTGCCGACGGTGCGCCGCACCGCCTGCGCGATCCGCACCGGATCGGTGATGCGCTCGGCGGCAAGGGATTCCAATTCCTTCTCCACCTTGCGTGCCGCCGGTTCCAGCGCCTTGGGGTCTTCGGAGAATCCGCGGGAATGCAGATGCGGCGGGGCGGCGACCTTGCCGGTTCCGCGGTGTACGACGACCGTAACCGCGACGAAACCCGAACTGAGGATCAGCCGCTCGCCTAGTGTGGCGTCGCCGACGTCACCGGTGACCAGACCGTCGACGAACATCTTGCCGACCGGAACCGCACCGGAGATGAAGGCCTTTCCGTCCATCAGGTCGACGCTGACTCCGTTGCCGGTGAGCAGAATCCGATCCTCGGGCACGCCGGTTCGCGCCGCGAGTTTGGCATTGGCCCTCAGATGCCGCCAGGTGCCGTGCACCGGCATGACATTGCGCGGGCGCACCGCGTTGTAGAGGAACAGCAACTCCCCGCTGTAGGCGTGTCCCGAGACATGCACCCGCACTTGTTGATTCGTCACCACCCGGGCACCGATCTTGGCCAGCGCATCGATGATCCCGTACACGGCCTCTTCATTGCCGGGGATCAGCGAGGAGGACAGGATTATCAGATCGTCGGCGGTGATGCTGATGCTGCGGTGCTCTCCGCGCGACATCCGGGCCAGCGCCGACAGCGGCTCGCCTTGGGTACCCGTCGTGATGAGCACGATCCGGTCCGCCGGCAGAAGCTCGGCGGCCGAGATGTCGACCACGTTGCGGTCATCGACGGTGAGGATGCCCAATTCCCGGGCGATCGCCATATTGCGGACCATGGATCGTCCGACGAAGGAGACCTTCCGGCCCAATGAGACCGCGGCGTCCACGATCTGCTGGACCCGGTCGACGTTGGATGCGAAGCAGGCCACAATCACCCGCTGGCCGTCCGCCCCACGGATCAGCCGGTGCAGCGTGGGGCCGACCTCACTCTCCGAAGGTCCGACTCCGGGGATCTCGGAGTTCGTCGAATCACACAGCAGCAGGTCGACTCCCATGTCGCCGAGCCGCGACATCCCCGGCAGATCGGTCGGGCGGCCGTCCAGGGGCAACTGGTCGAACTTGATGTCGCCGGTGTGTAGCACCGTTCCGGCACCGGTGTGGATTGCGATGGCCAAGGCTTCGGGAATGGAATGGTTCACGGCGAAGAACTGGCACTCGAAGACCCCGTGGGTGGTGCGCTGACCCTCGGAGACCTCGAACAGGGTCGGAGTGAGGCGGTGCTCGCGGCACTTGGCCGCCACGAGCGCGAGCGTGAAACGCGATCCGACGATCGGGATGTCGGGCCGGATCTTGAGCAGGAACGGGATCGCGCCGATGTGGTCCTCGTGCGCGTGAGTCAGGACGAGTGCCTCGACGTCGTCGAGCCGGTCTTGGACGTGCCGGATATCAGGCAGGATCAGATCGACGCCGGGTTCGTCGTGTCCGGGGAACAGCACCCCGCAGTCGATGATGAGAAGCCGGCCGAGATGCTCGAAAACCGTCATATTGCGGCCGATTTCGGTGACACCGCCCAATGGGGTGACACGCAGCGCGCCCGGGGCTAGCGGCCCTGGTGGAGTCAGGTCGTCGATCGTCACCGCAGCACAGAAGCCGCGCGCATATCGGCGGCCAGGTCGTCGATTTGTTCTTCAGTGGCGGGCATCTGCGGCAACCGGGGGGTGCCGGCGTCGAAGCCCAGCAGTCGCAGGCCTTCCTTGGACATCGTCACGCCGCCCAACCGGGTCTGCGCGTCGTCGAGACGGGCCAGCGTGACGGCGATCTTGCGCGCGGTGGCCAGGTCGCCGGAGTTGAAGGCGCTCAACATGTCTCGCAATTGCCCAGCCGCGACGTGGCCCCACACGCTGACGAATCCGACCGCGCCCATGGCCAGCCATGGCAGGTTCAGTGCGTCATCGCCGGAATAGTAGGCCAGCCCGGTCTCGGCCATGATCTGTGCCGCTCCGGGCAGATCGCCCTTGGCGTCCTTGACCGCGACGATGTTCGGGTGCCGGGCGACCTTGCGCATGGTGTCCCATTCGATGGGGACCACCGAACGCGGAGGAATGTCGTAGAGAATCACCGGCAGATCGGTGGCGTCGGCAACGGCGCCGAAATGGGCGACCAGGCCGGACTGCGGCGGACGTGAGTAATACGGGGTCACAACCAGCAGACCGTGTGCACCCTCGGCGGCCGCAGCCTTGGCCAGATGAATGCTGTGCGCGGTGTCGTAGGTGCCGACGCCGGCGACGATGCGGGCCCGGTCCCCGACCGCCTCGACCACGGTGCGCAGCAGCAGGCTCTTCTCGGCGTCGGTGGTCGTCGGCGACTCACCGGTGGTGCCGGAGACCACCAGTCCGTCGCAACCCGAATCGACGAGACGGGTGGCCAGCCTGGCGGCGGTGTCGGTGTCCAGCGAGCCGTCGGCCCTGAACGGCGTCACCATCGCGGTCAGGACGGTGCCCAACCGGGCCGTGACGTCGAATCCGCTGGTGCTCACGGGAGGTTAGGTTACCCGTTGTCCGTCGGACCTCATGCGCCCGACTCCTCATCGGGACTTACGCCCCGAATCGTCGTCGGC
>CAYFMA010000047.1:13002-25063 GCA_964344085.1 uncultured Mycobacterium sp.
TCCGCCCCAACTCGCCCGACTCCTCATCGGGACTTACGCCCCGAATCGTCGTCGGCTCCGCCCCAACTCGCCCGACTCCTCATCGGGACTTACGCCCCGAATCGTCGTCGGTCAGACGTCTGTGGCGAGCGGGCTGGTGGCGACCTCGGACCCGTCGGCCAGGACGGAGATCTCGAAATCGGCGAACACCGCCGGGGCGACTGCGGCGAGTTCCCGCAGGCAGGCGATCGCCAGGCGGCGGATCTCGGTATCGGCGTGCTCGCTGGCCCGCATGGCGATGAAATGCCGCCAGGCGCGGTAGTTGCCGGTCACCACGATGCGGGTCTCGGTGTCGTTGGGCAGCACCGCCCGGGCCGCCTGGCGGGCCTGCTTACGGCGCAGCACCGCATTCGGTTGGTCGGCGATCTTGGCCTCGAGTTTGGCCAGCAGGTCCTCATAGGCCCGGCGGCTGGCGTCGGCGGCGGCCAGGACGATCTCCTGAAGTTCGGGATCATCGGCCAGACCAGGCGGCATGACCACCTGCGCGTCGTGCTCGGGGACGTAGCGCTGGGACAGCTGTGAATAGGAGAAGTGCCGGTGCCGGACGAGTTCGTGGGTGGCCGACCGCGAGATGCCGGTGATGTAGAAGCTCACCGAGGAGTGCTCGAGAACGGCGAAGTGTCCGACGTCGATGATGTGGGAGATATAGGAAGCGTTGGTCGCGGTACGCGGATTCGGTTTGTCCCAGCTCTGATAGCAGGCCCGGCCGGCGAACTCGACGAGCGCCTCGCCGCCGTCGGCGTCGGTGCTCCATGGCACATCGGACGGAGCCAGGAACTCGGTCCTGGCGATCAGTTGCACGCGCAGCGGCGCCGTCTCGGCCACGGGAGAACCCTAACCGGCTCGGCGGAGCGCATCCGCCAGGTCGCCTCGGCCGGCCACCGTCACATCGGCCAGCCCCAGCCAATCGGCCATCGCGCGCAGTTGCCCGGCCAGTTCGGCGGCGACCCGTTTCCGGTCCCGACCGTCCTCGGCGAAGGCCCCGACCACATTCAGCGCCCCGGCCGCCCGGTCGGCCTTCAGATCCACCCGGCCGACCAGTTCGCCGTCGAGCAGGAACGGCCACACGTAGTAGCCGAACTGCCGCTTGGCGGCCGGGGTGTAGATCTCCAGGCGGTATTCGAAACCGAACAACCGTTGCACTCTCGGCCGGAAGAAGACAAGTGGGTCGAACGGGCACAACAGCGCGGTGCCACGGTCAGTGCGCGGAATCTTCTGTCCGACGCGCAGATAGGCCGGTGCGCTCCAGCCGGTCACCTCCACCCGTTCGAGTTCCCCGTCGGCCACCAGTGCCGCAACCGCCGGCTTGGACTGGTCGGGCCTGAGCCGGAAGTAGTCGCGGATATCGGCCTCGGTGCCGACCCCGAGTGCGCCGGCCGCACGCAGGACGAGTTCGCGCACGGCCTGCTCGTCGTCGATATCGCGAGCCAGCACATTCGCCGGCAGTACCCGCTCGACGAGGTCGTAGTGCCGGGCGAAGCCGGCACGGTGGGCAGTGGTGAGCGTGCCGGACGCGAACAAGGCCTCGGCCACCCATTTGGTGTCGGTGCGATTCCACCATTCTGTGTGGGCTGCGCCCTTGCCGCGGCGGGTGCCCTCGTTGAGGTGCGCCTCGATCTGGCCCGCGGTAGCGGGTCCGAGTTCGGCGACCGCGGCGATGACTGCCTCGGCCAGCCGGGGATTCCTCTTCACGATCTCGACGCCCCAGCGGCCGTGGGTGTATTCGCGCATCCGCCAGCGCAACAGCGGCCAGTCTTCGACGGCCATCAGTGCGGCCTCGTGCGCCCAGTATTCGACCAGCATTCGTGGGCTTCTCGCTGTGTGGTTCCACGCCGCCCGGTCCAGAACGTCGCGGTCGTAGCGCCCGAGCCGGCTGAACACCGGTGCGTAGTGGGCGCGCACCGACACCGACACCGAATCCAGTTGCAATACCTGAATGCGGCCGATCAGCCGGCGCAGATCCGTCCGGGTGACGGCCGTCGGTCTCGTCGTCCCGAAGCCCTGGGCTGCGACCGCGACCCGGCGGGCCTGGGCGGCGGTCAGTCGGGTCATACCCGCACGTAGCTGATGAACCGGTAACGCAGACCCGAGGTGCTGTCCTGCCAGTCTCCGGCGGTGCCCAACCAGGATTCATTGAGCATCGGGGCCAGCGCGTCCTCGTCCTCCAGAGGCATGTGCAGGTCCACCTCGGTGACCTCACAGCGGGTGGCGGCCGGCATGGCCAGGTGATAGATCTCCGAACCACCGATCACCCAGGTGTCCGGAAGTGCGAGGACATCGTCGAGCGAGGTGATGACCTCGGCACCATCGGCCTGGTAGTGCGGGTTGCGGGTCAGCACGACGTTGCGCCTGCCCGGCAGCGGCCGGAACCGCGGCGGCAGCGACTCCCAGGTACGCCGGCCCATGACCACGGTGTGGCCCATTGTCAGATCCTTGAAGTGAGCCATGTCCTCGGGCAGCCGCCAAGGGATGGCGCCGTCCCGCCCGATCACCCCGGAGGTGGACTGAGCCCAGATCAGCGACGTCATGATGTCATATGGCGACAGGCGCCTTGATCGCCGGATGCGGATCGTAACCGCGGATCTCGACATCCTCGTAGGTGTAGTCGAAGATCGAATCCCTCTGGGCGAGAACCAGTTCCGGGTACGGACGCGGATCGCGGCCGAGTTGCTCGGTGACCTGTGCGATGTGGTTGTCGTAGATATGGCAGTCGCCGCCGGTCCAGACGAAGTCCCCCACGTCCAAGCCGGCCTGTGCCGCCATCATGTGGGTGAGCAGCGCGTAGCTGGCGATGTTGAACGGCACGCCGAGGAACATGTCGGCACTGCGCTGATAGAGCTGACAGCTCAGCTTTCCGTCGGCGACATAGAACTGGAAGAACGCGTGACACGGCGCCAGGGCCATCTTGTGCAGTTCGCCGACATTCCAGGCCGAGACGATGATGCGCCGGGAGTCGGGGTCGGTCCGTATCAGATCGAGTGCGTTGCTGATCTGATCGATGTGCTCGCCGGAGGGGGTCGGCCAGGACCGCCACTGCACGCCGTAGACCGGTCCGAGATCGCCTGTCTCGCTGGCCCATTCGTCCCAGATGGTGACACCGTTCCGCTGGAGCCACTCGACGTTGGAGTCACCGCGCAGGAACCACAGCAACTCGTACACGATCGACTTCAGATGGACCTTCTTCGTGGTGATCAGCGGGAAGCCGGCCGAGAGGTCGTAACGCAACTGGTGGCCGAACAGACTGCGGGTTCCGGTACCGGTGCGGTCGGACTTGCGCGTGCCCTGCTCGAGAACCAGACGCAACAGGTCCTCGTACGGGGTCGGGATCGCCACGCCGATCAGCTTACGTCGGGGGCGGGAGGGTGGACACTTAAGCCATGCCGACCATCACCGACACGATCCAGACGGCCGACGGGACCTGCCCGGTCACCCTGTCCCTACCCGAAGGCACGGGTCCCTGGCCCGGCGTGGTGATGTATCCCGACGCCGGCGGCGCCCGCCCGGCGTTCCGGCAGATGGCGCAGCGTCTGGCGGACCTGGGTTACGCAGTGCTGGTGCCCGACGTCTACTACCGCAGCGGCTCGTGGGCGCCGTTCGACATGAAGACCGCGTTCGGCGACGAGGGCGAACGCAACCGGCTGTTCGGCCTGATGCGCAGCATCACCCCCGACGTGATGGCCGCCGACGCCCGGGCCTTCTTCGACTATCTCGACTCCCGGCCCGAGGTGCGGGGGCAACGGTTCGGGACCACCGGTTACTGCATGGGCGGCCGGACCTCGCTGATCGTGGCCGGACGGGTGCCGGACCGGGTGGCCGCGGCAATGTCCTTCCACGGCGGCGGACTGGCCGCCGATGCCGATCCCGGAAGCCCGCACCGGTTGGCCGATCGGATCCAGGCTGCGGTCTACGTCGGAGGCGCCGAGAACGACGCGTCCTACACGGCCGAGGACGAACAGCGACTCGACCGCGCGTTGACGGAGGCCGGCGTCGAGCACGTCATGGAGTGGTATGCGGCAGCGCACGGATTCGCCGTTCCCGATAACGCCCCGTTCGACGGGTCAGCCGCCGAGAAGCACTGGAAGGCCATGGAATCGTTCTTCGGCGCACATCTCTAGGACCGGCTGAAGAATCTCCGTAGGACGCGGATGATGCCGCGAGCCGCGTAGATGCCGATGACGACCGACAACACGACGAGCACGACGAAGGTGATCGTCCAGTTGGATCGGCTGTGCGGCACGTTCCACCACACCAGCGTGAACAGCAGCGCGCAGACGAAGACGACGATGTCGCGCCAGTTTCCCTTGTAAGACTTTGCCGTCAAACGCAATTCGCGGTTCTGGTCGATGCTGGCGATCAGCTCGAGCATCCGCTCGTCGATGGTGCGTTTGAGCTCCCTGCGCTGCACGACACTGTCCTCGGGAAGCGCGTCGAGCAGTTCGATATCGGATTTGATGATGGAGCGGAAGTCGGGTCCTTTGAAGGTTCCGGCCAGCGTGCCCAGCAGAGCGCCACCGGCGATCGGGGCGGCGCCCAGCGCCAGATCAGCGATTCCAGCCATGCCACCTCATTCCGTTATGGCATCAGCACGGCGGCAAGGGTGCCGCCGAGCCCGTACGCCTGCTCCCGCACCGCCTTGTCGACACCGCCGGTCACCTCGAGGACGTCGGCCGCTTTCACCAGGCCGAGCCCGGTGGCGATCCGGTCGACGGACGAGACCGCACCCACGGTGTCGCTGTTGCCGTGCACCCACAGACCGTAGGGCCGTCCGGCGACATGGTCCAGAACCGGGTAGTACACCGTGTCGAAGAAGTGCTTGAGCGCCCCGGACATGTAGCCGAAGTTCGCGGTCGTGCCGAACAGATAGCCATCGGCGTCCAGCATGTCGGTGACGGTGGCGGCCAGAGCGGGGCGGACGACGACGTCCACGCCTTCGACTTGCGGATCATGCGTTCCGGCTGCCACCGCCTCGAGCAGTTCGCGGGTAGCCGGGGAGGGGGTGTGATGCACGACGAGAAGCGTCGTCACCGGTGTTCCGCTTCCAGTTTCACCGCGGTCCGCATGGCCTCACGTGCGCGGCGGCGGTCACCGGCGTAGTCATAGGCCCGAGCCAGCCGGTACCAACGCTGCCAGTTGTCCGGGTCCGCCTCGAGTTCGGTTCTGGTCGTCCCGAAGAGGGCGTCGGCTGCCTCTCGTTCGATGCGGCCCGACGGCATCCGCGGCAGGCTCTCGACGTCGAGTTCCATCCCCTGGTCGGCGGCGAGACGGGCCAGCCGGTCGTGGGCGAAGCCGGCACGAAGCGTGGCCAGCACCGCCCATGCGCCGACGATCGGCAGGGCGAGCACACCGATGCCCAGTGCGACGGTCTCGACGGTGCCGGTGCGGATCAGCGTGACGGCGGTGCGGGTCAGCAGTGCGAAGTAGACGAACAGCGCCACGCACAGCAGGGCGATGAGGAGCTGGACACGCAGCCTCACAGGTCGAGCAGCGGTTCGATGCCGATGGTGAGTCCGGGGCGCTGCGCGATCCGGCGGACGGCCAGCAGCACACCGGGCACGAAGGAGGTGCGGTCGATGCTGTCGTGGCGGATGGTCAGCGTTTCGCCCATGGTGCCGAACAGCACTTCCTGATGCGCGACCAGACCGGTGAGCCGGATGGAGTGCACGGGGATGCCGCCGACGTCGGCTCCCCTTGCCCCTTCGAGTCCGGTGCTGGTGGCATCGGGGTTGGGCGGCAGGCCTTTTCGCGCTTCGGCGATCAGCTTCGCGGTTCGGGTGGCGGTGCCCGACGGGGCGTCGGCCTTCTGCGGGTGATGCAGTTCGATGACCTCGGCCGACTCGAAGTACGGCGCGGCCTTCTGGGCGAAATACATCGACAGCACCGCGCCGATGGCGAAATTGGGGGCGATCAGCACGCCGGTGTTGGGACTCTTCTTCAGCCAGGACTCCACCTGCCGGATGCGTTCGTCGGTGAAGCCTGTGGTGCCGACGACGGCGTGGATGCCGTTCGCGATGAGGAACTCGAGGTTGCCCATGACGACGTCGGGGTGGGTGAAATCGATGACGGCCTCGGTGTCGCTGTCGGTGAAGAGGCTGAGCGCGTCGCCGGCGTCGACCTCGGCACTGAGGTCGAGATCCTTGGCGTCACGAACCGCGGCGCACATCGTCGTTCCGACCTTGCCCCTGGCGCCCAGGACTCCCACTCGCATGCGGTGAAGCGTATCCACAGTCCGGAGTTCATCCACAGGACGCCGCGTGGGCGCTATCGGGTGTCGGATGGTTGCGATATTTTTCGAACATGAGTTCGATATCAGTGGCGTTGGAGGCGCTCGACGAGGCGGTCGCGTTGCTGGCCGCCGCTGATCTTGATTCTCTGGGCGTCGCTGAGCGGTATGTGGTGCTGGAACAGCTCGAGACCAGCCGTCGCCGGCAGAAGGCGGTGGCTCACGACCTGATCACCCGCCTGGAACAGGTCGAGGGCTGTCCCCCGCCTTTCATCGCCCTGGCCGATGTGTTGCGGATCAGCAGGCGGGAATCGCGCCGCCGGATTCGGGATGCCGAGCAGTTGACTCCGCGGATCACGATTTCGGGTCAGCCTGTGCCGCCGGTCTTGCCGGCCACCGCCAAGGCGTGGAAAGCCGGCGTGATCGATGCCGAGCATCTGAAAGTGATCCAAGGCTTCATTCGCGATCTGCCCGCTGACATTCCAGCGCCGGCGGTGAAGGCCGGCGAGGGCTTTCTCGCGGAGAAGGCCGCAGACTTACGGCCCGATCAATTGGAGAAACTCGCCGCCCGACTGGCATTGACCTTGAATCCGGATGGGAAGTTCACCGACGAGGACCGGGCGCGGCAACGCGGATTCCTTTGGTGCGGGCAGCGTGCCGACGGCACCAGCATCGGGAAGCTCACCGCCACACCCGAGTTGCGCGCATATCTGGATGCGTGGTTCGCCAAATTCGCGGCACCCGGTATGTGCAACCCCGACGACGACCTTCCGGTCACCGACGGGCAACCCAGTGCAGAAGCCGCCCAACGCGATTCCCGCGGGCACGCCCAACGCCAGCACGACGCCCTCGCGGCATTGGTGCGCGGCCGACTCGGCGATCCGGCTCTCGGTCAGCACAACGGTTTGCCTGTCACCGTGGTGGTGTCGACAGATCTTCAGCAGTTGCAGACCGGCGCCGGCCACGCGGTCACCGCGGCCGGCACCCTGCTGCCGATCCCGGATCTGATCCGCATGGCCTCCCATGCATGGCATTACCTGTGCGTGTTCGACCACCACTCGGAACGGGCCGTCTATCTCGGACGTTCCAAGCGCATCGCGTCGGCTGATCAGCGCATAGTCCTGTATGCGAAGGACCGCGGTTGCACCGCACCCGGTTGCGATATGCCCGGCTACTTGTGCGAGGTCCACCACGTCGAAGAATGGACCGACGGTGGTCCCACCGACATCGACGCCCTCACCTTCGCCTGCGGTCCGCATCACCGCATGATTCAGCCGGGCGGCTGGACGACCCGAAAACGCTCCGACGGCACCACCGAATGGCGACCACCGCCAGGCCTGCCGTTCAACGGCGGCACCAACGACTACCACCACCCCGAACGGTTACTCCCCTAGTGGCCCAGCCGTTTCTGCCGATTGGCGCCGAAGCGATCCTTGTTACCGCCGCCGAGTGCGTTGACCATCAGGTACTCGGCGACGGTCGAGATTCGCGTACAGATAGACATCGCTCACAGCGGCGCCGCCCCACGCAGGTGCTCGAAGATCAGCGACGTCTGGGTGCCGGCCACATCGGTGTCGGCATTGAGATTGTCGACCACGAACGAACGAAGATCATCGGTGTCCCGAGCCGCCACGTGAATGATGAAGTCGTCCGCGCCGGCCAGGAAGTAGACGTCGATCACCTGCGGCCGCTTACGGATCTGCTGAACGAAGTTGCGGATCTTGCCGCGGGCGCCGGCCTGCAGGCTCACCGAGATCATCGCCTGCAGTGGCAGCCCGATGGCGGCGGGATCGATGTCGGCGTGGAACCCGCGGATTACTCCGACATCCTGCAGACGACGCACCCGACCGTGACAGGTCGACGGAGCGATCCCGACAGCCTCCGCAAGGGCACTGTTGGGCATCCGCGCGTCGGCGTGCAACAGGGCGAGAATGCGGCGGTCGACGTCGTCGACTTCGGCGGGCCGAATATCCTTCGACTGGGCAGCGCGCCGATCGGAAATAGTCGACGATTTGTCGGACATAACGGCACTCTAGCGAATTTTCGTCGGCATGATTGCCGCCACATCGAGATTTCTTCACAATTGACGCAAGCATTCCGCCTAATGAGGAGCACCCGTGCGCGTCGGCATCCCCACCGAGATCAAGAACAATGAGTACCGCGTCGCGATCACCCCAGCTGGTGTCAGCGAGCTAGTGCGCCGCGGCCACGACGTGATGGTCCAGTCCGGCGCGGGCCTCGGTTCGGCCATCACCGATGAAGACTTCAAGAACGCGGGCGCCCGGATCATCGAGACCGCTGATCAGGTGTGGGCCGAGGCCGAACTGCTGCTGAAGGTCAAGGAACCGATCGAGCCCGAGTACACCCGGATGCGCAAGGGTCAGGTGATCTTCACCTACCTGCACCTGGCGGCCTCCAAGCCGTGCACAGACGCGCTGCTGGTGTCCGGCACCACGTCGATCGCCTATGAGACCGTGCAGACCGCCGACGGTGCGCTCCCCCTGCTGGCACCGATGAGCGAGGTCGCCGGCCGGCTGTCGGCACAGGTCGGCGCCTACCACCTGATGCGCACGCAAGGCGGTCGCGGCGTGCTGATGGGCGGCGTCCCCGGCGTCGCGCCAGCCAAGGTCGTGGTGATCGGCGGCGGTATGGCCGGCGATAACGCGGCCGCTGTGGCCTGGGGTATGGGCGCCCACGTCACCGTGTTCGACCTCAACGTCAACACCCTGCGCAAGATCGACGCCGAGTACGGCGGCGCCATCGAGACCCGCTACTCCTCACGCCTCGATCTCGAGGAAGCCGTCAAGCAGGCCGATCTGGTCATCGGTGCCGTGCTGGTGCCCGGCGCCAAAGCACCCAAGCTGGTGACGAATGCGCTTGTGGCAGAGATGAAGCCGGGCTCAGTGCTCGTCGACATCGCGATCGACCAGGGCGGCTGCTTCGAGGACTCCAAGCCCACCACTCACGACAACCCGACCTTCACGGTCCATGATTCGGTGTTCTACTGCGTCGCCAACATGCCCGGCGCGGTGCCGCGAACCTCGACCTATGCGCTGACCAACGCGACCATGCCGTACGTGCTCAAGCTCGCCGACAAGGGTTGGCAGGGTGCCTGTTTCGCCGACCCTGCACTGGCCAAGGGTCTGTCGACGCATGAAGGAAAGCTGCTCAACGCCGAGGTCGCCCGCGACCTCGACCTGCGCTTCACCGATCCGGAAAGTCTGCTGGCCTAGAGCTAGCCGATCGACGGGTTGGGTAGAGCCGGACCCGTTCGGCGCAGGATATTGCCGTCGGTGTGCGAGAACTCCTCGTCGCCGTGCACCAGCAGGGTGGTCGTCTGCTTGTAGGACCACTGGTCTTGCGAGTCGATGGTGAAATGGATCTGCCAGCGCTCGGTGGTGAAAGCGCGCTCCAGGAACGGGTTGGAACTGATGCCGAACGTGGTGTCACCCCGCGTCGCGGTCAAGGTGAACTCCCGATCTCCCGGTTTGGCGTAACCGCCCGCCAATGCGGCCTGCCCACGGGGAATGGCCAGCGACATCGTGATCAGTCCGGTGGCCGGCTCCCACAGCAGGTAGCCGACCTGATCGTGAAATGTGGCACTCTCACCCGGCTTGAGCACGTGCTGGTGGTATCGCAGCCCGTACAGCGCCTGCGGACCATTCGCCTGGCCGTCGACGGCCTGCAACACGAAGGTCTCGGTGTACGAATCCCCCTCGGCTCCGTCGGCGGAGGGATGGACGTCCGCACCACCCGATCCCGCCCAACTGCCGGCTAGCGACCGCAACGGTCCCAGATGGGCGAGCGTGTCGTCGGCAAGGTCGGCTTCGGTGAAGATGTCTTCACGAATCGGCATTGTGTACCTCCCCTTCGTTGGAGGCACGCTACAACGTCCCGGACAGCCCCGCGACTGCGGCACGATGCACCGGGTTCGCCGGATGGAACATCAGCCGACGAGACCCCGGAGCGGTTCGGGCAGAGCGCGCTTGGACCGGTACGGGCCGAGTACCGCGGCGCCGTAGGTTCCGCGTAGCACCCTGCGAGCGACCGCGTTGACCTCATCGAGGGTGACCTCCTCGATGTGCCGAAGGGATTCGGAGATGCTCCGGTACTCGCCGTAGTTGAGTTCACTACGACCGATCCGGTTCATTCGCGAGGCCGAATCCTCCAGTCCGAGAACGAGTCCGCCACGCAATGAGCCCTTGGCGATCCGACACTCCTCCTCGGTGATGCCGTCGCGCGCCACGGTGTCGAGCACATCACGGGTCAGTCGCACCACCTCACTGAACCGCTCGGGCAGACATCCCGCATAGACGGAGAACGCGCCGCTGTCGGAGAACGAGTCGATAGCCGAGTACACCGAGTAGGCCAGTCCCCTGGTCTCGCGGATCTGCTGGAACAGCCGTGAACTGAGGCCGCCGCCGAGAGCCATGTTCAGCACCGACAGCGCCCACCGGTGCTCCCAGTGCCGTCCCGGGATACGCACGCCGAGGCTCATGTGGGTCTGCTCGGAATCGCGGTTGATCAGCATCAGTTCCGGGCGCCCGGCGGGTCGGCCGGAACCCTTGCGCGGCGGCTGTGGGCTCAGGCCTTTGACCAGACGGCCGCCGAAGTGTTTGCGGGCCAGCGCCACCACCTGGTCGTGCTCGATGTTGCCGGCCACCGCCAGCACCATCCGCTCCGGTGTGTAACGCCGGACGTGGAAGGAGTGCAACTGATTACGCGTCATACGCGACACCGAGTCGACGCTGCCGATCACCGGACGCCCGACCGGGTGGTCACCGAACATGGCGGACAGGAACACGTCCCCGAGTGTGTCCTCGGGGTCGTCGTCCCGCATGGCGATCTCCTCGAGCACCACATCCCGTTCGAGTTCGACATCGTCGGGTGCGCACACCCCGTTGAGCACGACGTCGGCCACCAGATCGACCGCCATCTCCAGGTCCTCGTCGAGCACATGCGCGTAATAGCAGGTGTGCTCGCGAGAGGTGAAGGCATTCAGTTCGCCGCCGACGGCGTCGACCGCCTGGGCGATCTCCACCGAAGTGCGGGTGGGGGTGGACTTGAACAGCAGGTGTTCGAGGAAGTGCGCGGCACCCGCGACGGTCGGTCCCTCATCGCGGGATCCGACGTCGACCCACAACCCCACCGATGCCGATTGCACCGACGGAACCTGCTCGGTGACGACCCGCAGGCCGCCCGGCAACACGGTGCGCCGGACGGCCGGCGGCGTCTTAGCTGCTGGCGGTCGCGGCATCGACCGGTGCGGCCTCCCCGGCGGCAGCATCCTCGTCAACCGGGATCAGCGAGATCTTGCCGCGGTTGTCGATATCGGCGATCTCCACCCGGATCTTGTCGCCGACCTTGACGACGTCCTCGACCTTGGCGACCCGCTTGCCCCGACCCAGCTTCGAGATGTGCACCAGGCCGTCACGGCCGGGCAACAGCGAGACGAAGGCGCCGAAGTCGGTGGTCTTGACCACGGTTCCCAGGAACCGCTCGCCGACCTTGGGCAGCTGCGGGTTGGCGATCGCGTTGATACGGTCGATCGCCGCCTGGGCCGATGGGCCATCGGTGGCGCCGACGAACACCGTGCCGTCGTCCTCGATGGAGATCGAGGCACCGGTCTCCTCCGTGATCGAGTTGATCATCTTGCCCTTGGGTCCGATGACCTCGCCGATCTTGTCGATCGGGATCTTGATCGCGGTGACGCGCGGCGCGTACGGGCTCATCTCGTCGGGCTCATCGATGGCCTCGGCCATCACCTCGAGGATGGCCAGACGCGCGTCCTTGGCCTGGGAC
>CAYFMA010000048.1:0-998 GCA_964344085.1 uncultured Mycobacterium sp.
GTCCATACTCGATCGCGCGTACCCGGCCCTGGGGGAAACGGCGATGACGGCCGCTGAACTCGGTGGAGTCCGCACCATCGCCCTTGATATTTCTAGTACCGACGATGCGAGAAACGTCCACGAAAGCCCCTTGCTTGTGCGGGGCTACCCCTTAGCCCTCAACTCGCTTCGGGACGTTAGCAGATATTGTTTTTTAAAATTACAATCCGACTCGCGCTCGGATTGTGAGGGCGATCACCGCCCAACAAGCGCCGAGCTAGTTGTTGCGCAATTCCTCAGCCAAGGCCAGGGCCGCCTTCGCCGCGCCAGTGGCCCGTGCGCGCGGGAAACCCATCCGCTGAAGAGTCCCGCTCATTTCCATCAGACACCCGATGGCATAAGCGGTGTCGCGAATCCGCGCCTCCCCCACATCGGGATAGCTACGGCGCAAACCGTCGGCGACCACCCGCAAGAAGATCTCGTAAGCCTCTTTCACCGCCGCAAGTGTTCCTTCGTGGTGAAAACTCTCCGGAACCATATGGAAGAACGCGATGGCATCGGGATCGTGCGAGACGCTGGGATCGAAGAACATACTTACCAGCGTCTCGATGTTCGGCGACTCCGCCGCGATTGCGTAGCAGCCCGCAAGATAGCGGCGATTCAATTCCGCGATAGCCGCGACAATCAAGTCATCTCGATTACCGACGAAGTGGCGAATCGCCGGCTGCTGAACCCCGGAAGCAGCCGCGACGTCTGCGAGGTTCACCTGCTCAAGACCATGCTTGGTAACCAAGGAGAGGAACGCGTCAACGATCTGACCTCGGCGCACGTCAGCTACCGACGGCCGGCCTCCACTGCCCTCTGGGACAGCGCCGTCCTTCTCCATTGGTTCCCAGGGTATTCACAGCGACTGGCTATCCGGTGCACTTCAGCCGTGTCGCGGGAAATCGCTCAGGAACTTGCCAGCTGTCCAAACAAAACAGCCCAGACCTCTCGGCCTGGCCTGTTCCTGGTGGCGC
>CAYFMA010000048.1:1008-14142 GCA_964344085.1 uncultured Mycobacterium sp.
CCATTCTTGCGGTCACTCCCATTACTGCCGTTTCGTTGTTCGGCGCCGGGATCGGTTCGGCTGAGCCGCTGGATTGCGTCAACGGCCAATTCTGGGATCCGATTACCAACACCTGCCAGACGCCTCAGCCGGCGCAAGACTGTGCGCCCGGTCAGTACTGGAACGCTTTGTCCAATGTGTGTCGGCCTCTGGGGCAGCTCTAGTGAGGACCTAGCCACCATCTTGGTCACGACACGAAACAGGCCAGGCCTTTCGGCCTGGCCTGTTCTTGTGGAGCTGCCGGGAATCGAACCCGGGTCCTACGGCATTCCCTCAAGACTTCTCCGTGCGCAGTTCGCTAGGTCTCTACTCGGATCTCTCAGTCACGCGAACAAGCCGAGATGACGATCCCAGTCGCTGTTGGTTGTCCCGTTCAGTCCCGCGACCGGACTGAGCGGTTGATCCCTCTAGCTGATGCCAGGGTCCGGGCCGAGGGCGCTCCCGGTCTGACAGACACACCGTCGCTTAGGCAGCGAGGGCGTAGTCGCGCTGATGAGAATCGGCGCTTAATTGGTTGCATCGACGCTTACGGTGGTCTCTTGCCTGCACCGGCACGCTTCCCTTGATTCGATGCGCGAAGTCGAAACCGTTCAGCCCCTCGCACCACCGGCCGATGGATTTCGGCCGATAAACCAATGGTACGGGATATAACCGACAACCCCCGGGGTTAATTCCCCAGCCGCGCCCGGAACGTCCCGCCGACCCCGTTGAACAGCAGATCCCCGTTCGGCGCGTACTGGATCAGTGCGTAGGCGCCGTTGCCCAGATTGTCCTGGCCGAAGATGACCCGTTGCACGGTCTGGCCGGTGTCCCAGTCCAGTCCGGTGACCTCCCAGCCGTCGGCCTTGGTGTAGCCGTTGACCATCACCTGGTTCGCCCCACTGCTGGCCGCCGGCACCATCGACGTGGCCACCACGTCACCGCGGGCCCACACCGAATGCCACTTGTTGGTGGCCGGATCCCACTCGAAACGCTGCATCCCGTGCGGCGGGTCCAGCACAGGCCCGCCGGCCAGCACGTCGACCAGACGGTCCGGGTCGCCGGCGGGGCGGATGTTGTTGACGACGAACGCCCCGTAGTCGTTGACCACCACGGACTGCTCGCTCTGAATGAACTGCGGCAGCGGATCCAGACCCGCGGTCACCGGAGTCTGATCGGCGATCCGCGGCGACTTGGCGCCGGCCACCGGCACGGCGTCGCCGGGGATCTTGTCGCGCCAGAACGCGACGAGCTTCATCCGGTCTGAGCCGTCGGTGATCACCACGAGTTTGTCGGCGTCGTCGCCGAAACCCATCAGCGTCGGCGTCGATCCGGTGCCGCCGCCGAACTTCACCGAAGGCGGCTGCCGGCCGGTGTCGTACGGCGCCGCCCATGCGCCGTCGGCCGAATCGTCGGACAGCTTGGTGCCCGTCCACACCAGCTTGCGCATCAACTGATCCGAGGCGACGTAGATGCCGCCCTTCTCGTCGACGGCCACCGAGTTCGACACCGTCTCGTCGGCGGCGAAGAAAACCTGCCACGGCGAATCGGCCAGGTCCCGGCTGAGCACACTGACACCCTTGGTGGTGGCCACCACCAGATGTCCGTCATAGGTCATCGCCAGACCGACGGTGGTCTCCGGGATCGGACCGACCGGATCGGGCCGGAAGAACTGCTTGAAATCAAGCGAATTCGCGATCCGGATCCCGGCCGACGGATCCCTGGGGTTCACCAGTTCCAGCACCAGGATCCGGCTGTCTGCGGTGCTGTAGTACAGCTTGTTGTCCGAGCCGACCAGGCTGTAGGTGCCGTTGCCGAGCACTCGGGCGTTGAGCTTCCAGTCCTTCTCGACTGCCGTGCGCACCTGATCCATACTCGTGAACGGTTGTGCCAGAACGCGATCCAGTTCGGCGACCGGAATGGTGCTGATTCCGGGCGGAGTCAGTTCGGCGACGGTGCGGAACCCGCCGCCGCGCACATCGACGTAGCGCACCCCCGACGTCGACGACACCCACATGTAGTCCGGTGACGTCGAGGCCAGCGTCATGATGTTGATCGGACCACCGGCTGAGCGCGGTTGGGTCCGAGGATCGATGTGGAAGGTGCCGCGCGGGACGTTGTAGGGAAAGGTGTCGGACTGCGCCGAGTCCATGTGCGTGATCCCGTATGTGGAGGCCGACAGGAACGGATTGGGCGGCACCCCATCGGTCTTCGGCGCAGGCGGCGCGGCTGGCTTGGCGCAACCAGCCCACAGCGGAACGGAGAGCGCCACAGTAGCGACCGCGGCGATGCGCAGACTCCTAGATGACATAGGCGAGATTCTCGACGATCCGGTTGCCCAGTTCCTCGTCACCGCCGAGGTCGATGCCCTTGGGCCGGCCCGCCAGCATCGGGCGTCCACCCGCGAGCCGGGTGAACTGCAGACCGTCCATCCCGATGATGGCGGTGGACTCGGCGGGCCCGAAGTTCTCGACCAGAGCGGCCCGGCCGCCGTCGACCGCCACCCGGATCACCCGCGACACCGGACCGGTCAGCGCGATCATCACCCGCGAGCCCTCCGGCGCCTGTCCTTTCTTACCGACGACGAACGCCATACTGCCCTGCATCTCGTCCAGGGCCAGCCGCGTATCGGGTCCGGTCAGAGCCTCATCGGAGGCGGGCAGCTTGAGCGCGTCGCGGATGTCGTGTTCGTGGAACCAGCAGTCGAACACCCGCACCCGCATGAAGCGTCCATAGCTGTCCGGGCCGGCCGGGGTGAAGCCAACGGCGTTCCACTCCTCATCGCTCATCGCCGACAGCGCAGCCTTGCGCTTGGCGGTGATGTCGCGGAAGGTCGCCAGCAGTTCGGCCGGAGTCTGGGAGCTGAGGTGTTCGATCCAGCGTTCGTTGAGCGCACCGATCTCGTTGCGGACATGGCCGCGGCCGCTGATGTCGACGTCGGGGTTGGGCTCACCGGACAGCATCAGTTCGGTGCCCGCCATATGGGCGACGACATCGCGCACCGTCCAGCCGGGCAGTGGGGTCGGAGTCAGCCACTGCTTGTCGGTCAGACCCGACAACAGATCGGACAGCGAATCCCAGGAGGCGAACAGCCCCTCCAGGACCTCGTTCTTGTCGAGGACGGTGCGGGGACGTTCGGCATTGGCCACGAATGCGAAGCCTACGTCGTGTGACGATCAAGCGGCCAGGGGCCGCGATGAGGAGCACGACAGCGGGTTAATGGACTCCGGACCCGGAAATAAGGGTGATCGCCGCCAGCGCCGCGACCATCCCCACGCCCTGCCACCGGGTCACCCGCTCCCGCAGCACCACGACGGCCAGCAGCACGGTGGCCGCCGGATACAGCGACATCAGCACGCTGGACAGCGAGAGCATCGAGCCCTGCAACGCCCACAGCATGGTCACGTTGGCGCCGATGTCGAGCACCGCGGCCAGCACCGCCAGCCGCAGGGACGCGCCCCGGGGCGGGTGCAGATCGCCGGTCAGCGCGGCGGCCACCACGACCAGCAGGGTCGCGGCGATCCGTCCGAAGAACAGCGGCCACAGCCGCGACTCCGCCGGGGCCTGGGCGATCATCACGAAGTTCAGGCCGAACGCCAAGCCCGCGCCCAGAGTCAGCAGGGCAACCTTCGCGGTGAACCGGTGCGGGCGGACGTCCTCGTCGGTCGCCTCCCGGCTGACCAGGACGACGGCGACCAGTGCGAGTGCGGCCCCGACGCCGGCGATCGGGCCCGGCCGCTCCCCCAGTGCGATGCCGACACCCAATGGCACCCCGGCGGCCAGGATCGCGGTCAGCGGCGAGACCACCGAGATCGGACCTGCCGCCAGTGCTGCGTAGAACCACCACACGCCGAGCCCCTGGGCGATCCCGCACAGTCCTCCCCACAGCAGCGCCGCCGTCGTGATGTGGCCGCCGGCGATCGCCGCCGCCACGCCGAGGCCGAGCATGCCAAGCGGGTAGGAGACGAGGATGACGCGCAGCGCGGCCACCTGACGGGAGGCCAGGCCGCCGACGAAATCACTCACCCCGTAGCAGCCGGCGGCCGCCAGGGCGAACAGGATCCCGTTCAGTGCATGCCCTTGGCGCGGCGGCCGAGTTCGCGAACCACCTCGCGCTGCGCATCCCGCTTGGCGATGTCCTGACGTTTGTCGTGGGCCTGCTTGCCGCGCGCCAACGCCAGTTCGACCTTGACCTTGCCCTCGGTGAAGTACAGCGACAGCGGCACCAGGGTCAGGTTGCCGTCGCGGATCTTGCCCACGAGCATGTCGATCTGGCGGCGGTGCAAAAGCAGTTTGCGGTTGCGCCGCGGGGTGTGGTTGGTCCAGGTGCCGTGGTGATACTCCGGGATGTGCAGGTTGCGCAGCCAGATCTCACCGTCGTCGACAGTGGCGAACGCGTCGGCCAGTGAGGCCGCGCCGTCGCGAAGGCTCTTGACCTCGGTGCCGGTCAGCACCACCCCGCACTCGTAGGTGTCGAGCACCGCATAGTGATGTCGCGCCTTTCGATTGGTGGCGATCACCTTCTTGCCGCCCTTGGCGTCACCGGCCTTCTTGGCCGCTGCCGCCTTGCGCTCCTGCGAGGCCTTAGACATGACTGGGCACGGCTACTTCCGGACGTACAGCCGCAGCGTGACGTAAGCGGTGACTGCGGCCATCGCGACACCGGTGAGCACGAGCCACGGCGCCACGTAGTAGAGGATGTCGGCGTAGTCGACCTTGGCGATCAGGTTCGCCTTGTAGAACTGGTCGAGCGCCTTCTCCAGGAACAGTGCGCGCACCACGATCAGGCCGATGATGGCCAGTCCCACACCGATCAGCGCGGCGAGCACCGCCTCGAGCAGGAACGGCAACTGGGTGTACCAGCGGGTGGCGCCCACCATCCGCATGATGCCGATCTCGGTGCGTCTGGTGTAAGCCGCGACTTGAACCATGTTGGCGATCAACAGGACTGCGCCGATCGCCTGCACCACGGCGATCGCGAACGCGACGTTCGACAGCCCGTCGAGCACGGCGAACAGCCGGTCGATCAGATCCTTCTGGTTGAGCACGTTGAGCACGCCGGGTTGATTCTTCAGCGCGGCGTCGAAATCGTTGTGCTTCTCGGGATGTTCGAGTTTGACGATGAAGCTAGCCGGGAAGGAGTCCTTACTGGCGACGTCTTTGTATTCGGGGAACTTGGTGACTGCGTCGTTGTAGGCGTCGTCGCGGTTGAGGTAGCGCACGCTCTTGACGTCGTCGCGTTCTTCGATCTTGGCGCGCAACGCCTTACACGCGTCGCCGTCGCACGACGGGTCGTTGGCCGAGACATCGGGGGTGAGGAACACCTGACTCTCGACGCGGTCGAGATAGATCGCGCGGGACTGGTGAGCGAGTCGCACCACCAGCAGACCGCCGCCGAGCAGGCCCAGCGAGATCGCGGTGGTCAGGATCATCGCGATCGTCATGGTGACGTTGCGACGCAGGCCGGTGACGACCTCGTTGACCAGGAAGCCGGCGCGCATCAGCGATCCATTCCGTAGACGCCGCGCTGCTCGTCGCGGACCAGGCGGCCCTGCGAGAGTTCCACGACGCGCTGGCGCATGGAGTCGACGATGTGGTGGTCGTGGGTGGCCATCAGCACCGTGGTGCCGGTGCGGTTGATCCGGTCCAGCAGGTCCATGATGTCGCGGCTGGTATCCGGGTCCAGGTTGCCGGTGGGCTCGTCGGCCAGCAGCACCAGAGGCCGGTTGACGAAGGCACGGGCGATCGCGACGCGCTGCTGCTCACCGCCGGACAGTTCGGCCGGCAGCCGGTTGGCCTTGCCGGACAACCCGACCATGTCCAGCACCTCGGGCACCACTTTCTTGATGGTGGCCGAGTCCTTGCCGATCACATCCAGGGCGAAGGCGACGTTCTCCGACACGGTCTTCTGCTGCAGCAGCCGGAAGTCCTGGAACACACAACCGATCACCTGCCGCAATTTGGGGATGTTGCGGCCGGAGAGCTTGTTGACGTGGAACTTCGACACGTGGACCTCACCGGAGGTCGGGGTCTCCTCGGCCAGCAGCAGTCGCATGAAGGTGGACTTGCCCGAACCCGACGGTCCGATCAGGAAGACGAACTCACCCTTGTCGATCTTGACGCTGACGTTGTCCAGGGCAGGCCTCGCCGACGCCTTGTACTGCTTGGTGACATGGTCGAGGGAGATCATCACAGGTGCCAACTCTAACCGGGGCGCACCGCGCTGGACGGAACCGGCGTTGCCGGTGGTGACGGTATCGCAGCGGACGTGCTGGTCACGGCCGAGGGTGGGGCCACCGGCGTCGTTACCGCCGGCGGACCGGGCGGTCCGGGCGGGACGTTGGCCGGGCTCGTCGGGGTGGTGGACGCGGTCGGCGTGGCCGCAGCCGTGGAGGTCGTGGGCGTGGTCGGTGTGGTGCTCGGCGTCGTCGTCGGCGACGTCGTGTCGTCCTCGTCCGCCGTCGGCGTCGTGGTGTGCCGCTGGACGTCGGTGCGCGGGGCCCAGGTGTAGGCCGGATCCGGGATGAAGCCGGGAGGCACCACCTCGCTGGCCGGAACCTGATCGGGCTGCTGCAGCGGCGGCTCGTAGGTCTCGTACAGCCAGCCGAGGCCGACGAAGGCGACGATGAGCACCAGGGTGGAGGTGCGCATCCGGCCACCGAAGATGTAGCCGGGCCAGGTCTTGCCCTCGCGGTTCATCGGGGCACCGCCGGGGTCGCGATGCCGGCCCGGGCGAGGGCCGGAACAACCAGTAGCCGCAACTTGCGGCTGGCCTCGAACTGCTTACCGGGCAGGGTCCGGGCCACCAGTTGCAGGTTCACGGTGTCCAGTCCGATGCTCTCCACCCCTCTCACCTTCGGCTTGTCGAGCAGCAGCGCACGCAGTTCCGGATCCTCCGTGGCGGCCTCGCACACCCCCTGCAGGACTTCGCTGACCTTGGTGAGGTCGGCACTGCTGGGCACCGGGATGTCGATGACCGCGCGCGCCCAGTCCTTGGACAGGTTGAGCGTCTTCATGATCTGACCGTTGGGGATGGTGTACATCTCCCCTTCCGAGGTGCGCAGCTTGGTCACCCGCAGAGTGACGTCCTCGACGGTGCCCATCGCCTCGTTGCTCGAGCCGAGCGTCAGCTGCACGAGATCGCCGAAGCCGTATTGCTTCTCGGTGATGATGAAGAACCCGGCCAGCAGGTCCTGCACGATGCGCTGCGCGCCGAAGCCGAGTGCGGCGCCGATGACGGCAGCGGGTGCGACCAGCGAGCTGACCGGGATGGCCAGGATGTCGGTGACCTCGACGACGACCATGACGCTCAGCAGTGCGATGGCCACATAGGAGATCACCGAGGCGACGGCCTGACGGTGTTTGGCGCTTTCGGTGCGGACCAGATCGTCGCTGTTCTGGAAACGCGAGTCGATCTTGCGGTTGATGCGACCCGCGAGCCAACTGATGAAGCGCGCGACGAGGACGGCGCCGATGATCAGCAGGGCGATGCTCAGCGATTTGGTCAGAATCGACTCGCCGAGATCGCCGTGCCAGAAGTCGTGCCAGCGGCCGGAGCGCAGATTAATCGTCATCGTCCTTGCGGTTCCGCCATCGGATGCCGGCTTCGAGGAAACCGTCGATGTCGCCATCGAGCACGGCGCTCGGATTGCCGACCTCGTACTCGGTCCGCAGATCCTTCACCATCTGATAGGGATGCAGCACATAGGAGCGCATCTGGTTGCCCCAGGACGCGCCCGAGTCGCTCTTGAGGGCGTCCATCTCGGCGCGCTCCTCCTGACGCTTGCGCTCGAGCAGTTTGGCCTGCAGCACCCGCATGGCCGACACCTTGTTCTGCAGTTGCGATTTCTCGTTCTGACAGGTGACGACGATGCCGGTCGGGATGTGGGTCAGACGCACCGCGGAGTCGGTGGTGTTGACCGACTGTCCGCCCGGGCCGGATGAGCGGTAGACGTCGACGCGGACGTCGGTCTCCGGGATGTCGATGTGATCGGTGGTCTCGGTGACCGGCAGCACCTCGACTTCGGCGAAGGAGGTCTGACGGCGGGCCTGGTTGTCGAACGGGCTGATCCGCACCAGCCGATGGGTGCCCTGCTCGACCGAGAGCGTGCCGTAGGCGAACGGGGCGTGCACCGCGAAGGTGGCGCTCTTGATGCCCGCCTCTTCGGCGTAGGAGGTGTCGAACACCTCGACCGGGTACTTGTGCTGTTCGGCCCAGCGGATGTACATCCGCATCAGCATCTCGGCCCAATCGGCGGCGTCCACCCCACCAGCGCCGGAGCGGATGGTCACCAGCGCCTCACGCTCGTCGTACTCCCCGGACAGCAGGGTGCGGACCTCCATGGCCTCGACGTCGGCCTGCAGGGACTCCAGCTCGGTGTCGGCCTCGGCGCGGGCCTCGGCACCGCCCTCCTCGGCAGCCATCTCGTAGAGCACCGGCAGGTCGGTGAGGCGGCTGCGCAGCCCCTCGAGCCGACGCAGGTCGGCCTGAGCGTGGGACAGCTCGCTGGTGACCTTCTGGGCGTTGGCCTGGTCATCCCACAGCTTGGGGTCTGCGGCTTCCTTCTCGAGCAACTCGATCCGGGCCCGCAGTCCGTCGACGTCGATCACCCGCTCCACCGTGGTCAGGGTGGCGTCGAGGGCGTCGATATCAGACTGTCGATCCAGATCCACGTGGTGTCACGTTACCGTCGCGGCGAACGTGATCGCGATTACCATCCGATAATGCCTCCGTACCACGTCGCCATCGTCGGTGCCGGGCCGTCCGGATTCTTCGCCGCTGCCTCGCTGCTGCGGTTCGGGGCCACCTCGGCGGCCGACGGCGGTCCCGACGTCCGGGTGGACATGATCGAAATGCTTCCCACTCCTTGGGGTTTGGTGCGCTCCGGAGTGGCGCCGGATCACCCCAAGATCAAGTCGATCAGCCGGACCTTCGAGAAGACGGCCGAGGACCCGCGGTTCCGGTTCTTCGGCAATGTCGTCGTGGGCCGCGACATCACCGCCGACGAGCTCGCCGAGCGCTACGACGCGGTGATCTACGCCGTCGGCGCCCAGTCCGACCGGCCGATGGGGATCCCGGGTGAGGATCTGCCCGGCAGTGTCGCCGCGGTGGACTTCGTCGGCTGGTACAACGCCCACCCGCACTTCACCGATATGGCGCCGGATATCTCCACCGGCCGTGCGGTGGTGATCGGCAACGGCAACGTCGCCATCGACGTCGCGCGCATCCTGGTGACCGATCCCGACGTGCTGGCCGAGACCGACATCGCCGACCATGCGCTGGAGGCGCTGCGGGAACGCGGGGTGTCCGAGGTGGTGATCGTCGGTCGGCGCGGACCGCTGGAGGCGGCGTTCACCACGCTGGAGTTGCGTGAACTCGGTGAGCTCTCCGGTGTCGACGTCATCCTCGATCCGGCCGATATCGCGGGCATCAGCGATGCCGACGCCGAGGCCGCCGGCAAGATCGCCGCGGGCAACATGAAGGTGATGCGCGACTACGCGTTGCGCGAGCCCCGGCCGGGGCATCGCCGGATTGTGTTGCGGTTCTGCACTTCTCCGATCGAGATCCGCGGATCCGGGCGAGTCGAGGAGATCGTGCTGGGCCGCAACGAACTCGTCTCCGAGGGCGGACGGATGGTCGCGCGCGACACCGGTGAGCGCGAGACGCTGCCGGTGCATCTCGTCGTGCGCGCGGTCGGGTACCGCGGGGTCGAGGTGCCGGGTCTGCCGTTCGATGAGCGCTCGGGGACCATTCCGCATACATCGGGCCGGATCGAGGGTCGGTCGAACGACTATGTGACCGGATGGATCAAGCGTGGGCCGTCAGGAGTGATCGGCACCAACAAGAGCGACTCCCAGGAGACCGTCGACGGTCTGGTCGCCGATCTCGCCGCGGTCTCACCGCGCGGGGTCGATGCGTCCGCGGTTGCCGCATGGCTGGCCGCGCGTCAGCCCGCGCTGGTGACCGGTGAGCACTGGAAGCTGATCGACGCCGCCGAGCGTTCGGCCGGCGAACCGCACGGGCGGCCGCGGGTGAAGATCGCCTCGGTCGCCGAAATGCTGCGCGTGGCGCACGGCTGACGGCGCTCGGCCGCGCCGCTCCTGCCTTAACCTCGCGCCGCTCCTGCCCCACCCTCGCGCCGCTCCTGCCTTAACCTCGCGCCGCCCGGAGACGACTCTCTTTTTGCCCGCCTCACAGCGACAACTCCATATGCGCGGGCCCACCCCGCCCCCGTTGTCGCTACGAGGTGGGCAAAAAGTCACATGCTTCTCAAGCGCCCGGCAGCACTGGCGGCGCGGGCGGCGCGAAGAACCACTTGTCCGGATTCTTCGGCGAGTAGACCACCGGGATCAGCTGACCCATGACCGGCCAGTTGGCGGCGTCGACCGTCATCCGCTGATAGACCACATGCTCGTTGACCGTCGGGCCGTTGATCACCCCGCTGATCGTCACGAAGTGCTCCCCGGGCGCGTCCGGCCGTGGGCTCACCCCGGTGACCAGCAGAGTGCCGGGCACCGAGTCGGCCTGCGGCCCGCGCCGCGCCATCAGTCGCGGACCCAGAATCAGAGCCAGCGAACCGATGATGAGCAAGAACACCGCGAAGGACCACATGCCGCTCATGGTAGGACTGCAGCCATGAGCGATCTGCAGGCCGATCTGGACCTCGCGTTGGACCTCGCAGCCCGTGCCGACGCGATCACCCTCGACCGGTTCGGCGCACTGGACCTGCATGTCGAACACAAACCGGACCTCACCCCGGTCAGTGACGCCGACGTCGCCGTGGAATCCGCACTGCGCGAGGTACTGGCGAAACACCGCCCCGAGGACACCATCTTCGGCGAGGAGCACGGCGGCCAACCGTCGCGCACCGGACGGCAGTGGGTGATCGATCCCATCGACGGCACCAAGAACTTCGTCCGCGGAGTTCCGGTGTGGGCCAGCCTGATTGCGCTGCTGCAGGACGGTATCCCGGTCGTCGGCGTGGTCAGTGCGCCCGCCCTGGACCGGCGGTGGTGGGCGGCGAAGGGCCTGGGCGCGCACACCCGTTTCCGCGACGGCAGTGCACGACGACTGGAGGTCTCCGGGGTCAAAGATCTCGGCGAGGCCAGCCTGTCGTTCTCCAGCCTGTCCGGCTGGGCCGATCTCGGCCTGCGGGAGGAATTCGTCGCGCTCACCGACGCGGTGTGGCGGGTGCGCGCCTACGGGGACTTCTTCTCCTACTGCCTGCTGGCCGAGGGTGCCGTCGACATCGCCGCCGAACCCGAGGTCAAGCTCTGGGACCTGGCTCCGCTGGACATCCTGGTCCGCGAAGCCGGCGGCGAATTCACCGATCTGGCCGGCGTTGCGGGCCCGCACGGCGGCAGCGCCGTGGCCACCAACGGACGGCTGCATCCAATGACGCTGGCGTACCTTACTCCGGAGTAAGGTAGGTCGTATGGTCGGCCGGAAGCACAAGCGAGATGCCCTCGACGTCGGGATGGGCCTGCTCACGCCCCTGCTGGGCAGCGAGTTCCTGGACCGCCGCGGCCTGCGTGAACCGCTGAACAAGATGCTGAAGTTCGGCGTCCAGAAGGGCTTCTCGGCAGCGGCCACCACCACCCGTCAGTTCAAGCGGGTCCAGGGTCTCGGCAAGCCGGCCACCCGGCTGGAACCGAACAGGGCCGACTACTTCGACCTCACCCCCGACGACGACCAGCGGATGATCGTCGAGACCGTGACCGAGTTCGCCGCCGAGATCCTGCGCCCGGCCGCCCGTGAGGCCGACGACGCCGCCACCTACCCCAAGGACATGATCGCCAAGGCCGCCGAACTCGGCGTCACCGCGATCAAGGTGCCCGAGGATTTCGACGGCATCGCCGAGGGCCGCAGCACCGTCACCAACGCACTGGTGGCCGAAGCGCTGGCCTACGGCGATATGGGCCTGGCCCTGCCGATCCTCGCCCCCGGCGGGGTGGCGTCCGCGCTGACCCACTGGGGCAACGCCGATCAGCAGGCCACCTACCTCAAGGAGTTCTCCGGCGAGAACGTGCCGCAGGCCTGTGTGGCGATCGCCGAACCGCACGCGCTGTTCGACCCCACCGCGCTGAAGACCATCGCCGTGCGCACCCCCAGCGGCTACCGCATCGACGGCGTCAAGTCCCTGGTGCCCGCAGCCGCTGACGCCGAATTGTTCGTCGTCGCAGCACAACTCAACGGCCGGCCCGCGATGTTCATCATCGAGGCGGGCAGCCAGGGGGTGACCGTCACCGCGGATCGCGGTATGGGCATCCGCGCCGCCGAACTCGGCCGGGTCGAGTTCCGCAAGGTCTCGGTGCCCGAAGGCGCTCTCCTCGGGGAGGACGGCGACTACCCGGAGGCCATCGCACTCGCCCGCCTCGGCTGGGCCGCACTGGCCGTCGGCACCTCGCATGCGGTGATGGACTACGTCATCCCCTACGTCAAGGAACGCGAGGCCTTCGGCGAACCGATCGCCCGCCGTCAGGCGGTGGCGTTCATGTGCGCCGATATGGCCATCGAGTTCGACGGCCTGCGACTGGTCACCTGGCGCGGCGCCTCGCGCGCCGATCAGGGCCTGCCGTTCGCCCGCGAAGCCGCACTGGCCCGAAAACTGGCCGCCGACAAGGGAATGCGCATCGGCCTCGACGGTGTGCAACTTCTCGGCGGCCACGGCTACACCAAGGAACATCCGGTCGAACGCTGGTACCGCGACCTGCGGGCCGTCGGCGTCGCCGAGGGAGTGGTGGTGCTGTAGATGGCGATCAACCTCGAACTGCCCAAGAAGCTCCAAGCCGTCATCGACATGGCGCACAAGGGCGCCGCGGAGATCCTGCGGCCGATCTCCCGCAAGTACGACCTCAACGAGCACGCCTACCCCGTCGAACTCGACACCGTCGCCACCCTCTTCGAGGGCATGACGTCGTCGAAGGCGATCTCGTTCGCCGGCACCGACGCCTTCCGCGACAGCGCCGACGGGCCGAAGGGAAACGTCAACGGCGCCAACATGTCCGCACTCGTCAACGCCCTCGAGATCGCCTGGGGCGATATCGCCCTGCTGCTCAGCGTGCCGCGTCAGGGCCTGGGCAATGCCGCGGTCTCCGGGGTGGCCACCGACGAGC